>NZ_MDZB01000113.1 GCF_001816145.1 Hymenobacter lapidarius | reverse complement strand
GGGGTGCGGGAAATCATCCACGACCTGAATTATTACGACATGCTCAAGAACTTCTGCCGGTTGTTCGTGAGCATGGGCTACAGCGGGTTCATGATCAACTCCCTTCTGCCGTGATTACTGCCCGACTGCCCCCTGCTGGCCACCGGCTCGCTGACCGTGAACGCCCGCGTCTTCGGCGGCCTCTACGCCCTGGTGGGCGTGGGCGCCACGGCCAGCGTCTCGCTGAGCTCGGCCACGGGCGTGTTCACGAACCTGGCCCCCGGCACGTACAACTTGAGCGTCACGCTCAACGGCTGCACGTCGACGGCCCTGGAAATCACCATCAACGCGGCCCCGGGTGCCCCGGCCCAGCCCCAGGTGACTATCGTGCAGCCCACCAGCGTGCTGGCCACCGGCTCGCTCACGGTGACGGCTGCGCTCACCGGCGGCACCTACACCCTGGTGGGAATCAACGCGACTCTCACCTCCAGTATCGGCACGTTCACGGGCCTAGCCCCCGGCACCTACAGCCTGAGCGTGACGCTCAACGGCTGCACGTCGACCGCCTTGGAAATCATCATCAACGCCCCGGGCGCCCCGGTCTTGGCCATCCCGATTGCCGTCGTCGTGCAGCCCACCTGCTTGGCGGCCACCGGCTCGCTGACCGTGACGGCGCCTCTTTCCGGCGGCGTCTACACCTTGGTGGGCGTGGGCGCGACCCTCACCTCCGCCACGGGCGTGTTCACGGGCCTGGCCCCCGGCGCCTACAGCCTGCGCGTCACGCTTAACGGCAGCACCTCGGCCGCCTTGGCCGTTACCATCAACGCGGCTCTCAACACTTTGAGCATTACCAACGCGGCGGTAACAAGTGCCAGTTGCGCCGCGACGGGCAGCATCACCGTAACAGCTACGGGCGGTACGGGTGCTTACAGCTACCAGTTGAATAACGGGTCCTTCGGCACCAGCAACGTATTCACCGGGCTTGCTTCGGGCACCTACACCGTGACCGTTCAAGACGCCAGCGGCTGCTCGGCAACCCGCACTAACGTAACCATCCTGGGCGGCTCGAGCAGTTTGGTCTTAACCCTCTCCAGCTTGGTCAATGCTACCTGCATCACTTCTACGGGTTCGGCTACGCTGGCCGCGAGCGGTGGCACAATGCCCTACAGCTACACGCTGACATCGGGTAGCAGGGTGCTAACCAACACGACGGGTGTCTTCTCGAGCCTAGCTGCTGGTACTTACAGCGTACTGGTGACCGATGCGAGCGGCTGCACCGCCACTTGCTCGACCCTGCAATTGGTCATCGACGCGGCACCTAACGCCCCGGCCCAGCCGGCGGTAACGGTCGTGCAGCCGGCCAGCTGCTCGGTGGCCACGGGTTCAGTGTCGGTTACTTTGCCCCTCGCGGGTGGCTCCTACACCTTGGTCGGCGCCGGCGTGTCGCTCACCTCTACGACGGGCGTGTTCGACGGCCTGGCCCCGGGCACGTACAGCCTGAGCGCGATACTCAACGGCTGCGCTTCGCCGGCCTTGGCCGTTACCATCAACGCGGCCCCAGGCGCCCCGGCCCAGCCGGTGGCCGTCATCGTGCAGCCCACGGCTGCGGGGGCTGCCGGTTCGGTGACCGTGACGTCGCCCCTGTCCGGCGGCACCTACACCCTAGTGGGGGCCGGCGTGGCGCTGACCTCGGCCACGGGCACGTTCACGAACCTGGCCCCCGGCACCTACAGCCTGAGCGTGTCCGTCAACGGCTGCGTGTCGGCCGCCCTGGCCGTCACGATTAACGCCGCGCCCAATGCCCCAGCTCTGCCGGTGGCCGTCATCGTGCAGCCCACGGCTGTGGTGGCTTCCGGCTCCCTCACCGTGACGGCCCCGCTCTCCGGCGGCACCTACACCCTGGTAAGAGCGGGCGTCTCGTTGACTTCCACGACGGGCGTGTTCACGGGCCTGGCGCCCGGCGCCTACAGCCTGAGCGTGTCCGTCAACGGCTGCGTATCGGCCGCCCTGGCCGTCACGATTAATGCAGCCCCGGGTGCCCCGGTCTTGGCTCCCCCCGTGGCCGGGGTGGTGCAGCCCACCTGCTTGGTGGCCACCGGCTCGCTGACCGTGACGGCCGCGCTCTCCGGCGGCACCTACACCCTGGCGGGGGCCGGCGTCTCGCTGACCTCGGCCACGGGCGTGTTCACGGGCCTAGCCCCCGGCACCTACAGCCTGAGCGTGTCCGTTAACGGGCTCGTTTCGGCCGCCTTGGCCGTGACCATTAACGCGGCGCCCGCTGCTCCGGCCCAGCCCATCGTGGCCGTTGTGCAGCCCACCAGCGTGCTGGCTACGGGTTCGGTGACGGTAACGTCGCTCTTGTCTGGCGGCGTTTACGCCCTGGTGGGAGTGGGCGCGACGGCGGGCGTCTCGCTCACCTCTAGCATAGGCGTGTTCACGGGTCTGACGCCCGGCGCCTACAGCCTGAGCGTGTCCGTCAGCGGCTGCGTATCGGCCGCCCTGGCCGTGACCATCAACGCCGCGCCCATTGCTCCAGCGCTGCCGGTGGCCGTCGTCGTGCAGCCCACCTGCTTGGTGGCCACTGGTTCGCTCACCGTGACGGCCGCGCTCTCCGGCGGCACCTACACCCTAGTGGGGGCCGGCGTCTCGCTGACCTCGGCCACGGGCGTGTTCACGGGCCTGGCCCCCGGCACGTACAGCCTGAGCGTCTCCGTTAACGGGCTCGTTTCGGCCGCCTTGGCCGTGACCATTAACAGCACTCCTGCCGTGATTTCGCTGACGTCTACCGTGACAGCCGCCGCTTGCTTCGGCACGGCCACAGGCCAAGTACAGTTCCAGGCAGTAGGCGGGACGGCGCCTTACACGTTCACGCTCGACGGCCGCCTTTCCAACGGTTCGGGTCTGTTCACCTCCCTTGCAGCGGGCGTCCACGTCGTTCTGGTACGGGACGCTAATGGCTGCGGCGCCGCAGCCAGTTCCGTCACCATTACGCAACCTGCTGTTGGGCTGAGCGTCCTTTTCTCCGCCGTGGTGAACGCCTGTGCTGGCACAACTGGTCAGGTTTCGGCGAGCGCAACCGGCGGCACGGCTCCGTACACCTACCAGCTTCGGCTTGGCGCTGCGGGCACTGTCGTGGCTACGTCGCCGGCGGTTACCAGCGGGTTCACCTTCACGGGCTTGGGGGCAAATACGTATCGCCTGTTTGTACTGGATGCCCGCGGCTGCGAAACAGAAGCCGTTGCGCAGCTGCTAATCACCAACGCTTGCCTCAAGCTCACGTTGTTGGAAGTGTACCCAAACCCCTTCTCGGGCCGGGCAACCGTGGAATTCCAAGTTCCTGAAGGCGAGCAGTATTCGCTGGCACTCTACGACATCTTGGGGCGCCTGGTGCGTCGGGTCAGCGAAGGCGTGGGAGAAGCCAACCGCATCTATCAACTTCCCATCGGTGACAATTTGGCGGAAGGCCTATACGAGGTGCGGTTGATTTCGAATGGCACCACCAAAACGGTCCGGGTCCACGCGCAGTAGAAGTGGCCGGTGCGCTGCAACAGAAAAGCCGCCGGCAACTGCCGGCGGCTTTTCTGTTGCAGCGCACCGGCCGGCCGCCAGTATCGGCACCTTCAATACTACGACACCAACACCGTCGGGGAGTGGGTGCAGAACAGCTGGCAACGAGCCTACTAGCTCTGCGCCCACAACTTTGACGGCGCGGGAAAAATCCGAGAGTACCAAAAAGTGTGGCGCAGGCGGGTTCAACCACGTGATAGCTACCTTGGGTAGCCGTACTTACCGGTGAAAGCCATGCCTCAACCCGTTGCTCCGCCTTCTACCCTTGGCGATGACCAGCTGGCAGCGGTCTACCAGCTCAAGATTCACCTAGTCGGCATCAGCCCGCAAATTATCCGGCACGTGTTGGTGCGGGTTGATACGACGCTGGCCGAGCTGCATCGCGTTTTCCAGGTGGCGATGGGCTGGGACAACTGGCACACCTGCACAGTTTTAAGCTCTGGGGCAAGGAGTACGGGATTCCGTATGCCGGCGGCATCTACTTTGCCGACGATGCCCGGCAGGTCCACTTGGACGATACCCTGGCCACGCACCAGGCCTACCTTCTCGTGGCGAAGAAATGCGGCAAGTTGAAGCCTCTGGCCCGGTTAAGTGCTCAACGAGGAGTGGGAGGAGTGTTTTCGGCAGCGATACCTCGGCATCCGGTCACTACCGGCGGAACCAATGCCGATGGCCGCTTGGCCCCATTGCCCCACACTTTTTGATGCCCGCCGTAATATTGCTTCGGCCATTGGCCCACCCGGCCCGGCGCGGCCCTGGTCGCTTCCAATTAAATCCCCTTCTTGCCATGCTTACCTCCATGACCGGCTTCGGCCAGGCCCATCGCGAAACCGATACCTACACCGCCGCCATTGAGCTCCGGTCCGTCAACTCCAAAACCCTGGACCTGACCCTGCGGCTGCCGCGCTTCCTGATGCCGCATGAGCTGGAAATCCGTAATGCCGTGGCCAAGTCCCTGCTGCGCGGCAAAATCAATCTGAGCCTGGATTTTTTGCGGCCTGCCGCGGCCCGCGCCACCGCTTCCCTCAACAAGGAAGCCCTGCTGGCGGCCTTCCATGAGCTTAAAGCCGTGGCCCAGAGCCTGGGCCTGCCCACCAGCGAAGACACCCTGCTGGCAGCCCTGCGCCTGCCGGGCGTGATTCCCAGCGCCGCCGAAGCCCGCGAGGCCGAGCCCGTGGCCGAAGAAATAGCCTGGGCCGAGCTGCAGCCGCTGCTTACCGAGGCGCTGGCCGCCATGCACCAGTTCCGGCAAGACGAAGGCGCCACCCTCACCACTGAAATCCTGAGCTACGTAGCTATTATCCGCCAGCAGCTCGCGGCCGTGGAGCAGCACGACCCCGCCCGCATCGAGCACGTGCGCCAGCGCCTGGCCGGCCACCTGGCCGAGCTCACCAGCCACGAGCAGTTCAACGCCACCCGCTTCGAGCAGGAAGTGCTCTACTACATCGAGAAGCTGGACATCGCCGAGGAAAAAGTGCGCCTGGCAGCTCACCTGGCCTATTTTGAGCAGGCCGTGCGGCAGCCCGATGAGGCTGTGGGCAAGAAGCTGGGCTTCCTGGCGCAGGAGATTGGGCGCGAAATCAACACCATCGGCTCCAAGGCCAACGATGCCACGGTGCAGCACCTGGTGGTGGGCATGAAAGAGGAGTTGGAAAAAATTAAAGAGCAGCTCAACAACATTCTTTAGGAATCCAATCTTACAGTTCTTTTAGCTCAGCCGTTCGGCGTGCTAAAAGCGCAGTTGGCCGAGAATAATTCATTTTATTGTACTTTAACAATAATTTATAAAATACAATAGTTAAGAAAATCTTTCTGGCAAGGGATTTGAAAATGGCATTTGCTGCGACCTATAAACATCACAACCCGCCGAATGCTAGGCCTTTATTGAATTAAATGCCCGGCTCATTCGGGAGGTACCAAAATAAATCGCAATATTTGTTGTCCAAAAGTTGGATGTTATAATATTGTATCTAACTTGGCTTAGCTTAGAGGTCTTACCGTTACTCACTTCTTATTTGCATTAGTATGAAATCTACATTTTTACTCTTTATTCTGGGATTGATACTTACGGCTGCGCACCCGGCATCTGAAATTGAGCTGGTAAAAAAGCGCGTGCTCAGCGAGCGGGTGGAAATCCTGATTCCCAAGGGATTTGAGGTAATGACCGAGCAGCAGATGGACTTTGCATATGCCAAAGCCCAGAGCCGCCCCAGCGTCATTTTCACCAACAACAACCTCATCAGTCTCGCCTTCAACTACAGCGACAACGACGCCGACCAGGACATGGTCGACATCTACGCCGCCTCGTTTGGCAAGACGTACCATAAGCAGTACAAAGACGCGACGTGGTTCGGCGACGGCGTGAAAAACATCAACAACCGCAAAGTGGGTTTCATGGAATTCATGAAGCCGGAGATGGGCCACGAGGTATATACGCTGGTGTTTTTCACCGACGTGGAAGGCAAACTGATGATTTGCACCTTCAACTGCGCCGACCGCCAGAAGCCCGAGTGGGAGCCCATTGCCAAGCAGATCATGCTGTCGCTGAAAGCCAAAGGCTAGGCAGTTAGCAGTTAGCAGTTAGCAGTTAGCAGTTAGAAATAAGGTCGGTAGTTGAACGCAGGTTCGGCTACCGACCTTATTTTTTTGGGGCTTGGGCGGCGCCCAATTCGTTTAGAAAGTCCCGCACCAGTCCGAAAGCACCGGCAAAGCCGGCCAGCGACAGGGCTTCGGGCCGGTCGTTCACGTCGTGGTAGGCTGGGCTGCCGCCGCGGGTGTAGAGGAAAAAGGCCGGCACGCCCGCTTCAGAAAACGGGTGGTGGTCGGAGTTGGCGGCGCGGCCGCGGGCGCCTAGCGCAGGCAGGTAGTGGCGCGCTTCGTTGAGCTGCACGAGGCGCTGGTACGGGGCTTCCAGCACGCGGCCGTTTACCACGGTAGCGCCCTGCTCGCCGGTGCCCAGCAGGTCGAGGTTGACCAGGAATTTAATGCGGCTGAGCGGCACTAGCGGGTGCGCCACAAAGTAGCGGGAGCCCACCAGTCCAGCCTCCTCGGCCCCAAACAGCAGGAACACCACTGAGTAAGCGGGCCGGTTTTCGGGACGGGCGTAGTGGGCGGCCAGCTCTAGCAGCAGGGCCACGCCGCTGGCGTTGTCGTTGGCGCCGGGGAAGTAGGCGCGGCGGCCCATCGTGCCGAGGTGGTCGTAGTGGGCAGTGACCACCAGGAAAGAATCGGGCTGGGCGGTGCCTCGAATGACGGCGGCTAGGTTCTGGGTTTGGTAGTCGCGTTGGAGCTGGGCGTCTACCGAAAAGGTAACGGTTTGGCCCGCAAAGAATGGGAGAGGTACGGCATGGGGGGGTGTTTTTTCAAAGTGGTACACCAATGGGGTAAGGAGTTCCAACTCCACGCGTCGGCTCTGTTGGCTGGCAAGCGTTGCCGTTAGTTTGGGTACGCACTTCAGCCAAACCGCACACGAATCCACGTACTGCCGGACGTTGGCCGGCCAGTCGCGTAACTGCTCTGCGGTTCGTCCACTCAGCATGACTGCTTGGGTTCGGGCCGGGGTGCGCATTATGCTATCCAAGTAACGCGGCCGAGCGAGACAGGAGCTATCCAAGAAGAATACGGGCATTTTTCTCGCGCTCCCTCCACCAGAAGTAGCCGCCGCGATGTAATCGGAGCCGGGTGACCCAACTTTATATCTTGTGTATCTGTATTTTGTGTTTCCGGATGAATAGCCGGACGGAATCTGAAATTCAAGAGCAAGACGTTCCGGAAACGTATTCACGTCCAGCGCAAACGGCTGGGTGTAATCCGTAGACAGCGGCTCCAGCTTCAGCTCCCGCAGCCGCCCGCGCAGGTAGGCAGCCGCCTTGTGCTCGCCCTGCTGCACGTAGCCGCGGCCGTGCATCTCGCGGGAGGCCAGCCTGGCAATGGTGCGGCGCGCCCGGGGCAGGTCCTGCGCCTGGGCTGACTGTCCGGAAAGGCTAACCAATAGTGTGCTTGCCCAAAACATCGAAGACCGCGGCGGCGCACGGCGCGCCCGCCGGCGGGCCCACCACGTGGCCAGACCCACCGCCAGGGCGGCCCCAATGCCGTCGCTCAGCAGGTCGGTCCAGTCGCCCTGGCGGCCCAGGTGCATGGTATGCTGCAGGAGCTCAATCAGCCCGCCAAACAGGGTGCTGCCGACCAATACCACCGCGCCCGCGTGCCGGGCCACGCGCGGCCAGCGGCGCTGCCGCGACAGCGAAAACCAGCTGAGCCCCGCCAAAACCGCAAAAACGCCCGCATGGGCGGCTGTGTCGAACGACAGCAGCTCCCATACGGGCGTTTTTGGCATGTCCCGGGCGGGGGTCAGGGTGAGCAGCAACACCAGGCCGGCCCACCCCAGGGGCAGGGCGGCGTAGGCGCGGCGCAGCGCAGGCTTGCCGTGGGTGAGCATGGCGGTGGCAGATGGCCCGGCTGAAGGCGGCGGGCTAGGCGCCTACCAGCTCGCCGTAGGTTTCGGCGCTCAGCAGCTCTTCGAGCTCCTCGGGGTTGGCGATGGAGATTTTCACCATCCAGCCGTCGCCGTAGGGGTCGGAGTTCACGGTTTCGGGGGCGTCGGCCAGCTTGGAATTGATTTCCAGCACGGTGCCAGTGATGGGGCTGAACAGGTCAGAAACCGTTTTTACAGCCTCCACGGTGCCGAACACGTCGTGCTGAGCTACGTCCTTGTCAAGGGTGTCGATGTCGACGTACACAATGTCGCCGAGTTCTTTTTGAGCGTGGTCGGTGATGCCGATGTAGGCAACGTCGCCTTCAACGCGAATCCATTCGTGGTCTTTGGTGTAGTGGAGGGTTGCGGGCAAGTTCATACTAGCAAGGCGCTAAAGGGGTTGAGAAGATGGGAATACCAGAGGCGTAAAGCTACTGCGTCAAACTATAACGCAGCTGCACCCCGCCCTCGGTGGTGGCGTTGCGGAAGGCATTGCTGATACGGGGAGTGGTGATGGTCTGGCTGTAATACAACTGCAGGTTGAGGCGGGAGTTCAGCAAGTAGTCGATGGTGGGGCGCAGCTGGAAAGTTTTCGAGCCGTTGGTCACCTGGCCTTCGGCGCGGCCAGGGTTGGGGTCCACGTTCTGCGGGTTGCCAATATCTTCTACCCCCAAAATGCTGCGCTGCACCGTGATGTTGTCGCGAATGCTGAGGTCCATACGGGCGGTGAGGTTGTTTTTCAGCACGCGCTGCTCGCCCCGCACCTTGAAGGGCAGCTTGAAGCTGTTGGTGGCGTAGCCAAAGCCAATCACCATTTCGTTGGTGTAAAGCTCCGTTACCTGGGCGTTGGAGGTGTTCAGGACCACGGCGCGGTCGGTGCGATACTCGATGCGGCCCGTGGCGCGGCTCACCGTCTGGAAATTGACGCCGATGAGCGGAGAAAGCCGCTCCACAATGCTCACCTGCCCCAACACGTAGTAAGGAATATACTGCCCCGAGGCGTTCCGGATGTTGGGGAAGTCGCGGTCGGGGTTGAAGCTACTGGAGTTGTAGTTGGTGGCGGTGGCGTAGTTGTTCACGCTGTACACCGACGAGTACGCGTGGTTGAATGCGAAGGAAGTGAAGTACTTCTTTACGAAGGCCAGGTCCGAGAAGCCGTTGTACTGAATGGTCCAGTTGGGCAGCGGCAGTTTGGCGAAGGGGTCAAACTTCTTGGCCTCGTAGCCATCCGACGACCGGCCGTGGTAGGCGTCAATAAAGCTCTGAATCAGCACCTCCTGCGAGTTGTAGCCATACCCGCTTTCCGGGTCCACGCCGGCGGCGGGGTTTGCGATAGGGTTAGCGCGCGCCAGCCGTTCGCGCACAGTGGCGCGGTTGTTCACGAAGCGTTGGAAAGCCTTGGACGTCTCACCATTAGCGCCCAGGTCCCCAAACAAAGTTTGGATGGTAACCGTGGACGTGCTGAACGAGCCGGTGCCGAGCAGCGGGTTATTAGCCAGCCGGGTCAACCCCGTAACCGGGTCGCGGAAGGCAGTCAGCTTCACCGAATCGAGCTCGTTGCGGTAGTACACTTCCTGGTTGCGGGCCAGCTGCCGGCGCGCGTCCACCTGAATGTTGAAGCCCCGGAACGGCTCCAGCGCGGTGCGCAGCGTGAGCACCTCGGTGCGTAGCGAGCTAAACGCCGTGTTCAGGTACTGGCTGCTGTCGGTGTACCAGCCGTTGTCGCGCGAGCGTTCATACAGCGTGTTCAGCCCGTACTGCTTGCCCAGGATGAAGGGCACGCCCGGCGCCGTCAGGTCGTGGTCGAGGCCGAAGACGTAGGTTTTGGGCAGGTAGCCGGGCAGCAGCGTGCCGTTGGTGCGCACGTAGGTGAAGTTCAGCGAGCGGGCCGTCATCAGCGAGCGCAGCACGGCTTTCACGAAGCGGTTTGTCTCGCGCAGCGAATCCGGCAGGGCCTCGGCTTGCGGTCGTCCGCTTTCGAGCTCGGGACGGGTCGGCGCGGCCGAACGCGGGTTTTGGGGACGCGCGCCGGGCGGCGGGGCATTGTTGATGATGTTAAGAAACTTCACCTTGTTGTAGAGCTTCACCAGGTCGATGCGGCCGTTGGCGCTCAGCTCGGCGTTGTTCTGCGCGGTGTTGCCCAGCTTGAGCTCGTAGGTCAGCGTGTCCCGCGCCTCGTCGCCGGTGGGTACCGGGAACAGGGGTGCCCGCTGCGACGCCGACGACGCCTGCCAGGTGTAGCTGGCCGCGTAGCGGGTATCGGCGCTCAGCCAGTCGGTGAGCGGGAACTTGTCGAGCGGCAGGCGGTAGGTGAGCGCCGCCACTTGGTTGAAGTTGGTGGTGCGGCCGCCGCGCAACAGGTTTTCCTGGAGAAGGTTGCGGTTGCGAATGGCTTCGTCGCTGTTGCCGATGGTGCGGCCGCGGCCCTCGTCCACCACGCCGCGGTTGTTGGCAGTGTAGTCAAAAATCAGGCTTTTGGTCAGGTCCCACTTCAGGTCATAAATCCGGCTGATGAAGAAGGCCTTCTGGATAACCGGGGCAATGCCGTTGGCGCTGGGCAGGGTGCCGGGCTCCCGCACCCGCTGCAGAAACCGCTCGTTGTAGCGCCGGTCGATGTCGGTGCGGAACGAGAAGCGCGAGGGCAGCGGCGTGAAGTTTATCTCCTGGAAAATCTTCAGGTAAGGATTGTCCAGGGCCTTTATCTTGCTCAGGGGCGTATAGTTCTTGGGCGTAGTTTGGTACACGTAGGCGACGGCCCCGGTGTAGGCGCGGGAGTAGTCGCGGTCGGTGCGGATGTCGGTGTGCAGGCGCTCGGTGAGGGAGTAGCTCAGGGCCACGTTCTCAATGTCCCAGGGCTTGGGCGTGGCAATGGGCGCGCCGGGCTTGCCGGGGCCACGCTCCTTGCGCACGTTCAGCACCGCGATGCTGCGACTGGTGGTTTGGTCGATGACCTTCCGGCGATACTCGGCCTGCGTGGCCGCGTTTTCGGGCCCGGTGCCGTTGGTGAATTTCTGCAGGCTCTGGTCGAGCTTGGTGTCGGGGTCGAGCGGGTCGTAGAGGGGCGTGCGGCTTTCGTGGCCGAGCTGCAGCAGCACGGGCACGCGCAGCTGCAGGCGCTCGGGCAGGAACTTGTCGGCGGCCACGGTGGCCTGCACGTCGCCGCGGAACACGTCGTCAATCGAGCGCTGCTGCGCCTTGTCCTGCAAGCCGCCGAAGCCCACGCTGGTGAAGTTGCCGGTGGCCGTGACGTTGGCCACGTCGGCCATCTTCACGTTGAGGCGGGCGGTGGCGGCGTAGCCGGCCTGCTGCTCAAAGTCCGATACCCGGAGCTCATCGGCCCACAGGTTGGCCGTGATGGCGCTGGTGCTGGGGTCAATGCCGTCGGAAGTAGGGTTGAGAATGCCCAGCATCACGCCCTGCACCGCCGAAAAATCGGGGTTACCGACCACCGTAATGGTCGCGCCGTTGGCCAGCGTCTTGGTGTACGGAATCTGAAAGTTGTTGCCCGTCTGCTTGTTCCGCTCCGACTTGGCATCAATAAAGTCCTGAAACGCCACGTCGATGCGGTTGGCAACGGGCCATACCTGGTCGACGCCCGTGTCGCCGGGCCGGGTCATTTCGAGGGGCAGCGCGTACTGGTAATAGTTCTGGGTGTAGTCAGTGCCGATGCGCAGGAATGCCTGCACGTCGCGGCTGCTCACGTTCGGGTCGGGGCTGTCGCCGTGCAGGAACAGCTTCAGGCGCTTGTAGCGCAGCATGTTGATGGTGATGTTCTTATACGCTCCCTTGGCAAAGCCGTCGCGCAGGTTGGTCACGGACAGACGCAGGCTTTGCTCGTTTTGCAGGCGCGAGGTGGCGGTACTACCATACTCCCGGTCGCGCTGGATGCCGGGCGGCGACACGTAGGGAATCTTGCCCGTGCCCGTGGCCACGGCCAGGCCGTTTTCTTCCAGGCTCACCGTGGAAATGGTGAAGGCATCGGCGTCGGTGAGCGCGCCCACGGGCGGAATCGGCCCCTGGCGCGCGTCCACGATGCGGTAGATGAAGCGGCGCCACTGGTTGGCCACAAACTGCGGCTGCACCAGGCGCAGCACCACCGGCTGCTGCCAGCCGGTCATGTACATGCGCAGGAAGCGGATGTTCTTGAAGCCGAACTCCTGCGTGGCCCCGCGCAAGGTGTAGCCCTCCCGAATGGGAATGCGGAACTGGTACCACGTCACGGGCTCCCGGCTGGTCTGCTCGTTGTTGGTTGTTATTTTATCAATGATGAAGTTCTGGCCCACTTCCAGCCCACCCGGCCGCAGGCGCATGCGGTACTCGTAGTAGCGCTCCACTTCCTGCACCACGTTGTCGCGGTTCAGGTCTTCTTTGTCGGGGTAGGCCGTGGAGCTGAGCTGGCTGTTTTCGGGCGAGTTGTTCTCGTAGCCGTTGTAGTTTTTGTAGCGGCCCAGAATGCTGGCGTTGGCCTGGTCGTAGCTGGGGTCGAGGTGGTGACGGAAGTCGTCGGCCGAGGGGTCGGGCAGGTTCGCGTAGGCAGGACCGTATTGCGTTTGCACCCGCTCGGCGGCGTTGCTCACGCCGTCCAGGCCCACGTCCTGGCGCTGGCGGGCGCCCGGCGTGGCGTTGAAGGCATCGGTGAGGAACTGCTGGCTCGTCACGCGGCCATACACGGTGGGGCGGCTGTTGTTAGCTATTTCCTGGGGGTCGTCGGACGTAGGCAGGCCGTTCTCAAACTCGTGCTGGTTGCCGTCGCGCAGCACGTCCTCGTTCACGTTGCCCAGGTTGATGAGCAGGTCGCCGCCCGTGGTGTTGTTCACGGCCGGACTGACGCCGTCGTTCACTTTGCCGTTTTCGCCGCCCAGGAAAGGGTCCATCATCCAGAACTCCAGGTACTCGATGTTGGCGTTGTCGAAGTCGGTGTCGAAGGTAATGGCCCGGCTGATGCCGCCGTACTTGCCCTGCAAGCCCACGGCACTGGCTTCGGCGCCGGTAAAGGCCTGGCCGGACTGGTCAATGTTGGGATTGTAGTTGTACGGCCCCCGCTCGCCGGGGTAGTACGCCATGTCGAAGGTGTACTCGTAGCCGTTGCCGGTCGCGCCCAGGTCCTTGTTCGGGAACACCTCGTTGCGCTCGATGCCGCGGGTGTAATGGTTCTTCAAATCGGCGCCCGCAATATTTTTGGGCGCGTTCGAGCCGCCGGTGTAGTAGCTCTGGTCCACGGTGTACCAAGCCAGCTTGGCGCGCTGGTCGTTGTAGCGCAGGCCCGTCACGGTGGCCGGATTCGCGATGGGGAGCGGGGTAGACGCCAGGCGCCACGCCGGAATAGAAGCCAGGCCGCCCAGGGTGTAGGGCGTGCGCGCGTTTTCAAAGTCGTCGATGTACGACGCCCCGTCCTCGCCCCGGCCCAGCTTCGACTGGCCCGGCAGCAGCTTGGCAAATTCCCCGCTGAAGGAAATGGTCGATATTTCCTTGGTCGACAAAAAGGGCAGCATGTCGAGGTACTTGGTCAGCACCCGGCTGTCCTTCCGGATGCTGCCGTCGACGCCCACGATGCCGTTATTGGCCGGCTCGTCGCCGATGTTGACGCGGTTGATGCCCGGCGCCTGGTTTTCGAGCAGGTACAGGGCCGTGCCGCCCAGGTTCACGTCCTTGTTGAGGCGGTAGTCCAGCCGCGCGCCCAGCAGCCGCCGCGGCTGCACCTGCACCAGCGCGTTTTTTTCAAACTCCACCCGCAGCTCGTTGGCCGAGTTGAGGTAGGCGGGGTTGAGGATTTTTACCTTGGCCTGGTCGTAAAACACCTGGTAGTCCACGCCCTCAGTGAGCAGCGTGGAGCCCGAGCGCACCCGCACCGAACCCTGCGCGATGCCGATGCCCGGCAGGTTGATTTCGTCGGAGCCGGCGCCGCCCTGGAAGCGGCCACGCAGGAAGAACTTGTCCTTTTCCTGGCGCTGCTGGGCGTCGCTCTGCACCTGGTCGTACAGCTCCGAGTACACGTACTTGTCAATCAGCGCGGTTTCGGTGGGGTCGAACTGCGTGCGCAAAAACGAGCCGAACGGCTCCACGTTCGGGAAAATAACCCGGCCCAGCTCCGGGTCGATGGTGACGCCGGGGAAAAAGTCGAAGTTGCCGTCCGGGTTGCGGTCGTTATTGGGGTTCACGTTGTCGAGGTTGAGCACCTCAATCAGCGGGCGGTTGGCAATCTTGTTGCCTTCTTTCAGCGAAATCAAGTCCACGCCCGTCTCGTCGTCCTTGTAGATGAGCTGCAGCTGGAAGTTATCGCGCTGCAGCTGCGAGGCGTTCAGGGGATAGATGTTTTTCATCATCAAATCCCAGGTCGGCGTGTTGCGGTTGGCCAGGCCGGGGTTCAGCGGGTCGGGGAGCGGGGCGGGCAGCACGCCCACGCCGGGGTTGCTGGCGCGCAGCATTTTCAGAAACGCCACCTCATCGGGCTTCACGTTGGTGTAGTCCTCCGTCAGCTCGCCCACTTTGTAGGTTCTGCCGTTGTAGATGTACGTGTAGCCCACGCCCAGCACCTGGTCGGGCAGCAGGGCGGTGTTCAGGGAAAGGTACCCAAGCTGCGCGTTGAACGTGTACTCGCCGGGGCCGAGCTTGCGGGCCCGCACCCGCTCAAAGTCCACGTTTTTGGTCAGGGCCTGGGTGGTTTGCAAAACAGCATCTACGCCGAGGTTGTCGCGGGTGGCGCCTGGGCCGGTGAGCACGCTGTATTGGGCGTTCGCGGCGTTGTCGGCTGGTATCTGCGGGGTGGGATTGGTCCGCACGGCGTACTGCGGCCGGTAAATGCGGCGGGGCTCGCCCAGGTCCATGAGCGTCACCACGTTGCGCAGGGTTTCGGTGGTGCGGTTGTCGTTGGTCACGTACACATCCACGCGCGTGATGGTCACGCCGCTCTGGATGGTGGGCAGGTTGCGCAGGGCCTGGTCGTAGCGCTCCCGGAAAAAATGCGACAGGAAGAAGTGCCGGTCCCGCTCGTACTGGCTGGCCTTTATTTCGTACTGCCGGCTCTGGGCGCCGTTCTGGATGCGCACCTCGTCGGCGGTGCCGCGCACGGTGGCGGCCACAGCCGTCACGCCCAGCTTGCCGAACTGCAGCTGCGTTTTAATGCCGAACAGGTTTTGCCCGCCCTGCACCAGGGAGTTGGTGAGCGGCAGGCTCACGTTGCCCAGGTCCACCTTCTGCACAATGTCCGTCTCCTCGCCCGCGTAGTCGAACTTCATCTGATTGTCGAAGTCGAACGAGGCCTTGGTGTCGTAGTTAAACACCAGCTTGAGCTTGGTGCCAATGGCACCGGTCAGGTTCACGTTGATGTTCTGCTCAAACAGGAAGTCGCCCACGCTCTGCTGGCGCAGGGTCAGGGCGGGGTTCTCGTTTTTGTTGTGCCGCCAGCCAAACTTGAGCGCCACCGAGCCCGCGGGCCGAATGTCCACGTAGCTGCCGCCAAAAATGCGGTTGGCCACCGGGCCCAGATAAATTTTGGGAATCAGGCGCTGGGCCTGGGGCGTGCCGGCCTCCGCCGGGGTCCCCACTATGCCGCCGTTGGCCTTCTGGCGGTAGTAGTCCCGGATGGATTCGCGCTGCTGGTACTCGGCAAACTTCTCATAGGTGAGCACGCTGGGGTCGCGGTAGTCTATTTCGCTGCCCACTTTTTCCTGCACGTTCACCTGTTTCAGGCTGTCGTCCACCGTCACGTCGAGCTTCACATTACTGGGCAGCGGCAGCACCAGCGGCGACTGGCGGCGGCGCACCCCAAACGGGCTGCCGGGCCGGTCCTGGGGCCGCACCCGCGGCCGCCGGCTTGGCTTGTAGGGGCCCGTCGTGTCGGCCACGGGCCGCACGGGTTCGGGGGTATCGACGGCCAGCACGCGGCTGGCGTGCAACCACGCCGCGGCAAAGCGCGGCCGGGCCGTAGGGGCCGCCTGGGCCCACCACGTCAGCACCGACGCAACCACGATAACCGACGCAGGGAGTAACTTCTGGCCTAATTTCAATTGAGATAAGGAGGAAATAGCTATTAGCTGGCAGCTACTGGCTGTTGGCTGAAGGGTGTCGTGGGGTGCCTGGGCTCATTAATAAGGCACCAAAGCGGCACCGGCGCCTGGATTGCGTTGAGAGACCCCAAAGCGGCCAGCTAGTAGCTTATCTAGCTATTGGCTAACAGCTCAGAAACGTTCCGACTCAATGCGACTTCAAAGCAAATTTAATCAATTCCTCCACGCTCAGCTCCCCGCCGTGTTTGTGCTGAATTTGGTCCAGCTGCTTCTCGGCGGCGGCCCGCGCAAAGCCCAGGGTCACCAGGGCCTGCAACGCTTCGGCGCGGCGCGTATTGTGCTGGCGCGCCAGGGGCACGGTATCCACGCCGGCTTTGGCCAGCAGCTCGTCCTTGCGCAGCTTGTCCTGTAGGTCCAAAATCACGCGCTGGGCCGTTTTCGGGCCCACGCCTTTGATGCTCTGAATGGCCCGCACATTGCCGCTCACAATGGCCTCGCGGATTTCGCCCACGCTCATGCTGCTCACCATCACAATGCCCGTGCCCGGCCCGATGCCCGACACCGAAATCAGCAGCATAAACAGCGCCTTTTCGCTAGGGTCGAGGAAGCCGTAAAGCGTCTGGCCGTCTTCCTTGATGTGCTGGTAGGTGTAGATTTTGGTAGCCGCGCCCTCCGCCGGCAGCTTGGAGTAGGTGGCCAGCGAAATCCGGACTTCGTAGCCCACGCCGAGGATGTCGACAATGGCCTGGGTGGCGTCTTTGTAAGCGAGTTTACCGTCGAGGTAGGCAATCATGCAATAAATCTATAAAAGCGAAGCAAGGCCCGACCCACCAGGGAACAGGCAGCACTGAAACAGCGCCCGAAGTACAGCCAAAAAGCCGGAACCGGCTGACTTACTCAACAGCAGGCACGTCCGTTTCTATCCCAAATCTACTGGCTTTTCGGCCAAATAAATTGGCTGAAAAAAGGAAATATCGCCCCCGTGCGCTGGCACGAAGACGATATTTCCGGATAGGCTGGTTTGGCCATGGGCTTACCGTTGCTCTTTTGGAGTTATACTCCAGAAGTCAGGCTGTCGGAGATTTGCTGAGTTCGCGACGCCTGGGCAGCACCGTGCCGATGTATGCGGAGTTCTACTCCGCTCCGGTCAGCTTTCGGAGTACAACTCCAAAAAGCGCCGACAATTACTTTTTGGGTAGGTTTTTAAGCAATCCGGCGCTTAGGCCACAACTTTTTTGGCGGCAATGTAGTCGTTCACTACCTGCTCCAGAATCTCCAGGGGCAGGGCGCCGTTTTTTAGTACCACGTCGTGGAAGTCGCGCAGGTCGAACTTGGGTCCTAGTGCCTGTTTGGCCCGCTCGCGCAGCTCCAGAATCTTCAGCATGCCCACCTTGTAGGCGCAGGCCTGGCCGGGCATCACGATGTAGCGCTCCACTTCGGCCGTCACGTCCGACAGGGCCATGCCCGTGGTTTGGCGCAGGTAGCGGATGGCCTGCTCGCGGGTCCAGCGCTGGTCGTGCAGGCCGGTGTCCACCACCAGGCGGGCGGCGCGGAACAGCTCGGCCCGCAAGCCGCCCAGCTTGTCGTACGGGTCTTTTTCGAAGCCTAGCTCCGCCGCCACGCGTTCGGCATACAGGGCCCAGCCTTCGCTGTAAGCCGTGAAGGGAATCAGGGTACGGAACGTGGGCAGGCCCTTCAGCTCCTGCGCCACGCCTATCTGGAAGTGGTGGCCCGGAACGCCCTCGTGGTAGGCCAGCGTGCGCATGCCAAACCGGGGCGTGGCTTTCACGTCGTAGAGGTTGGCGTAGAATACCCCGGGGCGGGAGCCGTCGAGGGCGCGCCTTCGTAGTAGGCGCCGGCCGAAGTTTGCTGCTTGAACTCGGGCACCCGCCGCACCTCCAGCTTGGCCTTGGGCCGGATGCGGAAGGCGCTGCTCAAGCCTTTGTCTACCTCGGTGAGAATGGCGTTGTAATCGGCCAGAATCCGGGTGCGGCCCGTGTCGGTGTCGGAGTACAGGAAGCGGGCAGCTTCGCCCAGCCGGGCCATGGTGGGGCCCACACTGTCGGCCCCTGGCACCTGCTCCGCCTGCAGAATGGCCCGCATCTCGGCCGTAATACGGGCCACCTCCTGCAAGCCCAGCTGGTGAATTTGGGCCGCGCTGAGGGTGGTGGTGGTATTTGTGCGCAGGCAGTGGGCGTAGAATGCCTTGCCATCGGGGAATTTCCACACGCCCGCGTCGTTGGTGGAGCGGGGCCGCAGGGCCGTGAAGTAGGTTATCAGCTCCCGGTAGGCGGGGTACACGCTGGCCTCAATCTGCCGCTTGGCTTCGGCCAGTACCTCGGTTTGCGCTTTGGCATCAATTCCCTCGGCCTTTTTCAGCTTTTCAGCCAGCGAAGTGTACAGAATACTTTGCTCAGGCTGCTGGGCCACGAGGCCCGACATTTCGGCCAGCACCTTGTCAATCACAAACGTGGGCGGCACCACGCCGCGCTGCTCCCGGATTTTCAGGCCTTCCAGCACCTGCGCAAACTTCACCCGCACCGCCCCCAGCCGCTGGTTGTAGTAGTTGGCATCGCGGCGGTTGTGCACCTGGTGCACGTTGGCCATAAAAGCCGGAAAGTCATTCTGCACCCCAAACATCTGGTTGACGGGGTAATTGTCGTAGCGGAAGGCTTCCCCGGCGGCGGCGTTGGTCATGTACCAATCGAGCACCTGGTAGCTGAGGCGGTCCTGACCCCGCATGCCGGTGGTGTCGTAGCGGTGCAGCGTGGCCAGGTCGGTGCGCAGGCGGGCCAGCGTCTCGGTATCCTTGGCGTCGGAGGCGTCGTTCAGCTTCTGGTTGTGGCCCTGAATGCCGACGCCTTCGACCAGCCGCAGCCGCGAGAGCAGCTCCGGCGAGTCGAAGGCGACCTGGGCAAACACCCTCTCGTAAAACACCCGAATAAAGAAGGGCTTAAACCAGACAGTGTTTACCACCAACACGACTACAATCAGCAGCAGGATTGCCAATGTGCGCAGAACAATTTTCTTCATCCTGCAAAGTAGGCAATTCAAATCCTACTATACAACAATGCTACAACGCCTTGCTGCCCATTTGCGCGTCCACCACCGCAATGGCGGCCATGTTCACAATGTCGCGCACTGTGGCCCCGAGCTGCAGAATGTGCACCGGCTTGCGCATGCCCATGAGCACCGGCCCAATGGCCTCGGCCCCACCGATTTCCTGCAGCACCTTGTAGGCAATGTTGCCCGATTCTACATTGGGGAAAATCAGCGTGTTGGCCCCTTTCTCGGCCAGGGGTGAGAAGCCGTAGTGCTCCTGCAGCAGCTGCGGGCTCAGGGCTACGTTGGCCTGCATTTCGCCGTCGATGAGTAGGTCTGGGAAGCGGGCCTTGGCCAGTTCGGTGGCCCGGCGGGTTTTTTCGGGCAGCGGGCCGGCGTTGGAGCCGAAGTTGGAGTAGCTGATGACGGCCATGCGCGGCTCGGTGTCGAAAAACCGCACCGCCCGCGCCGTGAGGCCGATAATCTCCACCATTTCCTCGGCCGTGGGGTTGATGTTCACCGTGGTATCGGCGAAAAAGTACGGGCCTTTCTTGTGCTGGATGATGTACATGGAAGCCACGCGGCGCACGCCGTCCTCGGTGCCGATGACTTGCAGCGAGGGAATAATGCTTTTGCCATAGTCCTTGGTGAGGCCGGTGATGCAGGCATCGGCTTCGCCGGTTTCCACCATCATGGCGGCGTAGTAGTTGCGCTCACGCATTAGGCGGCGGCCTTCGTAGAGCGTCATGCCCCGGCGTTGCCGCTTCTCATACAGAAGGGACGCGTACTCGCTACGCTTCTCATCCTGCTTGAGAATGTTAATGATTTCGCAGCCTTCCAGGTCCAGGCTGTTGGCCCGGGCAATGGTTTCGATGACCTCCTGCGGCCCCAACAAAATGGGCGTACAAATGCCCTCGTCGCGCAAAATCTGAGCGGCTTTGAGAATTTTGTAGTTGTCGGCCTCCGCAAACACTACCCGCTTGGGGTTGGCCCGCGCGGCCGAGGTGATGCGGTTCATCAGCTTCTGGTTCACGCCGAGCCGGGCGCGGAGCTGGTCTTCGTAGGCCGTCCAGTCCGTGATGGGCAGGCGGGCCACGCCGCTTTCCATAGCCGCCCGCGCCACCGCCGGGCTGATGGTGGTGATGAGGCGCGGGTCAAGAGGCTTCGGAATCAAATACGTGGGGCCAAACGCCAGGGTGTTGTCGCCGTAGGCCTTGTTCACGATTTCGGGCACGGGCTCCTTGCTCAGCTCGGCCAGGGCGTGCACGGCGGCCAGCTTCATGGCCTCGTTTATTTCGGTGGCGCGCACGTCCAGCGCGCCCCGGAAAATGTAGGGAAAGCCCAGCACGTTGTTCACCTGGTTGGGGTGGTCCGAACGGCCGGTGGCCATAATAATGTCGTCGCGGGTGGCCATGGCCACTTGGTAGCTAATCTCGGGGTCAGGGTTGGCCAGGGCAAACACGATGGGGTTGGGGGCCATGCGCAGCAACAGGCCGGCGGGCAGCACGTTGGCCGCCGACAAACCCAGGAACACGTCGGCGCCGTCCATGGCATCGTCGAGGTTGTTGATGGCCCGGCTGGTGGCAAACTGCATTTGCAGCGGCGCCAAGTTGGTGCGCCGCTCGTGGATGAGGCCGTCCTTGTCGAACACCACCACGTTCTCCTTCTTCAAGCCCAGCGCCAGGTACAGCCGCAGGCACGACACGGCCGCGGCCCCGGCCCCGCTCACCACCACCTTGATTTCGTCGATTTTCTTGCCCACCACTTCCAGCGCGTTCAGCAGCGCGGCCGATGTGATGATGGCCGTGCCATGCTGGTCGTCGTGCATCAGCGGGATGTTCATCTTCTCCCGCAGCTCCGTCTCAATCCGGAAGCACTCCGGTGCCTTGATATCTTCCAGGTTGATGCCGCCAAACGTGGGCTCCAGCGCCTTTACGATGCGAATAAACTCGTCCGGGTCCTCGGCGTCAATCTCAATGTCGAAGCAGTCGATGCCCGCAAACTTTTTGAAAAGAACCCCTTTGCCTTCCATCACCGGCTTGCTGGCCGCCGGGCCAATGTTGCCCAGCCCCAGCACGGCCGTGCCGTTGGTAATCACGGCCACCAGGTTACCCTTGGCGGTATACTTGTACACGTCGTCGGGGTTTGCGGCAATGGCCTTGCACGGTTCGGCTACACCCGGCGAGTACGCCAGGGCCAGGTCAAGCTGCGTGCTCATGGGTTTGGTGGGCACCACTTCCAGCTTGCCCGCGGGCTCCTGGGAGTGGTAATTGAGGGCATCCTGTTGGTTTATTTTCAGCATCGGGACATTCAGAAAAAGAAACGGCCGCGCGGGCAGCGCGGCCGTGTAGGGCGAAATTAACGCGAAATGCGTAGCGCAGCCGCGTTTATTTTGTATTCAGCAGCAGGGCAGGCGCTTAGCTCTGGGGCACTAGCAGCTTCTGGCCCAGCTTCACCTCATCAGAAGTCAGGTTGTTGTACTCGCGCAGCAGCTGCACGCTCACCTTGAAGCGGCGTGAGATGTTGAACAGCGTATCGCCCGGCTGCACCAGGTGCACCTGTGGCTTCTCCAGCCGTTTCTCCAACGCAGGCCGGGGGGGGCTTGCGGCCGCCACTTTGCTGGCTATTCTGGCGGGCGGGCGCACGGCCTCCGGAGCCGCCTCGGCATCCGTGGGTTCCCCAAATACCAACCGCTGCCCGGCCTCCACTTTCTCGGAAGGGAGCTTGTTCCAAGCCACCAGCTGCGCCACGCTCACGTTGCGCTCGCGGGCCAGCTTGGTGAGGTTGTCGCCCTTGCGCACGGTGTAGGAAGCACCGTTTTGCTCAGTTGTTGTGGGTGCTCCTGCGGCCTCCCCGCTATCGGCAGCGGTAGCAGGTGCCGCCGCGGCTACAACAGCTCCCTCCTTGTCTTTCATAGGCGAGGCCCCGCGCTTGGCAGCAGCCCGGGCCTGCGCATCGACCGCGGCCTGCTTGATGGCTTGGCGCTGCTGCATGGCCACTAACCGAGCTTCCTGGGCCTTTTCCTGCCGGGCAATTTCCTGCAGCCGGGCTACTTCGCGGGCATTGGCTTCGGCCTGAACCTTGCGGGCCGCTGCCACTTCCGCCGACACGCCGCCCATCTGCCGCGCCGTCACCCCAACAACCGCTGGGACCACGGCTTCGAGCGGGGCCTTCGGGGCACGCAGGGCCGCTATGGGCACGGGCACGAACAGCACCAACTGTTTGCCTGGCTTCAGCGCCCGGCCTTTAGGCAGCTCGTTCCACCGGCGAATCTGGGCCTGGCTCACCTCAAACCGCTCCGCCAGGTCAGCCAGCGTTTCGCCCCGGCGTACTTTATGGGGCACGCGCCGGTACTTGGGCGCGGCGGCTTCCTCCGTTGCCCGGGGGCCTTCGGTAGCCGCCAGCAGCTGGCGGCTACCCCACGGTTCCATGCCATCCAGGCGCGGCGGCATAAAGGCCAGCGGCTGCGGCAGCGCGGCCGTGGGCTGGCAGTAGGCCAGCAGCGTGGCCCGGTCTACATCGCCGAGATGCACGGAAGCGGCCGCCGGGTACCGCACCACATACGGCCGGTAACCGGCGGGCAGGGCCGCACGCCGCAGCTCGGGGTTGAACTTGCTCAGGTACAGGGAGTCTTCGTAGCCGCAAGCCTGGCTCAGGCGCCGCAAATCGAAGGCCTGGCCGCGCACGCCCAGCGTGTCCATGGGCTCGGCGTACTGGTAGTTCAGGTTGGGAGTGCGCAGGCCGTGGGAGTCGGCGTACTTCATGCTGTACATGATGGCCGTGAAGGTGGGCACGTAGTTGCGCGTTTCGGCCGGCATGTGGGGATACAGGTCCCAGAAGGTTTTCTTACCGGTGCGGCGCATCACCCGCTGCACGCTGCCCGCGCCCCAGTTGTAGGCCGCCAGCACCAGCTCCCAGTCGTGAAACACGCCGTAGAGGTAGCGCAGGTGCTTACAGGCGGCTTCCGTGGCTTTTTCCGGCGCCATCCGCTCGTCTATCCATTCGTCGCGCTTCAGGCGCAGGTCGCCGGCCGTGGGGCCCATAAACTGCCAGAGGCCGGTGGCGCCCACCGGCGACTTCGCCGTGGGTATCAACGCCGATTCTACCACGGCCAGGTATTTCAGGTCGGTGGGCAGGTTGTATTGCTTAAGGTATTTCTCAAAAAGGGGGAAATACAGGTTTTCGCGTTCCAGCACCCGCTGCATGTAGCTGCGGTTACGGGCCGTAAACAGCGTGACGTAGGACATCACCGCGTTATTGAACTGGTGGGGCACGTCGGTTTCGAAACAGCTCACCCGGTCGCACACCAGGTCGCGCAGGGTGGGCGGGGTCCGCAGCCACTCCAGCCGGGCCGAGTCGATGGCCATGGGGTCCACGGGCACGGCCACCAGCGAGTCGGGCTGCAGCTCGAGGCGCACCCGCAAGGTGTCGCCCAACAGTGCTGGCATCGTGGAATTTGCGGGGGTCACAGCCCCCGACTTCGGTATCTGCTGGGCCTTCGTGTCTGTCGTTTTAAACAGCAGCCAAGGCAGCACCAGAGCCAGCAGCCAGCGGCTGCTCCGGATGGTTTTCACGCGCTTAATCCCTTGCTTCATAGCACTAAGATAGGGCAAGGGTAAAGAACTTGTATAAGTGCGGGCTTACAAATTCTCACATTTTATTGGGACAGCTAAGCTACCAATCCTTGAAAGCATAGATTAGGAGCGAGTCTCAACGGCAGGATGTACGAAAACCGGCTCGAGCTTAGCAGCCGGTGAGCAGGCTAAATAGGAGGCGAGAATCACGAGTAGAGCACCTAAGTTGCTTTTCTTTTTTTTGTGATATTTCTCACCTACACCGCGCCACACTTCAATGACCTCACCATTCAATTGACTGCCGTAAATTTTACTACTGCCATTTTTCTTACTCGCCCTTCGTGAACACCACTTATATAGAAAAGGAGTACATTTAAGCCTGTCTTAACACTTTTGCTATTCACCCCCAGAAACCAACAGAGGCTCTGTAATATTATGAAAATTGGAAAAGTTCTACTGCCTGCCGTTAGCATCCTGCTCTTTTCCTTTGCGGTAAGTGGCTGCAAAAAGTGCAAAGGCGAAGAGCCGCGTGCGCGCATCACAAACAACGGCACCCAAAAAGCCAGTGTCCAGGTCAAAACCTCTGGTGGGAACACCGTCAATATCAATAACGTCGACCCGGGCACATCGTCGGCGTATGCCAACTACGCGCCCGGGCAGGTCACCTTCACGATTACCGTAAACAACACCAACTACGTTAAAACCACGGACATCAGCACTTGCTACCAGTACGATATTAGTATCGACCGCAGCAATGTCATCACCGTGAGCGGAACAGACCGCAACGACTAAAAACCCAGGGCTTCGGCTTGTCCTACGCCACCACTTCTTCCGTGAGCACACCGGCAAAGGCCAGCAACTCGGCCTCCCGGAAAGCGCCGGCCATCACCTGCAAGCCGATGGGCAGGCCGGCCGCGTCCTCCCCTACCGGGACCGAAATGGCAGGCACGCCGGCCAAGGAGGCCTGCACCGTGAAAATGTCGGCCAGGTACATGGAAACCGGGTCCTGCTTCTCGCCTATTTTGAAGGCCGTGGTGGGCGTGGTGGGCAGCACCAGGAAGTCGTACTGGCGCAGTAGCTCGTCGGTTTTTTCCTTAATAAGCCGGCGCACGCGCTGGGCTTTGGTGTAGTAAGCGTCGTAGTAGTTGGCGCTGAGCACGAAGGTGCCGAGCAGGATGCGGCGCTGCACTTCGGCCCCAAAGCCCTGGGCGCGGCTCTTCTTGTAGAGGGACTCCAGGTCAGTGGCGTCTGGGGCCCGGTAACCGTACTTCACCCCGTCGAAGCGGCCCAGGTTGGAGCTGGCTTCGGCCGTGGTGAGGATGTAGTAGGTCGGAATCATGAAGTCCAGGTACGGGAACTCCACGGCTTCCACTACGTGACCCTGGCCGCGCAGTGTATCCAGTTGAGTTTCCAGCGCTGTTTTTATCTCCGGGTTCAGGCCCGCGTTGTCAATGGCATCGGCAATATAGCCGATGCGGTAGTGCGGCGCAGGCGTGAGCTGCTGGCTGTAGGCGGGCACCTCGCGCTGGCTGGCGGTACTGTCCATGCCATCGGGGCCGGCCATTACTTCTAGCAGCAGCGCGGCATCCTGCACCGAGCGGGTGATGGGCCCAATCTGGTCAAACGACGACGCGAACGCCACCAAGCCGTACCGCGAAATGCGCGAGTACGTGGGTTTCAAGCCAATCACGCCACAGAAAGCCGCCGGCTGGCGCACCGAGCCGCCCGTGTCGGAGCCAATGGAGGCCAGGCACATATCGGCCTGCACGGCCACCGCCGAGCCGCCCGACGAGCCACCGGGCACGCGCTCGGGGTCGGCGGCGTTGCGGGAAGGGCCGAAATAAGACGTTTCATTCGAGCCGCCCATGGCAAACTCGTCGCAGTTCTGGCGGCCGATGAGAATGGCATCGGCATCAAGCAGGCGCTGCACGGCCGTGCCGGTAAACAGCGACTTGAAGCCGTCGAGCATCAGGCTGCTGCTTTGCAGGGAGTGTCCGGCGTAGGCCAGCACGTCTTTCAGGCCGATGACCATGCCGGCCAGAGGGCCGGCCGTGCCAGCAGTCAGCTTGGCGTCCACGGCGTCGGCCTGGGCGCGGGCCTCGTCGGGCCACACCTCCAAAAAGGCGTTGAGCGTGGGATTCTGGCGCTCGATGTTGCCCAGATAATACTCAACGAGCTGCCGGCAGGACGTGGTGCCTGCCGCCAGCTCGTTGCAAACTTCGGATAAAGAATGAAAACGCTTCAAACTACTTGCAGATTAGGTGGCCGGTCAGGCGTTAGACGTTGGGATTCGGCGAGGCCGGGATGTAGGGCTGGCGGGGCTGGGTGCCATCAGGCGCCAAGTTGGGCGGCAAGGTGGGCGCAACGGGCAGCTCAGCTCCGGGCGTAGCGCCTTCGGCCTTTTGCTCGTGCGAGTAGTCGGCATCAGCCGTGGGGAAGGCCGAGGCCGTGGCCGGAGACGCCCAGGGGTCGAAGCCGGAGCCGGTTTCGGCTGTGGGGGCAGTGTAAGGGCTGGGCGTGTCGTAGGCAGTTGGCTGCGGCGGCGCGTAGTTCTGGGGAGCGGGCTGGCCGGCCTGCTCAAATTCTTTGCGGATTTCCGTGCTGGCGTCCTTGAACTCACGAATGCCTTTGCCGAGGCCCCGGGCTAGTTCCGGAATCTTGTTGGCACCAAAGAAAATGAGAATAACGACCATGATGAGCATAAGCTCAGAACCGCCGACATCGCCCAGGAAGAGAATAAAAGGAATTTGCATAACTCAGAAAAGCGCTACTGGCGCGGCTGGGTGGTGGGGTCGTTGGGATTGTACACGGGGGGTACTTGCTGCTGGTAGCCCTGCTGCGGCGCATTAGGCTGCTGGTAGCCTTGCTGCTGCGGCGCGTTTGGCTGCTGCTGCTGCTGCTGATAGCTCTGTTGCTGATAGCCCTGCTGCTGGTAAGGCGGCTGCACGGGAGGAGCCATGGGCTGGTCGCGGTACTGCGGCTGCTCGGTTTCTGCCACCTTACTGGCGTCCTTAAACTCGCGGATGCCCTGGCCCATGCCCTTGAACAGGTCGGGAATACGCTTGGCACCAAACAACAAAACGATAGCAAATACGATAAGCAGGATTTCGGTGGTGCCGAAGTTGCCGATTAGAAACAAGGGATGATGCATGAGAAGACGGGCGCCTGGGCCCAGTTGGGATGATAAAAGAGGATATACGCAGTTCAACACCTTTTGGAGTCCCAAAGATACCAGATATTGAAGTTTGGTGCATTAATGCCAGTCCTTTGCAGGGGAATACGGTTATTTAGTCGTGCCACAACCGGGGTTGAGCCGAATTGCGTGAATTACTCATCTACAGACAGATTAGCTTTGTCAGACGGCATCCATCGTACAGACTGCTTTATTTACGAAATGCCCTCGCCCCTACTATTTTCGATACGTTTTGAAAGCTCCCAAACGCGCTACCCCTGCTGATTCTGCCCTGCGTCAGGTAAACGAGCCCGAGCGTTTGGAGGCCCTGCAAAGCTACCAAGTGCTCGACACCGACCCGGAGCAGGTATTTACCGACATCGCGCAGCTTGCCGCCTTCATTTGCGGCACGCCCATGTCGCTGGTTTCACTTATCGATGGCGAACGGCAGTGGTTCAAGGCCCGGGTGGGGCTCGATGCGCAGGAAATGCCCCGGGAGCACGCATTTTGTCAGTACGCCATGCGCTCGGCCGACGTGTACGAAGTGCAGGACGCCACCGCCGACCGGCGGTTTGCCGGGAATCCGCTCGTCACCGGCGAACCCAACATCCGTTTTTACGCCGGCGCGCCGCTACTCTCGCCCGAAGGCCAGCCCCTGGGCACGCTCTGCACCCTCGACACCGTGCCCCGTGAGCTCACCGAAGACCAGCGCGAGGCCCTGCGCATCCTGGCCCGCCAGGTCATGGCCCACCTAGACCTGCGCCGCACCCGCCTGCAGCTCGACGACGAGCGCCAGAAGCTCGACGGCGTGCTGCGCATGGCCAACAACACCGGCGATGCCCTGTACGCGAACAACCGCACCGAAATCTTTGTAAAGCAAGACCAGCGCCTGGTCCGCATCGCTACCGCCGACCTGCAGTACGTGGAGGCCATGGGCGACTACGTGAACCTGCACACCACGCGCGAGCGGTTCACGGTGTACGGCACCATGAAGGACCTCGAAACCAAGCTGCCAGTTCGGGACTTTGCCCGCGTGCACCGCAAGTACATTGTGCGGCTGGACCGCATCGTGGCCATCGAAGCCGATGCGGCCCTGCTCGACGGCATGCGCGATGCCGTGCTGAGCCGCGGGCCGGTGCGGGTCCCCATCGGGAGTTCATACAAAGCGGGCTTGCTGGGAAGGCTGAATTTGGTGTAGCGCACTGGGCTGCCACTGCTTCCTTGCATGCAGCCAGCCCGGGCCTCCATTCGCCGTGAAAACGGTACTATTCGCCGAGATACCGGGGCATTGCCCTGCCGAATGCCCCACCTTTGAATCGGTTATCGATTGCAGCAGGCTAGTAGCCGCTGCTGCTGACGACTAAGTTTGTTTTCATAGCTCGGAAAGACCCGCACCTTTGGCGCGGGTTTTTTTTTGAGCAAAAACTATTCTTATGAGCCCGGGCCCAGCGGCTACTACATTCAGCCGCCGGTTTTAGGCCTAGCGGCTCCCCAGCCAGCTTTGCGGGTTGAGATTGGAAGAGTTATGCCACACCTGAAACTGCACTTCGGAGGTGCCTTCGGCGTCGGTGGCCACCGTGCCAATGACTTCCCTGGCGCTCACGCGCTGGCCTTCGCGCACCGTCACGGACCGTAGCTTGGCGTACACCGTGAAGAAGTCGCCGTGCTGAATCATGACGATGGTGTTCATGCCCGCAATGTTGGCAATGGTGAGCACCTTGCCGTCGAAGCAGGAGCGCACCGATTCGCCGGCGCCGGTCTGAATGTCGATGCCGCGGTTTTCCACGGTCACGTTGCGCAGCACTGGGTGCGGGTGCCGTCCAAAGCGCTGGCTGATAAAGCCCCGGCTCACGGGCCAGGGCAGGCGGCCTTTGTTGCCGGAGAAGGAGGACGAGAGCAGCGCCGATTCGGGGGTGAGGGCAATGCGCACGGCGCGGCGGTCGGCGGCGGCTTCGGCGGCGGTTTCGGGCGCGTCGTTTTCGGGGGCGGCCGTGGCGTCATCGGCGTCGCT
>NZ_MDZB01000112.1 GCF_001816145.1 Hymenobacter lapidarius | reverse complement strand
GCTGCTCCCCGGTTGCGCGCCGCCGGACCCGACCACCGCGGCCGGGGCGGCCCCCGCCGCCACGCCCCCCGCGTTTCCGTTCGGCCACCGGGTGGATTCGCTCAACGGCATCGCCGGCCACCGGTTCGGCGAGCCCCCGAGTGCCTTCCCCCGGTTTCACCTGGAGCTGCCCACCATGGACTTTCCGCTGCGGAGCTACACGTCCGGGGACCCCACGGGCTGGTTTGGCCAGCACCGGGCGCAGGTGCCCGACCAGTACTATACCTTTTTTTACGACCAATTCTTTGCCTTCGTGGCCCAAGGCGACCCGGCCGTGCTTAAGTCGGAGGCCACCCGCCTGTTCGGCGCCGGCCGGGCGCAGGGCCCCCACCAGCTCCTCTGGGAGGGGAAGCAGGCCCGGGCCGTGTATTCCGAAAAAGTCGTTGGCCGAGGCCGCGAAGGCCGCCTGGACGTGGTGAGCAAGCCCTTGGAAGCCGCCCTGGCGGCGAAGCAGTACCCGGGGGATAAGGCCGAGAATGCCCAATAGGGCGCTGGAAAATACCCCTGTTGTTTTCCCCTAATCCTTTCACTCCCTCCCGATGTAACCCCTCACCGCTGACCCTGCGGGCTTCGAGGGCCGCGTCATCCCCTACCACTGGGCCACGCCCGGCTAACACGCGCAGGCCGTGCGCTGGCTCGCGCAGCAGCCCCACCACCACTTCCTGCCCTTGGCCGTGGAGGTGTGGAGAGCATCAAAAAGAGTCTCAGTAATATTGGTAACACCAATAACATTAATAATACCAGTAATATTGGTAATACCGATAACACTATATTGGTGATGTTGGCCTTATTGCGGTGTTGGGGGTGCAGTTGCCGATAGTTGGTAGACCAACGACTTGCTGTGCTGGCCCCGCATAAAATCAAAGAAAACCGTCAGGTCCTCCGCGATGCGGCTTTGTTCTAACGCCGCGAAATAGGCATGCCGGTCTTCGCGAAACACAATGGTCAGCGGCTGGGCGTAGTACCGCTGCACATAATTCATGAGCAGCCGCGATGTGCGCCCGTTGCCGTCGTTGAAGGGGTGAATGCTCACCAGGCGCTGGTGGGCCTCAAAGGACAGCTCCAGCTGCTCGCGCAAGCTGGTGGCCACCGGCATCCGCTCACGCAGCTCGCCGGTGAGCGCGGCCACTAGGGCGGGTACCTTTTGGGCGTTGGGGAAGGAGCTGGCGCCAACGATGAACACGTTGCCCCGGCGCAGGTCGCCCTGCGTGGGGTCCACGGTGCCCAGGGCCGTGTTGGTGGGCCGGCCGGTGGACCGCATCACGGCCGCCGCCAGCTCGCGCAACAAAGCCGGCCCCGGCAGCTGCCGCGCATCCGCCCGCTGCAACGCCAGGTCTAGGGCCAGGGCGTGGTCGCCCAGCATGTCGTAGCCGGCCAGGGGCTTGCCCGGGCCCAGGGTAGGGGCTGCCCCGAGTAGAAAGTCAAACGCTTCGAGCACCGTTACGCGGGAGCCCTCTATCATGGTCGAGTGCGCCGACACCATGACGTGGCTGAGCTGCTGGCTGGTCTGCTGCCGCTCGGCCGGCAACTGCTGCACCTGCCGGGTCAGACGCTCGATTTCCTCCCAGCTCATGCTGCCTGCCGGAGCGTAGCGGCCCGCAGCGCGGCCACGTCCACGGTGGCCAGGGGCAAGGGGGCAGCCAGGCCCGTCCCATGAATTAGGTCTGCCGCCCATGCCGCCAGGTCGGCCGCGTAAATCATGCGCCGGCCGGTCTCGTCCTGGTACTCGGTTTTGCCCGTCATGAACGTCTCCAGGCCGGGGCGCAGGGCCGCCGGTACGTCGGCCAGCGCCTGGTCACCCAGTGACGGATTCAGGAGCCCGTTCAGGTAGTCCCGGAGGGCCTGGTAAGCATCTTGGGTGGATGGGGTCATAATAAGCAGGCCAAATAGGCTGCACGGGCAGTAATCAAAAGTAACAATTTCAGCCTTATTTAACCCTATTCCCAAGCAACACTATGAACGTAACACTGGTAATACTAGTAATATCTGTAACACCAACACGATAAGTAACACGGGTAATACTTTTATGCCTACTTTCGCTGCATGAGCAAGATTCTGGCGTTTACAAACCAAAAAGGGGGGGTGGGCAAAACCACGTCCACGGCCAATGTCGGCGCTGGTCTGGCCCGGGCCGGTCAGCGGGTGCTGCTGGTGGACCTGGACCCCCAAGCCAACCTAACCAAAGGACTGGGCCTTCTCGATGCCGAGCACAACGTGTACGGTGCGCTGCTGGGCGAATACAAGCTCAAAGCTTACTCGTTGCGGGAGAACCTGGCACTGGTGGCGGGCTCGCCGGCGTTGTCCGGCTTTGAGAAGGTGAAAGGCGACGAGCTGGACCGGGAGTTTCTACTCAAGGAGTTGCTTGAATCCGTGCGCGAGCGCTGCGACTACATCCTGCTCGACTGTCCCCCGGCGTTGGGTCTGGTTACGCTCAATGCCTACACGTGTGCCCAGGCCCTCTACGTGCCGCTGGAAGCCCAGATGTACGCCGCCGATGGACTGGAGAAAGTGTTGGAGCTGGTGGGCAAAGTACAGCGGCGCCTGAACCCCGGCTTATCGGTGGGCGGCATCTTCTTTACGCGGCACGATAGCCGCAAGGTGCTGCGTCGGGAAACCGCCGAGGAATTGCGAGCCCTCCATCCGGGCCTCGTGCTGACCAGCTTCATCCGCGAGAGCATCGCCCTGGGCGAGGCGCCTCACTTAGGCAAAGACATCTTCTCCTACGCCCCGCAGAGTGCCGGGGCAGCCGACTACCAGGCGTTGGTAGCTGAAATCCTCACCCGCTAATTCGTTCGCTCCTCATGGCTAAGACATTCAAAAACCTGCCCCGTCCCGGTGAACCAACTATTCCCAAGCCCATTTCGGAACGCGACTTTTTCGACCTTACCGATGAGCCAGTGCCCGTAAAAAAGGCAGTGGGGCAAGCAGAAACGGCGCGTAATACTAGTAACACCAGTAACAAAGGTAATATTGGTAACACTAGTAATAGTGGTAACATTACTGCTTCTGACAGTCCCCGCTCGGAGACGTCACCTGGCGTCGTTGCTGTTGCGGAGTCCGAGGGTGTGCGCCAAACATTCGTGTTGGGCCGCGGCCACTTAGAGCAGCTGCGGGATTATGTCCATGCTCGTCGCGCGCAAGGCGACTATACTTACTCACAGAAGCAAGCACTACAGGAAGCATTGGATTTGCTGTTTGCAACTGGCGCTCCCGTGGCTCCCCGTCCAGACCAGACCCGTGAGCAAGAACAGCAGCGTCGGCAACGGATTCAGCAAGGGCGGCGGTCGGGGGTAAGCCAGTAGTGTCCTAGCTGAGCTACCGAGGCAGGGCGTCGTTAATAAAAGTCCGACTTTTCCTTGCCTTCAACGTCGGCTCGGCACATGCACAAGGTTGGCGGCTGGTAGTAAGCTAAGTGCTCAACTGGTGCTTTCACCCAATAATCTTTCTATTTGAGAGTACGCCTGATAAGGCAGAACCTTGTAGCGGCTTCCGGCAATAGGCGGGCTCACAGCATGAGTGGGAATACTACTCAAAAAGAAGCAAAGAGCTAATTGCTGTTTGAATAGAAAAAGAGGGGATGAATATCAAAAATCATGCCATATCATGGTAAAAGAAACCTTTGATAACTCACTTTCGGGGCTTTTTATAAAATATATTCTGTCGAGCTATACAGGGTGTCCCCTTAGCTCCCCTACTAGTTGTTTAAATAACACTACAACCGGGGCCGTATGATGCGATAGGTATAGAACCTATCTGCCTTTGCTTTTTGGTGATGAATCGAACAGAGGGCCGTTGGTGGCCTTTTTTAGGCCAAGTGTAGTGAGCAAAAACCCGGAAAGGGAGTTTACTTTAGCATGTCCGCATGTCCGCCCTTTTTCAACTCGTGAGCAAATTTATTGCAGGCAATCACGTGGGCAGGATTGCTCAAAATTGACTTTACTAGGTTATCCTCCACAATATTGAGCTGAGCCAGTAGTCTTCTAACATTATCTATTTGGTGGGTGGACTGGGTGGAGGATTCTATTTCATCCATGGCCATCGTGAAAGGGGCGGATTGCGCAACGGCTTGAGTTTTTATCTTGAATTTGATGTTGGTGAAGCTTCGCCCCACCTTTTCCAATTTATAGCTGATAGCAAGATTGGTTGACTCACTTACCTGACGGACAGCGATATCCAGTACTTTGCGTTGAAACATTGCAACAGAAGAATATTCTTCAACGCCTTTATCACTCACTAAGCCAAGGGTTTTTTTTAAGGATAGTATCGTTTGAGAAGGCGTTTCTCCCTTATCCTGCCATCGACTGCAAATGGTGTATATGCGTTTGGCATGCTTGCTGGTAAGACTTAGGGCTGCAAGTAACTCGAAGGAGGTGAAGTTGTTATTCAGTTCGAAGAGGTACGGAATGGCAGGTTCAGTGAATTCAATTCGAATTCTGCCAGTACCCAGAACGTAGTCAACTCGCTTGAACATCCACAGCTGTCGAAACACTTGCTGCCCTAATTCATCTACGGTTTCAATCTCAAAAGCACGGTTGCCCATTGCTTGAGTAGCTAAACGCAACTGCTTGTAGTTGTACTGCTTACCTGTTAGCTCGCCCATGTGTTGTACGTGAACTTCATGAACCGTATCAGTCTGATTCTTGCGCAGCTTGGAAAGCAAATAGTAAAAGATATCAAGCTGAAGTTCAGTGTATTCATAGCGGGCATTAGTCAGCGCGTTATGATGACGTACCTCAAGTGCTGAGATGGTAGCTTTCATGAAATTGACTAAGGAAGACACAATATTAGTCAATAGAAACTTTTTAAAAGAACTGTTTCAGTTAATAGTTTCCTTTCCCTTATGAAAGGTTTCTTTTCCCCTTATGAAAGGTTTCTTTTAGCTTATCAATAGTTTCCTTTCCCTTATGAAAGGTTTCTTTTAGCTTATCAATAGTTTCTTTTGCATAAAGTATATGACTGTTAATCAAATAATTATGGAGCTCTCAAATAGAAACAAATAACTAAAAATATCACAAGTTGTGATGTAAAAGGCTTTTAAGAGTTGTTCTAACTGAACGATTGGCATGAGACAAACAAAAACAACAAAATACTAGAAGCCAGTAATTTGCGCGCATTTTATAAAGTATATATTATTAGTAATTAACAGTTTATAAACTTAATTGTTGAGCTTATGTACTGACTTGAACTAAGCAGGGCTAACAAATACTAAGGCTGGTTAAATGGGTAACGTACCTGATGGTCTTTGAGGGGCCATATGGTAGCAAGGGTAAGACGAAAGCGATTAAGGGTACAGAAGAGCTAAAAGAACGCGCAAGACGAACGAGCGCCGACAAAGTCATACGATGGTGCTTGAGGAACTTATCCATGACGAGGGAGGGCTTAAAACACATGCACTGGGTAAAAAGCTATTAACGACACTGGCGGTGCCAAAGCAACTCTGAGGGTACAAACACGGAAAAAAGCTGTCAAGAGCATCTTTCCAATTATTGTACTCTTCTTGGTCTAGTGCTTAGGGACGGATAAGCGGGGAATACTAGAATGTTGCCTTTGCTACGGAGCCGGAGAGGGAGTTGTGTGTAGGGTCGAAGGAAACTAGTAAGGGCAGAAAGCTTGGGGTCCAGATGCGTCGAGCAAGGTTCGCAGTGGGGCCGGGATGAGAAATTTGGGCGGGCTGGGAATTGATACTGGCAGACAGTAGTCTGTTAAAAATAGTAGGGTTTGTACCACTTCTTACAATCTAGCAAAATGGGAGAGGCAGCCAGAAGGAGGGCGACCACGGACGGTTAAATTAGGTGAGCTATCAAAGGCTAGTGCAGGCAGGTAGGAATAACGCAATGGAAAATCAGGAGAGTTTAGCGATGTTGTCGTAGCTTGTCAGAAAAGTAGGGTCTAGCTCGTTCTGGGGTGTTACAGGCGAATGTCCAAACGCCATAACATAACACACTATGGCAGTTCGACAGGGCTGCGCCCCATCGAACTGCCGTGCGCCCTGCGGGGCTTTTCCCCTTGCCACTGCCTTTTTCCCAACCGTATGTCCGACACGAACACTGAGCCACCCCGCGCCATTGGGCGGATTAACAAAGTCTCCAAGCAAGGCGAGGCGGAGGGCAAGTTCAAGCACAACTACCGGCTGATGAACACGCCCAATGCCGATGCCGAGCGAACAGGCCGGCTGAACCAAGAGCTGATAAACACTGACCATCGCGACTATTGGACACTGGCCAATGAACGCATTGACGAGGGCATAGCCAAGACCGCGCGCGGCAAACCCCGGAAGGTGCGCGATGACCAGGTGCGGTTCGTGGAGTTTCTTTTAACGGCCTCGCCCGAGTGGTTCAAACGCGACGAAAAAGGGCAAGCCGAGGATATGCGCGGGAGCAAGTGGGTGACGGATAACTTAGATTTTTTGAAGAACAAGTACGGTGAGAAGAACGTCGTTTCATTCACCCTGCACCAGGATGAAAAGACGCCGCACATTCACGCCGTGGTCGTTCCGCTCACGAGCAAGGGTCACCTCTCCGCAGACACATTATTCAATCCCATAACTCTGAAACAGCTGCAAACCGACTACGCCAAGGCAATGGCCTCGCACGGATTGGTAAGGGGCGTAGAAGGGTCGAGAAGGCAGCACTTGGATATGAAGCAGATTTATGGCCGCCAGGATAAGACGGCGGCCGAGCTAAGTAGCGAACTGGGCAAACCAGTGGCCACCCAGGCGGCGAGGGAAATAGTGCTGGACAAGGTGCCCACTCTGGGCTATAAGTCCGACGAATGGCGGGACAAGGAGCAAGCCCGCATCAATGCCGACCTTGTGCGCCAAGTGCTGGAAGCCAACGAGCGCACCGAGCAGGCCAACAAACGGGCTCAAGAGGCCATCCAGTATGCCATCGCGAACGCGGGGGCCCAAGAGCAAGTGGAAGTGCTCCGGCGGCAGTTGACCATCTCAGAAGGGATAAAACAGGGCAATTTTGACCAAACACGGGCCGAGCGGGCGCAGCTGGACGAGCTAGCCATGCGGTTGGCCGCCGGGGAAGAAACGCCCAAAAGCATTCTGGAAAGGGGCCGGGCGGCACTTGACAGGGCATTCGAGGAAGTGGAGCAGGGCCGGAAGAACATCGACCACCTAAAGGAGAAAGCTGACCAGGCCGATAAAAAGGGGGAGTACGAACGAATAGCCGAATTACGAGCCCCCGAAAAAGGCCTCATCGCAATAGCCGCGAAACGCCAGAATGAGCTGGAAGCGAACTTTCGGGGCTTTCCAGGTGGAGCAGAGCGATTGGACAAGCTCGATGAGCAGCAGGCCCAGGAGCGCGAGGACCAGAATAAAAAACTGGCTGACCAAGCCGAGAAGGACAAGCAGGACCGCGAGCAGAAATTGGCCGACCAAGCCAAGCGCGAGCTGATGCGAAAGCTAATTGCCGAGGATGATAAGCGGCTAAAAGACGAGCAAGAAGCGCGCAGAGTAGCCCAACACGAGTTGTCCGTGATGGACAAAGCGATTAGCCATTGGAAAATATACCCAGGAGACTTAACGGCCTGCTTAATAGTGCCAGAGGGAAAGGCCGAGGCAGTGGAAAAAGCCTTGACCATACCGGGCAGTTCGTATGCGTCCCCCATGTTGGTTCAAGGCGAACCACACCGTAGCGATGGCCTGAAGGCGGTATACGTGCATTACGAAGCCAATTTTGCTTCTAAAATCGGGGTGCATTTCAGCCGGATTCGAGAGATAGGGGGCGAAGTGTACGAGCACACTGGCATGCAGGCCCGGCGGGAGCAGCTGCAAGCCCAGCCCCAGCAGAAAATCCAGGAGCGCGAGCAGGAGCCAACAAAAAGCAAGGGCTTTAATATCGGCGGCTGATTTTAGCGCCCCGCGAGAATCCTTTCCCCCTTGATTAACTTTGGGTACTCCCGTTTCATAGAGTAGAAGTCTGGGTGTTCCACCACCCGCTTCAAGGCCCCCCAGTTGTTCCCGCAGCCGGGGGGCTCTTTATGAGCAGAGTGCCACGTCGGCAACAGGCCGTGCCGGAAGTAGGGGTTCTTCTTCCAAAAAGGCGGCTTTACACGCTAAGCCCCAGCGAGGTTTACAGCCGTGTGTGGGATGCAAGCGTGTGCTAACTTCCATCGTTTTTCCTACTCGCTGCCCCCTTCCATGCCCAAGAAAGCACGGCGCCCTGCCGCACGTGAGCACGCCCAGCAGAGCGACGGGGCCGAACAGCAACAGGCGTTTGCCGCCCTGCTCTACGGCCATCGGCTCACCCACTTGGCCGTTGTCAAAAAGCCCCGCAACCCCGACGCGCTGGAAGTTTACGAGGAAGTGATGGACACGTTCGACGTGGACCTGACCTTCGACAACGGCCTGGTGTGCCGGGTGCGCAGCTACTGGCTGCCCGAGTCGATGGTGAGCTGGGGCGTCAATATTTGGCAGCCGGAAGAATAGGACTTGGCTGGCGCATACCGCAAGTCCTTATTGAGCAGCAGCTCGCTCCCCCTGCACGCCGGGGAATCGGCCGTTACCAGTCTGATTTTCGGTCACCCGCTTTGCTATTTTCCAATCGGGCTTAGCGTGTAAATCCGCCCTTTTGGAAGATGAGCTTAGAAGAGGTCAGCTTATTTCCGGCCAAGCTGGGGGTAGGGGCTCGAACTTCCCGGCCTGCCGGTTTGCTTCAATCAGGCGCAATGCCTCCTGACGCTGCGCCAGGCGCTGGGCTTGCTTTACCTGGGAGCGAGCCGTCTGCTCCGCCCGCAGTTCGGCCCACTGGCGTAGCAGCTCGGCACGGCCCGCGGCGGTCTTGAGCAGGGCCAGCAGCTGCGCTTCTTCCGCCGCTTTCTGCCAATTGCACGGCTTGCACAGCACCTGGAGGTTGCCACGGGCGTTGGTGCCCCCCAGGGCCCGGGCCAGCTTGTGGTCCACCGTCAGGTTGTCCATCGTCTGGCAGTGCGCGCAACGCTGGCCCTTTTGCACGATAATCTGGCGCCGTTGCCTGCTGGGGATGCCGCTGCGGGTGTTCACGATGACCCCCGGCTCCCCACGTAGCCAGTTTTGCGCTTCGAGGAGTTGGTGCAGGTAGCGGTACACGTGGTGTTGTTAAAGAAGTAGGGAAAAACCTCCGACCCGGCCGCGTTACCGCTGGAATGCAGCTGGTAAAGCATCCATACGCCGGTAGAGTCGGGCTGCCAGATACGCTTTTGGGAAGCCCGACGAATGCAAAAACGCGGATATGATGGCATAGGACCGTGCAACCTTGTTTTGCACCGCGCTGCACTTGCTAATTTAATTAGTGCCACTTAAATTAGCATAAAAATTATTCTTATCCGCTATGGCAACCGTAAAACTGGACCGCGAAGACGCGCCCTCGTACGACGAGGCATACGACGTAGACTACGAAGACCCGGGCCACCCCGAGGTGGACGAGGGGGCACACGTCGAGTACCCCGAGGGGTTTGCGGACGAGGACGCCGAGGAAAGCAGCCAGGAATGGCGGCCCCGCAGCCAGAAATAGCCAACAGCACGCGCTTTTTTGGTTGTCATCGAACGGCCGGCACGGGGCCGCAGACCGACCGGTAGCGGCGAACGGCGGACAGTATATGTTTGCAGCTGCGCCCGTTCCCTTGCTTCCCGTCATGCCATTCCGCCCCGCCGTTCTGCTGCTCTTGCCCCTGCTGGGCCTAACCCAGTGCCTCATGCAGGGCGAAGGAGCTTACCCAGTCCAGCCGATGCCGGCCGCTACCCAAACCGGTGCCAATACCGCCGGCTGTTTCGTGGACGGCCAGCTCTGGGTCGCCCATTACTATAACACCACGATTGGGGCCGTCAACCCCAAGCCCGTCTATGCCTGGTGGAACAACGCCTCGATGGGCGGCCCCATCCTTTCGCTGAACTTGCTCAAGGACAATGCCGACCAAACGCTGGTGCATCACGACACGTCCCTGAACATCGAGCTGCCCGGCATCACCCGGTCCGGCACCTACGTGCTCGACCTGCGCCCCAGCACCCGGGGCCATGGCCCCAACGGCTACGCCTCGTTCACGCTTCGCAAGTCCACCCCCGACCAGGAATTTCTGACGGATGCCCAGCACACCGGCACGCTGGTCGTCACCCGGTTCGACACGATTTCCCGCGTCGTATCGGGCACGTTTGCGTTTACGGCCCGCCATGCGGCGACGGGCACCGTGGTGCGCGTCACCGACGGCCGGTTCGACGCCACCTTGTAAGCGACATTCCCCGAATACGAACCTTTCTCTAAACAGCCGGCCAGGCGCGTTTGATGAGGTTTAAGCCTTTTGCCAGCGCTCGCTGAACTCCTGCTTGCTGCAGTACATCCAGCGCTTGGAGACCGGGTTGACGATGACCACTTCGGCCGGGCGCGCATCGTCGGCTTCGCTTGTGCCCAACTCCAGCTCGTAGTCGGTGCCGTGCCGGAACCCGGCATAGCCGTCCATGCCCCGAAACGTGTATGTCTTCTTCTGAAACTCCATGACCCAAAGGTAGGATTCCAGCTGAAACCGTTTCGACCGTTTGGGTGAACTCATTTCTCCTGACTTGGAGCCTATTCAAATAGGTCGTCATGCAGAGCGAAGCGAAGCATCTCTACCACGAGCGTAAACCCTTCGATTGAGTTAGTTACGCGGTAAAGATGCTTCGCTTTGCTCTGCATGACCGTTCTTTTTTCAGCCTATTTGGATAGGCTCTTAGCTTGACTTTAGCCTTTTTGGGCAATGGGGGCTTTCAGGCGGTTCAGCGTTTGCAGAATGACATCGGGTTAAACAGCCCTCTACGAGGCTTTCCAGCAGCTTTTTTCGCCACTTGTAGCCGCTGTCAGATTGGTGAGCATATCGACCGGGGAATTTTGGCAGGTCGCTACCTAGCCCAGACACGCTAAAAAGGCTTTCCAAGGGGAAAATAGCTTTTCATACGCCTTAAAAAGGCTTTTCGCCAATCTCAAAAGGCTAAAGTCAAGCTTAAGTAGTCAGGCAAAAGTAACCGTATATTCTTTCCCAATTTTAGGTAACAGCATGTTTAGGCTTTCGAGTAACGTGGCATCGGTTTCGTAATCGGTAGGCGTTAACCAGTAGTGTTTACAGCGGTGCCAAAGCAGCTCGATTTTGTTCAGCTCGGGGCAATAGGCGGGCAAAAACTGCAGGCGCAGGCCGCGGGTGGCCCATTCCGGCTGGCGGGCTTGCACACAGGCGGCGCGGTGGACGCTGGCGTTGTCGAGCACGAGCACCGTGGGCCGGGACAGGTGCTGGCTGAACTCGTCGAGCACGGCGGCGAACAGGTCGGCCGTGAGCGCCCCGTTGAGCACATAGCTGAGCAGGGGCTGGTCCGGGGCTTTGGCTTGCCAGAGGCCGGGTACGGAGTAGCCGCCGGCCCCGCGCTCGGCGGGCACCGCCGCCGGGGGCTGTCCGCGCCGTTGCCAGGCGTAGGGCACGGGGGCCTGGCGCGAAAAACGGCATTCGTCGGCGTAGACCACCGCTAGTTCGCCGCGGGCCTCGGCTTGGTGGAGCAGCACGAGCTCCTGCTGAAAAAAAGCAAAAAGCACGGCATCCCGGCGGGCTTTGAGGCTGCGCCGCAGCCGTTTCCAGCCGTACCCCAAACGGCGCACGACCCGCCGCAGGCTGCTCAGGCTCACGCTTCGGCCCAGTTCCCGGGTCACGCGGGGCAGCAGGCGGCGCAACTGCTGGGTAGCGTCCCCGAGCCAGGCGCCTACTTTTTTTGGGCCGCTGTGTCAAGTTTCGGGGGCCGCCCCGCCCGGGCTCCCTCGGCCAGACCGGCCAGGCCCTGGCCCTGCCAGCGGGTGAGCCAGTCGTGGACCGTGGCGTAGCGCACCGCAAAGAGCGTGGCCAACTGCGGCAGCGACTGGCCCCGGTGGTGGCCCAGAATGGCCAAAGCCCGCCGCCGCTCCCGGTGGTGGGCAGCGTGGCGGCTGTGGTTTTCCAGGGCCGTCAATTCGGCAACGGTCAATGGCGTAGCAGCGAGCATAGAAGCAAAACGAATGTAATGCAAATCTATACGATTACTTCTGCACGACTACTTAGTCTAGTTTCTTCATTTATAAGCCAATCAAAGCCCGGCACTACCACACAGTAGGCCGGGCTTTTGATTGGATGGGGTAGCGTCGCAAAGGCCCGGCGCAAGAGGCTGGGCGGGCTACTTCGCCGCAGCAGCTACTGGCTGAAACGCGGGATGCCCGGTTTGCCAGAGGCCAAACGCCAGCACGTCGGCTTGGGCCTCATAGTTTTTCTGCTTGGAGTTGCCGATGCCGTGGCCGGCCTCGTAGTCGGTCAGAAACAGCACGGGCTTGCCCGAGGCGGTGCTGGCCTGCAGGCGGGCGGCAAACTTGGCCGGCTCCCAGGCAATCACGCGCGGGTCGTTGAAGCCCGCGGTAACCAGCGTGGCGGGGTAGTTCATGCCGGGCTTCAGGTGGTGAAAGGAATCCATTTCGAGCATGGCGCGGGCCTCGTCCTCCTTTTGCACCGTGCCGTACTCGGGCGTGTTCACCGGGCCGTTGGGCGAGTTTTCCAGGCGGATGGGGTTCATCGAGCCGACCTGCGGGATGGCGGCGGCAAACAGGTCGGGCCGTTCGGTCATGGCCCGGCCAATCATGATGCCGCCGGCGCTGGCGCTGTTGATGGCAATGCGCCCGGGGGCCGTATAGCGGTTTTTAACCAGGTATTCGGCCGTGACAATCAGGTCTTTCCAGGTGTTGGGCTTGGTGGTTTTCATGCCGGCTTTGTGCCAGGCCTCACCCAGCTCGCCGCCGCCGCGCACGTGCGCCACGGCCACAATGCCGCCCTGCTGGGCCCAGAGCAAGGCCCCGGACGGGTCAAAAAGGGGGCTTTGGGAGCTGGCGTAGGCGCCGTAGCCCCGTATCAGCACCGGGGCGCGGCCGTCGCGGGGCGTGCCTTTCTTGTACATCAGCGAGACCGGCACCCGCACGCCGTCGTGCGATGGCACCAACAGCTCCTCGACCACCAACTCCGCGTACTCCGGGTACGCGACTTCCGACGAGAGCATCTCTTTCTGAAATTGCCGCGTCGCGGCCACGTAACGGTAACGCTTCTGGGCACTGTTCCAGCCGCGGGGCACCACCCATAGCTCCGACGATTGCGCGTTTTTCGCTTCCAGTGCCAGGGCACCGGCTGGCTGAGGCAACTTAATTTCCTGCACCTTGGTGGTGCCGCGGGCCACGAAATAGAGCTTGGCCTCGACACCGTTGCGGGTGCGTACGAAGTAGAGGCCGTCTTTCGTAACGCGCAGTTGCCCGTCAAAGGCCTCGTCCGCGCTTTCGGCCACCAGCACCTCGGCTTTGGCTACGTCGGGCTGGGCCACGGCCATGCGCATGAGACGCTGGCGAGGCGCGTTTTTTGAAGTAAGGAAGTAGAAATCACGGCCGTCGCTGGTGAAAACGGTCACTTCCTGCTCGGGCCGGAACAGCGGCTTCCAGGCAATAGCGGGTTTGGCCAGGGCCGCGACCGGCGCATAGTACACGTTGAGGTAGCGGCTGACGCTGCCCAGGATGCCGAGCACAAAGCCGCTGTTGCGCTCGTACGCCAAGGTGGGGTATACGTTGGGCGTGATGCTGAGCTCCGGGTTGATTTTGGCCGAGAACAGGGCCTGGTCCTCGCTGACCGGGGTGCCCACGCGGTGGCGGTAGGCCTGGGTGTTGAGGCGGGCGGCCGGGTCTTTGACGTCGGCGTTGTTGTACGGTGTGTAGGTGAAGCTGTTGTGGTCGGGCAGCCAGGCACCGGCACTCCGCGCGCGGAGCAGGCGCTCGGGGTAGAACTGGCGGGTATTGACGTTGAGAATGCGCACCTCGCCCACCTCAGCCCCCTTTTCGCTCAGCGCCAGGCTGACCTTGCTGCCGTCCTGCGAGGCCGCAAAGTTGTTGATGGTGAAAACCTTGCCTTTTTCGGCCGTTTCCGGGTCGAACAGCAACACCTCAGCCCCTTGGTAGCCTTCCCGGCAGTAGAGCTTGGCCTGCTGGTCCTCGGGGCGGAGTTTGAAGTAGAAGTACCGGTCGTTGTCCGCAATTTGCAGGCCGTACACGCCGGCGGCGCGGCGGCCGTCAATCTCCTGCATCTTGGCAATCAGCCCGGCCCGGCCGGGAATGGCGTCGAGCGTGCGGCGGGCGTGGTCGGCCTGGGCCTTCATCCAGGCCAGCACCGCCGGGTCCTGGAGGTTTTCCAGGTTGCGGTACGGGTCCGTCACCACGGTGCCAAAGTAGGTGTCGGTGGCCGGCACCGACGGAGCGGCGGGCGGCAGGGATTGGGCTGTGCCCGGCCCTACTCCCAAGGCGAAAACCGACAGGGCCACGCCGGTGGCGAGGTACAATTGCTTCATGAAAAGAAAAAATTTAATATAAAAGCTAATCGCCGACAAGGTAGGAAATTATAGCGCACGATAAGTTCGGCGTTAGTTACGGCCCCGAACCACGCTAACCCCCTTGCTATTCAACTGGAAAGAACCCAAGCAGCCGTTGTCTGCCTCGCCAGAATCCATCGCCCTCCCCCTCATCGCGCCAGCCCTGCGGGAAAGGGGCAGGGCTACTGCCTTTCCCGAAATATTTTGGCTTAGCACATCCTAACAAGGTAGGTTGTAAACCCTCCAATTTCTGAACGAAGCATGTTCAACGTAGTACCGTTTTCGTGAACTTACTGATGTTCCGTGCTAGGGCTTGCCTTCCTAGCATCCCCTCCCGAGCATCACTTCCGCGACATCGCCGGTGCCCAGCTTAGAGGCTAACGGACTGGCGACCAGCTGGCGTTGGCTGTGTTGGCTGGCTTTTTACTTCACCAGCCGCGCTAATACCTCGGGCAGCGCGTCGCCGCGCAAGTTTAGGGCGATGATTTTACCCGTGGGGTCGACTAGGAAATTCTGCGGAATGGCGTGCACGAAATACGCGGTGGCCGCCTTGCTTTGCCAGCCTTTCAACTCGGATACTTGCGTCCAGGGCAGTTGGTCCGCCTCAATGGCTTTCACCCATTTGGCTCGGTCCTTCGCCTCGTCGAGCGAGACGCCGAGCACGTCGAAGTTCTTGCCTTTGTAGTCGTGGTAGACCTTCAAGAGGTTGGGGTTTTCGGCCCGGCAGGGCCCGCACCAGCTGGCCCAGAAGTCGACCAGCACGTACTTGCCGCGGTAGTCCGCGAGCGCTACTTGCCGGCCCTCGGGCGTGGCTTGGGTGAAGTTGGGGGCCAGTTGGCCCACCTGCAGCGCCGTCTCGGGTATTATGCCCAGCGCCCTTTGCCGGATTTTCGTCCGGATTTCCTCGGCTAGTGGGTTATTGCGCAAATCGGGGGAGAGGGTCGGGAGCAAGGCCGTCACCAGCGCATCGTTCGTGGGGTCTCGGCTCATCGGGTTCAGGACCGTCAGGCTGATGAACGAAGTAGGGTGTGCGCGCACGAAAACAGAATCCAGGTGGTTCTTTTCCCGCAACAAAGCCGTCCGTCGTGCCTTAAGACCTTGCCGAAACGCCAGCGACTGCTGCTGCGCCGGTGTAGCGGCCTGAGACGCTTTTTCCAGCGCGTTCAGTTGCTTAACAATCGGTGCTTCTACCGCCAATATCGCCCGCCAGACGTCCGTCAGCGGCGTACCGCCCACGTGCGCGTTCTTGAGTGAATCGGGACTGGTGAAGACGAGCGTGCCTTGTTCGAGCCAAAAGACTGCCTTGTAATCTGACATATCTTGCATATTCCGCCGCATTGAGAGAAATGCTTTAGTGGGTTCATCTACGGCACCTTTCAGTTCGAAACGCCCTTTCTTGACCACCGCCGAATCGACCATCCTCCCGCTGCGCAAATACACGTAGGTCGGCGCGCTGCGGTACGTATCCGAACCCAGGCGGCCCTTCAGCATGAAGGAGACAGGGGTTTGCGCCGCGGCCAGGCCTGGCACCCACAACAGCAGGAGCAAGTAGTGTTTCATGGAGTACGAAAGGGAGGTGGAGAGCCCGGATGGTAAAGAACGGAGATTATGGAGCTAGTAGTATATAGCCCCTCCTTCAACTGAACAGCGCGCGTTTACCTTGCCACCGTTTGGCTGAACAGGAAGCTAATCGGTAAACTCCTTCAGTTTTTGCTCAAGGGCCTTGCTTTTGTAGTACCGCAGGCAGCCGTAAAACACACTACGGGTGCCAAACGGTGTCACGGGAAAACTGCGGCCAATCTGCTTGCCCAACGCGGACACTTTGCCCATGTACGCATAGGAATGCTGCCCATTTTCCAAAGAGGCCCCTAAGATGAGCTGCCCGCTGGTGTCTTTGAAGAGCAGGCTGTCTTGCGGGAAGCCCGCGTTGATGCAGCTGCATAGAAATACCTCTTTAGCCGTCATGGCTACCGGGGAAACATCTAGGCGTGGCGTTTGAGCGGTCGCGGTCCAAGGCAAAAGCAACAAGCCACTGGCAAGGAGAAGGCGCATCGTGTCGAAAGAAAGGGGTAACGAGTGCAACGGACCAGCTGTACCACAAGGTAAAATAACGCTCGTTTTATTGAACGGGGCGTAACCCTTTGTAAAGGAAAACGGATTCTTTTTATGGCGCCCGCTATCTTTGTAAAGAAAAATCGAGTTTCTTTACAAAGATAGCGGGCCCCTATCCGTGACGCTTTCCCTTTTTCTCCATGCCGACTGCCTGGCAACCTTCTGACCTGCCGCCAACTAGGGAACTGGAAACGCGCGCCGTACTGAAAAAGCTGCCGGCTGCGCACCGGGCCCTGGCTGAACTCAAGGGCTTGGTGGCCGCCATTCCCAATGAGAGCATCCTGCTCGACACGTTGCCGCTACAGGAGGCGAAGGACAGCTCGGCCATTGAAAACATCATCACCACCCACGACGAGCTCTTCAACGCCGAGCTGCAGCTGGGTGACTCGCAGGCGGCCAAGGAGGTACAGCGCTACGCCTCGGCCCTGCGCCTGGGCACGGCACTCGTGAAGCAGTACGGATTTCTAAGCGTCAACCACGTCGCCCAAATCCAGGAGGAGCTCAAGCGCGACCGCGGGGGCTACCGCAAGCTGCCGGGCACGGCCCTCAAAAATCAGCGGGGCGAGGTGGTATACACGCCCCCACAGGACCCGGCCGTAATTCTGGACTTGATGGACAACCTGGCGCAGTACCTCAACGACGACGCCCTACACGACGTGGACCCGCTGGTGAAAATGGCGGTGCTCCACTTTCAGTTCGAGAGCATCCACCCCTTTTACGACGGCAACGGCCGCACGGGGCGCATCCTCAACATCCTCTACCTGGTGCTCAAGGGCTTGCTGGACATCCCCGTGCTGTACCTGAGCCGGTTTATTACCCAGCACAAGGCCGATTACTACCACCACCTGCAGGCCGTGCGCGACACCGGGGAGTGGGAGCCGTGGCTGCTGTACCTGCTCACCGGCGTTGAACAGACCGCCCGCGAGAGCATCGCCCTGATCACGGCCTTGCGCGGGCTGATGCAGGAGATGAAGCAGCGGCTGCGCCCTTACAAGTTTTACAGCCAGGACCTGCTCAACAACTTGTTTCGCCACCCCTATACCCGCATCGAATTCGTGCAACAGGAGCTGCACGTGAGCCGGCCCACGGCGGCCGGCTACCTCAACCAGCTGGCTGCAGACGGCGTGCTGGTCAAGCAAAAGCACGCAAACTCGAATTACTATGTCAATCAGCCCCTGTTTGACCTGCTCGCTCGACTCGGTTAGCTTGCGCCGCTAAATGACAGTGGACGCGGAAGCACTGGGTCATACATTTAAAATCACCGTTTTTCTAAACGCCCGAACTGCTTCGGCGTGCTGATGGCAGGGCCACTCCTCAGGCGTAAAATCGCGTGCTCTCGTTGTCCGGCCCGTTACCTTGTGGCCCAAACCGTTCGCTACAGCAATCCCATCTGATGGCTTTCCCTTCTCGCGTTTCTGCCTTTCGCCCGGCGCTCATACCCTTCTGGGCGGGGGGCGTGGTGGCAGCCAACGTGGTGCTGGACCAATACGGCGCTCCCCAGGGCCTGCTCTTCGCGCCCCTGGTGGCCGCCTTGGTTGCGTGGCTCTTGGCTCGTTTCGCTTCCCTCCCCTCGCCGTACCTGCTCGTCGGGTGTTGCATGGGCCTGCTGTCCCTGCAGGATGTCGGTTTCAAACTCACCGGCGGCGGCGAGCACGACCTGGAAGGCCAAGGCGCGATGAATGTATTGTTCGTATTCGGGGCTGCGCTGGCTGCCGGTGTGCTGCTCTGGCAGTGGGGGCGCCGCCCGACCCCACCATGGCCGCACCGGGCGGGGGCGTTGCTGGTGTTGGTACTGCTGCTGGTGCTGCACCTCACCCTCTTTGGTTACGTGGGAGTGGGCACTTCCCATCCGCTATAAGCGGCCCCGGCAGGCCTGTTCATTATTCGGGACCACCACCGACTCTACACGTTTGGCCGCTCATACCCTCCTATTTTTGAAATGCAGCGCGTTCATCGCACCACCGTTTATTTAGACTTGTAGAGTGCTTCTATTTTACTAGCCTTCCTCGCCCCCCGCTCATGTCCCTCCTCCTACTGGATGAAATGGCTCCCATTTCTTTCCTTTTCAACATCATCGCCTTCCTTGTTTTAATCCCTTACTACGTTGTCTCGCTTCGGTTATATGTTAGGGAAAAGCCTCCAGAACTACGGGTGGGGTATGTGTCTGGCAGTGGTGTTGATTTTGATAGGCGTTTGGGCCGCAACCGAGCGCGTGCTGGATATCGCCGAGGAATATCAGCTTCTTATTTTTTTGTTTCCCTTTCTAATCGGTGTGCTCTCAGGTGTTTTTCGTTTCGTACGTCACCTGGGCAAGCGTTGGCGTTAAACGGCCCATTCGTCAGGGCCCTTGGCGAACGTGCCGAATCGGGCCGCTTGCGGCGTTCCTCAAGCAACTGCCTTAAAGAGCACTGGTCGAACATGAATTTGGCTTAATCGCTCAAAAAAAGCGAGGGAGAGCAATTAAAACATCCTTTGCTTAAAGCCAGCCATTCTTTGCTCTGACTTGATTTTAAAGGCGGTTGTCATGGAGTCGATGAGTGCCTGACCTCGCAGACGTTTCGCTTTTTGGGCTTGAGCGTCGGCAAATGGGGTGATGAGTAGGACAAACAGCAGTAGTAACGTGTGTTTCATGGGTAGCAGAAAATTGAATTGGTGGATTAATTAGGTCGGTTGCGACTGCCGCGTAGCAACTCCCGTTTCTCAGCGGGTATTGGTGTATTCGTGGTCGATGCGGCTGTACTTCTGATCCATCTTGAGCAGACCAGGGTCAAGGGTTCGTGGATTTGCTGCTGCTACCGAATCGAGCAGGTGTTAGGCAAGGTTCTCTTGCGCGAAGGCCCGATAGCTGCTGAGCAGAACGACCAGCAAGAACACGAATGACTTCATGAGTAGAGGGGGGAAGGATCAACGGTCATATGTGTACTCCGTCTCGGCGCGCGCATACTGCGAGTTTGGGGGGTTAGGAGGGTAGCGGTAAAGCAGGACGAGCGAGTGCGCCGTTAGCTTTTTAATGTCAATTTCCGTGTTGGTGTTGAGAATGCTGAGCACGTTACCTTGGCGGGAGTAGGCAAAACGGCTGGTTTGGACCGGCGTGGCCAACATGATTAACGTGACCACGTAGTCGGCGCTGATAACCGCCTGTTTTTGCTGGGGGTGGGTAAAGGGGCCATGTGTGGCCGCCAATGCCCCTTTAGAATCATATAGGTATTCGGTTTCGGTTTTCAAATCCCAAGTGCCTTCCAATGGAAAGGTGGGTTCCGCATCTTTTTTGGAACACGCGTTTAGCAGGAGCAGGCAAAGGCCGAGTAGTGGTAGAAGACGGGGCATAGAGAGGATGAGTGGGGAAGTAAAGACTAAGTCGGTTGCGACTGCCGCGTAGCAACTCCCGTTTCTCAGCGGGTATAGGTGTATTCGAAGTCGACGCGGCTGTATGGCGAGCCCGGGGCAAGTGGAACAGGGTCCGGCTGGGCCAGGGTGAGCGATTGCTCGGTAAGCTCTTTAATTTCCATCACTTCGCCGGTGGGGCGAAGCGTGAGCCGATTGCCTTGGCGAGTGTAGGCATAGGACTTGCCGGTGCCACGGGCAAAAACCGTCCGATTGCCGTTCCAGACAGCATAGTAGTAAATCAAGGAGTCAGCGCTGATGACCACCTTAACCGTTCCGGTCCGGGGAACAGGGCCAAATACGCCCACCAACGCCCCGTCGGGCCCGTATTGCCTGGCGTAAAAGGTTTGCACGGCCCACTCGCTTTCAAGCTTGGGCGCAGGCGGGGCAGGGTCCTTTTTGGAGCACGAATTGAGCAGGAGCAGGCACAGCCCGAGTAGTGGTAGAGGACGAGGCATAGAGAGGGCGAGTGGGGAAGCAGAGACTAAGTCGGTTGGTGGTAGTGGGCGCAGCAGCGTACCTTATTTTTTCCAATGGGAGAAGGTGTAGCCCACGTCTAACCGTCTGTCCTTGGTCGTATCGCCTCGCAGTACTAGGGTTAGGGTATCAGCCGTGAGCTTTTTGATGTGCATCTGCCGCTCGTTTCCGCGGATGAGTAGCATCGAGTCTTGCCGCGTGTATGCCCTGCGGAGGGGGCCAAGGTTGTCGTAAGATTTGGTATCAAACCAAACTATTGAGTCCTTGGTAATCTCCAGTTGCAGTTTGCCGACGATGGAAACGGGTTCGTAGAATCTTGCGAAGTGCCCTGTAGGCCAATAAGAATAGGCGGTTTCATTCTCTGAAACCCATTTTCCCTCTAGCGTGGGCGCAACGTCCGCTGGGGTACACGAGGCGGCTAGTAATAAGCACACAGCCAGTATGGCTAATGGAGAGAGGACGGGTAGAGCGCGGGGCATGAAGCAGGTGCCTAATTGGGGCGGTTGTATTGGGCCTTCAGCAAAGTGAGCATCTCATCCTTGGCGGCGATGAGTTGGTCCTTCATGAGCAGCAGCTCCCTTAGAAGCTCGATTTCTTTAAGTAGAGCGGCTTCGTTGCCTGGGGTGCCACCGGTGGTAGGCATCGTCTCTTTCTTCTTCTCGCAACTGGAGAAGACTAGTAGCGCCGCAAACGTGGCCAGTAGGGGCTTAGACGCTGGGGGAAGTAGCAGACGCATTGGTAGGGAGCAAGGAGAACAGTTGTCAAATGTACTTCCTGCGGCATCAGTTACGGTTCACCGGCATCAAACCAACTAAAACAGCCAGTAATAACCGTAGAATAGATGGCAAACCCTCATTACTTTGTACGAGCGCGTTCGGGGCTCCACCGTTTCACTGAACTTGAAAAGCAACAGCCAACCTGCTTCAAAAAAGGCGTTCATTTGCTTTATGGGGTTCTCACTTTCAACGGAGCTGGTCGCTTTCGTCCGAATGGAGTGCGGGATTTTTGAGGTGGTCGGGTAAACAAGAAGAGAATAGGGTGCTAGTATTCCAGGTAGGCTATTTCTGGGTTTTTGAGGTTGTAAAACACCTTGCCGGGTTTGCCTTTTATCGGCGCTTTGTCGGGGTGTACATCCTGAAAGCGGGTATGCGTTTTCTGGCCCACCCGGTACTCGAACTGGATGAACGAACCGAAGCTGGCGGTGCCATAGGCCGTGGCTGGGGTGCTCGCGTAGGCCTGCTGGTCGTACACGGGCTCGTGGAACCGCACTTCCGCGTGGGCCGGGTCCTGCGGGTCGTAGAGGATGACAAAGGTTTCGCCTTTATAAAAGCCATCGAACGGCTCGGAAAGGACCTTCTCGTAGGTGGTGCCCCTGACGCGGTACACCACCGTCATGTTTTTGCCCGCGGCTTCCAATACCACCGCCACCGTTTTTTCCCCTACCGCTAAAAGGTGGCGGTAACTGTTGCGGGCTTGAAAGAGCCACACCAAAAAGCCCAGCGCCGCCAGTGCACCAATCCATTTTTTTAGTGCCATTAGTCGTCTTTCTTAAATCCTGATAGTCCTTTTTTGACCGCCTCTTTCTTCACGGCTTTTCCTTTCGAATCCCACACGGCGCTCACTACCAACTCCACGCTAGTGCCCAAGATTTCGCCTGGAGCGGCCGCGCGTTGGGTCCGTTTGACAGCCGCGGTCGATGCGGCCTAGTCCGTTTTGATTTCTGCTTTCTTTAGTATTCTATATACGCGATTTCAGGATTGTTTAATTTGTAAAAGACCTTCGCGGGGCGGGTTTCATCTATTGTTTTACCCTCATCTTCTTTCTGATACCGCTCGTATTTTTCGTTGCCCACGGTGTAATCGAACTCTATTCCCGTGTTGAGGGCACTGGTCGAGAGCGCCGTGGTTTGGGTGGTGCCGTATTCCCGCTTGTCGTACACCGGTTCGTCGAAGTAGATGTGCGCATCGGCTACGTCCTCGGGGTCATAGCGCAGCGCATACGTCTCCCCTTCCAACACTTTGTACGTGTTGGATTGCACGTGCTCACAGCGTCTGCCGTTGCCGACGAAAGCCGCCCGGACGTTTTTGCGGCTAACACTAACAATGACGGTAACCGTTTTTATCCCTTTTTCTTCGAGGTTGTTTAAACTGTGGCTGATGTAGAATTGTATCCCCCCGATGAGGCCAACCACGGCCAGAATAGCGAATACGTCTTTGCGTGTCATTACTTCGTTTCGTTAAATCCTCGTAATTCTGAACAGGCCGCGTTTACGGCTCGACCCTTTGCGTGAACTCATCTTGCGCTTACTCAAGGGGGCGCACGGCCGTAATCATCCACCGTCCTTGTTCTACCGCTAAGCTAAAGGCTAGGTTGGGCCCCTCGCTCATCTGCTGTTCAGTAAAGCGGTATACCACTTGGGCCGTGTCGGCGCCAACCGTCACCCGGGTTGGCTGGCTTCGGAGGACGATTTGGGTTTGAATGTCCCCAGCCTGGGTGTAGAGGATATGGTCGTAATCCAGCCCGTTCACAAAGCCATCGGTCTGCGGGTGGGCACGCAACGAATCCGCGCATTGCTGAAAATAACGCCGATGCGCTTGCAGATAAATGGGCGATACTGTGCCGCTACTTTGCAGCAGGCGCACGTAGTCCTCGACTGCGTGAAAGTCAACCGCATACACTTGGGTCGTGTCCTCGTCCATACGGGCCGGAACCACCGGCAGGGAGTTAAGCGGGGCTTGGTGCTGCAGGTACCACGTCAAAAAGGCTCGCACGGTCGCCGCGGGCGACCCGCTGGGACTAACAGCGGGCGGGGAGGGCGAGGCTGGTGCCCGGGTGTCGGTTTTTGCCTCTTGCGGGCCGGAGCAGGCCGTGAGCAGTAAAGCAGCTCCGAGGAAAGGCCCTTGCAATTGTTTCATGCTCCTAAAGTACGGGCACCACCGTCCACCTACTCAATCAAAATAAGGCTCCTTATTTTGAACAACGGGCGTTTACCTTGGGACCGTTTGGCTGAACCGTGAGCAAGGACTTCATTAGGGCTTACAGCAGGTAAATGCCGTCGTCGAGCCGGACCAACTCCCGTTGCTGGAAGCGCCGGTACTGCCAGACCGGCTGCTCAAACGTACGGTAGGTCCTGAACTGGTGGGTGCGGGTATGCAGGCGGACCACGCGCTGATTGCCCATGTCGCTGATAAAGACGTGCTCATCGTAACCCGCCACGTCTTCCGGGTGGTTGAACTCGCCGGGGTCCCAACCGCCGCCCAGCGCAAACAGCTGGCGTCCGGTGGCCACCTCGTACTGCGCCACGTGGTGGTAGCAGGGGTCCGCCGTCCACAGGTGCCCGTCGGCGTCGAGGGCGATGCTGTACAGGCCGCAAACGGCCACAATGGAATCGGGCAAAGCGCGCAGCAGGGTGCCGTCAGGGCCAAACAGGCGGATCACAGAGTCTTGGTAGAAGCAACGCAGCGTGTTGCCATCGGGCACGTAGACCACCTCTTCGCCGTCCTCGTAGGGTCCGGCTTCCCCGCGGTACTTGGCCCCGTTGAACTCCTGCTCCGTGATTTCGAGGTTGTGGAACGTGTCCGTCTTGTAGTAGGCGTAGGGCACCTGGCGCAGGCGCGTCAGCTGCACGCGGTAGTAGAGCCAGTCGGGGGTGCACACTAAATCGAACGCGCCGGCCTCGGTCGGGAGTTTGGTCATGAAAGGGCAATCAAGTAACGGAGGGCAACCGGGAGGCGAAGTACGCGCAAAAGGGGGAGAGGCCGTTGCCTCTCGCTTGGCTGAACGCTCCTTACTTCAAACGAAGCGCGTTCAAGGCAGTACCGTTAGCGCAAACTTTCGATTCTACCCTTTCATTCAAGCGTCGTGTTCTTGCTATTCCTGATGTTTCCGCTGCTACCGGGCTTGGTGCTGCTCTGCGTGCTGGTGCGGTTGGTAGCCCCGCGCCGTCGCCGATTGCAACGCGTCGCGGTTGGCATTACCTTGGGCTGCTGGGCCGGGTTCTTTCTGGCCGACCAGTGCGATTGGGACGAATGGGTTCGCCAAACGAAGCTCACCAATCCCAACGCCCACGCGGCGTTACGCGGGATGGGCTTTAGCGGCAGCCACGACGAGTGGACGTATTTCTGGAACGGGCTGGTCATTGCCTTTTGGTTGGCCTTGGTGCTAGGCGCACTGGCCTACTGGAGCGGTCCCCGCGTTAAAGCGCGTACGCCCGAGGCTATTCCCTAACAGCAGAACGTTCCATTGAATGAACGGAGTGCGTTTACCTTGCCACCGTTTTTGTAAACTTCGCAAAATGAAACACACCCTGTGGTCCGCATGGCTTGTGCTGTTATGCGGCTCCTGTTCCCCTACGGAGGAATTTGACCGGGGACTTGCCGCCTACGAGCAGGGACAGTACCAAGCGGCCAACCGGTTGTTTTCGGCGTGCCTCAAGCGGCAAGAGCGCGTGTCCGAAGCCCTTTTTTACAAGGGCCGTTCCCTCTACGAAATGAACGAGCGCGACAGCCTCCCCGCCGCCGTTTCCGCGTACAGGGCCCTGGTTTCCCGGGAGACAGGCCGCGACACCGCCCTGCTGTACCGCGCCGTGGAAAACCTGGGGCACACCTATTACCGACTCGAGCGCTACCCCCAGGCGTTCGACAGCTTTTACCTGACCGCGTTGGTGAAGCCAAACACCAACGCCATAAACTACAACCTGGGGGTCTGCTTGCTGGCGCTGGACCGGCCCCGGGAAGCGAGCCGGTACTTGTTGCGCGAATGCCAAGGCAGCGGGGCATCCGCACAAGCACTTGCCGCCCTTTCGGAAGCGTATCTGTTGAGCCACCGCGCCGATTCGGCCCGAATCTACGTGCAGCAGACCCTGCGGCAGCACCCCGCCTACGCGCCAGCCGTGGCACTCCAACAGGAACTCGATTCCCTGACCAAGAATCAGTAGCGATAAAAGACTCGTAATTCTGAACAGCGCGCGTTTACCTTGCCACCCTTTGGCTAAACATAACTGGACTGGAAATTATGTGGAATTACGTCCTTGGCTAAAATTTAGGTCAAAAAGCTAATCGGGCGCGTTGGCATTTTATTCCCAATTGAAGGCCAGAAAGTACTCCATATTGAAGCGGAGCGGCTCATGAGGCCACCGTCGGAGCAATCAAACTTTCGCGCTGGTTGATATGCTGGCAGCCAACAGGCGTCAATGGCGTTGACCACGGGCTGGCGCTTAAACGCCGGAATCTAATTTAAAACATTTTGAAGATTGACCTCGTGCGTATATGAGTACAATTCAAGTCAGGACGTATTTATATACGCACAAGCCTAAAAGTCAGTATTTTGTGGTACAAAAACTTTAGTATACTTTTGAGACACCAGAATAGTATAGTGCAATTTTTGATCACCTTTTATGGCCTTGATTTGTAGAAATAATTTACCTAACATTTTCTGGCTTCCCCATTAAGGTAACTGACTGGCGACACCATGCCTCAAGAGAATGGCTCCTCCCTCGCTTGACGCATGAGCCGGTGTCTTTTTTGATTGCACTGGCTATAATCAGTATCAGGTAGCAGATTTACCTGCACACATACGGCCACCTTGTCGCATGTGTAAAGGAGATGGCTTTGGGAACAGGGGGAAGCGACGGACTTCATCGAAGTCTCGCCCCCATCCCGGTAGCAGCGTTGGTCCGCAGTGCGCCTACGCTGCAATTTTTCGGTGGAAGGATGCCTCCACCACAATAATCGCCTCGCAATATATAGAATAACCTAAGCAATACCATGGGAGTGACGTTGATACTACCATGGGGTAAGCCTGTGGAATCATTCTGCTGAAACGACCGCGTATTCTCTCATTGCCAACGTCCTATCCATATCATATGACCCTTCAAGAACGATTTCCCACCCTTTTTAATCAGCCCTATTCGGGAGAATGGCTCACCGAACAAGAAGAACGCTTCACACCCAACACGGTCAGCACCTACGGCTATGCGTTAGTGGACTATTTTCAGTTTTGTTCGATTCAGGCCATCAATCCTCCCGATGCCGAGCGGGTCAACATCGTGGCTTACCTCAAAGACCTCAACACACGTTCCAAATCCGCTGTGCATGCCAGCCCTGCCAAGCTTCCCAAATACGCGAAAAGCACCACGCATGAAGGATTCGCTAATGCAACCGTGCGCTTGAGAATAGCAACCGTCAGGCTTTATTACGACTACTTAAAGCATGAAGGGGTTAGGGCTAAGAATCCCGTTAGAAAAGGCGAATACACAAAGGGCAGAGGGTATGGGAGGGGGAGCCGCGGCCTGGTTGCGCGCTACGAAAAGGACCCTTGGCTGCCGAATCAAACGCAGTGGCAGGCAATCATGAACGCGGCGGCGTCCGAACCCATCCGGAACCGCTTCATGCTGGCTTTGGCCTATGATGCAGGCCTGCGCCGGGGGGAGTTGTGCGCACTGGAAACCCGCGATTTCGACCCTTGCGTGCCATTGGTTCGTTTGCGGAGGGAAACTACTAAAACGGGTCGTGCACGAGAAGTGCCTTGTTCGAAAGTGACGGCCGAACTGTACAAGGATTACCTTGAGCAACGCCGGAGCTTAAGCCCAACAACGGACCTGCTTTTCCTTTCAGAATCACGGCGTAACAAAGCTCAACCCCTCACATTTTGGACCTGGTCCAAGATAGTACAGGCTTTGGGAAAACGGGCCGGCTTGCCGTTGCTTACGACGCACACGCTGCGGCATTTGCGCTTGACTGATTTAGCCCGGGCCGGTTGGAAGCTCCCTCAAATTGCGGCTTTCGCTGGGCATAGCAGCGATGCCACAACGATGCTATACATACACTTGAGCGGACATGAATTGAGCGAGCGGTTTCGTCAAACGCTTGGTTCGATGCTGGATTGGCGACTAGAAACCATGAAAAACGCTCTAATACAACCAAAGATATGACCATCCGCAAAGTACGAAATGAGGCCGTTCGGAATTGGCCTTTTCAACCTCTCCCATTTGACAGGAGTTTCACCTTGAGCCCGTTGGAGAAAACCGCGCTGGCCGCCTGGAAAGCGCGCGGCCATATGGGTAGAGGCGGCAATGCATTCACAAAGCAGACCAGGCAGCAGTTGGACCGGCTCATTCAGCCCATTGAAGCCGTGCTGCTGCAGCAGGGATTTCCAAAAGGGGGAGAATACCGCTTGCTGAGTTGCGTTTCGTTGCTGCTGCACGAGATGCATCGACGGCAAACAAGTCTATGGGCTTGGGACGACATCGCGTGGATAGAAACAGTTGGTAAAACGCTAAGGGAGTTTAAAGGCCTTGACAATGTTTTTCAAGGCACCGGTAAAAAGTCAGCTTGCCGAGACCGTCAGTGCCTATTGGCTTGCGCGTACCACTTATGTGAGATTCCAATTTATCAATTGGTTACTGGTCATCTACCACTCGTCTCCGCTCAGTGTATGTTTGGAAGAGTCGCCGTTGAGAAAGCGATGCAGACCCTGACGGCGGAGAGCAATCGAATTGGACGGACCTCATGGATGGTAAGCGTGGCCACCTGCTCGGCACTACTGGCCAATCGGTGCCCTGATATAGAAAAGCTTACCCTGCCCGTTTTAGAGAAGCTATATGAAAAGCATTCTACCGATGTAAAATTAAAAAGGAGCTATATCACCCTGTCTACCATACTATATAATCTTAAAGTGCTACCCAGCTGTTTGCCTACGCCCTGGAAGGGGAATAGGAGTGGGGTGACAATTGGAATAGCCGACTCTATATCCGCTGATTGGGCTCGTCTGATTCAGGCGTGGTTTGAGACTTCGGAAGAAAGTGGTGCCGTGCGTAATTATGTAAAAGCGGCGGTTGCTAAAGCTGCAAGATGGGCCGCTGAAAAGTATCCATCCGCCGCATGTGCACAGCAATGGACCAAAAACACAGCCATTGCCTATGTAGCGGCTGTGTCAAGGATGAACGTAGGACAGTGGCAACACCCGAAGTTTAAATCAACGCCCAATCTGGGGAAGCCGCTCAGGGGTGCTTATCAGACGCGTTTGCTGGCTAGTTTACGGATGTTTTTCAAAGATTGTCACGAATGGGAATGGTTTTCAATGACCTTCAAACCAGACCGCTACCTGGCCACGCCCAGGAGCGTTTATGCTAATCAAGGGCCTAACCCCCGGCCAATTGGTCCCGCCCTGTGGATTAAATTGCTTGAAGCTGGGTTGTCCCTGACAAAGGAGGATTTTCCTGTTGCTAATTCACTGATGGTCAAGATGGGCGCTTCTCCTAAAATCCATTATCCACTGGATATGAATCGAGCAATGGCGCTTGTTTGGCTCTATACAGGATTGCGCTCCGATGAAATCTACCGGCTACAAGTAGGATGCATACGGCCTACACCCCCCGAGGAAAACGAGAGCAGTTCCTCACTCCCCGTCATCTGCTCTTTGACCGTGCCTGTAGGTAAAAACGGTTTTGGTTTTTCGAAGCCAGTCCCCGGATTAGTGGGAAATGCCATTGAAAAATGGGAGAGAATTCGTCCATCTGTTCCCAAACATTGGGATTATAAAACATCCGAAGCAGTGGATTTCCTATTCGTCTGGCGAGGGAAACAGGTTGGCACTGCGTATCTCAATGGGACCATTATACCTGTATTATGCCGAAAAGCCGGCATTTCCGTTACAGACGCTTTGGGAAAAATCACCAGCCATCGGGCTCGGCATACCCTCGCACCAGCTGGGTGGCGCTCCAACAGCAATGAGTGATTCCGACTTGCAGCATTGGTTAGGGCAACGCTCCGGTGGTGCTATTGAATTTTACAAAGATATAAATGAGGAAAAGCTTCGGGAGGGTTACGCTGCGGCGAATCACATCAGCATTGACAAACGTCAGCTTGAGCAGTTAAAAAAACCTGCTACGGATGAGGATAAGTTGCCAGCCGAAGGCAAGTCGGCGCCCTCTGTCGACCTCGGTCACGGCTTCTGCACTTATGATTTCTTCGACCAATGCAGCCAGCGAATGCCGTGCGCGCAATGCTCGTTTTATAAGCCCAAAGCATCGCTTTTAAGCCAATCGCATGAAGTAAAAAGTCAGTTTGTGCGCATGCTGCACCATTTACCCCTGTCGAATGAAATTCGCCAGGCCATTGAAGAGGCTATTGCGTTGAATGAAAAGATGGAAGCTATCATCCGGCGTGACGAAGAAAGCCACCCGGGTTAATATTCCTGGCGGAGAAAAGCCCTGGGCCGAGTGGATGACGAAGGCAGGGTTATGGTGGCCCAGGGAAAAAATAGAACGTTCTGCTATTATGATGGCCAGAAATAGCGGAACGTTTAAACTACATCATCTGAAGGAAGAAGCTTGTCCAGCTGCGTCGCTGCGCCGGCAGCACCCCGCCGAATGGAGTGCCCACCCCGGGACGGTGCGTGTCGCGATAGGCCAGATTGGCTTTAGGACGTGCCCTCATACTGGCACACGGACGCTGGCGGACCGGCTGCCTGTGCCGCGAAGCCTGCCTAACAACGCGTAGTCGACTTCTTTTAAGCACGTGCGCTGGCATAAGTATGAGTTGAGCAACCAGACGTGGGCTCAGGCCGGATAGGAGAGGGCTTGCGGCGAAGTCGCACTCAGAGAACTACCAGCGAAGGACCTATTAGCGCCGCATGAGCAACGATTCCAGGTCGGCGGTGGTAAACTTGTCGCCCAGGTCCAGCAGATGTGCTTTCAGGTCGGGGTTAAACTTGCCCGCACTCTACCCTACTAAACTTTAGGGCATAAAAACGGGGCAGTCCGACCTTTGGGGTTCCTACACACCATTGCCCGTTCTGCCCCGTGAAGCTAAGCCTC
>NZ_MDZB01000111.1 GCF_001816145.1 Hymenobacter lapidarius | reverse complement strand
TGGAACCAGGCGAAAAAACATTCGGGTCGTTTATCGTAGCGGGTGGCGAAACGGCGAAACTGTTTGAGCTTGGCAAAGGTGCGTTCGATGGGGTATCCGGAGCGGCTTTTTTGTGTCTGGAGCTGAGCTTAGTAGCCGGGCCTAAGCCAGAGGTAGTGGTTTAATCCTCTTCTTCGTCGGTGCTGAAATCGAGGGTGCGCGCCAAATCGACGGCCTCCTGGGCCACCTCCTCCAGCAATTGCGGGGCGTCGGCATCGAGGGTGCGGCCGAAGAGGTTGAGCAGCTCTTCGCCTTCTTCGTTTACATAAAGGTTTTCATAAAGCCGGTCAAACAGGCGGGCCTCGCGGCCAATGATGCGGTCAATGTCCTCGGGGGAGCGGGCTTCGCTCAAGGCCCGGTGCAGCACGTCGAGCACCTGCCGGCTCTCATCATGGTCGCCCAGTTCGGACACCAGCTTGAGAATGCCCATGGCCAGGCCCAGCCGCACCTGCTCGAAGCGGAAAGGCTTGTCGGCCGGTGCCGCGCTGCGGAGCTGGTCGTGGGCCCGCAGGGTAGTGGGGGTGAGGTAATACTTCACGTCGTTGGGCGTGGTGAAGGCGAGGTGCAGCAGTTGTTCGTAAGGACTCATGGGGAAAAGGGCCGGCGAGGCCGCCGTAACACGTCGGGATGGGGTGCGTAAGCAGAAAGCCGAAAGGTACGCGCCGAATGCAAGCTGCGCCGGCGCGCCGGCCTTTCCTTCCACATCATTTCACCTGTTCCTTCTTATGACACACAAAAATAAATGGCTGCTATTTGCCCCACTCGGCCTCACTGCCATCGGCGCCGGCGCGTGCATGGTGCAATGGGCCGGCCATATGAAAGACGAAAAAGCGCCCGCCTCCCGGTGGGTACCCGCGGGCACCGCGGCCCTGGTGGTCCTGAACGCGGGGATGAGCTTGTTCGGGAGAGGAGTGCTGGAACGAGTGCGGCACGAGTTGCACGAAAAGCTGGGCAGGTGAGCGCTGCAACAGAGGTTTAGGCTACCTAAGGACACAAAAAAATCCCCAGCCATCAGGCTAGGGATTTTTTGTGTTCTTAGGTAGCTGCGGAGTTACGCCGCTGTTGCCAGCCTATTCGGTTTTCTGCTCAAGCTTCTGTGTGCCTTCTTTTACGGCCGAGCTGGCTTCCTGGGAACCGTTTTTCACAGCCCGCTTGGTTTTTTTGGCGCCACGCTTTACAACGGTGCCGGTTTTTTTGGCCCCACGCTTCACTGCACGGCCGCTTTTACGAGCCACGTTGCCGGCGGCGTCCTTGGTGTTTTCGAGTGCAGCACCAACGTTGGTTTTGCCAGTCGTGGTGGTGGTTTTCACGGTACCGTTGTCGCGCACTTCAACTTCGGTTTTGGGCGTGGCAGGGGTAACAACCTGGGCGTTGGCAGCGGTGGTGGCAAGCGCCAGACCAGCGAGCAACATGAGAGACTTTTTCATGAGTGGGGTGGATAATTGAGTGGATGGTGATAGATAATTGGAAGGAGGTAGGGCTTGTACGCAGGTTCAAACCAGAGGTTTTCAGCGGTGGTCCGCAATGCCTGCATTGGTCTGCTCCGTGCCCGGCAGCAGCAGCGAACTGTCGCCGTAGCTTAGGAAGCGGTAGTCGTGGGCCAGGGCGTGGTTGTACACCGTGCGCCAGCCGGGCCCCAGCAGGGCGGCTACCAGGAGCAGCAACGTGCTTTCGGGCTGGTGGAAGTTCGTAATAAGGCCATCGATGAGCCGGAAGCGGTAGCCCGGCGCAATGAGCAGCCGGGTGTTGGCTTGCAGCGTATCGGTCCCATTGGCCTCCAGGTACTCGAGCAAGGCTTCCAACGCCACTTCCGTGCTGATGCCGGCAGCGGCGGCAGCCATGTCGTACGGCTGCCATTGGGTAACCAGCAGTTCCGGCTGTCCTGCCGCCTCGCCACCCTCCGTCGTGGCAGGCTGAAGTAAGCCCACTCCCAGCCAATATAGGCTTTCGAGGGTGCGCAGGCTGGTGGTGCCCACGGCCAGCACCGGTTTGGGCCGGTGGCGCAGCAGTTGCCGAAGCAGCGCCGCCGTCACGATAATCGGCTCGGTATGCATGGGGTGGTCGGCCATGCGGTCGGCCTTCACGGGCTGGAAGGTGCCCGCACCCACGTGCAGGGTGATGTGGCCCGTCGAAAAACCCCGTTGCTCCAGCTCGGCCAGTAGCTCGGGCGTGAAGTGCAGGCCGGCGGTGGGTGCCGCCACGGCCCCCTCTGCGGCCGCGTACACAGTCTGGTAGCGCAGGGCATCGGTGGCGGTGTCCGGGCGCCCGAGGTAGGGGGGGAGGGGCAAGTGACCGCCCGCCCGCAGTACTTCCGCGAAAGGCAGCGCCGCCGGCTCCCAGCGAAAATCAATCAGCGCGGTACCGGCTTCCTGTGCCTGGCGTTCGGCCCAGAGGGTAGCGGGCTGGCCGTCGGCGGTTTCAAACTCCAGAAGCACGGGGCCTTCTTTCCAGCGGCGGCCGTTGCCCACCAGGCAGCGCCAGGTGCTGCTGCCGGTTTGTTGCAGCGCCATTTCCAGGCTGCGGTGCGGGGCCATCGGCTCCAGGCAAAACAGCTCTACCTGCCCGCCGGTGGGGCGCCGGGCAAGCAAGCGGGCCCGCACCACGCGGGTGTCGTTAAAAACCAGCAGCGCATCCGCTGGCAGCTCGTTCGGCAACTCGCGAAACCGTTGGTCCGTGAGCTGCCCGTTGCGGCTCACCAGCAGGCGGCTGGCGGCGCGGTCAGGCAAAGGCTCCGGCGCAATGCGTTCGGGCGGCAGCGGATACGAGAAATCGTGGATGGAAAGGTCGCGGGGGTGAGGGGCATTCATGGCCGCAAAGGTCGGACAGAAAGACCACCCTGCCCACAGTGAGCCCCACTTTAGCTGGTAGCTGGCCACCAGGCAACCGGTGCGTCAGCTGCACCGCTCAGCATGCTACTTGGGCCGGCGGAACACCAGCAGGTGCTGCTGGGGGAGCGTTTCAATAGACTCCACGAATTCGAGGCCCACGGCGGCCATTTCTTTGCGGGCCTGCTCCACGCTCATTTTGTGAATGCGTTTGATGGGCACATTGGGGTCTTCGGCGCGGTATTCTACCAGGGCCAGGCGCCCGGTGCCGGGGCGCAACGACCGCCGGATGGCCCGCCCCATCTCCCGGGGGTGGTCAAACTCGTGGTAAGCGTCCACAATCAAGACCAGGTCCACGCTGTCGGCGGGGAGCGCGGGGTTGGTGGTGGTGCCCAGCACCGGCCGCACGTTGGTGATGTTGAATTTGCGCTTGTTTTCCCGCAAGGAGGCAATCATTTCGGGCTGGATGTCCACTGCTAGTACTTGCCCCTTCGGTACTTTCCTGGCCATTTGGAACGAGAAGAAGCCCGTGCCCGCACCAATGTCGGCCACCACGTCGGTGGGCTTGAGCCGGAGCTCTCGCACCAGCAAATCGGTGCCTTCTTCCTGTTGGCGGCCGCTGCGCTCCAGCCAGTCGGCGCCTTCGTGGCCCATTACGTGGGCAATTTGGCGCCCCAGGTAGTAGGTTCCAATACCATTCGGGTCGCGGGGCGGGGCCATGACATAGCCGCTGGTGTCGGTCTGCAGGCGCTGGGTAGCAGCTAGTGAAGGAGTTGTCTCGGCGGGAAGCTGGGTGCAACCCAACAACAGCCCCGCAGCGCTGCTGCTTGCCCCCACAAGGCACAACGCCCGCTGCCAACCAGCAATACAATAGTTCATATTAATTCGCAAGTAAGCACACATGGTCTGTTCAACAGCAATTGCCGCCCTGGCGTTCAGAAGGAGAAATTCTCTGCCGCAACGCGTTGATAATAAGAAGTAAACGCGATAATTTAATGTTTAAATAAGAAAGTGCCTGATTAAGAACCATCAATATGTACTTTTAGCCGTAAAACGACTATTTCTCCATTTTCATACACCTTTTACACATGAAAAACATCTCTTCTCCCTTCGCTAAACTCATTGCGGTTGCTGCCTGTGCCCTCACCTTGGGAAGCTGCAACCGTGCCGAATACGCCATGTTGCCCAAGGGCTCTTCCTACCACGGCGTAACCCGTGTAGCCACGCCCGTGCCGGCCAAGGCTCCAAGCACCGCCGTGGCAATGGCCCCCGTTGCCGCTGAGTCCATTGCTCCGCAGGAAGTTGCGACCATTGCCCCGGTTGCCGCTCCGGCTGCCGTAGCTACTGCCGCCGCCAAGCCCGAAGCTGCTACCAAAGAAGCAGCGGCTGCTGTAGCAGCAGCCAGCACCGTTGCGGCTGCTTCGGCCATTGCCACGCCCGCTCCTAAAACCAACCTGGCCCAGCGCATTGCCCTGAGCAAAGTGACCCGGAAAGTGGACAAGCTCATCCAGAAGTCGGGTTCGCTGCGCAAGCACGACAACACCGCTTCTACCGCCGAAACCAGCGCCATCAGCGGCAACCTCCGCACGGGTATTATTTTCCTGTTGGTTGGCTTGCTGGTTTCTTTGTTCAGCTTTGTTAGCAGCATTTTCGGCCTCATTGGTCTTATTATCGCTATCATTGGCTTGATATTCATCATTCTCTGGCTGCTAGACCAAGCGTAGCATCAGCTGATTTCAATACCAAAACCAAAAAAAGCCCCCAGCTATTCGGCTGGGGGCTTTTTTGATGACTTATCAGTTGTCAGCATCCGTATAAAAACTAGGCTAAAGACTGATAACGAGCAACTGACAACCCAGTTGCTCAGGCTACATCGGGTCCACGTCGGCTACTAGGCGGGCTTGCTTGAGTTCCTTCTGGTCCTTCACCACGTCCATCGCGGCGCAGATTTGCTCTTTGGCCCATTTCAAAGCGGTGTGGGCGCGGTCGAGCTTGATGGTGATTTCCTGAAGGTAGAAGTTGCGGATGCGGAAAATGTACGGTGCCTCCGGGCCCAGCACGGCCGCGCGGCCCAGGCGCTCTACCAGCTCCTGCGTGAGCAAAATGGCGGCCTGCTCGCCCAGGCCCTGCTCCACGTGCTTCACCGTCATCTTAATGATGCGCATAAAGGGCGGGTAGCCGTGCTCCTGCCGCTGCATGATTTCGTAGTTATAAAATTCCGCGTAATCGTTGCGAATCACCTTGTCGAAAATCACCTGCGTGGGGTCAGAAGTCTGGATGATGACCTTGCCCTTTTTGCCCTTGCGCCCGGCCCGGCCGCTCACCTGCACAAACATCTGGTAGGCCCGTTCGTGGGCCCGGAAATCGGGGTAGTGAATGATGCTGTCAGCGTTGATGATGCCCACCAGACTCACGTTGGCAAAGTCCAGGCCCTTGGTCACCATCTGGGTGCCCACCAGCACGTTGGTTTTCTGCTGCTCGAAGTCGCCGATGATTTGCTGGTAGCTGTTTTTGGCGCGGGTCGTGTCCAGGTCCATCCGCTGGATGTTGGCCTGGGGTAACATTATTTTCAGGTCGTCCTCAATCTTCTCGGTGCCGAAGCCCTGCGTTTTCACGGCGCGGGAGCCGCAGGCGGGGCATTTGCTCACCATGCTGTCGTGGTAGCCGCAGTAGTGGCAGCGCAGCTCGTGGCTGTGCTTGTGGTAGCTCAGGCTCACCGCGCAGTTGGTGCACTTGGGTATCCAGCCGCAGTCCTGGCAGGCCACTACTGGTGCGTAGCCGCGCCGGTTCTGAAAGAGTATCACCTGTTCCTGCCGGCCCAGGGTGCGCTCCACTTCACCCAGCAAATCGGCGGTGAAGTGGTTGTGCATGGTTTTCTGCTCGCGGGCCTTGCGGGTATCCACCAACTCAATGTCGGGCATTCCGGCTTCGCCAAAGCGCTTGGTGAGGCTCACCAGCCCATAGCGGCCCCGTTTGGCCTGGTAGTAGGTTTCCACGGCCGGCGTGGCCGAGCCCAGCAGCGTTTTAGCACCCTGGAAGTTGGCCATCATCAGGGCTACTTCGCGGGCGTTGTAGCGCGGGGCGGGCTCGTACTGCTTGTAGCTGGACTCGTGCTCTTCGTCCACGATGATGAGTGAGAGGTTATCAAACGGCAGAAACACCGCCGAGCGCACGCCCACCACCACCTGGAACCGGCCCGAAAGCACGCCATTCCACACTTCTACCCGCTCATTGTCTGAAAACTTGGAGTGATACACCCCCAGCCGCGAGCCAAACACGCGCAGCAGGCGCGTCACAATCTGGGCGGTGAGAGCAATTTCGGGCAGCAGGTACAGCACCTGCCCGCCGCTCTCCAGCGCCTTGCGGATGAGGTCGATGTAAATCTCGGTTTTGCCAGCGCCCGTCACGCCGTGTAGCAGCGTGATTTCCCGTTCTCCGAAATGCGCCATTATCTCGTCGCGCGCCGTGGTTTGGGCATCGGTGAGGGTGAAATGCAGCTGCGCCGTGGGCTCATCTTCCAACGGAAAGCGCGATACAATCACGTCGAACTGCTCCAGCACGCCGTTTTTAATGAGCGTGTTCACCGCTGAGGCCGACAGGTGCGGGCTGCTGGTGAGGGCGGCTTTTTCGATGCCGTTCTGGTTGGAGTACTCGTTTTGATGCACCGGCACGCGCTGCAGGTACTTCATCAGCACGTCCAGCTGCTTGGGCTTGCTGGAAAGGGTGTTGAAGAGCTGCTCAATGGACGCCTCCGACACGAAATGATGCGCCAAGCGGACCTTTTTCACCACTTTGGGCGAGTATTTGTCGGCGGTATGCTCAAAGAGAAAAATGACATCTTTGTGCATCAGCGACTTTATCACCTTGTGGAAGGAGGGGATGCCCAGCAGCTCGCCCACTTCGGTAAAAGTCAGGGCTTTGCCATCCTCGGTGGTGCCCAGGGCGTCCACAATCACCTCTTCCTGCTGGCTGAGCGGGTACTCGCTTTCCTCACGGGAAAAGCGCGGGTGCAGCTGTATCCGCGACTCCGAGCTGAGCTTCAGCGCCGAGGGCAGGGCCGCGTTTATTACCTCGCCAATGGTGCACATGTAGTAGTCGGCCATCCAGCGAAAAAGCTTCAGCTGCGGCTGCGTCACCACGGGCGCATCGTCAATAAATTCGAGGATGTACTTAGCCTGGTATTCCTTGGGCGCCTGCTCGTGCACGGCGGCCACAATGCAGCTGAGCGTCTTTTTGGCTCCAAACTGTACAATTACCCGGCCCCCCACCACCACGTTGTCGTTGAGCTCATACGGCACGCGGTACGTGTAGAGACGGGGCAGCGGCAGGGGCAGAATAACGTCGGCAAACAGCGTCACCCGGTCGGCTGCCGGAGCGGCGGTGGGCGAAATAAAATCAAGCGTGAAACTCAAAACAGCAGCGGGGTAGGGGGCGAATAGTAAAGATAACAGGACGGTAGTGCCCACCTGCGCCGGGCCGCTACAAGGCTGCTTGTGCTTCCGCAGCGCTGTACACCGGTGCCAGACAGGCTTGATTCCGGCAGATATGCACGGCCGTTGCGCCTTGGGGGCCGGGTTTCAGCAGCTTGAGTATTGGCAGCTCCGAGCGAGTTTCCGTGCCCGCCACCACGGTATCAAACAAAAACGAGCGGTTAAGTTCCTCGCGAAAATTTTCGGCGTCCGGCCCGATGATGGCAACTTCGGCGCCCGGCCGCAGCAGTGCGGCATACAGCGCGGCCCAATTGCTGAGATGCTGCGGCTCTTTTGCCACCAGATGCCGTACCTGGGCCAGCATATCGGCCGCCAGGCTTACGTATTGGCTGTTTTCGAGGTGCCGCCCCAGGCGGCGTAGGTTGTGCGCCATCACGGAGTTGGAGGCGGGAATGACGTTGTCCAGCAGTTCTTTTTTGCGGGCAATGAGCGGTTCGGCGTTGCTGTCGGTGTAGAAAAAATGGGTTTCGGCTGGGTCGAAAAAGTTGCGGAGCACGTAGCCGGTCAGCGTCTCGGCCTCGCGTAGCCATTTTTCCACAAAGCTGACTTCGTAGAGGCTGATGTATGCCTGAATGACGAGGGCGTAATCTTCCAGGAAGCCGCCGATGCTGGGCCGGCCGTTTTTGCTGGTGCGGTAGAGGCGCTCGCCGTCGCGCAGGTGGGCCTCAATGTACCGGGCATTGCGCTCGGCCACCACCAGAAACTCGGGTTCGGCAAATGCCCGGTAGGCATCGGTGAGGCCCTGCAGCATGAGGGCGTTCCAGCCGGTCAGTACCTTATTGTCGAGGCCGGGGCGGATTCTGGTGGCGCGCACGGCCATTATTTTCTGCTTCCACTCCGCTACCATCCCGGGCACCACGTCCGGCGCCAGTTCGTGGGCAGCAGCGAAGGCTTCGTCGGTTTGCCGCCGATGCAGAATATTGCGGCCGTGCTCCCAGTTGCCGGCCGCCGTGCAGTTGTAGTAGGCCGAAAACAGCGGCTCTTCTTCGCCCAAAATGCTGCGTAACTCTGCGGTAGTAAAAGTGTAAAACAACCCTTCCGTGCCCTCGCTGTCCGCATCAAGGGAGGAGTAGAAGCCGCCCTCCGCATTGGTTAGCTCCAGGCGAACAAATTCGACGGTATCATACACCACCTCCCGGAAAAGCGCATCCTGCGTGACCTGAAACGCCTCGCTGTAGAGGCTCACCAGCTGCCCGTTGTCGTAGAGCATTTTCTCGAAATGGGGGGCCAGCCACTCTGCATCCACCGAATAGCGGGCAAATCCACCGTGGGCCTGGTCGTAAATCCCGCCCCAGGCCATTTCGCGCAGCGTGAGCACGGTTTGGTCCAACAATGCCGGGCTGCCACTGATGGCGTGGGCCCGCAGTAAAAAGCGCCACACGCTGGGCATCGGAAACTTCGGAGACCCAGGCAGACCGCCGCGTTCCCGGTCAAATTGCGCGTCCAGGGCGTAAACCAGCTGCTTGAATTCTTCCTCCGAAACGCCGGCCGGATTGGCGTTGTCCATTCCGTCCGTCTGCAAGCCCGCAGACGCTTCGTTTAGTGGCGCTGGGGCACTGGAGCGGCCGCTGTGTTTCTGCAGCTCACTGGTCCCAATTACCTCCATAAACCGCTCCGCCGACTGCTCCAGCTCTGTCCGATGCTCGCCCGCATACGCTTGGCCAATGTTCTCAAGCAGCTTCATCCAGTTGCCCGGAGCGAAATACGTGCCTCCGTAAAACGGCTTGGCTTCCGCCGTCAGGAAAACGTTGAGTGGCCAGCCGCCCCGCAGGCCCATAGCATGCAGGGCATCCATGTAAATCTGGTCCACATCGGGCCGTTCCTCCCGGTCGACCTTGATGCACACAAAATGACGGTTCATCAGCGCAGCCACGGCCGCGTTTTCAAACGATTCCCGTTCCATGACGTGGCACCAGTGGCAGGCCGCGTACCCGATACTCACCAAAATGGGCTTCTGCTCATTTCGCGCCCGAGTCAGGGCTTCCGGGCCCCAGGGGTACCAGTCCACCGGGTTATGGGCGTGCTGTTGCAGATAGGGGCTCGTTTCCTGAGCAAGCCGATTGGTGGGAAGTGCAGCGGTGGCCATAGCAAACAAGATAGGCGAGGGGACCTAAAACACCAAACCCGGCTTCGTGGGCCGGGTTTGGGAAATTTTAAGCTGGTTTTGCTGGCTTACGAGGAGCTTTCGGTTTCGCTGCCACGGGCTTGGTTGCCGCCGGTTTAGAAGTGGCTTTGGGCTTAGCCACCGGCTTAGCTGCTGCCGCTTTGGGGGCCGCTTTGGGCTTAGATGCCGGTTTGGTTGCTGCCACTTTAGGGGCTGCTTTAGGATTAGCCGCCACTTTGGTCTTGTCTGCTGCTTTAGGCTTAGTTGCTGCCGTTGCTTTGGCAACCGGCGCCGCTTTTTTAGGTGGTTTAGGCTTCGTTTCCTCGGTAACAGGGGCGGTAACCGGCAGGACAGCAGCTTTAGGACTCTTCGTCTTAGGCGCAGCTACCTTTTTAGTTACAGCTGCCTTCTTTGCCGGGGCAGCAGCCTCAGGCAATCGCTCAATCAGCGTAGCCGAGGACCCGGTCATTCGGCCCGCTGCTACTTGCGTGCGCAGCTGCGGCGAATCGGGTACCGGAATCACGGGGGTATCAACCGCTGGTTTTTCGGCGCGAGCCTGGCTCACGGCCCTCTTTGGCCGGCTAGTACGCCGCGCCGGAGCCGCAACGGAAGCATCTGTCACCCCGGAATCAGAAGCCGCGGAAACTGCCTCATAAACAGGCTTGGCAGACTGTGTGCCGTTTGCATTTGGGTTGCGGCCAGCACGGTTAGGCGCGGGCACAGGTTCATTGGAAACTTGTTCGGCATTGCCAGTTGCCGGGCTTGCCGTTGGCTGGGCCGGCGTAGCAACGTATTCACCACTAGCAGCCTCTGCATTAGCGGCTGAGGCTGCATTTTTCCTGCCTCGGTTACGGCTGTTCCGGGACCGGTTGCCCCCGGTGTTTCCTCCCTCTACTGCGTCAGCAGCCGCTGGCAACTGCCCGGCACTAGTAGCAATGGGCTCAGGCGCCGAAGCTGCCGCATCCGCAGGAGCTGCGGCATTCTCCTCAATCGAGGCATCAATGCTAGGCGAGTACAACGCCACCCGCGGCACCCGGCCCGATTCGTTGCCGCGTCCGCCGCGCTTAACGGGTTGCGATTTCGTCATGACCAAAGACTTGCGGCCTTCCTGACGCATTTCAGTGGCTTCTACTGTTTCGTCTAAGCCACTTATAGCAGCTGTTGCGTCCGTAGTGGGCTCCAAATCAGTCTCATCAGCCATAAGCTCCCCGGAAGAGAGCCGGAGCGCATTCTTGCGTGCTGTTCGCTTGGCACCGCCACGCGAGCGTCGCTTTTTCTTTTTGCCCGGTTCCTCCTCACCAAGCGCGCCGTCCAGATTGGCGGCAGCCGGCAGGGTAGTCATTTCCAACGATTGCTCGGCAACGCCCAAGGCGCCGGGAGCCAGCAGAATTGGGTTCAGCAGGGCATCTGCCTCACCAAACGCATTCGTTGCTGCGCCCACTGCCTGGAACTGCTCATTTTCAGTAGGAACCTGCGACCGGCCCTTGCCGCGGCCATCGCGGCGGCCACGTTCCGGCCGGCCGGAACGGTCACCCCGCTGCGCCCGGAATTCTTCGGGCGACAAGCGCGGCGGGCGGCTGTCGGCATCGGGGCTGGCTGGCACAGCATCACGCAGGGCCGCCTGCGCCTCACGCGCCACCGAGCCCTCGCCAATGTCGATTCGTTCTTCGTCGTCCTCCAACATCTCCACCAGCTCGGGCTGCTTGGGCACCGGCAACGACGAAATTTTGGCGCGCACCATGTTCAGCTCCGCGGCTACTTCCACCTTGCGCAGGCTCAGCTGCTCCAGCTTTTGCAGCGTGCTTTCCAGGAACTCACGGTGCTCCGGAGCCCCCTCGTGCAGCGGCCTGTGGCTCAACGACTGTTGCACCGCGGCCCACTCCTTGCGGAACCGGCCAAAGTCAACATCGAAGTAGGTACGGGCAAACTTGTCCCAGATGTAATCCTCTGCTACTTCAGTGGGATGAAGCATATCGGACGCATAAAAGCGGTAGTCGCGCAGGTCGTCCATCAGCACCTCATAGGCGGGGAAGTATGCCACTCCCGGCAGCAGGTCGCTCACGATGTGCGTAGCCACGCGCAGCACCGACTTGCTCACCGAGTTCAACGGCAGCGTGTCTTTTATATGACGTACCGGACTCACCGTGAGCACAAACCGCAGATTGGGATTGATGCGTCGCAGGTAAGCATGGGTTTCCGCCAGGCCGTTGATGATTTCATCGGGCGTGAGCAGCTCCTTCACAAACAGGTCGGCTGACTGCTTGTGGCAGTTGTTCACCAACTCGCCGGTCTCGCGCAGACGGTAAGCCCAGGCCGTGCCCAGCGTCAGGAGCACCACATCGGCCTGCCGCAGAAATTCGCCCGTGCGGCGCACCAGCTCCTGAATGTATTGCAGCAGCTCCACCGGCGAGTCGGCCCCGATGCTGCCGTGCAGGTCGTAGCTCTGCCAGCGGCCCCGGGCTTGCACCACGTGCTGCTGCCAGTCTACTTCCTCGCCGGCTGCGGCGCGGAGCAGCTTGGCCAGCGCCAGTGGCTGAAACACGGTGCCAAAAGGATTCACCAGCGCCGTTATTTTAGCGGCAGTCAGGCGCGCACCGATGCTGTCGGCAAAGCAGGAGCCCAGCGTGAGGACCCGCGCCGTGCGCGCAAGTTGGTCGGTGGCCGGGGCAATGGATAATTCGGTTCTAAACATCGAAGCAAAAATAGCCCTTGCCCGCGATTTCGGGCCGAAGGGTAATAAAAAAGCCCCACCAGAAGGCAGGGCTCTTTCATTGATGGTTGAGCACTAACTACTCAGCTACAACGCGGAAATTAATCGTGTGTTTCACTTCCTTGTGGAAGTTAGCCGTCGCAGTGTAGTCGCCAGCAGCCGCATGCTCCTGGTCAAACGACAAACGCTTGCGGTCCACGTCGATACCTTTTGCCTTCAGCGCTTCGGCCAATTGCAGGGTAGTTACGCGACCAAAGATTTTGCCGCTTTCGCCCACTTTAGCGCGAATTTCCAGGAATGCATCACCAATTTGGTCCGCAATAGCCTGCGCGTCGCCCTTAATTTTGTCGGCTTTGTGAGCCGCTTGGCGCACGTTCTCAGCCGTGATTTTCTTGTTGGTTTTGTCGGCCAGCATGGCCAAACCCTGCGGCAACAAGAAGTTGCGACCGTAGCCCGATTTCACGGTCACGATGTCGTTCTTGTAGCCAAGGCCCTTAACGTCGTCTTTGAGGATGATTTCCATGTCTTGTTCAGAATGATGAGTTCTGAATTATGAGTTATGAGCTAAGAATTGCCCGTAGAGCAACTCAAAACTCAAAACTTATAACTCATAATTTATTTCAAAGCGTCGGCTACGTAAGGCATCAAAGCCAAGTGGCGAGCCTTCGCGATGGCCTGGGTCACTTTGCGCTGAAACTTCAGGCTGGTGCCGGTGAGGCGCCGGGGCAACACGCGGCCCTGCTCGTTCACAAACTTCAGCAGGAAGTTCGGGTCTTTGTAGTCCACGTACTTAATGCCGTTCTTCTTAAAGCGGCAGTATTTCTTGCGGGTGTCCTGCGGCTTGTTCATAGCCGACCGGTCGTTGTTCCGGTTGTATGCGGGAGATGCCATGTTACTACTGGGTTATTGGGCTACGGCTTCGGTTTCTTTTGCAGCCTTTTGCAGGTTCATCTCGCCGTTGCGGCGACGGTTGTTGTAGTCCACGGCGTGCTTATCGAGCACGGTGGTCAAAAACCGGATGATGCGCTCGTCGCGGCGGAAAGCCAGCTCAAGCACGTCAACAATGTTACCTTGTCCAGTGTATGACAGGCAGTAGTAGTAGCCTGTGGTTTTCTTCTGAATCGGGTACGCTAGCTTGCGCAGGCCCCAGGCTTCAGTGGACAAAATGGCGGCGCTATTTTCCTTAAGCACCTGGGTGAACTTCTCGACCGTCTCTTGCACCTGGCTCTCGTTCAACACGGGAGTTACGATGAAGACCGTCTCGTAATTTCTTACTTCCATTACGACGGGGTGAAATATAGGGGGTGAAAAAATTTGATTGGGGCGCAAAGGTACTGACTTTCCGCTAGATTGCCAAGAACCCTGAGCCCTACCTTAGTATAATAGGCCTTGTCGTGTAGAGGAAGACGATAATTGAGGAAATAAACCTGACTAAAGGGCACCCCCACCACCCATCGGCAAAATCACCTTAAAAGCAGACACAGTGCTACGTTTAAGGTAATCGCACTGGCCAAGCAAAACCGCAGTAATGCTTGCTTGGTGGTTGCGCTGAAGAGGCCTTGTAAATCGACCATAACCTATTGCCACCGTTTTTGCGTATTTCTGAGGCTTGGAGCTAACAAAATGGCACAACACTGGTTGTAATTCAGGTCGTTATCCTGTAAAAAAGCTATACTTTAAATGTGAAGTGACCGAAAAAGCTGTGATTAGGTTGCCCATGAGGCGTTTAGTCGCAAGTAGGGGAGAGGAGGACCATAGATGGCTCAAATAAGGCCACCTCCGATGCCCAGAAATTGCCTTTCACTTTTTGCCGCCTGCGATTCCTGACCTACATTTGTGGCCTTGAAATGCCCTAGCGTTTCGTTTTACCGTCTATTTTCTTATGAATAGCATTCGTCTCCGTTCCTTACCTCATCTGTTGCTGGCTTTGTTCCTCACGTTTGCCGGCACCCAACAGGCTGCCGCTCAAGACGCGGGAGCCACAGCTACCGTCAAAAAAGAAGGCGTGGTACCCGGCGCCACCGATGGCGCTACAGCCGCAACCGCTGTTGCTCCGGCAGCCGGTGGTGGCGACGCTGCCGCCATTGCAGCCGGTGATGCCTTGTTTAAAACGAACTGCGCGCAGTGCCACGCGGTGAATGAAGTGATAGTTGGCCCGGCTCTGTCTGGCATCACCAAGCGTCGGCCCGTGTCCTGGCTCCTGCCCTGGATTAAGAACTCCAGCAAGCTGGTGGCCAGCGGCGACGAATACGCCGTAGCCATCTACAACAAATACAACAAGCAGCAAATGCCCTCATTTGCCCTCTCGGATACGGAGATTAACTCCATTCTGGCTTGGGTAACGGCAGAAGAAGGCAAATCAGCCAATGTGGCCGGAGCCGGAGTAACTGCAGGTAATGCAGCCGCGACCGATGGCCAAGCCGATGCTGGCGGTGCAGAAGCCGGTGCTGGTAAATACGTCGACATTCTGCTGATTGTATTGGTAGTGGTGCTGATTGTATTGGTGGTAACGCTCGTAATCATCGGCAACCTGATGAAGGACGTGCTGCGCGGCCGCAAAGACCTTGATGGCCGCGATGTTGAAATCCTGGAGCAGCGCTTCGATTGGGGTAAGATGTACCGCTCGCCCGCGCTGCGTGGTATTGTGGGTGTCGTTTTCGCTTTGGTTTTACTTTATGAAGGTGTCCAAAGTGTGATGGCCATTGGCCTGACCCAGGGCTACCAGCCCACGCAGCCCATTGCTTTCTCGCACAAGCTGCACGCCGGGGAACACCAGATTAACTGCGCTTACTGCCATACTTCGGTGTACAAGAGCAAGTCGGCCAACATCCCTTCGGCCAACATCTGTATGAACTGCCACTCGCAGATTAAGACGGAGTCGCCCGAAATCAAGAAGATTTATCGTGCCATCGAGCGCAAGCAGCCCATTCAGTGGGTGCGTATCCACAACCTGCCCGACCTGGCCTACTTCAACCACTCACAGCACACCCAGGTGGCGGGCTTGCAGTGCCAGACCTGCCACGGCCCTATCCAGAACATGGAGGTTGTGTACCAGTATTCGGCCCTCACCATGGGCTGGTGCATCAACTGCCACCGCGAGATGCCAGTTAACGCCAAAGACAACAAGTACTACGACAACCTCGTGAAGCTGCACAACACCAAGAATGCCGGTGCCCCCTTCACCGTGTCGTCGAACGGCGGCACCGAGTGCTCGAAGTGCCACTACTAATAATTTGATTCTATTGTAGTCGGTACTGGGTAGTCAGTATGTGGGCTACTTGTTGCAACCGACTGACTACCCAATACTGACTACTGATTACCCTCCCAAATGAAGTACTGGAAAGGAATTGAGGAACTGGAAAACGCTCCGGAGTTCATGCAATCAGCTTTCGCTGAGTTCATGCCGGTGAAGGAAAGCCATGCGAGCACGGATGCTACGTCGGCTCCTCGTCGTGACTTCCTCAAACTAATGGGTTTTGGCGTGGCTGCGGCCACGTTGGCCTCCTGCGAGACTCCTGTTCGCAAGGCTATTCCATACCTCAACAAGCCCGAGGAAGTGGACCCGGCCATCTCGAACTTCTACGCTTCCACCTACTTCAACGGCGCCGACTACAATGCCGTGCTGGTGAAGAGCCGTGACGGCCGGCCAATTAAGCTGGAAGGCAACCCAGAGTCGCCAATCACCAACGGTGGCCTTTCGGCGCGTGCACAAGCTGCCGTGCTGAGCCTGTACGATGGCGGTCGGTTGCAGCATTTTGCAGTAAAATCGGGCAATGGCCACCAGCAGATAGAGCCCGCTGTGCTTGACCGGACAGTACGCGCCAAATTGGCGGCGACTACGGGCCGTATTGCCATTGTTTCGCCTACCATCATTAGCCCCACCACTAAACGGGCTATTGCTGAGTTTGCTGCCCGCTACCCCAATACCACGCACGTCATGTACGACGCGCAATCGGTAACGGGCCTGCTTCAGGCAAACGGCGGTGTCGTACCCAGCTATAACTTCAGCCGCGCCAACATTATTGTGAGCCTTGGGGCTGACTTCCTGGGCACCTGGATTTCTCCCGTGGAGTACAGCCGCCAGTACGCCATGACCCGCAAGATTAGCCGGGACAAGCGCTCCATGTCGCGTCATTACCAGTTCGAAACAGCCATGACGCTCACCGGCTCCAACGCCGACATTCGCGTTCCGGTTAAGCCTTCGGAGATGGGTGCAGCAGCAGTAGCCCTCTACAACGCCGTAACCGGTGCCGGTGGAGCTTCTGCCTACAAGAATGATAAATTGACCCAGGCTGCGAAGGACCTGAACGCCAACCGGGGTGCCAGCCTCGTAGTATCGGGCTCCAACGACCCGGCGGTTCAGGCATTGGTAGCTTCTATCAACCAAGCCCTCGGCAATGTGGGGACCACGGTTGACTTGGCCGCGCCATCCTACGTGCGTCAGGGCGATGATGCCCGGATGACTGCTTTGGTGAATGACATGAACAACGGAAGCGTTGGGGCAGTCATTTTCTACAATGCCAACCCGGTTTACAACCACCCCCTCGGTCAGAAAGTAAAGTCAGGTATCGCCAAAGTGCCCCTGACCATCTCCCTCAACGACCGGCTGGATGAGACCGGCATGCTTTGCCAGTACGCCGCTCCCGACAGCCACTGGCTGGAGTCGTGGAATGACTACGAGCCTAAGCGGGGCTTCCTGAGCTTGGGGCAGCCCGTCATCACGCCGCTTTTTGCAACCCGTCAGGGCCAGGAGACCCTGCTGCGTTGGGCTGGCAACAACACCGGCTACTACCAGTACCTGCGTGCCACCTGGCGCGCATTGACCCCAACCGATGCGGCTTGGGACAAAGTAGTCCACGACGGCGTAGCCACTGGCACCGCGCTTGCCCCTGCTCCTGCCATGACGGCAGCGGCACTCAGCCCCGCCGCAGCAGTTGACCAGATTGGTCGGGCTGCCAAGCCTGCTGCCAATGCAATTGAAGTGACTTTGTATGAGAAAGTAGGTTTGGGAGCTGCTGGCTGCGAATCCAATAACCCCTTCCTGCAAGAATTGCCCGACCCGGTTTCGAAAGCAACTTGGGGCAACTACGTGGCCGTGCCACGCAAAATGGCTGTCGATAATCAGTGGGAGCAAGGCGACGTCATCAAGGTGACTGCCAATGGCTACTCACTTGAGCTGCCCGTGCTCATACAGCCTGGCCAGACCAACGGCACTGTGAGCATCGCGCTGGGCTACGGCCGCACGCTGGCTGGCAAAGCCGGTGACCAGGTTGGTGCCAATGCTGCTCCGCTCGCTACGGCAACGGCCAATGGGCTGATGTACCACAACGTGGTGACGCTGGCTAAGACTGAGGCTAAATCGCCCATTGCTCAGACGCAGACGCACCACACCATCATGGACCGCAAGTCGGTGGTGCAGGAAAACACGCTGGCGCAGTACATCAAGAATCCCAAAGAGGTAACGGAGTACGAAAAAGTAGCCACTCCTGACGGTTTGGAGAAGCCCAGCAAGGTGTCGCTGTGGCAGGACTATCAGTACAACAACCACCACTGGGGCATGGCCGTGGACCTCAACTCGTGCATCGGCTGCGGCTCGTGTGTGATTGGGTGCCAGACCGAGAACAACATTGCCGTAGTAGGTAAGCAGGAGGTTATCAACCGCCGTGAAATGCACTGGATGCGCATTGACCGCTACTATAGCTCCGACCACCACAAGGATGAGTTTGAGACGGTTGGCAAAGTGGGCACCTACACAGCCATGGAAGACCCTTCGGACAACCCGCAGGTTATCTTCCAGCCAATGATGTGCCAGCAGTGCAACCACGCTCCTTGCGAGACTGTGTGCCCCGTACTGGCTACCACGCACAGTTCGGAAGGCCTGAACCAGATGACGTACAACCGTTGCATTGGTACCCGCTACTGCGCCAACAACTGCCCGTACAAAGTCCGTCGCTTCAACTGGTTCTCCTACTACTCCAACGAGAAGTTTGAGACCGTAAACGGCCACATGTTCACGGACCTCGGCCGCATGGTGCTGAATCCCGACGTAACCGTGCGCGCCCGTGGTGTGATGGAGAAATGCTCGTTCTGCATCCAGCGCATTCAGCTGGGTAAGCTCGAAGCTAAGAAGCAGAAGCGTCGCCCCATGGACGGCGAAATTGTTTCGGCCTGTGCTCAGTCGTGCCCCACCGAGGCTATCGTATTTGGTGACATGCGCGACCCGAACAGCCGCCTCAGCCAACTGTTGCGCCGCGAAGATGGCGAGCGAGCTTTCCATGCTCTGGAGTCCATCAACGTGCAGCCAAACGTGACTTATCTGACCAAGATTCGGAACGCAGAATCTGAATTCTTCGCAAAAGAAAACGCCTAATAATCACTAACCTATAAGATTATGCAGCACGTATCAGCCGTACGCGAGCCGCTCGTAACCGGGGGTAAGACGCTACACGACGTAACGCAAGACATCTGCTATCAGGTAGAAGCCAAGCCCAACATCCGTTGGATGGCTGCCCTGAGTGTGGCGCTGTTTTTTCTGGGTATATTCTTTTATTCCGTCTACCGCACGGTGTGGTTCGGTATCGGAGAATGGGGCCTGAACAAAACTGTTAACTGGGCCTGGGACATCACCAACTTCGTGTGGTGGGTTGGTATTGGCCACGCAGGCACGCTGATTTCGGCCGTATTGCTGCTGTTCCGCCAGAAGTGGCGCTCGTCCATTAACCGGGCAGCAGAGGCTATGACGATTTTCGCCGTAATCTGCGCCGCGATGTTCCCGGTGCTGCACATGGGCCGTCCCTGGCTCGCTTATTGGGTATTCCCCTTCCAGAACACGTTTGGTTCGCTGTGGGCAAACTTTAACTCGCCCCTGCTCTGGGACGTGTTCGCCATCTCGACCTACTTCACGGTGTCGCTGGTGTTCTGGTACATCGGTCTGATTCCTGACTTCGCCACCATCCGCGACCGTGCCAAGGGCACCATTGCCAAGTTCAGCTACTCGATGCTGAGCTTTGGCTGGACCGGCTCGGCTAAAGCCTGGTCGCGCTACGAGACGGTGTCGCTGATTCTGGCTGGTGTTTCGACCCCGCTGGTACTCTCGGTACACACTATTGTATCAATGGACTTTGCTACCTCGGTTGTACCGGGCTGGCATACCACCATCTTCCCGCCCTACTTCGTGGCTGGTGCTATCTTCTCGGGTTTCGCCATGGTACTCACGCTGATGCTGATTACCCGGGTCGTGTTCCGCCTCGAAGATTACATCACCCTGGAGCACATTGCGTTGATGAACAAAATCATGATGGTGACCGGCTCTATTGTGGGCGTGGCTTACATCACTGAGTTCTTCATTGCTTGGTACTCGCAGGTTGAATTTGAGCAGTACGCTTTCATTAACCGGGCTACGGGTCCGTACTGGTGGGCATATGCGGCCATGATGACCTGCAACGTGATTACCCCCCAACTGGTGTGGTTGCGCCGCGTACGCTACAGCATTCCGCTGACTTTCGTGCTGTCGATTATTGTGAACATTGGCATGTGGTTCGAGCGTTTTGTAATCATTGTAACCTCGCTGCACCGCGACTACCTGCCGTCGAGCTGGGCCATGTTCTCGCCCTCCATTATCGATATCGGCCTGTACTTGGGTACCCTGGGTTTGTTCTTCACCTTGTTCCTGCTCTTCGCCAAGTTCTTCCCAGTTATTAACATGGCTGAGGTGAAAACCATCCTGAAGTACACCGTGGACAACGGCCCGACCTACAATCCGCAGAAAGCTGCTCACGCGACTCCCGCTCCACAACCTGCCATTCACGGGGCTCCTGCTTCGGCACCCGTAAACTACAACAAGCATGACTAAGCGCTATGCCCTCGGCATCTTCGAAGATGAAGACGTGCTGCTGCACGCCGTAGAGAATGTTCGCGCCGCCGGCGTGAAAGTCCACGACGTGTTTTCGCCCTATCCTGTTCACGGAATTGACGATGCCCTTGGCATCGAACGTTCGCGCCTTCCCATTGCTGCCTTCTTCTTCGGCATGACGGGCCTAGCCTTTGCGCTCTGGATGCAGATTTACATGCTGGGCTTCGACTGGCCCATGATTATCGGTGGTAAGCCGCACATCGCACTGCCTGCCTTTATCCCAGTGGCTTTCGAATTGACGGTTTTCTTCACCTGTCACGGCATGGCCATTACCTTTTTCACCATCACGGGACTGTATCCTCGTCCTAAGGTGCCGGTAATGGATGTGCGCTCGACCGACGACAAATTCGTAATGGCCATCGAATTGGATGAAACCAGTTCGCAATTTCCCCGGCTGACCCAACTGCTGCGCGACAACGGCGCTTCAGAAGTCAACCAAAAAGAAATGACCACCAAGTAATGAAGCACCCGCTGAACCTTACCCTGCGCGTTTCGGCGCTGCTGTTGTCCTTGGGCCTTGCTCCGGCTTGTACGCCCCGGCAGGACGACCCTGGCGTGCAATACGCGCCAGAGATGTATGAGCCTCTTGCTTTCGAGCCCCTGAAGCAGACTAGCTTTAACAAAGTCAATGCTTTTGGCATCAACCAGCGGACGCCCCCAATTGCTACCGTTCCCGTTGGTAAGCTCGATTACTACAATCATATTCCCAAAGACAGTGTTGGGATTGCTGAGCGTACCCTGCGCAACCCTTTTCCTTATACCAAAGCAAATTTGGAAGAAGGCAAAGTGCTTTACACGCGCATTTGCTCGCACTGCCACGGTGAGGCCGGTGCCGGTGACGGCCCGGTAGGCGCCAAGTTCAAGGGGGTACCCAACTACACGGCGGGTGCTTACAAAACCATGAACGATGGCCACATTTACCACGTCATTCAGTGGGGCCGCAACCGCATGATGCCCCATGGTTCCATTGTGAACCCTGAGGAGCGTTGGAAAATTGCCATGTACGTTCGCGTATTGCAGCGTGGCGAGGGCCCGGATGGCCTGAGCAAGCTCATTGCAAAAGGGCCTACGTCGACTGCAAATGATTCTACTGAGATGACCGACCGTGCCACCCAGGCCCCAGTTCTTCAGGCTCAGGCAGGCAAAGGCTCTGCAACTCCCGGCCAAGGTGGAACTATCGCTCCAAACGGTTCCGGCGTCACTTATTTCCCCGGCAACAAATAACTATGGCAACTCTGACGCACCAAGATAGCGCCACGGCTGAACAGCTCGTTGTTACGGATGGCGCCCGTAAGACATTTATCACCATCATTGTTGCCGGCGTGGTGGTTCTCATCATCGGTTTGCTGGCGGCTATTATGGGGTGGGGTGCCGAAGAGCACGCTGCCGCAGGCGAAGCCGCCGGGCACGCCGGGGCTGGTGCCTCGGCTCACCATGAAGGCAACCCTGTGTGGTTGAAACGCCTGTTGGTTAGCCTATGGCACAGCAATGTATTTTTCCTCGGCGTTTCAACTATCGGAACAGTATTCCTGGCCATCAACTACGTGGCTTATGCCGGTTGGTCGGTAATGGTAAAGCGTATTGCCGAGGCCCTGAGTGCCTGGGTAATTCCTGGAGCCGTCATCATGTTTGTGGTGTTCCTAATCGGTCGTCATGACATTTTCCATTGGACGCACGAAGGCATCATGGAGAAGGGTAATCCAAACTACGACGCCATCATTGCGGGTAAGAGCGGTTTCCTGAACATCCCTTTCTACCTGATTCGCACTATCATTTACCTTGGTATCTGGGCGTACTTCAGCTGGAAGCTGCGTCAGCTGTCGCTGGCTGAAGACCAGCTGGGCGGCACAGTATGGTTTCATAAGAGCATCAATGCCTCGGCCTTATTCTTGGTTCTGTACGCTGTCACGTCTTCGATGGCAGCCTGGGATTGGGTCATGTCGGTTGACACGCACTGGTTTAGCACCATGTTCGGCTGGTACGTATTCGCCTCGTGGTGGGTATCGGGCATTGCTGCCATTGCACTTACTGCTATTTTCCTGAAACAAGCAGGGTACTTGAAGGCTTTAACTTCAAACCACATGCATGACTTGGGTAAGCTCATGTTCGGTTTCAGTATCTTTTGGACTTACGTGTGGTTCTCGCAATTCATGCTGATTTGGTATGCTAACCTGCCCGAAGAAGCTGTTTACTACAACCAGCGTCTCGGAGGTTTCGAAGGTCGCTACACGGGAATCTTCTTCTTTAACCTTGTTATCAACTTCGTTTTCCCATTCCTGGGCTTGATGACCCGCGATGCGAAGCGCCAGATGATTATCATGAAAATCGTCTGCATTGCCATCCTCATTGGCCACTGGTCAGACTTTTATTTGATGTTCATGCCGGGCACTTTGAAGGGTGAAAGTGGGTTCTTAATAGAGATAGGAGTAGCTGCCATTTTCCTCGGTGCTTTCCTCATTGTTTTCTCACGTCGCCTGGCATCTGCCTCTCTTGTTCCGGTCAATCACCCCTTCTTGGACGAAAGTGTCCACCACACTACCTAAAACTGTATTGTCAATTGCCGGCAAAGTGCTTGTTCCTTATAATGACACCTTGCCGGTACTTTAATACTTAGTACAACCTACTAAAAACTCAATGACGGCTCTTACTATTTTGCTTGTGCTGCTGTTGCTGCTGGTCGTGTTCGGCCTGCTGTTTCGCTTGCAGATATTCACATCTATTTTCTCAGGCACGTTTACCCGAGACATTGGCATGAGCAATAGCGTAAACGCTATTTTGATGCTGGTTTTTTTGGTGTTCGGAGGCGCCTGGTTTGCTTATTCGTTTGTTGAAAACTTCAGCAAAATGAACCCGCCCATTGCCTCCGTTCACGGCCACGAGATGGAGCGCATGTTCTGGATTACAATGGCGGTGATTGGCGTGGCGTTCGCCATTACCCAGGCCCTGTTGTTCTGGTATTCTTACCGGTACCAATACAAAGAAGGCCGTCGCGCTTACTTTTTCTCGCACAACAACAAGATTGAAGTTATCTGGACGGTGATTCCAGCCATTGTAATGGCTGCCCTGATTTTCGCCGGTTGGAAAGCCTGGACCCGTATCACGGGTCCTGCACCGAAGGATTCGGTCGTTGTCGAATTGATGGGAAAGCAGTTCAACTGGCTGGTTCGTTATCCTGGCCGCGATATGAAACTCGGAGTAGTGAACTACCGCATGATTGATGCCGTGAATGAATTTGGCTTCGACCTCAGCGACAAAGCTGGCCTTGACGATTTTACGACCAACGAAATTCACGTGCCTAAAGGTGTTCCGGTTCTTATCAAGATTCGGTCGCGCGACGTTCTGCACGCCGTGTACATGCCACACTTCCGGGTGCAGATGTACGCTGTGCCAGGTATGCCTACCCGCTTCTGGTTCACGCCTACGATGACTACCGACGAGATGCGTGCGAAGCTGGGCAACCCTAATTTCAACTACGAACTGGCTTGCAACCAGATTTGCGGTGGTAGCCACTTTGCAATGAAGGCTAGCCTAGTAGTTGATGAGCCTGAAGATTACCAGAACTGGTTCGCTGCTCAGCAATCTTTTTCGCAGAAAAACCCGGAAGTGCTGGCTGCTTTGAAACAGAAGTCGAAGACGCTGGTTTCAGAAGTAACAGCGCCTGCCGCTGAAGCCAAGGAAACAGCACCCGCTCCTCTGGCAGCTTCTTATTAATCCTTACTAAAACGGTATCTTTTTATGTCAGACATGGCAGCTAAGCCCAATTTGTCGCCAGGCGTGCAAACGCAAGGTGGCATTGGTACCGCAGGCGTCCCCGCCACTGAGCACGGTGACCACCTGCATCACGACGACCACGAGCACCATGACCAGCATTGGCTGTGGAAGTACGTGTTCAGCCAAGACCACAAAGTAATTGCCAAGCAGTTCCTGATTTCGGGTATGATTTGGGCCATCTTGGGTGGTACCCTGTCGAGCTTGTTCCGTTTGCAGTTGGGCTGGCCCGAAGGTTCTATGGAATGGCTCGCGCCTTTCCTCGGCAAATGGATTGTAGCAGGTAAATTGAACCCGGAGTTCTACCTCGCCTTGGTGACAATGCATGGTACCATCATGGTGTTCTTCGTGCTGACGGCTGGTTTGAGCGGTACCTTCTCGAACTTCCTCATTCCGTTGCAGGTCGGTGCCCGTGATATGGCATCTGGCTTCATGAACATGCTTTCGTACTGGTTCTTTTTCCTGTCGAGCATCATCATGTTTGCGTCGCTGTTCATTGAGACCGGCCCTGCTGCTGCTGGCTGGACAATTTACCCGCCGCTGAGCGCATTGCCTCAGGCCATCCCCGGTTCGGGTGCTGGCATGACGCTGTGGCTGGTGAGCATGGCTTTCTTCATCGTTTCGCAGCTGTTAGGCGGTGTTAACTATGTGACGACCGTTATCAACATGCGTACCCGTGGTATGAGCATGAGCAAGCTGCCCCTCACCATTTGGGCTTTTTTCCTCACGGCCATTTTGGGCATCCTGTCGTTCCCGGTATTGTTTTCGGCGGCACTGTTGCTCATCTTTGACCGTTCGTTTGGTACCTCTTTCTTCCTTTCAGATATCTACATTGCTGGCCAGGCGCTCAGCAACCAAGGTGGTTCGCCCGTATTGTTCCAGCACTTGTTCTGGTTCTTAGGCCACCCCGAGGTATACATTGTAATCATGCCTGCTATGGGCATGGTGTCGGAAGTATTGGCCACCAACGCTCGCAAGCCAATCTTCGGCTACCGCGCTATGATTGGCTCGCTGATTGGCATCTCGCTGCTCTCGTTTGTTGTGTGGGCTCACCACATGTTCGTTACGGGCATGAACCCCTTTCTTGGTTCGGTTTTCATGTTCCTGACGCTGATTATTGCAGTGCCTTCAGGCGTCAAGGTGTTCAACTGGCTGGCTACCCTGTGGCGTGGCAATATTCGCTTCACGGCGGCTATGCTGTTCTCCATAGGCTTTGTGTCGCTGTTTATTTCGGGTGGCCTGACGGGTATTATTCTCGGCAACGCAACGTTGGACATCCAGATGCACAACACCTACTTCGTGGTAGCTCACTTCCACTTGGTGATGGGTAGCTCGGCGTTCTTCGGATTGTTCGCTGGTGTGTACCATTGGTTCCCCAAGATGTTTGGTCGTATGATGGACGAGAAGCTGGGTTACATCCACTTCTGGTTGACTTTCGCCGGTGTGTACTTGGTGTTTATGCCCATGCACTACGTAGGTATTGCCGGTTTCCCCCGTCGCTACTACGCCTGGACTGGCTTCGATGCTTTCTCGCAGTTCGCTGACCTCAACCGGTTCATCTCGATTGCAGCCATTCTGGCATTCTTCGCACAGTTTGTCTTCATCTTCAACTTCTTCTACAGCATTTTCCGCGGCCGTCGTGCTACCCAGAACCCCTGGAACTCGACCACGCTGGAATGGACGACTCCCGTCAATCCCGGCCACGGTAACTGGCCCGGTGAGATTCCCGCCGTGTACCGCTGGCCTTACGACTACAGCAAGCCCGGTTCTGATGTGGACTTTATCCCGCAAAACGTGCCGTACTCGAAAACGCAGTCTTCAAACTTCCCTTATGAGCAGGACGCTGTTGAGTAAGGTATAAGTAGTACAAAGTCCCAAAAAGGGCCGCCTCACCGGCGGCCCTTTTTCTTTGGTACTGCCTAGTCTTTTTGGAATCCTGCGAGACTTTTGATACGGATTGGTTGTTTACAATAAGATGAATAGCTTACAGATAAGCCCTGCAGTGCGCCGTTTTCGATTGGTCGGTGTGCTGACTGTAGTTTCCGTTTACCTGCTCATACTTGTGGGCGGTATTGTGCGTAGCACAGGCAGTGGTATGGGCTGCCCTGACTGGCCCAAGTGCTTTGGGCAATGGATTCCGCCAACGGAAGCCAGCCAGCTCCCCGCTGACTACAAGGAGATTTACACGGCCCAACGGGTAGCGAAAAATCAAAAGCTGGCCCGTACGCTGGAACGCCTGGGCTTTGCACAGGTTGCGGGAGATATTTTCGCGCATCCCACCCAATATATCGAGACGGATTTCAATGCCGTGAAAACGTGGATTGAGTACATCAATCGACTGCTGGGTGCGCTGATTGGGGTATTTGTGTTTCTGACCGTGATTTTTGCCCTGCCTTACTGGCAGCGGGACCAACCCATTTTCTGGCTTGCGTTTGGGTCTTTTCTGCTCACTGGCGTGCAGGGCTACCTGGGGTCACTGGTAGTTTCGACTAACTTGCTGCCTGTGATGGTCACCATCCACATGGCTTTGGCGCTCGTTATTGTTGCTATGCTGCTGTATGCCGTGGACCGGGCTCAGTGGCGCATTGACAAGCTCAGCCTGGCCTCAGCACTGGATGGGGGAGAGGAGGCGCCTTTATATGGCGTGAAAGTGCCAACCACCGCTGTGCAATGGGCACTATGGGCCGCGCTGCTGCTTACCTTCTGGCAGATAATTCTTGGTACAGAGGTTAGGGAGCAGATTGATATGATAGCGGCGCAAAACTTTGCCCGGGAGAATTGGGTAGCTCAGTTGGGCAATACCTTCAACATTCACCGCACGGTGTCGGCAGTGGTGCTCCTCCTGAATATTTATGTGTGCTACGAGCTGTGGCAGCTGGGCAGTAAGCGGCTCGGTCAGCTTGCAGCAGCTACGTTGAGCGTAGTGGGCCTGGAAATTCTGGCGGGTATTGTACTTGCGTATTTTTCTCTGCCGGCCGCGGTGCAACCTATTCATCTCACGCTGGCTACGGTATTGTTTGGAGTCCAGTTTTTGGCGCTGTTAGCAGTTGCCCGCGCTCGAAAAACCTTGCAAACAATTGAGCCTACGGACGCCGCCCGGCGGGTTGTTGCGTAACTTTGCGGTTCCGTGGGGCTCAGGCTATGGCCGTTGGTGCCAACGTGCAAATTATCAGAAGGATTAATGGTTAAGGCCCGCGCCTATTTTCAGCTGCTTAAATTCCGGCTTTCGCTCACCGTTGCGTTTTCGAGCGCAATTGGCTACATGTTGGGGGCGCATGATTTTAGCTGGAGCCGCGCGTTGCTCGTCATGCTGGGCGGGTTGTTGGTGACGGGTTCGGCCAACATCATCAATCAGATTCACGAACGTGAACTGGACAAGCTGATGACGCGGACGGCCCAACGGCCGATACCACTGGGCATCATCACCCCCATGGAAGGCTGGGTATTTTGTGTGCTGCTGGGCGTTTCGGGTCTTGGGCTGCTGGCCTACCTGTTCAACCCGCTCACGGCAGCGCTTTCGTTGCTTTCGCTCATTCTGTACGGCTTCATTTACACCCCACTTAAGACCATTTCGCCTATCTGCGTGGCAGTGGGGGCCATCCCGGGCGGGTTGCCGCCCCTAATCGGCTGGGTGGCCGCCACCGGTTACATTGGCGTGGAGGCGTGGGTTCTTTTTGGCATCCAGTTCATGTGGCAGTTTCCGCACTTCTGGGCCATTGCCTGGGTAGCCGACGAGGATTACAAGCGTGCGGGGTTCAAAATGCTGCCTTCTCCCGGAAACCGGGACCTGCGCACGGCCTTCCAGATAATGACCTACACCCTACTGCTTATCCCGCTGAGCTTGATGCCGCTGGTATTCAACATCTCGGGACGGGTGTCGGCGCTGGTTGCCGTTGTGTGTGGCGTACTCTTTCTGCTGCTCACCTTTCACCTTATGCGTACGCAGTCGCGCAAGTCCGCTTTGCGCATCATGTTTGCCTCGTTCCTGTATTTACCCATCGTACAAATTGCGTTGGTACTGGACAAAATGTAGCCGTTTGTTGTTATAAATGAACACGCTCAGATAAGCGTGTTTACCCATTTTTATCAATAATCTGCGTCGGCGCAAGCAGGCGTTTTCACAACTATGAACCCTTCCGAAATATTGCCTGAAAACGAAGTAGGTCTCGGCTGGCACCCCAAGCGCGTGCTGCTCGTTTTGCTTATTTTCAGTATTGTAATGATGTTTGCGGCCTTCACCAGCGGCTATATTGTGCGGCGCGACGAAGGCAACTGGCGGGAGTTTGACCTGCCAATGTCGCTGCTGGTCAATTCCATCCTCATCGCCCTGAGTAGCGCCAGCATGCAGTGGTCCTATGCGGCCGCGCGCAAAGATGAAATCGGGCGCATGAAAACCGGTCTTGGGATTACGCTGGCTTTGGGCCTCGCCTTCCTGGTGGGCCAGTACGTTAGCTTCGGCGACTTGGTGGCCGGCAACACCTTCTTTGGGGGCGCCGATGCCAATCCTTCCGGTTCGTTTTTATACGTACTGATGGGTGTGCACGCTTTTCACCTGGTTACGGGACTTGTTTTTGTGACCGTCGTACTGAAGCGAGCCCTTAATTATCAGGTGCATTCGCGCGCCTTGCTCTCCATTGGCAACGCCACCTTATACTGGCACTTTCTGGGCGGGCTTTGGCTGTACCTGTATTTGTTCTTACTTTTGAACCACTAAAACTGACGTTACGCTGTCCGCTATGTCCCAACCGACCACTTTGCAGCCCCCCGCTGCTTCCGCTACCCAAGACGCTCCACGCACCGGCACCTGGGATGGCGGCAACGAACCATTTAAGGCGAGCTACGGCAAGCTGATGATGTGGTTCTTCCTGCTTTCTGACGCATTTACCTTCGCCGCCTTCCTGACGACTTACGGTCTTATCCGTCACAAGCACGAAGTATTCGTGGGCAAGGCCGAGGAGTTCGTGTTCAGCACGCGCTGGTGGCCCGTGCCGGACAAAGTATTCAACGCCTTCCCGGGCCTACACGGCATGGACGTGCCCCTGGGTTTCGTGGCCTTGATGACTATGATTCTCATTCTAAGCTCCGTGACTATGGTGCTGGCCGTTGAGGCCGGCCACCGCATGGATAAGAACGACGTGCAGAAGTGGTTGCTTTGGACCATTCTGTTCGGTACTACGTTCCTGCTGAGCCAGGCTTGGGAGTGGAGTCACTTCATCCACGGCTCCGAAAAGGGCATGCTCATGGCTGATGGCACCACATTCTTCGGGGCCAACCTGGCGGTCAATGAGTACGGGCCTGTGCTGTTTGCTGACCTGTTCTTCTTTATCACGGGCTTCCACGGTACCCACGTACTCTCGGGCGTCTGCCTGCTGGTGTGGTGCTTCATTGCCACTTCCAACGGCACGTTCCACAAGCGCGGCCACTACGAGATGATTGAGAAAATCGGCCTCTACTGGCACTTTGTAGACTTGGTGTGGGTATTCGTGTTTACCTTCTTCTACCTCGTTTAATTTAACTGGTGATTTAAGCGTGAGGCGGACGGTGTGCTTATTGCCGCTGCGTCCGCCTCGCAATTGCACCACTTTCATCGCCTCTTTACTATCTGATTATGGCTGCTCACGCAACTGACGAAAATCTCCAGCAAGGGGAAATTGCCAAGCCGAATACCGCTTGGATTTGGAAGACCTTCTTCATTCTGGTCGGCATTACGGCTGTAGAATTCGTGTTTGTGTTCCTGATGGAGCCCAGCACGTTGCGCAACAGCATCTTCATCGTGCTCACCATCATGAAGGCTTTCTTCATCGTGGCTGAGTTTATGCACCTGAAGCACGAGACCAAGGGCTTGATTTGGACCATTCTGGTGCCAATGTCGCTGCTCGTGTGGCTGTTGGTGGCGCTGGTAACTGAAGGCTCCTACGTAGGAGAAGTACTGCAAAATATGTTCAAGTAGCAAATGCGGCCCCGCCAAACCTTGTTGCTGGGGCTGTTGCTGTTGGTGCCGGTACTGGCATTTCTGTTCCTGTTCCGCTTCGGGACCAACCGTTACGCGCTGCCCACTTACCTGCCCGACCGTGTGGATTCCACGCGGGTTGGCGGTAAGTGGCGGCGCGATACTGTTTTCCACCAGGTTTCACCGTTCCGCTTTCCTTCATCTGCTGGGCGCGAGGTAAGCAGCACGGAACTGGGCAGTGGCCTCTACATTGCCCAGTTTTATGGCGACGATGAGGCGAGTGCGCGCGTGGCCCGTGCATTACTGCGGGTGCAGGAGAAGTTTCGGAAAGAGCCACGGGTTCGCTTGGTCACGTTTGTGTTGAATGCGGATTCGGTAAAGGCGGCTTCGCTCACGCGCCTGGCAGAGCAGTACGGCACCATAGCGGGCAAGTGGTTTTTCCTCACGGGTCGCCCTGATTCGCTGAAACGCCTGGCGCTGGATGAATTCCGCCTCACCGCTGACCCCACACGCTTGCCCGGCGCCGTGTACACGGCCAACATCCCTGCCGGCCGCCTGTTGTTGGTTGACAACAAACGCCGGGTGCGTGGCATTTACGATGGCACCGACGGCCGCGAGATTGACCGCTTACTCACGGAAGTTACCGTGCAGCTTTACGACTATGAACACCCCAACTGAAAAACTGCACCCTCCGGTGCTGACTCCCGGCGACTACACGCGCTACAAAATCATCCTAGGCACGCTGGGGGTGGTGGTACCACTGCTGGTGGCCATATTGTTTTCGTTCCCTGACCTGTTCCGCATTCCGGGTGCTGAGGTGAAATTCCTGCCGGCGGTGAATGCCGTGCTCAACTCCCTCACGGCGGTGTGCCTGGTGGCGGGCTATTATTTTATTCGTCAGAGGCAAGTGCTGCGCCACCGCGCCATGATGGGTACTGCTTTTGCGTTGGGGGGCCTGTTTCTGCTTTCATACGTAGCCTACCACTCGCAGGTGGCTAGTACCTCATTTGGGGGCGTGGGCACGGTGCGCTATGTGTATTTCTTCTTGCTGCTCACGCACATAGCTTTGGCAGTGGCAACGGTGGGCCTCGTGCTGTTCACGCTGTATTTTGCCCTTACCGGCCAGTATACCAAGCACAAGGCCATTGCGCGCTGGACTTTCCCGGTGTGGCTTTACGTTTCGGTAACGGGCGTCATTGTATACCTCATGATTTCGCCCTACTATACCTAAAGGAATTTGCTGACAACGACAGCAAGAGGCATTTTCCCGGAAACTTTGCCTCAGCTACAGTGTTTTATATACTATGAAAAAGACCTTTTTTGCCGCGACTTTTGCCCTGTTATTGGGCGTTTTGTTGAGCTTGGCGCCGTTGGGAGCCACTGCTCAGTGCGTAATGTGTAAGTCGCAGGTGGAATCGGCGCGCCAGGAGCGCGATGACTACGAGGTGGCTGGGTTGAACAAAGGCATTGTGTATATGATGACCGTGCCCTACATTCTGATGGGTGCGGTGGGTTATTTCTGGTATCGCCGCACGCACCCCAAGGGCGCTAAGAACCTATCCGAATAGGGATTAAGGAAGTGGTACTTTAGCGGCATGGCCACGACCCAAGAATTCACGATTTCCGATACGCTCTGGATGCGCCTCTCGC
>NZ_MDZB01000110.1 GCF_001816145.1 Hymenobacter lapidarius | reverse complement strand
CGGCGCCGTTCCAAGTGGCGGCACAGGGCCGGGTCGTGCAGGCGCACCTCGCGGAAGCCCGGTACCGCCGCGGCCCCGCCGGGCCGGAAAACGGCGCCGTAGCGGTAGCCGCGAGATTTGGGCGCCTGACCCGGGGCGGCGGGGATGTAGTGGCCGTCGCACTCCAAAAGTTGGGAGCTCAGGCAGTAATCCAGGTATAGTCTATAGGACCTCAGCCACTGCTGGAGCGCTGTCGAGTTGAGCGGCACGAAGGCGAGTGGCTCCTCGGCCAGGTAGGCAGCCAGGCGGCGGTTTTTGGCCGGCACCAGGGCCAACTGGTGCAGCAGCTCAACCAAGCAGTCGCGGCGAAAGCCAGGGAAGGGCGGCGGATGGGCGGCCAGGTGGGCTTCGAGGAAGAGGGGTTCGAGGCGTAGGATGGACATCGGAAGCGGGTGCTGAAGTTAACCGGAGGGCCTAAGCATTGAGGCACCGCAGGGCGTCCTGTATCAGCTGCGAGTCACCGCCTTGCCGCACGGCACGGCCCCGCACCAGCGCCTTGTTGAAGTACTGCAGGACGATGCCGACTTCGTCCTCGAAGATGTCCGGGCGGCTGATGGCCACACGGAGCGCAAGAGGCATCCGTTCGATGCAGCGCACGGTGATGTTGGCGGGTTCGAGCCGCGTAATGGCTTCCGCCAATACCTGCCGCAGGCCTTCGGGCAATGCTTGCACCTCGCGTTGCCGGGAGAGCACGGGGTCGAAGTGGAAAGCAGTGGGAGCCGGGTTTGGCTGGGAGGTTTGAGTAAGGTTTTTCATGAGGGGAAGTAGTGAACAGGGCCTGCTAGGCCCGTCGGTGAAAAAGGAGGTAGAGCACCCTCCTTCAGCGTTGAAAACCGAAGGAGGGTACGGTATCGGCCACTGGGGCCACGGCGCCGCGCCGCCCGCGTTGCAGGCCTCCAATAGCGGCTTCGCACTGGCTCGAACGAGCCGGGCTGCGCGCTCGGCCAGCGCCCGACCGGCGGCCGTGGCCAAGGCCGCGGGCGAAGCGGCCGTCGATAATTCAATCGACGGCCGCTTCGCCCAATTATGGGGCTCTAAGCGGATTGGGTTGCGACGCCTTCGGCTCCGCTCGCCGCGCTGCTGAGGCTGAGCAATAGTTTTTGCAAGGGCGCGAGCACGGTGTTGGATTGCACCTGGGCCACCCGGGCCTGAATCGGTGCATCGCCCGGCCCGTAATGCAGCAGCACTTGCGCCAGGCCGTGTTGTGGGGCTTTAAACCACAACTCTAACGCGTTGATACCAAGCTCCATCCACGGCAGTGCCCACTGGCGCTTGTGGGCCCCGTCGCGGAGTTGATAGTAAGCCGACACGAGTTGCAGCGGCAGCCCGTCGGCGAAAAGGCCGTCTACTTCGTTGGCAAACAGCGGCAGGGGCCGATTAAGCAGGCGCACGACTTCCTGACCAAGGGCTGTCTGTGGGCTTTCCGCCAGGGCTTTGCGAAACGCGCCGGACTTGTTGTGGTAGAGAACGACCTGAGCGGTTTCCGTGCCACGGCACGCGGTGATGCGCAGCCCCTGCGGCACCCCGTTTTGCACGAAAACGGTGATGTCCGTGGCTTTGAGCATGAACACGGCCCGAAAAAACAGCTCCCTCTGGTCATCGTTCAAGTACCACACACTGAAATTGCGGTCGAATTTTCGGTCGTGCGGAAACGGCGAGGTAAGGCTGTCATAAGCAATTGCCGGCAGCTTTAACTCACCGTTGGGTTGGGGGGCAGGAGCGCCGGCGAGGAACTGCAGCGGCTTTCGAAAGGCTTCCTCCTGGTTGAAGGCCGTTAGAGTTTCGAGCACGGAAGAGTCCGCGTGAAATTGCATGCCGGAAGGGCGTGATTGGGGAGAATTCATGGGAGAGCAAATGGGCTTCGAAGCCCGTTAGTAAAAAATGAGGTTGTGCACCCTCCCCGGCCGTCTATCGGCGGCGGAGGGCACGGTATCGGGCCACCGGGGCCCTGGCGCGACGCCGCCCCTACTGGTGGCCTGTAAGGGATTTGCACCGGATATAGGCGTGAACCGCGTGGCGGTTTCAGTGCCAAGTTTCCCACGCGGCCTGGGCTACCCCTTCGTATCAAGGGGGATGGTACTTGACGCCGCCGCCGAAATACCCCGGCGCCTTGTCGCGCCGGGGCGGCTCAAGGGCCCCGTGCTAGCCCAGCAGGTCCGAACGAAAAGCGGTTCTTGGGTCGTAGTACAGGGTCGTCGGGCGATTTGGGTCTTGGTTCTGCCACGGGTGGCAGCGCAGGCCCCGGTACCGGTCCTGGTGGGTGAAATGCACCACGAGGTCCTCAATCTTTTGGGCATAGCTTTCGGGCCCGGCCGACAGGGCGACGACCGCCGTCAGGCCGAGCCGGGAAGGCCACCGGTTCAACAGCAGCGGCGGGTCGATGCCCCCGAAGGCCTCGCTGAGGAAGGCGCGGCGCACCTGGCCAGTAAACCGCGCGGGGTCTACCTCGAAGTGGAGGACCCCGAGGCCGGAGGCCACTGCTGCGCCGCCTTCGGCCGTGCCACGGGAGCTAAAGGCGACGAAGCACGAACTTGGCATCATAAAGGGTTCGTAGCCGCCCTGCATCAGGGTGGGCAATTCCCGGGCGATGGCTTTGGTCTCGGCGCGATGCGGGCTGTAGGGGTCGGTGAGCCACCATTCCAGCTCCTGGAAGGTGATGGCGGCGGGCGGCGGGCAGTCGTCCAGGTTGGGGTAGTACTGCCGGTCCTCGTAGCGGTCAAAGGTCATCCGCGCCGGTGGCGGGAGCGTGGGCATGGCCCGGTGGTTCGCCAAGCTCGGCGTGGAGTACCCGCACGCGTCGGACTGGCCGGGCGAGCAGCGGGCAGTGGGCGCGTCAACTTCCGCCGGCGATTCCGGGCGTTGCGCCCCGGTCGTTTCGGCGAACAGATGGTCCAGGCTGGCCAGCTTGCGGTCCGGCCAGGGCGAGCCCCACCCGCAAATCCGGGCGCCTTCCTGATCCGCTAGGTAGTGCCGGCGCAACTCGGGGTACTGGCTCCGCAACGTGGCTTCGCACGCCCTTTCGCACCGGTTCCGTTGGCAGGCGCCGCCAAGCGCCGAGGCGGTCTGCGGGGGGTGGGACGACGCGAGGGGTTGCGAAATGGACGAGAGGGACTTTGTGTCCGGCTGGCCGGGCGCGCGGTGGGGGTTGGAGGGATTGTTCATAAAGGGGAAAAGGTGAGGGCCGGTGGTCCGGGCCGGGGTGATGTGGTGAAGGCGTTGGAAGGGGGTGGGAAGGCCGGTACACTTCCGTGACCAGCGACCCGATTGGGCTCCCGCGGAGGGCCGCGGGCGAGGGCAGCAGGCCTTGCGGCCGTGGCGCTCGCCCCCGCGGGCGGCTCCGACCGCGCGTGACGAGGGCCGCTCATTTCCGGCACGGCGAAAAGGAGTCGACAACCGCGGGCGGCGACTGGGCCGCGTTGAGCACGGCGGTACGCTCCGGCCACTCCCCTTTGCCAAATGCTCGGCACGGTAGCCCTCCGCGTCTCTGCCGGGCGGAGGTGGCGGCGCCCACGCGTGGCAGCACGGCCGCTTCGCGCACCTGGAGCAGCGGGAGCGGCTTCGCGGCGCCGGTGACCGGGGGCTGGACCGGAGCGGGGCGGACGGACTGGTTGAATTCGTTATGAACATCCCTTTGCAATTCGAGCAATAGGGTGTATTTTGGCGAGTCGGTCATGAGTGGGGCCAAAAGGGAGTGTGGATATCTCCTATGGTATAGCCTACCTCAAGCCCAAAAGTAACCGCGCAGTCAATCAGGTTTTTAACCCGTTTTGCGGTTGTGATTATGCCTGCTCCGACGTCGTCAATTGAGCTTTTTAGCCAGCCGGGCCTCATTCGCTTTCCGGCCGGCTCTCCTGCTGGTGCGGATGCGCGGCGGTCCGCCCACCGGGATGTGAAGAAGGACAAGAACCCAGCGGGCCACCTGGAATTCCAGGGGCATCGCATTAAGCTCCCTGGCGGTCGTCACGTTCGGGTTGGTTGCAAGTACCTTCCGCTCCCTCTTAGGTAGTCGCGCTTGGCCTTTTGATCCTAACAACCCGGTGACACCGCGGTAACATGCTGATGCATTACCGCTCGGCACCAATCAGGAGGCGCCCGGACCCATATTCGGGCCCGCGAACGCCCCGTAAAACGCCTTCCAGCGCTCAATACGCCCCCTCCTCCTCCCACGCCAGCCCCTTGCGCTGTTGGGGTGACCCGGCCCCTGGCATGCAGGCCGAAAACGGCGTCCAACCGGTTACGCCGCGTTGTTACCGTCCTGGCGAAAAAAGGAGTCTTCGGCAACGCGCAGAGCAGGACCCTGCCGCCCCTCGCCCCGGTAGCTTAGCTGCTGTCGCCGCCTGGTTTCCGCAGGTTTAGGCGAAGAGGCTGGCCGACGGGCGCCACTGACCCGGCTGCGGCGGGTCAGGGCAGCGGCACCACAATGATTAAGTGTAAACCCCTCTTACGCGCGAGGCGCAGGGCATGGCCAGTGCCTTTGCTGACCCCGTCCCATAGCGCGAAACACGCTTCTGCTTCGTTTATAATCAGTTGGTTGCGCACTAACGGAGCAGCGCGGCCGTGCGATTGGTAATCCGGGTGGTGTATTTGGATAGGAATCCCCCGCGCTTTTGCGTAGCGGACACAGTGAGTATCGGGGCCGACTGCTCCCCCACTGATAATCAGCGTGATAGGTCGGGCCGCGGCCAAGGCGTCCAGTTCGCGGGCAAGTTGTTGATAGTGGGCCTCGGTGGCGGCCTGGCGGCTGCCGATTACTGCAAGCTTCACGGGTTTGCTATGTGATGAATGAAAATTTGCGCCGATGGGGAGGCCGCTTACCAGTGCGAACTCCTGGAATAAGCGGGACCATTCGGCTTGAAATCAACACAAGCCAAATTATTTCTAGTTCCAAAATTTAATTTCAATTAATTGTAATTCAGTGGGTTAAGTTGAAATCAATCCTGGTTTAAGTCGGCTTTGATTTTCATCGCGTGAGGCAAGAGCAGGGAGCCGCCGAGCAAGCCCTAGGCAGCCCCGTTCCTTCTCATCGAAACGCCTCGCCCACAGGCAGCTTTACCCACTGATAGCAGGTGGGCAACCCCACACCTCGCCGGCTGGGCGCCTTCGTCGAACCGGCCGAATAGGTAGTTCACGGGAAGGTTTCCCCCTCCGCGGCGGCGCTTTTTCAGTCAAGCCACACTTGCCGCCATGTTGCCCCTGGGGCGTGCTGAGCTAACTGCTACTCGGCGGGCGCTGGCCCGCGTTGGGGTTGTGCCTCACGGCCGGGCCATCCGGCTTCCGTGAGGCGCACGCCTCGCCTGGCTTTTTCGGCCAACGGCGTTCCGCGACGACGGACCGCGGCTTCCTCCGCCTGCTCGTCGGCCAGGTTCCGGCCTTCCCGCTGGAGCGTGGTGAGCAGTTCGGGCCGCACGGCTTGGCGACACGGCCTAAACCGACAGGGAGCAGTTTTTGCCGCATTCGAGCCTGCCGCAGGTTAGCGCTAGCTGCCACGTTCAGCCCAGAACTCTGCTTGTACCCGGGGCCCGCGGGTTTCGAGGGTTTGCAAGGGCAGCTACCCTGGCGCTACTCCGTTTTCTCAATCCCCCGGCCCCGCCGGGGCGTGGTTCGGCGGCCGTCCAGGCGCGGGGGCTGCTGGAGGGCTGCCTGCAGGTCTTCTGGGGAAAATAGTGTCCGACTGCCGAGTTTTCGGTACGGGAGCAGGCCGCGGCGCTTCCACGCGTGAATGCTGGCCACGCACACGTCCAGAAAGGCCGCCGCTTCCTTGACGCTGAGCAGCGCTTGAACTGCTGGGCGCTCCGGGCGGGAAGCCGTGGTGGGGGTGGTTGCCTGGGCCGCGCGTTCTTCGCGCAGGACCTGACGCAGTTCCTCGCGCAGGATGGTCCGCAGGTCGGCGCGGTACTCGTCCTGGGAAAACAACAGCAAAAACGGCGACGTGGCCGGGATGGGGGAACTAGAAGGCATGAGGCGAAATGAGCAAGGGTGATGCTCCGGGTAGGATGCTCCACGCTTGTCGGTTTCCGTCAATGCCGGTAGTTTATGCCATTTAGTTCTTACTGCCCTCCCCCTGCTACCGCCCCGGTCCGCTGCCGTACACGGCGGCGAACTCCCGCTCCACCGTGCGGTCGGCGATGTTCACGTAGCGCTTGAAAGTCTCCCAACTCTTGTGGCCGGTGCACTTCATGACCGTCTCGGGCCGCAGGCCCGCTTCCAGGGCCAGCGTGACGAAGGTGCGGCGGGCCGTGTGGCAGGTCAGCAGTTCGTATTGGCGCAGGCGCTCGGTCCGCCGCTGCCCGCCGGCGTAGCGCACCCGCTCGAGCCACCTGTACAAGCCGCCTTGCGGCCGATGCGTTTGAGGTGGGCGTTGAGCTTTTGGTTACTAATGAATTCGAGCTCGCCGGCGAACAGGCGCTCGAGCAGGGCCTGGGCCCCGGGCCGTAGCGGCACGGTCACCGTCTCGCGGGTTTTCTGCGTGCGCAGGCGCAGCAGGTTGCCCTGCCAGTGCTCGGGGCGCAGGGCCACCAGGTCGGAGTATCGCAGGCCGGTGTAGCAGGCCAGCAGGAACAGGTCGCGGGCGTTGCACTGCCCGGGCTGGTCGACCAACGGCACGGCCTCCAGCCGCGCGACTTCTTCGGTGGTCAGGGTCATGATGCCCGGCTCACGTCGCTTCCAGTTCAGGTACTTCAGCTCCTGGGGCGGCACTAGGCCCTGCAACTGGGCGTCGCGCAGGAAGGCCTTGAGGCGGGTGAGCACCTTGGCTACAGAGTTGTCGGTGAGTTTGGGCGTGGCCAGCAGGTAGGCGGTGAAGCGCGCGGCGAAGGCCGGCGTTAAGGTGGCGAAGTCAACCCGCTCGCCGGTGGCTTGCCCATAGGCCCGCAGGTGCCGCAGGGTTGTGGCGTTGCTTTGGCGCGTGCGCGGACTAAGGCGGTCGGCCTGGACTCGGTCCCAAGCCTCGTAGGCGGCGAACAGGTTCGAGGCGACTGGCTCCGCGTCGGAGTCTTCGCCGGCCTCTGACGCGGCGAGCTCCAACTCAGCGGGGACCGGCTCGGGTTTGGTAGGGTTGGGCTCGTGCTGGGCCGCGGCGGGAACCGGCTCCAGCACCTGGCGGAGCTGCTCGGGTGTGGGCACTCGCCCGGCCGCCAAGGCCTCAATTAGATAGGTTTCCAGGCGGGTGCGCTGGGCCGCAAGGGCCGCGTTAAGCACCCCGCCCGGGGCGTTGCCGCGGGTCTGCACCAACTGGGCACTTTGTAGCCACCTCCGCGCCTCGACCCGAAACCCGGTGTAAACCTTAATCCGGCTCCCGGCTACGGACACCCGGGCAATGATGGGCGTGGGCGCTAACTGTCGCGGCTCTTTAAGGAAGAACGTAATACTTGCCATACAAATTTATTTGGTGATTAAACACTGATTATCACTAATTTATAACACAAAATAAATTATCGCGCGTTCCACGGACAAGTACCCCAATCCACTGGTTTAGTACTGTTTACATACACGGTCGGGTAGAGCAGCTCCTACGCCTAGACCTTTGGGCCCCACACTGCGGCCCAAGTCTGCCTTTTGCTTCGAGGTCTTTCGCTGAAGCCAAACAGAATTACCTGTTAATTCATTTTTATGCGACGGAGAATTCTGTCTCACACAACAATGACAACGGGAGCCGCTCCAAACTCTCCACTACGCCAGCGGCTAACCGGGTCGTCTATCGTGGTGTAGCTTGGCGCTTCGGACAAAGCGTCGCGTACTACCCAAAGCTCAAATTGGCTCCCTAGTCCCTGTTTCCAGAGCCCAGTAGCTACTGCCCATTGCCGGGCGCTGATTGCGAACTCGGCTTTGGTACTGCTCGCTGTTGCCTTGACTTCTATGTAGCGAATGATTTCCGATCCGCGACGCACCAACAAGTCGTGTCCTACACTGGTGTGGGTCTCAGTATTACCAAGTTCCAAGACGTAATGCTCCTGCTCGTCAGCGTGCCAGTAGCGCACAGCAGTTGGGGTACGCTCCACGCATTTCAACTCCACTCGAGAATCGTATTGTTGTTGCACTACTTGCCAAACAACGTCTTCACCACGTTGCCCAATCCCGTCCCGCAGGATTTTACTAGGGGCCGCAGGACTACCTGTGGTGCTAGATTCCGCGTTTGTGGTCCCGTCAGCTTTGTTTACATTAATCAAGCGGGTACCGATGTCACTCCCTTGAGTATGGGCAGCAGGAACGAATGGCCGCTCCACAAATGAGGATGCGTTGAGTGGCGGAGCTTCGTCGAGGCAGCGTTGGTCCTGCTCTCGCTGGGTCTTCTGCTTCGCACGTTGCTCCCGAAGGGCGGCTTCTACGTCGAGGCCCTCACTGATTGCCTGATTGTATGCCCGCCAACGCGTCAATTCCTCGGCGGACATCTTTTGTTCTAGCTGGGTGCGGGCATCTGACTTCCAGGCCAGCTGTTGCAAAAGAAAACGTGCCCCGTCATTCTCTTGCTCATAAGCACTTGGTAGTTGAGAAGGCTCTGTCTCCAGTAGGGTTCGCCATTCGGCTACCCCGTTCTCAGCGGGCACCCACAACCATTTTTCTGACTCCAACAGCTGCCGCAGTTGGCTGGGAAAGTATGCATGCTCCCATTTTTTGTAAAACCATTCGTGCTTACCAAGCAATGGTGAATCGCCTCTTCCCTGCATACCCCTGCATGCGCGGGTCACCAAGCGCCATGCCAGCCACGACAGCTCTGGGGTAAGTTTACCTGATTGCAACAACTCCGACAGCCCCTCCAGCTTATAGCTGGTGGTGGTGGTTGAATGATTAGTATGTTGCTGTTTGCGAAGCTGCAGCAAATATTTTTCCGGAAAGCGCGGGTCGAATTTGCGAATCCACGGCTCCTCGTGCTTGAAGCCACAGGCCTGTAGCAAGGCTCGCCACCCTTGTATTCCTTGAGCGTCGTACCATCCCTCATCCACGAATCGTACCCGGGGCATTAATTGGAAATAGGACTCCAGTTCAACACAAGGCAGATAGGCTTCCGTGTAACTGCAGAAGCGGCCACTGGCAGTCGCCGGCCCCCGAGGCCTGACAAATCGCAGCTGTGGATCACGCAAGAGCGCCAGCAGTTCCCGCTGCCTTTCGCCGCCCTGATTAAATACTTTCACCAGTAGCCGACAATGGCGCAGGTGCTGTTTGTAATTGGGGCCGCTTTCCTGGCGGTACAGGGGCAGTATGCGCAAGCGCGCTTCGTCGAACAAATCCGGCTTCTTAATACCGAGCTGGCTCAAAAAGTGCCGCGCGGGCTTAGAGTCGATTGCGGCGGGGTCGAGGCAGTTGGCCTCGAGGGGCAAGTCATCCTCGTCGCCCAGCGGCAGAAACACCTGCAGCCGGTCAGCGTCGTCGAAGGGGGATAGATACCGGTTGCCGGGCAAACGCATGATGGGCTGCGTGCGCAGAAAGCCGGCTGTGCGGCTATTGTTTATGCTTTTGGATTGCCACCACGTCGGCCGGTTTTTGGCAAGAAAACCATAAAACTGCTGCATCCACAACGCCTTCTGCCGGGCCAGAAACGCTGGTGTGCACAGCTTGATCGCATCCGCCGGGTCGATTTCGCGTATCTTCAGCTCCTGCTTCAAATAAGCGTATAAATCGCGGGTAGCCGCGGCTTCGGCCGTAATAGTGGTTGGCAGCCAGTGGGTATGGCCAGGCCACAGAGCGTTTAATTGTTCACGGGCCGATAGCAGCGTAACCAACTCTTTACTGCCTGCTAATAGCAGCCTCGCTGCGGGTTGGTGAAACTGCTGGTTTAGGATGGGCAGGAAGGCTTGTTCGGAAACCAACTCCTCGCGCATCACCGCAAACAGCTTGCGGTAAAGTGGTGGGCATTCGGTGATCTTCTCAGGGCTGACTACCGGCATCAAACACAGTGTTGGAACAGTAAGCAGCTTGTGCTTTTTCAAGTAGGGCAACACCAGACGCTGCAAGTCCCCTAGCTCCTCAACCAAGGCATCGTTAACGCGCGCGTCCATTTTTAAAAACTCGCGTGAGGGGGTGGTCACGAAAGGAGCATGCACGAGAAACTTGAGGTGGGTGGGGTAGCGGGTGGCAAAGAATACGAAGACAAAGCCGCTGCGGGCGGGCACTAGTTGCGTGGCGCCCTGTGCATCCGTACCCAATTGAAAGGCAAGTGCCACGTACTGGGGAGTTGGCAGCTGCTGAAAATCCAAATGCCGCACCGGTACTTGAAAGAGCAGGTATTGTTGGCTAGATCCTGCCCCAGTTCCTTCATCGCTAAGCGTTACCTGCGTGGCAAAATCCTGCCCCCCATGCCGCTTGGACTGACGATGCAGCTTCCGGGTGTGGACGTCCCAGCGGAATTCAAGTGTCCCAAGTTTGCGTAGGAATAGCAAGTTATGAGCATCAAGTGTCTGCAACTCGATTGCTAAAGCCTGGTAGGTATCTGCCTGCTCTTGTTCGCTGCCAGCAAAAGGCAACGTGATAATTGTTTGGGTGGCTGGGCTACTCGATTCACTGGCCAAGACGGGCACGATATAGTCTTCAATCTCGAAATCAAATTCCCCTGACTGTATTCGTGGTCGAGTCGTAATCTTGAAAACGGACTTGAAGCCAATCCCAAAGCGTCCTATTTTGTCTCGGTCCTTCTTCTTGGCGTTGCTCGTGTTGCTGATACCAGTTATTGCCTTAACATCCTGCACGTTAAACACCCGTCCATTATGACGTACCACCAACTCGGTAGGCAGCAACAGAATTTCCATGCTGGTGGCCCCGGCGTCCTCGGCATTTTGCAGCAGCTCGTACAGAAAATGTGCCTTCTCAGAATAAAGCTCTGAAAGCACAGTAGACAGGTCTGAGTCCTTATCGCGTAACGCCGTTCGCAAGGCCTTGCTTTTTGCTATTAAATCACTTAGCTCTAGGTCGACGGTGGATTGGTGGGGTAGAAAAGTGCCGGGCTGCATGAACTATGAAGGTGAGTAGCGTAGAAGGCAATGTGACGCACAGAACACTGGACTAGCAATCGTCACGGAGCTTCCCAAGCGCTGAGAAGACAGAGCTGGTAAGTCAAGGGATAGTTCTGGTGCTACCATCAAGACCAAATGCCTCTAAAGCTAATAGCTTGAGAGGCATTTGTAGGTGGAGTCCCGACTCTGTTCGGCGTCGGTAGGCTAACGCAGAAATGTTAAAAACCTGCGCGGCCATTAACAAAATCCATAATACTATGCAGGAGTTGCTCTTTAGTATATTTCAACCCCAAGGCCCGTTCACCACTCAATACCTCGTTCACGAATTCCTGTTGTATTTGCGCAGACGGCAACTCGCCAAAAACGTGCTTCCAGCCCTGCACGAATAAATTGATGTATGCATCAACCGATGGCCGCACTTTTTCAGCATGAAGTAAATCATGTATGAACTGTTTGCGTTTATCGTTGTGAAAAACATGAACAATCAACTCGTCACCAACAGTATTGACAAATTCATGGTACGCCCCTTCCTCGTTTAGTCCATAGAAGTCAAACCAGATTACAGATTCCACTCGCTCGTAGAACTGAATGACAAAGTCATTCATAAACAGCAAGTTTGGGCTTCGACTATTTGTAAGGCCAACCAAATTAGTTGTGTATTCCGCTTCTTCCCCAAGTGTTTCCAGATAAGTGATTACTAGTGGAAACTGACGTATTGCTTCGGGTGACGCTTCCGCATGGTTGAGGATGAGCAAACGGAGAGATTCAGCCGTTTCTTCTGAAAGCTTGACCTCCTCTCTGCAAACAGACGTTCTCCAAACTTGAATGAGAAAGAACAACCTAGCCAGCGTACCGTCAGCTAGGATTACGCTATCGGTTTGCGACAAGTTAGCCGCCCGAAACAACGGCAGTATATCACTAAATCCGCTTTCTATCGTGGTAAAAATATCCTCACAGATGCTGCAGAATACATTGTCAACAGAAAAAGGGATTCTTTTCGCTTCTTCTTGTTCTTGGTCGCTTGACTCCCTCCCCAGCGTATCCTCAATCTGTTCAACTGACGTATTGCGTTGAAAACTAAACTTGACAAACGGGGAATCGTTCGACAAGTCAAAGTAGAGTCCTTTCTCTCGCTCCTTGCTTCCGTCTTGGTTAAGACAGCTGCGGATGATACCATCCGTTAAGTAATGAGTATTCTTTTTATTGGCTTCGCGGAGTTTGCATAAAGCACAAATCATGATTCTTGGGTATGAGAAACACCTGGGGTGGTGTATCCAACAAACATACGCTTCAGCTCCCCGCAGACTGACCGGCTACAGCAACGATTGCGCTCTTTCCTAACTCACGGCGACTAATCATGTTCTTTATAAAAACGGTTCCCCAACGTGCTTGCACTTCTATGTCTATAGGAAGCAATAAATTTGAATACAGCATCTGACTTGAACCAGTTAAGTCTTGTGTAACAGCAAGTACCGCAGTAGCACCTTGGACAGGGTGATGCTAGCCGCTTCGTGCTTCAAGAAAGTGAGCGCGCTTGGCATGGGGTCAGTAAACAGCTCGGCCTGCAGGGGTTGGCCGAGGCGTTGCCGCAGCCGCTGCCGGGCGACAGTGGCGGGCACCAGCCGGCGCAGCAGGTCGGCCAGCGGGTCGGGTGCTTCTGGTTTTTCAGCGGGACGGAATTCTGGGCGCAGCACTATCGGCGGGGCGGGGGTGCGCTGCTCAGCGGAAGAATCGCGGCGTCCCCGGTTGACGCGCTCCAATTCCTTTTCCCACCGGGCTACAGGCGGCGAGCCGGGGTTGCGGAAATCGGGTGCGTGAACTGGACGTTCCGGAACATCAGCATAGGCCAGCAGTGCCAACTCCTGGGTCCGCACTTGGTCTAAGGCTTGCGTGGCGGTAGCATCTACTACCCATCGAGCTTTCGCTTCTTCGGTTGGCAGCGGCTTCAGTTGGTAGCGGTCAGTTACGTCGGCGGTGAGGTACAAGCTGAAGGCGTGTTTGAACTGGCGCAGCAAATCGGGGCCTAGCTCTCCTTCGCGGGGGCGCAATTCGGGCAACTCGCCGTGCCCGATAGTGATGACCAGCGGATGGTCGTAACGCATGGCCGAAGAGGCGCTGCGCCGGTCGCTGATGCGGGCTGCATTGAGGGCTTCGGCCGTCCAGTAGCTGGCTTGCCCCGTAGCCGTATCGTAGGCCCATACCAGGAGGGGCTTTCGGCCACCAAAATGCGTGGTGAGGCGCTCGCCGGTTAACTGGTCGCGGGTGAGCAGTAGGGCCGTCTGGTCGGCCAGGGTCATGCCCCGGGCACTGAGCTTCTGTGAGTCCCAAAGTAAGGGCAGGACGGCGCACTCCATCCCGGGCTGGTCGTCTTCTCCCTGTAGCTCCAGGTACTGGTCGTACAAGTTGGGGTCGTACCGATGGCATTGCTGGCGCAGGGCCAGCAGGTAAGCTTTGGCTTGGCGATAGAGGCCGGCACGGCGATTTAGGGTGAGCACCAGCGAGGCCTCGCGGTTGCCACCTCCCAGGGCAAAAACCGTGAAGTTGTGGCTGCCTACCCATAGCTCGGCTTGGCCGCCAGGCAGGTCGAAGACCAACAGCTTGGTATGCAGCAAATACCGGTTAAGACCCAGCTCTGACGAGCCAGCTACCTTACGCAGAAACAAATACAGCTCGGTTGCTCCAGCTTCGTGGAACGCCCGTAACCGTTCGACTCGTGTGCCACCGCGGGCGTTGCCGTGCATATCGACGCAGCAAAACGAGGGTGCTCGGCTTAGCAACTGCTGAAGCCGGGAGCTGAGATAGCCGGGCACGATGGTCCAGAAGGCAACACTGGCATAGAGGGCGGTAGCCGCGTCGAGGGTTTTGTTGAGGCGGGCGACGATGGAACGGTCCTGATGCGTGCCCCACTGTGGCGGCAGTAGCTCGGCGTGTAGATTTGGCATAGGTCTTTAATCAGCCGATGTGCACAGAGCACAAATTATGATTCTTGGAAACGAGAACCACCTGGGATGGTGCCCCCAACAAACTTACGCTTCAGCTCCTCGCAGACTGACCGGTTTCAGTAACGGCTGCGCTTTTTACTGACTCACGGCGACTAATCATGTTCTTTACAAACACTCAGAACTGGGGACCCATTGGACCATTCGGCTAGCCCCAAGTTGTCTTTTAATATTGATTGCACTCTCCTTTTTATATCAGGAAACCACTTCCTAACCGCAGATAGATTACCCTAGACTTTCCTAGAACATAATTTCCAGCCCTGCGGGACTGAGTGTAACGATGGCTAACTCGCGGCGCTTCCAGGCCAGGAAGCGCCGCTCCTGGGACGGCACTTGGCCCTGGGCCTGGGCGTCGCGCAGGAAGGCCTTGAGGCGGGTGAGTACCTTAGTCAGTGAGTTGTTCGTCAGGCGCGGTGTGGCCAGCAGGTAGGCAGTGAAGCGCGTAGCGAAGACGGGAGTGAGGTGTGCGAGACCGGGTAGCCGGTGGTCTGCCCGAAGGCGCGCAGGTGCCGCAGTGTGGTCGCGTTGCCTGCCGCGTGCGCGGACTCAAACGGTCGGCCCGGGCCTGGCCCCAAGCCTCGTAGGCGGCGAACAGGTTGGGGACGGCCGGCTCCGGGTCGGAGTCTTCGCTAGTGTCGGCCGCGGAGGACTCTAACTCATCAGTGACTGGCCCGGGTTTGGTAGAGTTGGTCTCTATTAGGTACTGCTGTTTGGGACTTTCAGTAAGAGGGCGTCATCACCCGAATTCATAAAACCTGTTTGCGCGCTCAATAGGCCTACCGACTAACGTATGAAAGTCTATATTGCGCCGTCGCTTTTCTTTGGGGAATACCGGATAGCACGACATCTCATCAGCTTATACCCGCTTCGCGCCAGATGCTAGAAACCCAAACCCGTCGGGAATTTCTTTTACTACTGAGCGGCGGCCTTGTGGGCGTCACCCTACTAGACGCCTTCGGGCAAGAGCGGGATCCGCCAGCGACACCTCTAGAAGGGGCCCCCCTCTTTAGCCTGCGAACCATCAATGGCAGCGACCTGCTTTTTTACGGTGTCAACGTGGAGCGCCGTCACCACCACCTGCGCCCCGTAGCAGCGGGCCAGTCATATTTAATTATGCAAATTCCCGGTCAGAGTTTGCACGAATACGCGCACTATGCACCCGGTGATACGTCGCCACCGGGCCAGCAGCGGGCGTGGAAGTCGGGGCCATCCTTTCTGGTTTTTGAGCTCTGGCCCCAACTGCAGAAAGGACGCTCCCTACGTAGGAAGTTGGATTGCACCCTTTCCGCGTTACTGGCTTGGGACGATATGACACGCTTCCGCCTTGTCGCGGCTAACGAGCCGGCGCTTGCCAAACTTTGGCCAAGCTACCGAAATAGTGACGCCGCCCGCTCGATAGAAGAAATAACGGGCACGAGCAGACCGCGCCATTACTCGTTTGCTTACTACAACTGGTTGTTAAAGGGGTTACTGCACGGCCAACACAGCCTAGCGGTTCACCCTCCTGTTTCGGTAATTGACGCGCCCGCTGGCTCCCTTTTAAGCTTCCTGCTGCGCCGTCCACCGCATATTTCCCCCACCCAAATTTTCCAAGGCCACTTCGTCACCAATGGACACGCGCTACCGGGCACGACCGCGCGGCAATGCTACCCATTCACCCGGGCGGGTGTCCCGGTCCACCGGAGCGTAACGGAAGGGTGGCAGGCGTACTATACCTACGGCGCCACCGCGACCCCCTGGGTTACGCAGCCCCCGCAAGCCTATAACGTGGGCGCACCGGCGGAACCGGCCGCCGCGCTTGCCGACGTTGACGAGGAGGGCAAAGGGGCACCGACCCTGCCGACTCCAGAAAAATTTCAGCTTGGCTTGCGCCTTCTCGGGTACCTCCAGCCGCCAATCGGAAACGAGCGACCTAAGAAGTGTGAAGACGAGCCCGTTACCGAACAGGCCTATCTACTCCCCAGCCCCGAGGACTTACAGCAGCTGCTGGTGCTCAATCAGCTGGCCAGCTCGCCGGGAGCGCAGCCACGCGACTGTCCGCCGAATAGCGGGGAAAAGCTAGCATCTGACTTTCTCGCCGAGCGCTTCGACATTAAGGTACCCTCGGCTTTCATCCTTGGTGGGCGGGGTGGCTCGTTCAAGTACCATTACAGTAACTACGATACGGCCACCCTACCCGCTAGCATATCGCTGGTTGAGTACGAGCACCACATCCAGGACGGGATCGATAACTTCATCAAAGTAGCCCACATCGGGGTGGTGGCGCCGGTAGACCTGAAAGCGGTGCATGTGCGACAGGCCCGGCGGATCATCCGAGGGGGCCGCTCCTTTATGGAGTACAAGGAATCTATCGAGTTCGTGGAATCCGATAAAGAATTTGCACTTGCCCCCCGCGCTGATACCAGTAATTCGCCGTTCGTGGAGTTTGAAGAAGCGAGCCCGGGCAAACCCGGCGTGCCGAAGCACTTCAAGCCGGCGCAGCTCTGCTTCCGGCGGGTGGCCGCCCCGAAGACGCCAATGCCCAATATTGACCCGATGGGTGCCTGCAGCGCCGAGGAGCGAAAATGCTTTTGGGTCCGGAAGGAAGGCAGCCAGCCGATCGGAAATCCAGCGCATCGGGATGCGTACGACAATCTCATCCAGGTACCATTTCGTTACTACGACGCCAATGGGCACCCTATTTCGGAAGACGTTTCGCATACAATACAGTTTTTGCGACGCGATTTTTTCGGAGCGGAGAATTGCGACGAGCCGTCCGGTGCTAACGCCAACATCAAAAGCCTGCTCAAGGATCCGACGTCATCCTTTTACTTAGGCAATAAGGACGACGGCCGATACCGCCTCCCACTCCACGGAAAGGTTATCGCCTTAACCGAAGATGCACCGCCCGCTCCCAATGAGGCTGGCCTAGTCTCGGCTGACGACGAGGCTCTGAATAAGCCAAACCGGCTGGCGACCGATTGGGTCGAGTACTACTACCACGTCGTCAAGCCTAGCCCTGACCCGAACGTCAACATTTTCGACACGGCGGAGCACATTATTTACCCCCAAATTCGGCAGATAAAAGCCTACATCGATCATGTACAGGGCTTCAGCGCACAGAAGTTGCCGTCGTTGCTTGAATATGAAGAGCAGTTTCTGGCCACCAAATTCGCCGGGCCGAACCGGGAGCTGCGGCTTATGCTGCGCCACACCGACGCGTTTCTCCAGCAGGAGCTTAGGCAGCTCAATGGCGTGGTCCTGCGGGCGACAGACGACGTACGTGGCCGTTACGCCGACCTGCACAAGGGCATAACAAATATCCGTGCCGTCTTCTCGCAGCCGGGCCGCCGGCTGGGCGGAATCGCGAACCCCGACCCCGTACTGGCGAGGGTAGCGGGTACGGCGCAAAACATTGGCCTGCCGGCCCAGAAAGTCCTGGGCAACGTCTCAGAGCTCCTCCAAAAGGCACGTCGGCCGATCGAGATTCTCAACGGCGACGCCGCCGAGCTTTTCGGCGGAATCAAGCTCGTCAGCATCTTGCGTGAATCGCTCGACCCAGAGGAGACGCCCCAATTTGCCCAGAACAAATTCAACGCTGACCTAGAGGCGCTCGCCGACACGGTCAATAGTCTAAAAAATCCGGTCATTAAACAGACTCTGGACGCCGTTAATAAAGCGCAGACTGTCATCAATGATCTCCAGGCCAAACTTGCCACAGCGCAGGCACTGCTGCCGACCTTGCAACAGGGTCTCCAACAGGCACGCGCTCGCCTCGCCGCGCAGCTGCCCGACCTCGACCGACTTAAGACCCTGGCGATGGTTCGGCTCGAAGAAGCGCGCGTGCGCTTCATCACCGAGATCAAAGCGAGTGCGCCCGTTGAGGAGGTCCAGCGCCAGCTGGCCGCCCTCCGCTTCGCGCTGGTGGGCGCTCTTGACCCCTACGTGAACGCCTACCTGAACGTGGCTCCTCAGGCCGACGCGGCGCGGGCTCAGCTCGTGAGACTTTCCAGCCCGTATTTCCTACCGACGAACTGGGCCCTTGCTGCGGACACGGCCTTTTCCACGCTCCTCGAAGAAATCATTAAGACGGTTGTCGAGGCCGTAACGCCCGCGGCGTTAGTCGGCTCGGAGGCGGCGCGCGAGCTGGCCCGGTTTACCAAACCCAAAGCGCGGGCGGATACCCAGGCGTACCTGGTAGCTGCGGGCCAGCAAGTTGTGGCCGAGCTGCAAAAAGTGCGCACCGATGTCGAGCGCGCCGCGCAGATGCGCGACTTGACGAAGGCGCTGCTCGGCAGCGTACCCGCCGAGCTGCCGGCGCAAACGCTAGCGTCCGTTACGTACCTCATCCAGCAGTACGACGCGTTACGCAAGACTTACCTGGAGAGTGTAACTGACTCTGCCAAATTGCTCCAGTGGGATCGTGCCCTCGGCCTGGTGCGCCTGAGCATCCAGCGCGAAGTGGCCTTTCACCGCCAGCACGCCGACCAGCTCCGCCGGCAGGCCGACGACTTGCTCCGCACCTCGCGCCTGTTGACCGACATTGGCCAGGATGCCGTCGACGAGTGGGTTAAAAACCGTACAGACTGTATTGACTCAAGTAAACTGTGCTACCAGCAGTTGCTCGACACTTATCATCTGTCACCGACTGCGGCCGAGGCGGCAATCGGCAACCTATTACGACTGCCGGAACTCGACGGCGAAGCATTCGAGACCATTAAGGCTGCCGCGTGGGATAAACTGAAGAAGACCCCCGCATACAAAGCCCTGCTGGAGCCGTACGAGCTGGCTCTAGACCAACTAGACAAAGGAAATAAGGAGCTGGCAAGGCTCCTCGAAGATTTCCAACTGCGGGCCGAAGCCTTCGCTAAGGGCTACTTGGCGCAGGTTGAGGCTGAGTTTCGCAAGCAGGTAGCGCGCCTGCCCGGCGCGGGTCAGATCCAGGAGGCGGTTGCCGCCTACGAGGAAGTGCGCCGCTTCCTCCAGACGCCGGTGCGCCAGGAGCTTAAGTACGACTGGCAAACCAAGGGCTTCACCGACGTAAACCTCGGCTTCATTCGCTTTATTCCGCAGCGAGAGCCCGCCACTGCGCTGCGTCTGCATTCGAGCACGACCGTACAGCTCGACGCCAGCCACCTGCCCGCCGTGCAGACGAGCATCCAGTTCAATACTGACACCCAGGTTACGGACTTCGCTATCGGTTTTCTGGGGGTGCTAAACGTCGATTTTGAGCGCGTAAGCTTCAAAGCGGGGTCGGGCCGTAGCCCCGACCTCGACGTGAGGATTCGAGGAGTGCGGTTCGAGGGTCCGCTGGCGTTCATCCAAGCTCTACAGGATTTGCTAGCTGGGTTAATCGACGCCTTTCTGTCGTTAATTCAGGAGCAGAAGGTCACAATTGCGTACCAGTCGCCCACGTTTGGCGTGTCCGCGCCGGGCTTTATGTTCACCGACATCTCGTTCGGCATAACGCTCGACCTCTACTTCAACCGCAAGCCGCTGCTGCTCAACTTTCGCCTTGCGCTACCCGAGCGCAAGGCAACCGTTGCGGCGGGTATCTTGGGAGGCAAGTTCTACTGCAGCCTTTCGGTTTCGCCCACGCAGGGTATCGTCGGCATCGAGATGGCGCTCGAAATGGGCGCCATTCTCGGGTTTTCCCTCGGGCCGGCACGCGGCGAGGTCCGCTTTATGGCGGGACTGTATTACCGTAAGCTCAACCGCGAGGTAACGATGGAGGGATACTTCATCGCCGAGGGGACGCTAAAGGTGTGGATTGTGTCGGTGTCGGCGCGGCTCTATATGGGCGTTCGCAGCCAGGGCAGCTACGTGGAGGGGAAGTGCTTGGTGAGCTACTCGTTTAGGGTCGGGATTGTAAAAAAGGGCTTTTCCAAAGTCTACAAGAAGCAACTCGCGGGGGCCTCTTCACGCCCGCGCGATTCCGGCAATCCCTCGAAGTTTCAGCAGCAACTGGCAGCGGCCACCGCCATTGATGGCCTGTCACGGGCCTCCTTGCGCGAGGCGCTGAAGCGTACCGCGGCGCTCCCAACTTGGGAAGACGAATTCCAGGTAATGGACCCTGCGGAGTACCAGCAGTTCTGTGATCTCTATTGTTAAACCCCGCAGGTTTCCGCACATTCTTATGCCAACTTCCGCGACCGACCATATTTTCGAGGCAATGGTGGTGCCCAACGGGTTCGTTGACGCCCGCACGCTCCGCCTCTCGCTCGTCTTCGAGCTAAATTCCAATCATCCCGTTTTCAAGGAAAGTGAGGACACCAAAACAACCGTTGGGTGGTGGAATCGTGTAATCGCATTCCACGCGCAGTTGGACAGCTTGCTGCGTCCCCCCGTAACCGGCGCGATTCCCACCATTGAATTGGTCGGCCTTGCGGGGCCTGTTCCCATACGACCAGTAGCATCTCCCTTTTCGGTAGATCCGGAATCGCGCGAGCTGTTTCAATACTTCTTCCCTAGCGAGGTTAAGGGAAGCAACCGATTAGTGCGCGAGGCGAACGCTGCGCAAGCCGTGGTTGGGTTGCCCGACAGCGCCCTGATTGTGGGAAATCGCTTCGAGAAGACGGTTGGTCCGCCTACGGTACCTGCATCACCTTTACGGACGGGATCCCCCACGGTGGCGAGCGTGTTGCAGCGATTTTGCGAAATCCAGACCAGTGGCCTCGCCCAACTTCCGGCCGACTTGCTCAATCAGATTACTGCCGTCGCCGAGCAGTCAGAGGAGCGGAACCGCGTCCGGAATGACAAGGCCCGCAAGAAAGCTCGAGAAATAGCTCCCAACGCATATCCGCCCGAGAGCAACGCCTTCACCGAGGCGCTGGCGAGCGTTCGCCAGTACCGGGCAGCATTGGCGGTGGTGTTCACTGGGAAGCCCTCGTACGTGCAGGCCGGGCTGGACCTATTAGGCGCTTCGCCGCACTTACGGCGGAGTTTAGGCTCCGTCGTGGACGTACTCGTCGATGTTGCCGACGCCCATGCCCTGCTGGGGAAGCAGGTCGTCGTACGGCTCCAAATCCCGCCAACTCTGGAAGGCGACACAACCCCGCCGGAGAGCCCGTACTTTGTGCCGCGCGATACGGGCCTCCGCTTCGAGGCGGATTTCGATGGCTCGGGCGTGCCACGTACGTGGGTAGCACCCCACGAAAAGTCGAATTCGGAGGAGGGAGTGCTGCGACTGCTCAACAACTGCCGCATTCTGCACACGGAACCCGAAGCGGTGGTGCGGGCTGCGAGCGACGCGCTCGCGACGGCCGCCGCTGATGCCCGGTTGATCGCGGCTAGCTTGAAGGCGATATCCGCAGGCCCTGACTACCGGGCCGCCGAAGCTGCGTTCGCCGCCTTATCCCGCCAGCCGACAGCGAAACGCGCGCTGTTCAGCCCTGCTACGCTAGCGCATGAGGCCGCGACCAATCAATTCCGCGCCGGGATTCGCCGGGGCGTCAGCCACACCACCAATCAGCAGACTAAGGGTCACGTTCTCTATTTGCTATCCCCTCCGCAACCTACCGAGGGGCCGGAGGTCGACGCAGCGTTGCTGGAGCCTGACCTAACGACGGGGTACGCCGTGTACGTCCGCAAAGTCCAGTTGCCGCCGAAGGACGCGCCAGGGTCCCCCAGCGTACCGCTTACGCACTGGTACCCGCTGACTGAAATCCGCGAAACTCTGCACACCCCCAAGCAGCCCGTCCGCTATGACGAAGTCGGACACGCCGGCATTAGCTTCGGCCAAGGAGTGGCCATTCCCGACCCGCAACGCACTAATCCGGCGCAACTCACGACGCTCGCCGACCAATTCCTGTTTACTTACGACGGCACCAACCTCGCCATTCGCCATCCGATGCGTCATTTCGACGCGCCAATGCCTCCCCCTGGCGATCCGCGCGTCGTTAGGGAGGATCAGCAGCAAGCTTCCGCCTACCACCAGCAGCTCGCCGTGGATATGGACCTGGCCCAGGTGTCAGCGCTCGACGAGGAGACTGATACAACACCCGGCGAATTGACGGCGATCTACGAAAATACCGCCGCGGCCTTCGGCATCGATTACTTTCCCTTTACGCGCGCAACAACGACACCGAAATATCTAGTCAGGCGGATAGGGCACAAGCCGGTTCGCGCGGGTGAAGTAAACGACGCCGAAGAAGTTAAGCTGCGCTTTACCGGGTCGCACCAGGGATACGAGTACCTCGCGCTCGTGCAGTACGGCAACGGATACGTACCGGCGGCGGCGCGCGTGCGCGCCGCGCCGAAAGACAACGCCCTGCAGCGGTTCGCCTCTCCAGTGACGCCATTTTACCGCCAGGAACATCTCGGCGAGCTGATCGTCAGTCTGGCAGCAACAATCTACACCCCCACCGGCAACCAGTTGCTCCCCCACCGCCTCGGCGAAAGCCACCAACAACTCGTGGTACGAAGCAGTGAACTGGGTGCGCGGCTCAACAATGCCCACTGCGAGCGCTATCTACTACCACCGCGGCTCCCGCAATACCAAACCTTACTCTGGAGCGCCCCGAAATGGCGCCAGATGCTTGGATCCGAGCAACACCGCTGGTTCCTAAAGTACCAGTGCGAAGTAGGGTCAGAGGAACAGTTTGCTGATAATCAGAAAATTTGTAAAGAGCGCAGCAAATCCAGAAGCGACGATCTTCCCGTGCTCGGATGCAAGGCCGGCTGTAAGCGGTATTGCGGGGGCATCAAGCAGCCGACGGTGTATTCGGGCCACCTAAACTACCTGCCCGATCCGCTCGCCAACGGCTTCCAAATCAAATTTTATCTCGATGAAGAAGGCCTGTTGACCGCCAGTGAACTGGAATACCCATTGCAATTGTGCGCCTTCGACTTGGCGGATTACCCGGCGGTGCGGCCGTGGCGCTTGGTGCTCACCAAAGACCAGCGCCCCGACGAGATCGACTGCAAAATCGTGAGCGACTCCCGCCAGCGAGTGCTTACCGTGCGGGTACGCCCGGGGAGCCAGCTCTTTGCGCAGGCAACCGCCACGTATGAGCCGTCGGAATCGCCCTTCGACCCCGACCTGTTCCAGCCGGCCCGCCTGACAACCCAGGAGCACAAAGTGGCGCTAGTTGAGGCGCTCGGTGGTGAGTTACGCCCGCTCCAGCGGGAGGGCCAATCGTACTTCGCCGATCCCCACCAAGCCCTCTCTACTCCGTTAGCCTTTACGCACGCCTGCCAAAAGCCGATCGTGCAACCGCAGGTGCAGCACGTAGCCCTGCGCCGTTACGACCCTATTATTACCACCCCGCCCACTGCTCGCGCCGCGGCGCTGCTACCGCTCGCACCAGATCCCGCACCCGCCCGCCTTCCGGGGGCTTTTACTGCGCTCGTAAATCTGCACTACGAGCACCTAAATATCCAGCAAGGGAGGCATTTACCCGAGGTGGCTCCCACCGGCGAGTTGGAATTGTTTGCCCTCTGGAACGACTACAGCGGCGGCGGCGCGCTTCCGACGCGCAGTATCGAGCGAAAACGCCAATCCGTTTCCACGAAAACGCCCACGGGGGGCTTTCTGCGCATCGGCACGATTGATTTTGCGGGTGGTGTTACCACGCCGGAGCTGGTAACCAACGCGGAGTCCGGTGACTACCAGCGTCTCTGCTGGCAGTTGCTCAAATTTGCCTCGGATCCGGCCATCGACATTCCACACCACACCGATATGGTGCTACGGGTGCGCAACGCGAGCAAATTCCGGAGATATTTCAGCGCCGGCGAGCCGACCGAGGATGAAAAAAACACCTTTGGGACATGGTCGGCGGAGTACCGGCTCTCCGAGCACGGTCAGTGGGGCCACGCCACCGGCTTGCAAATTTATGAAGCCAGTTTTTTGGCTAATAATGCAAAGCCGGCCCAGCCCCGCATCAACAAAATCCTCCCCGTCTACATTGAAGATACCGACTCTCGAGGCCTGCAACGCGATACAAACGGCTGGCGCGCGCGCATCGTCATAGAAAAACCAGACAAAGTAACTGGGCACGGCGCTAGGATCGCTATTCCGGTACGGGCTACTGAAAGTGCATACGCTAAGTACCTGGGAAACTGGACGGCGCAGGCAGGCAGCGATTCCGTAACCGACGCATTCTTAGATCCCCGGGCCCGTATCCGTTTACCCACCGATTCCGCGAACGATAGTCAGCTCCCAGCTTACTCATTTTGTATTGATGCCCAGGACCTCGAACCAGAGTATTTGAACACCTTCGCGCCCTATTTCGATGTTGCCGAGGAGGGCCCCGAGGTCGGCCGGGTTGGCGTTATTTCGTATCTACCGCAGTTTGATTCAGCCCAGGCGCTCTGGTACATTGACGTGCAGTTTAACCTCCGCAACCGAGCCGGTTCCGAGCTGCATAATGCGCTTGTGCGGCTCAGTTTGATGGCGCACCAACCGCTCTCTGCCAACTACAATGAACAGTTCCAGCCGACACCACTTCACTTTATTGACTCGGCCGACCGCTTCGCACACGACTTACGTTTCTCGGTACCGACCCAGGTTGATTTCTTCTCGATCCTTCCGTCGCGCACCTTCCGCAATCCATACGTGCTCTTCCGAAACACGCACGATAAGTGGTTCTCGGTAGCTTGTTCACTATCTAGTCTTTTCGTACGCGAACGCGAAGGCGAGCCGACACGCCAACTCGCCACCCAATTTCTCCTCGCCGTCAAGCAGAATACGTATGGCGATGTGTGGGAACTGTTGCCTTCGCGATTAACGCGCTGGCAGCTCCTGCTTGATGGACGCGCGATAGACCCACCGGCCTCCCTGGAACCCCAGGCAGTCTACTACCACCATCTGCTCCCCGCGGACCTAATCCAGCTTGATACGACTCTGCGCCCGGATACTATCGTCGAGGCCCAGATTTCTTTGGAAACTCCGAGTTGCCTTGGCGGTCTCTTTTACCGGCCCGATCTACAGGTCGTAGTTTACGAAGTAGATTGGCACAATGAGGATCCCGTTGGACTCAAAGCGCTCGAAGATCTGATGTTCGAAACGGATGCGAATGGTCAACGCATGTATCCGGGGCTTCCCCTCATCCCCAGTCAGATCCCGAACCTGCAGGAGCGGAGTAGCACGGTCTTCAAATCATAGAAATGTGGCTGTTCTGGCGGTATGGCCGGCGACGACAACGGGGTACGCGGAATGGCCGCGCATAGGTGAAAGTTAACCACAACTACATATATTTACGTGCTGCGCTTCTTTAAGGGCCAGCGGAAAACGGGCTACCGCCCGCGAACGCTATTACCAACTCATTGTACGATTAATGCCTATCAGAGTCAGTACGAAAACCGTCATTCCTATCGGTAATGGGATCCTGAGGGTCGCGGCGCTGAACGTGCCGATGATTATGCAGGAGCAGTCAAACTGGTGTTGGGCTGCCTGCGCCGATATGCTCCTGTATTACTATGGCAACCCCGGCGTCACCCAGTGCCAGCTTGCCAATTGGGCATTCGGTCAAACCGCCTGCTGTCAAATCCCGAGCTCGACCATCTGTAACCAGCCCCTACCAGACGCTCGCATTTCCCAGCTGCTTACTGCCTACGGGCTGCGGTCGTCTTACAGTACCAGGGCCGAGGGGTTCGGTACGCTGGTGTTAGAAATCGGTGCCGGTCGGCCGGTGGAGGTAGGTCTAGCCTGGCGAAGCGGGGGAGGACACGTGGTACTCGTGGTTGATGCGATCGGCCTCAGTGGCCGACAGGTGGTGCGGGTCAATGACCCAGCTGTAGGCTCGGGAGGCATGAACTACAGCGATTTACAAACTGCCTACGGTCAGGGGGTATGGGATGCCACCTGGGTAGGGATTCAGCGCTAATTAACTTGAAACCATGGCTACGCTATCTACACTCAACGAGTTAACTACCAGGCTCATTGCTCAGCAAATCGCGGAATTCATCGAGTTGGGAGTAGTTGAGTTTGGTGAGGCCGAAGAATTGGAAATTGCCGAGGGACTACCGGTCTGGATGCTGACAGCTGCCGATGTGTTTGCGCCCAATGCGCTCACTCCAGTTAATCCGCTGGGCCAGTGGCACCACCAGATCCACCAGGGCGGGAGCCCAATCGGGTTTGCGAGAAGCCGCATTTACGGACCTAAAGCGGCCGACTGGCAAGTATTCGCCGTCTTCCGGTCGCCGCTCGCCGAGGCGATTGATCGGGCGATTACCACGGTGGATCGGTTAGACAGTACCGGAGAGGCTAGGCTTTTGCTGGTTCCAGCTTGGCACGTAACCGCATTGTGGATCGCGGATGAGGAGGCTGAGCAGCATACGTTCCTAATCACGCAGGATCTTCCGATAAACCAACCAGCGCTTAACAAGCAAGTAATCAATCAGCCATTACGCACAGGCGATTTTCTGGAAATCTTACGCCAGCTCCCGCCGGTTGATGGTAATAAGCGATCTTAATGGTCTCCCCAGAGTGTTAGCTAGTTTATTAACTACACGTCACTGAGCTTTAAGACAACGATGAAAAACATCTTCGCAATACTCGTGATGTGTTTTTCACTGCCATTTATTGGCTGTGATGATAAAAAAAACAGTGACAATAATGGTGAAGGTGATCGTGGAGTGCTAACCACGAATGATTTGAATTCACAGGAAAAAACCACCTTTTTGCACGTCCGGCATAGCCCTCTGCACCCCCAAGACAAGAAGCCTATCAATTTTTCTGTGAAGGCAAAAAATAAAGACGGTATTCGAAAAATAAATTTGGAAATTTTCGAGCACGCGCTAACCGAAGACGCCAAAAAAGGGCGCGTAATTACGCGGAGGCAAAACGGTCGTTGGGGGCAGGTTAGCACGCGGAATTACGCAGACGTAAAGGAAGTCAGCGACAGCTTCTTGTTTGAGGAAGGCTTCCCCCAAGGCACTTACCTAATATACAGGTTTACAATTGAAAGCGCAAAAGGTGTCAAGGTGTCTCGCGACGTAAGAATGCAGGCGGGCACATCCCCTTTCGGAAATAAAGAGGTCCTAATCTACTCAGCTTCGGCCGATATTCCATCGAGAACATTTAACCTTTGCTTTATTCCGAGCAAGCAACATTACGCCAGCAAGACAGCAGCGTTTTTAAAAGATTTAGAAACCACTCTTTATGAGGGCATTCTATCAAGCAATATGGTAGTTAATAGGAGCGATGAATGGGCTTTTTACTATACGCCTGAAACCGCAGACGTTGGATTAACGACAGAAAATAAGGTTATACTTCCAAAGTACCTCCCAAGCGTTCTTAAAGGATCTCCTCTCGATATTTACGCCTACATTCACAACTACGCTCAATGCCGTGATAAGAAAGTGGGCAAAAGATTTTCAACGGAGTTTGATTCAAGGGGCACTATTATGCACGAGATAGGTCACGCTGCATTCTCACTTAGTGACGAGTACAATAATAGCACAAGTGCCGACAAATCTTGCAATGTATACACGGATGCGGCGCTATGCAAAACGAAAAATAACGGGAAAGACTGTCGCGTCTTCAACAAGTGGGTGAAAGTTAAAGGTGGGCCAGATATAAAACTCAAGAGATTCTCGTTTGACACCTTAACACCAAACTGCGTGATGCGGAAAGACGGAGACGAAGTGTCACAGCCCTATCAGAAAAAATGCATGTCCTGCATAGAAGCCAAGTATACCAAGCTAAATAATCGGTCAGGAAAGTCCGTCATTGTTAATCCCGGTGCTAACCCGACTTTTCAACTTGAGGAGGTGGTGTTAATAAAACTCGTAATTGACCAATCCGGATGGAAAGCAGTTGAATTGGAAGGAGCTTTCAGCACCCCAACCTTGGATTTGCAAGAGGAAGGAGACCTTAAAGTTTCTTTACTGGGCCCTGACAAGAAATCTTTTCATACGCTCAATGTAGATGACCCTAGAATTTCTTATATCGACGAAGGGCCAGAAGATAATGAGCTAGAAATTGAAGACGAGGGCGAACTTATAATTCGCTTACCTTACGGGCAGGATGTCAAGTTCTTGACAATACAAGAAATTACCATCGATGGAAAACAAAAATTAACCCAGATTGATATAACAAATCAAATCAGCAAACTGAAGTCTTCATTCGCCACGCCTCCCACCAAATGAGTATCAGCTCTGCGCTCGTCGCCCCGGCGGTGTACACCCACACCGTAGAAACTGTTGGTATTATCGGACAGGCGCCGTTTCGTAGTACAGTAACCACTTTCACCGTTTTCACCAGAACGGCCATTATATAAACAATGTCCGTTTTTATGCGGGCTATATTAGCCGTGATCCGGGTAACTGCCCTAGCGGAGTCCTGTTAGTTCAAGGCGTATTCGGCATGAGCGTTTCTGCGACCGAGGTTGTTGTAGAGGTAAAAATTGGTGCAATAGCTGCCGGGGACCCGTGAGGGGACCCAGTAATTTATTCGAGCAGTCTTGGACCGTTGCTGATAGCTACCGAACTTTATTCCTGATATCAAGAAGGCCATTCGGTAACCGCTGCTAGATCATGCTAGAGACCTTTAGCATATGGTTTCTGGCCCCCTACGGACTACTCAAAAGGCCTTCTGCATAATGCAGAAGGCCTTTTTCCATTCTTGGGGTACATCATAGGGTACAAGCCGAGATTTAGCAGTTGGGGTAGTTCCGACGGAAACAAGTTCCAACCAAGTGCTAATCGGCCGAGGCAAGCACCTAAGTGCTCAGCTCGCAATCAATGGCTTGGTCAACTTTTCCGACTGCGAAGTTGCGGTATCTTTTTTTTCCTTAAGTTTTAACTTAAGACCGAGCCCACGCATCTCCTGCTCGATGATTTTGCGAGCCCTTGGCGCATCTACCTCCCGAAGAAACACCGCATCGTGCAGGGTAACGACGTACTCGATGCCCGCGGCCAGCAGGGCCTTGACGAAAACAGTGAAGATGAGCCCGGATTCGATTCGCTGCACCAGCAGGCAGTTGGTGGAGTGGGCCTTTACCGCACCCAAGGCAGCCCAGTCCAGTTGCTTCAACTGGGCGAAGAGGTGGATGAGGGAGGGAAACAGCGTCTCGAGCAACTGATACGACCGCACCTTGTGCAAGGCGTCTTCTACTTCGCTTACCCTCTCGTCTGAGGCTCCATACAGCAACGCGTTGTCGCGCTTCTGCTCCCACACTACCTCGTGCTGGCTGTCCATGAAATCGTAATCGGAAAAGGCGCCCACGTAGAAAATATTCTTCGCATCGTCCCGGGTTAATAGCTTGAGCAGTTTGGCTCCGTACGCACGATTGTATTCTTGCTGGAGGTATTCATAAATGGTGCCGTCGAAGCACAATCGCTGGAAGAGTTTGTAATCCTCCTTTTCCTTCACTGCCTGAAAAAACGGTATCGCTGCGGCGCATTCGGGGGCGAAGCGCTTGATGTGCGCCGGGGTGATGGCCGCGAACAGCCCCGGCTGAGAATTAACCAAATCGATTTCCACCAGCTGGCAGTCAAACCGGTCCAGAAAGCGCATTTAGGGCCGTAGCACCCTGGGCGCGTTCACCACCTCGGAATGGAGCCGGCGGCCAAAGCCATCGACTGTGACGGTGCGGAACGTGTTCTGGTTAAACATTTCCAGGTATACCTCGGGTGACCGTTTGATGCGCCCCTCCGCGGCTAGGCCCGCCAATACCTGCCGGCACTCCGGGGTGTCCACGAGCACGATTCTCTGCATCATCCGGCCCACATGGGCGCGGTTCGGCTCGTTAAGGGTCAGTCCTTTGGGGGCACTGAGGGCCGCGAACTTGTTCTGGATGGCCTTGCCGACTACCTCCTGCTTGACGACGTAACTCTTCTCTTCGCCCAGCAGCGCTACTGGAATCCGGAACCGCTTCGCGATGGGGTCCTGGTATACGGGCGACCGGTAATAGCCGCCTGGGCAATGCTCCCCGTCCTCGTTGGCGTCCAGCCGCTCCAGGTACCCCGCCCGGAGGAGCAACTCTATCGTTTGAACGTAGGAGTTGCCCAATAACGAACGGAGCACCTGGCAAGGCACTTGTACGAAGCTGGGCTGGAACTCCACCTCTTTGTGAGAGTTGCAGCTTTGCTTTAGGATGTAGTGGTAGAGGTAGCACACCCCCTTCGTCAGGGCCGACGCTCCGGGGCGTCCGGTGAGCGTCACGTTGAGGGAGTTGATGTTGAGGTTGGCGGGCAGGAAGAGGTTGATGGTCTTTTTCTGGTTTCGGGTGCTGGTGGAGCGGGGCATTGGGTAAGTGGGTTGGGTGGGTGGCCTGCCTCTCGGCGACCGGGTGAGAATCCCTTCCACTGGTAATACGAAAGCCACCAATCCTTTTAACCGGCGTCCCGACCTGAAGCGTTGCTGCCATATCGGCAGCCTGCTAAATGCCTACCCTTGTCTTCACAGAAAAAACAGTCTTTCTGATTCAGGAAGGGGGAAAAGTGCAGATTTAGGGAACAATAGCATACAAGTACCCTTCATCCCTTTCCTGGTTCCTTCGCCTGGTTGCCCCCCTTGGTTTTCTTGTGGTTCCTTCCCTGACCCTTGACCCTCCCTGCGTCCATTTCTTGGGTTCCTGGCTGTATGTGTGGTTTCCTGATGCCTGGTTTATTTGTCCTTGGTTAAATTCCCGGCAGGCGGGGCACTACTTTCGCAGTTCTACCGCCGCCCCACCTTTCCATGCTTACCCCCGAACAGCACGCCCGCCAGCTCATTGATGCCCAACTCGCCGCCGCCGGGTGGCTGGTGCAGGACTACAAGCAGCTGAACCTGGGCGCCGGCCCCGGCGTGGCGGTGCGCGAATACCCCACGGCCTCGGGCCCGGCCGACTATGCGCTGCTGATTGACCGCAAGCTGGTGGGCATCGTGGAGGCCAAAAAGGAAGGCACCTCGCTCACCGCGGTGGCCGAGCAGACGGCGCGCTACCAGGCCAGCGCCACCAAGCACGCCCAGCGGGTTGCCGACCAGCTGCCCTTCGGCTACGAGGCCAACGGGCAGGAAATCCGCTTTGCCGATGCGCGCGACCCGGAGCCGCGCTCGCGGCCGGTGTTCGGCTTTCACCGGCCCGAGACGCTGCGTGACTGGACGCGGCAGCTGCACACGCTGCGGGCGCGGCTGCGGACGCTGCCGACCGTGACGACGGCCGGGCTGCGCGACTGTCAGATTGAGGCCCTGCGCAACCTGGACGTGAGCCTGCGGGACGACCGGCCGCGGGCCCTGATTCAGATGGCCACGGGCTCGGGCAAGACGTTTACGGCGGTGTCGTTCATCTACCGGCTCATCAAGTTTGCGGGGGCCAAGCGGGTGCTGTTTCTGGTGGACCGGGGCAACCTAGGGCGGCAGACCTTGCAGGAGTTCCAGCAGTACACGGCGCCGGACGATGGGCGCAAGTTCACGGAGCTCTACAACGTGCAGCACCTGACGAGCAACCAGCTGGACACGGTGAGCAAGGTGACCATTACCACCATTCAGCGGTTGTACTCGATGTTGCGGGGCGAGGCGGAATACGACGCGGGCAACGAGGAGCGCTCGGGCTTTGAGCTGAATGGCGACGCGCCGCAGCGGCCCCGCGAGGTGGCCTACAACC
>NZ_MDZB01000109.1 GCF_001816145.1 Hymenobacter lapidarius | reverse complement strand
CGAAAATCCTGCTCCTTTAGCAAATCCTTGCCCATGCATAACGCCCGCATTAAAATTGTCATTGACAATTACAATCTCACCTTAAATTAGACCACCGCCATTATCTTTTCTGTTCGGCTTTTGGTCAAGCATACTTGGCTAAATCATAACGACCAGTTTTTACAACCCAATCAACCTCTGACGGAAGAATTTCAGACTGACTGCCTCGTTTGGATGCTCTTTCATGGAAAAAACCTCACCGCCTCCGCCAACGACCTGCAATGGAATGGCAAAAGCTGGAGCATCGTCAATCACTTCATTCCCTACACCGAGCAGGAAGTAGGCGCCCCCGACCGCTTCGAAAGCGACTTCTTGGTGCAGTACCTGGCCGGTAAAATCTTCAGTGCCCCCGCGCAGGCCGTGCTCGCGGAGGGCCGCCAGCTGTGGCAGGCCTACTTCGCCCACCCCAACGCCCGCCCCGTGCGCGACGACCTCAAACTCAACCGGCCCGACGTGGGCTGGTACCAGGTGCGCAAAGCCCTGGAAGCCCGCAACGCCAGCGGCGACGTGCTCCCCACGTCTTTCCAGCCGTTCCAGGCCGCCTACAAAGCCCTCACCGAAAAGCTGCAGCCCTTGGTTTACAGCCTGGGCTTCCTGAAAAAATAACGCCCCGCTCCAGCCGGTCGCGCGCCGGCCGGCCCGCCCGGCGCGCTCGGCGTGCCGGTAGCGGAAGCGCCTGAAAACAACTTGTTTTACCTGCAGAAATATGCAATAAACCGGGGATTTAGTCAATCATTCTGCCGCGCCTTTTGTTATCTTTCTGAACCCAAACACCTGCTACCATGAACGGCAAGAATCTCTTTAATTTCGGTCCGGTCCTCGGTTATTACTTCCGCGGCAAGGACGCCAACCGCAAGTCCAATTTCAACATGAAGACCATGCACTTCATCAATAAGCTCAGCTTGGCGATGTTTCTGGTGGGCTTGGTCGTGATGTTTTTCCGCTACGTAATCAATTAACTGCCCCATGCACATCGAGGAGTTTCGCGACTATTGCCTTGCTAAGCCAGGCGTAACCGAGGAAACTCCGTTCGGTCCCGAAACCCTCGTATTCAAAGTGGGCGGCAAGATTTTCGCCCTCACCGATATTGATACTTTCGGCAGCATGAACCTCAAGTGCGACCCGGAGCGGGCCCTGGAGCTGCGCGACGCCCACGACTACGTGCTGCCCGGCTATCATATGAACAAGAAGCACTGGAACACGGTGCTGATTGGGACTGGTGCTCCGCTGGGCCAGCTCCGGGAGCTGATTGACCATTCGTATGCGCTGGTGCTGGCCTCGCTGCCCAAAGCGGCCAGCGTCGGTGTAGAGACGCATCATTGCGTGTCGTCGTTGAACGGTTACGCAGGAACGAAACCCCCACGGCGCTCACGATGAGACGCAATGATGCGTCCCTACCACGCACAAAAAAAGCCCTCCCGATACGTCGGGAGGGCTTTTTCACTTCTAAATGGTTTTACTGGCCGACAAGGAACAGGGCGTTGCCGAAGAGCAGCTTGCCGCCTTGCCAGAAGGCCCGGAACAGCGGGTTGTCGCCCAGATACACCACCTGGCCGCGGCCCATTTCCTGGGTGCCTACCACAAACGTGTCGGTGAGCTCCTTGCGGGCTTTGGCGCCGATGAAACCGGACGAATAGCTGTCTTTCTTGATGACGCCTACGTTCCAACCGCCTTTGCCCAGGAACCGGTAGTTGAGCGGGGTGCGCACCAGGGCGAAGTATGTGCTGCCGTAGCCGAAGGCCAGCGGGTGGGTGTTATCGAGCTGCACGCGGTACACGCTGCCCTGCACCACATCCCCGGCTTCCTCGCGGTCGGAGTCGCCGTAGCGGCGCAGCAGCTTGTAGGGGTTGGCCTTCTCGTCTTTCTTGATAGCGACGGAATCAACGGCTTTGGTCTTGAGCAGAAAGTCTTTTTTGTTGGCTAGGAACCGGGCGGCGCCTTCCATGGCAATGAGCTTGCCGCCGTCGCGCACCCAGGCTTTCAGGCCTTCGATGTTGCGGTCGGAGTAGATGTCGGCGTAGTTGCCGTTGGGCAACACCAGCACGTCGTACTTCTGCATCGAGACGCGGCTGAGGTAATCGGTGCCCAGCACCGTGACGGGGTAGCTCAGCTGCTGCTCGAAAAAGTGCCACACCTCGCCAAAGGCCGTGGCGTCGACGCCGGGCCCCGCCAGCACGGCCACCCTGGGCTGCTGCACAAAATGCACCGTACCGGAGCCCAGGTCGCGGCCCGTAGTGGAAAAGCCGGATTTCACGGCCGTAACCACCGTGCCGGCCGAGTCGGCCTGGGCCCGCACCAGTTGGTCGAAGCGGACACCCATGGCCTCGTTGCCGGTGCGCGTGATGACCAGCGTGCCGGGTGCGTACTTCTGGCCTTCCGACTCAAATTCCTTTTCGGCGTAGCGCACTTTTATTTTTTGCTGCAGCAGGCGGCTCAGAAAGCGCATGTCCTGGATGGTATTCCACCGGGCCAGGTAGGCGTAGGGGCGCTCGGTGGCGGCGGCCGCGCTGCCGCGCACCATGGCCGGGGCGGGGGCAGGGGCCGTGGCGCTCAGGCGGCCGGGGAGGGCGTAGGCTTTCATGCCAAATGCGTAGGGCAGGGCCCAGGACGTAATGTCGTAGGTGAGCGAATCTTCCAGCTGAGCGCTGGGCTCAAACAGGACCTTCACCAGCGTAGACTTGGGTTGGTACATGCTCACCACCACGTCGCGGGGCTGGATTTCGACCGTCTCGTTTTTGCCGGAGGTGTAGTTATAGCCTTTGGTCCGGGTTCTCTTATCGGCAAAGCCGTATCTGATTTGGTTGCGCTCCAGGTATTGGGTGAGGGCGCGCAGCTGGCCGGGGTCGTTGCCGGCCGATAGAACGTAGGATTTGTACTCGCCCCGGGGCTTGGTGCGGGCGGTGGTGAAGTAGGTTTCGAACTCGCGCAGCAGGTCGTCGTGGCGCTCGGCGGTGGCCTGAATGGTGGCGCGGCTGGCGGCATGGTGGTGGGCAATGCGCTGGTCCAGGGTCAGGGTGTCGCCGTCGAGGCGGGCGTAGGCCACGCCGGCCGGGCCGCCGCCGCCCTGCTCATACGTCATGCCGATGGCCCCGTTGAAGGTGGGCCAGGTGTCGCCGTAGGTGGGGGCAAACAGGTCGTAGGTCTCGCGGGTGAAGTACAGCCAGTTGTTCTTGTCGAACGCCACTTTGTTGTACTCGCCGAGGATGTTCTGGAACTGGCGCTGCCAGGGCGTGATGTCGGCGTGGAAGGGCTTGGCAGCAGGGGAAAAGTAGTACGTGTTATTCGGCCCCATTTCGTGGAAATCGGCGTGCACGGCCGGCAGCCACTGGTTGTAGAGGGCAATGCGACTCTTGGATTCAACCTGGGTTTGCCAGGCCCAGTCGCGGTTCAGGTCGAAGTAGTAGTGGTTGTAGCGGCCGCCGGGCCAGGGCTCGTGGTGCTCCCAGGAGTCGGGGTTGGCGTTCACGCCCCGGTTGCGCACGCGGTTGTACCAGTTGGCGTAGCGGTCGCGGCCGTCGGGGTTCACGCAGGGGTCCACGATGACGACGGTGTTTTTCAGCCAGTCCTGCATCTGCTGGTCCTGGGGGTTGGCCAGGTCGTAGAGCACCTGCATCACCGCTTCTGATGACACAGCTTCGTTGCCGTGCACGTTGTAGCTCAGCCAGCACACGGCCGGCTGCTGGCGCTGGCCGGTGCCACTTTCCAGGCCGGCCAGCCTCAGGTTGTTGTGGCGCACGTCATCGAGCCGGCCGAAGGTTTCGGCGCTGGCAATCTGCACCACTTCCAGGGGCCGGTTCTCGTAGGTTTTGCCGTAGGGCACCAGCTTCATGCGGCCGGGCGTGTGGGCCACCACGTGGTCCACGTAGCGCAAAATCTCGGCGTGGTTGGTGAACTGCGTGCCCAGCTTATAGCCCAAAAACTGCGTGGGCGTGAGCAAGGGGTCTTGCGTGGAAGCGGTTTGGGCGCCGCTGGCGAGGCTAAGCAGCAACAGCAGACAGCAGCTACCAACCCGCAGGCTGGTGGCAAAAGGTAAAGTACGCATCAAAGAGTTAGGTTAGAAGTTCAAACAGTATCGGGGCAAAGATGCGATTAGAGTGCGAACTCCAGCACTCTTACGGTGATTTTCGCTGCTTTTAGAAGTTGTAACTGGTAGCTGAACCAACGGTTAGTCTTGGGTAGTTACTTCTACAAACACGTATCTTGCACCATGCGCCAAGTTATTCTCACTGTACCCGACGACCAGTTTGCTCCACTGATGAAAGTGGTTAAGGCCTTGCCCTTTGCCATCAAAGCAGAGGCCGTGGCTCCGCCGAAGTCGAGAAAATATACTCCCGAGCAGCAGGAGTGGGTTGATGATTTCCGCCAGGCGCTGAACGAGGTAGACTTGCATCAGCAGGGTAAAATCAAGCTTCAAACCCTTGGCGAACTAATCCATGAGCTTCGAAATAACGCTGACCAAGAGCTTTAGAAGAAATCTCAAACCGTTTGTCAAGCGTTTTGCATCAATCACGGATGACTTGGAAGCATTGGGAAAAGACCTCCTCGATAATCCGCAAGCCGGAGTATCATTAGGGCGCGACTGCTACAAAGTCCGAATGCGAATTGGCTCGAAGAATACCGGCAAAAGTGGCGGTGCCCGCGTTATTACCTGCGTTAAAATTGTTGGCGAGAAAGTGTATTTGCTGACTATTTACGATAAGTCAGAACGGGATTCCATTTCGGATAAAGAGCGGGATGAATTGTTGAGGGAAAACGGTTTGGTTTAATTTCAAAAAGGCCCGCTGCATGTGCAACGGACCTTTTTGTGAGGTAAGCTTTAGCTTGCCGTATTACCGTTAGAACTACATAACGTCTAGCTAAAGCTTACCTCACACCACCACGTTCACCATGCGCCCCGGCACCACAATCACCTTCTTGACCGATTTCCCTTCGCCAAACCGCGCCAGAAAATCAGAGGCCAGCACGGCGGTTTCAATCTCGGCAGCGGTAGCGGCAGCGGCGAACTGCATTTGCTCGCGCACTTTGCCGTTGATGGCCAGCGGATACACCACGTTGTCTTCCACCAGGTATTCCTCGCGGAACTCCGGGTAGCGGGCGCTGCTCACGCTGCCGGCCGCGTGGCCCAGCTCCTGCCACAGCTCCTCGGCCAGGTGCGGCGCAAACGGTGACACCAGCAGCACCAGCGGCTCCAGAATGGCGCGCTTGTGGCATTTGAGGGCCGTGAGCTCGTTCACGGTTATCATAAACAGGCTGACGGAGGTGTTGAAGCTGAACTTCTCAATGTCCTCCTGCGCCTTCTGAATGGCTTTGTGCAGGGCCTTCAGCTCCGCGGGCGTGGCGGGCTCGTCGGTTACGGCCAGGTCGCCGTCCTCGGGGTGGAAAAGGCGCCAGAACTTCTTGAGGAAGCTGCCCACACCGCTGATGCCGTTGGTGTTCCAGGGCTTGTACTGCTCCAGCGGGCCTAGAAACATCTCGTAAAGGCGCAGAGCATCCGCGCCGTATTTGTCGATTAGAATGTTGGGGTTAACAACATTGTATTTCGACTTCGACATTTTTTCGACCTCTGAAGAGGTCAAAAACTTGTCTGATTTACCGAAGCCGAATGGATGAAAAACATTGTTTTGCCAGAATCCGCTTTCACAAATAAAAACAGGGCTCTTCAATTCAGAATGCTTTTCGATGTAATCTCCAATATTTAAAACATTGTTGGAAACTAGAGAAATATCAACGTGAAGTATGGATGAGACCCCGAACTGAAAACTTGCGCCCTTGTGAACTTCATCAAGTTGTTCGATGCCATGAAGGAGTCCTTCAGCATCACTGCTTACAAAAAAGTCACTAGTTGGGATAGGCAGAGTTATTGAGTGAGTTTGATTTTGAACGACAATAGAAAATGTTGATGGTACGGAATCTGAAAAAGGTGTGCCAGGATTCTTTACTCTAATTATTTTCTCTGATATACCCAATATCATCCCCTGATTTATCAGTTTCTGGAAAGGCTCGTTGCTGCTGACGAGGCCCAAATCCTTCAAAAACAAATACCAGAACCGCGCATACAGCAAGTGGCCGGTGGCGTGCTCGGCCCCGCCCATGTAGAGGTCCACGGTGCCCCAGTACTGCTCGGCTTCTTCCGATACGAAGCGGGCTTCGTTGGTGGGGTCCATGTAGCGGAGGTAGTACCACGACGAGCCTGCCCAGCCGGGCATGGTGCTCAGCTCGTAGGGGTACTGGTCGCGGTAGAGCCAGTTTTGGGCGCGGCCCAGGGGTGGCTCGCCGGTTTCGGTGGGCTTGTACTCGTTGATTTCGGGCAGCACCAGCGGCAGGTCGCTTTCGGCGATGCCGTAGGCGGTACCGTCCTTGTAGTAAATCGGAATAGGTTCGCCCCAGTAGCGCTGGCGGCCGAAAATGGAGTCGCGCAGGCGGAAATTGACCTTGCCGTGGCCCAGGCCTTTCTCTTCGAGGTAGGCAATGAGCTTCTGCGTGGCCTCCTTGTAGGTGAGGCCGTTGATGATGCCCGAGTTGATGTAGCGGCCTTCTTTGGTGGGGTCGGCCTGCTGGTCGAGGCCCTGCTGGGCATCGGAAATGGCGGGGATGGGCAGGCCGAAATGCTGGGCAAACAGGTAGTCGCGCTGGTCGCCGCTGGGCACGGCCATCACCGCGCCGGTGCCGTAGCCGGCCAGCACGTAGTCGGCCAACCAGATTTGCACGGGCTCGTTGTTCACCGGGTTCAACCCGTAGGCGCCGGTGAAGACGCCCGACACGGTTTTGGTATCAGCCATGCGGTCGCGCTCCGAGCGGCGCTTGGTGGCGGCGATGTACTCGTCTACGGCGGCGCGCTGGTCGGGGGTGGTCAGCTCGTTCACTAACTCGTGCTCGGGGGCCAGCACCAGGAAAGTGGCGCCGTAAATGGTGTCCACCCGCGTGGTGTATACTTTAATTTGAGCGGTTTCGGAGCCCTGCATCGGGAAAGTGACTTCGGCGCCAATGCTGCGCCCAATCCAGTTGCGCTGCATTTCCTTCACCGCATCGGGCCAGTCGAGGGTGTCGAGGCCGGCTAGGAGGCGGTCGGCGTAGGCGGTGATGCGCAGGTTCCACTGGGGCATGAGGCGGCGCTCCACGGGGTAGCCGCCGCGCTCGCTCAGGCCGTCCTTTACTTCGTCGTTCGAGAGCACCGTGCCCAGGCCGGGGCACCAGTTCACGTAAGTGTCCTGCTGGTAGGCCAGGCGGTAGGAGTGGACCGCGGCCAGCTTCTGGTGCTCGGTGAAGAGCTGCCACTGCCCGGCGGTAAATACCTGGCGGTTGCCCTCGTCGCCGGCCGCGCGGATGCCCTCGCTGCCGCGCTCGGCAAAGCGGGTGGTGAGCTCCGTCAGCGGTTCGGCCCGGTCCGTGTCGAGGTTGTACCAGGAGTTAAATAGCTTGAGGAAAATCCATTGCGTCCACTTATAGTAGCTGGCGTCGGAGGTGCGGATTTCGCGGCTCCAGTCGTAGCTGAACCCCAGGCTGCTGAGCTGCTTGATGTAGGTCGCAATGTTCTGGTCGGTGGTCAGGGCCGGGTGCTGGCCGGTCTGGATGGCGTACTGCTCAGCGGGCAAGCCGAATGAGTCGAACCCCATGGGATGCAGCACGTTGAAGCCCTGCAGGCGCTTGAAGCGCGTCACGATATCGGAGGCAATGTAGCCCAGCGGGTGCCCCACGTGCAGCCCCGCCCCGGACGGGTACGGAAACATATCAAGCACGTAGTACTTCGGCTTCTCGGAGTGGTTGTGGGCCTGGAACGTGCTGTGCGCTTTCCAGTGGGCCTGCCACTTCTTTTCAATTTCTTCGGGACGGTATGCGGGCATCTTGCGCGGAGTTTATTCCGGGCAAAGGTAGGACGCAGGAGAAAGTAGGGCGAAATTTGTTGTGGTGGCATCGTTCATGCGTCACCTCACCCCCTAGCCCCCTCTCCCGCGGAGAGGGGGGACTAGTTTCTAGTTTTAGAAAAAGTCTAGAAATTAATTTACGGCTAGTCCCCCCTCTCCGCGGGAGAGGGGGCTAGGGGGTGAGGTGAGCCAGCCGCGCCGCAAGAAGCTTCATTCCCGCCCCCAGATGGCCCGCATTCCCAAAGAACTAGTAGACCAGATTATCCAAACCGCCGACATCGTGGAGGTCGTCGGCGACTTCGTGCAGCTCAAGCGCAAAGGCCAGAATATGTGGGCGCCGTGCCCGTTTCACAACGAGAAATCTCCGTCCTTCTCCGTTAACCCGGCCAAAAGCCTGTACAAGTGCTTCGGCTGCGGCAAGGCTGGCGGAGTGGTGCAATTCGTGATGGATGTGGAAGGGACCAGCTACGTGGAGGCCCTGAAGTACCTGGCCAAAAAGTACGCCATCACCATCGAGGAGGAGGAAAAAACGCCCCAGCAGCAACTGGAGCAGAACGAGCGCGACTCGCAGTTCATCGTTTCCGACTGGGCCAAAAACCATTTCCACCGCCTGCTGCTCAACTCCGAGGAGGGCATGAGCATCGGTTACGGCTACCTCAAGGAGCGGGGCCTGAACCTGGCCACCATCCAGCAGTTTGAGCTCGGCTACTCCCTCGACAGCTGGGACGACCTGCTGAAGGCAGCCGAAACGGCCGGCTATGATAAGAAATACCTCGAAAAAACCGGTCTCACCGTCATCAAAACCGACGACCAGGGCCAGGATACCGGCCGGCGCTATGACCGGTTCCGGGGCCGGGTGATGTTCCCGATTCACAACATCAGCGGCCGGGTGGTGGGCTTCGGGGCGCGCACCCTGAAGCGCGACGACAAGATGGCGAAGTACCTCAACTCGCCCGAATCGGAGATTTACCACAAGTCGGACGTGCTCTACGGGCTGTTTCAGGCGCGGCAGGCCATCCGGACGCAAGAGGTATGCTACCTCGTGGAGGGCTATCTCGACGTGCTGAGTTTGTACCAGGGCGGCATCAAAAACGTGGTAGCCTCATCGGGTACTTCGCTCACCGAAGGCCAGATTCGGCTCATCAAGCGCTATTCTGACAACGTGACGGTGCTCTATGATGGTGACGCGGCCGGCATCAAAGCCTCGTTGCGCGGCACGACCTGCTCCTCGAAGGCGGCCTGAACGTGCGCGTGGTGCTCTTTCCCGACGGCGACGACCCCGACAGCTACATCCGCAAAGTGGGCGACCAGCGCTTCGCCGAGTACATCGAAACCAAGAGCCAGGACTTCATCTCCTTCAAAACCACGCTGGTGGCCCGCGAGGCCAGCAACGACCCGGTGAAGAAGGCCGAAGCCATTCGCGATGTGCTGCACAGCATCGCCAAAGTGCCCGACGCCATCAAGCGCCAGGTGTTTTTGCAGCAGACCTCGGCCACGTTCGGCATCGACGAGCAGGTACTTATCACCGAATACAACAAGCTGGTGAAATCGCCGTCCAAGGCGGCCGGCGGCGGTGGTTCTGGTGGCAATGCCGGCAACTACGGCCAGGGCGCGGGAAGCGCCAATACCGGCTATCCTTCAAATTATGGCAGCCGGCCCGCACCGGCCAGCCGCCCGCTTTCCGACGAAGAGGAAGCCGAAATGCTGATGTATGGCGGCCAGGAAGCCACCGTGGAAATCCTGGGCGCGGGCGTTTCCTACCAGCCGGCCAAGGCCGCCGCCGAGGACGAGGACGACCAGACCGACGTGCTCAAGCTGTGCGAGCGCGAGGTGTTGCGCCTGCTGGTGCTCTACGCCGGCCGCGAGGTGGAAACCGAAATCAGCGTGGCGGCCTACTTGCTGGGGGAGCTGGGCGAAACTCCGCTCACGGTGCCGCTCTTCGCCGAGATGTGGGAAATCTGCCGCCAGGAGCTGCTGGCCGGCCGCTTCCCTGACGCCCGCCTGCTGGCCCAAAACGAGCGCGCCGACATCCGCAGCCTCATCACGGACCTAGCCACCGAGCGCTACGAAATCAGCCCGAACTGGCGCAACAAGGAAATCTACGTTTTCAACGAGGTTGACCTGCCCAAGCTGGCTTGCGACAACGCCGTGCTGCGCCTCAACAAAGTGCACGTGCAGCGTGAGCTCGACATCTGCCTCGAACGCCTGCGTCACCCCTTAGAAGACGCCGAAATGTTCGAAATCCTGGGCGATATCAAACGCCTGAAAGAATTGGACAACGAATTAGGGGCCCTGTTGGGCACTGTGGTGGGCCGCAGCGCGTAGCTTCGCCCCATACTCAACGCCTTTCATGTTGCAACGCGTCAATTTCAACCGGCTACTGCTGGCTATCCTGCTCATCTTCATCAGCTTGGGCAGCGGCATGGCTGGTTTTATGCTCATCGAGGACTACAATGCGCCCGATGCGTTCTACATGACCGTCATCACCGTGTCGACGGTGGGTTTTGGCGAATTGCATCAGCTTTCGCCCATGGGGCGCATGTTTGTGGCGTTCTACATCCTCTTCAATTTGGTGGTGGTGGCCTACCTCGTGTCGGCCTTGTCCACGTTTATCTTTGACGGCGAGCTGCGCAAACTATTTAAAATGTATCGGGTGGACCAAGAAATTAAACGTTTTAGTGGGCACGTCATTCTTTGCGGCTTTGGTCGAAACGGCCGCAAGGCCCACCACGACCTCACCCTGAACGGGGCCCGCGTGGTTGTTATCGAGCAGAACGAGCAACTGCTGAAAAACCTCAGCGAGGGCCGCACTGGCGAAGATTACGACGGCGATGGCCGGGCCGGCGGCGCCATTATTGCCGTTATCGGCGACGCCACCACCGACCTGGTGCTCCAGCAAGCCGGTGTGGCCCGGGCCTCGGCCCTCATCACGGCCCTGCCCTCCGACGCCGACAACGTTTTCGTCGCCCTTTCGGCCCGGGCCCTGAACCCGCGGTTGAATATCATTGCCCGCGCCTCCTACAAAACGTCGGAAAGCAAGCTGATTTCGGCCGGCGCCAATTCCGTGGTGATGCCCGACGAAATAGGCGGCTCGCACATGGCCAACCTGGTGGTGCGACCCGAAGTTATCCGTTTCCTCGACCTGATTTCGGGCCTCAGTGCCGACAAGCTGCGGCTCGAAGAGCTGGCCTACGCGCAAATCCGCAAGGACCGGCAGGGGCAGAGTATCCGCGAACTCGACATCCGCTCCCGCACCGGTGCCACCATCATCGGCTTGCGGTAGCACGAAGGCTCCCTGCTGGTGAGCCCCTCCGCCGATTATGTGCCCGCGCCCGGTGATGTGCTGCTCGTGCTGGGCAGCGAAGCGCAAATTGAGAGTTTTGAGGTGCAATACCGGCAGCTATAAAGGGAGTTAAGAGTTAGGAGTTGGGAGTTAAGAGTAGATATCGTGTCCGTCTAGCTCACCAACTCTTAACTCTCAACTCCTAACTCCTAACTTAAGTAAATGCACATCCTTCAGCTCTGTCCCCGCGTTCCGTTTCCGCCCCACGACGGCGGCGCCATTGCCATGTACGATGTGGCCGCCGGTCTGGTGCAGGCCGGCCACCAGGTCACGCTGCTGGCTATCAACACGCCCAAGCACCGCCAGCCCGCCGATGCCCTTGCGCACCTGGGCCCCGGCCTGCGCTTGGTGCTGGTGAACGTGAACACCGACATTGCCCCCGCCAAGGCGCTCAAAAACCTGCTTTTCAGTCGCCAGCCCTACAACGTGGAGCGTTTCATGAGCCCCGCAGTGGGCGAGGCGCTGCTGGAAATCCTGCGCACCGAAAAAGTGGACATTGTGCAAATGGAGGGCACTTTTGTGGCCTGGTATGCCGAACTGCTGGGCCGCCAGCACCGCGCCGATTTTCGGGTGCCGCCCCTGGTGCTGCGGGCTCACAACGTGGAATACACCATCTGGCAGATGCTGGCCCGGCGCGAACCCAATGCGCTGAAGCGGTATTTCCTGCAAACCCTGGCCACTCGGCTCGAAAAATTTGAGCGGCGCTACCTGCGGCAGTTCGACGCCGTGGCCGCCATTACCCCCGACGATGCCAGCCGGCTCCGGGCCCTACACTGCCCGGAGCCGGTGGTGTTCATTCCTGCCGGCGTCGAGCTGAGCCGCGTGCAACTCGACCCCGCCATCCGGGGCCGGCCGCGCACGCTGTTTATGATAGGCTCCCTCGACTGGCTGCCCAACCAGGAGGGCGTCGAGTGGTTTTTGCGCGAAGTCTGGCCCACCTTTCACGCCGAAACGCCCGACGTGGAGCTGCACATTGCCGGCCGCAATACGCCGGCTCACCTGCTGGCCCCGCGCACCGACAACGTCTTCGTGCAGGGCTTCGTAGCGTCGGCGCCGGGTTTTATGCAGCAATACGAGCTGATGTTGGTGCCCTTGCTCAGCGGGGGCGGCATGCGCGTCAAAATCATTGAGGGCATGACGCTGGGCAAGGCCATTCTCAGTACCAGCCTGGGGGCCGAGGGCATTGCCGCGCACGACGGGCAAAACCTGCTGCTGCGCGACGGCGCGGCCGCTTGGCTGCATACCCTGCGAACCTGGGCGCGCGGCGAGCTCGACCTGCAGCGCATTGGCGCTGAAGCGGCCCGCACCGCTACCGATGTTTACGACAACCGCCGGGTGGTGGCGCAGTTCGTGGAATTATACCAGCGACTGCTGTTGCCAGCCCCGGCCGGTACGCCCGCGCATTCCCCGCCCGTATGAAGCTGCTGGTACTGCTTTCGCGTTTCCCGTACCCGCTCGACAAGGGCGACAAGCTGCGGGCCTACCACCAGCTGCGGTGCTTGGCCAGTCGCCACGAAATTGCCCTTTTCACGCTTTCCGATGAGGACGTATCCGCCGAGGCGAATGCCGCCGTGCGCCCGCTCTGCCGGGGCGGCGTGGTGGTGCACCGGCTGCACCGGCCCGGCATAGCCCTCAGCATGGCCAAAGCCCTGGCCACGGGCCGGCCGCTGCAGGTGGGGTATTTCTACGATGCCGCCGCCCACCGGCAGCTGGAAGGGTTGATAGCGGCCTTTAAACCGGACCATATTTACTGCCAGCTTATTCGCATGGCCGAATACCTGCGGCCGCCTGCCGGCCGCCTGCCCATGACCCTGGATTACATGGATGTGCTGTCGGCCGGCATGGCGCGCCGGGCCACCCAGGCCCCCCGGTGGCAGCGCCCCGTGCTGGCCCTCGAAGCGCAGCGGCTGCAGAAGTACGAAGCCGAAGCGTTTGGCTGGTTTCAGCACCACACCATCATCAGCGACCAAGACCGGCAGCTCATTCAGCACCCCCGGCGCAACGAAGTGAGCATCGTGCTGAATGGCATCGACACCGATTTTTTCCAACCTCGGCCCCTGGCGCCCAAGCAGTACGATGTGCTGTTTTGCGGCAACATGGGCTACCACCCCAACGTGGACGCCGCCTGCTTTCTGGCCGAAGAAATAATGCCGCTGGTACGCGCCCGGCACCCGGCGGCGCGGCTGCTTATTGCCGGTACCACGCCCGCGCCCCGCGTGCAGGCCCTGGCCTCGGCGCAGGTCGAAGTCAGTGGCTGGGTGCCGGATATACGGGCGGCGTATGCGGCGGCCCGGGTATTTGTGGCCCCCATGCGGGTGGGTACTGGCCTGCAAAACAAGCTGCTGGAAGCCATGGCCATGCAGCTGCCCTGCGTGACCACGCCCCTAGCCAATAATGCCCTGGGCGGCAGCAGCGGGCAGCAGCTATGCGTTGCCGAAGGCGGTGAGGACCTGGCCGACGCCATCAGTACGCTGCTGGACGATGCGGCCGGGGCCGCGCAGATAGCCGCTCGCGGGCTGGCTTTTGTGAAGAACAGCTATAATTGGGCCGCCGCCACTTCCCGCCTCAACGCCCTGTTCGAGTGAGGACCCGCGGGGCGGGCTAACTTTGCACCGGCTGCCGCTGTTATGGCCCGAAATACCCCACCCATGCTTGATACCATCGAATCCGCCATTGCCGACATCCGCGCGGGCAAGGTTGTTATTGTTGTTGACGACGAAGACCGCGAAAACGAAGGCGACTTTATCTGTGCCGCGCAGTGCGCTACTCCGGAAATAATCAATTTTATGGCCACCCACGGCCGGGGCTTGGTGTGCGCCTCCCTGCCCGAGCAGCGCTGCGAAGAGCTGGGCCTGGACCTAATGGTGGGCTACAACACGGCCCTGCACGCCACGCCTTTCACGGTATCGGTTGACCTGCTGAAGAACGGCGTGACCACCGGCATATCCGCTTCCGACCGCAGCAAGACCATTCTGGCCCTCATCGACCCCGCCACCAAGCCCGAAGAGCTGGGCAAGCCGGGCCACATCTTCCCCCTCAAAGCCCGCAAAGAAGGCGTGCTCCGCCGCGCCGGCCACACCGAGGCGGCCGTCGACCTGGCCCGTCTGGCTGGGTTTGAGCCCGCCGGGGTGCTGGTCGAAATCCTGAAGGAGGATGGGGAAATGGCGCGGCTGCCCGATTTGGAAATCGTGGCCATGAAGTGGGACCTCAAGCTGATTTCAGTGCAGGACCTCATCAAGTACCGCCTCGCGCACGAGAGCCTGATTCACCGTGACATTTCCGTGAAAATGCCCACCGAATGGGGCGATTTCGACCTGTATGCCTACACTCAGCGCAGCAACGGCGTGCAGCACCTCGCCCTGGTGAAGGGCGACATCAGCGGCCCAGAGCCGGTATTGGTGCGCGTGCACAGCTCCTGCGTGACCGGCGATATTTTCGGTTCCTGCCGGTGCGACTGCGGCCCGCAGCTGCACCAGGCCATGCGCCAGATTGAGCGCGAAGGCCGCGGCGTGGTCGTGTACATGAACCAGGAAGGCCGCGGCATTGGCCTCATCAACAAGCTCAAGGCCTACAAACTCCAGGAGCAGGGCCGCGACACCGTGCAGGCCAACGAAGAGCTGGGTTTCAAGAGCGACGAGCGCGACTACGGCGTGGGCGCTCAAATCCTGCGCGACCTCGGCATCACGGAAATGCGCCTGCTCACCAACAACCCGCGCAAGCGCACGGGCCTCGTAGGCTACGGCCTGGTAATCGTGGATACACTGCCCATCGAAATCAGCTCGAACCCGCACAACGAAGCGTACCTGACCACCAAGCGCGACAAACTGGGCCACGACATCATGCGTAAAGTACCCAGCGACCAGCCCAAGGTGGCGTAGCTTGAAACACAACAATTGCACAAAAGCAACTTACCCTCGCTTCTGAGCCAACTGCTGGTGCAGCATGGTGAGCAGCGACTGCGCGGCGTAATCCACGTTGAGGGCGCGGCCGCGGTCCAGCACGTATTCTTTGCTGATGGTTTGGGTGGCGTCGGCGTAGGCGAGGCACACGGTGCCCACTTTCTTGGTGTCGGTGGCGCCGCCGGGGCCGGCTATGCCGCTAGTGGCTACGGCCACGTCCACGCCCAGGCGCTGCCGGGCACCCTCGGCCATCTCGCGCACGGTGGCTTCGCTCACGGCTCCGAACCGGGCCAGTGTTTCGGCTTTCACGCCCAGCTCCTGCTGCTTGATGTCGTTGTGGTACGCCACGATGCTGCCCCGGAAATACGCCGAGCTACCCGGTACTCCGGTAAGCCGGTGCGCAACCAGGCCACCCGTGCAGCTTTCGGCTGTGCCAATGGTCAGGTTCCGGGAGGCCAGCAGCTTGCCAATGGCGGCCTCCAGGGCAGTTTCTTCTTCCGCAAAAATGTACTCGCCGATTCGCTCGCGCAACACCGGCAGCAGGGCCAGCATGCGGCCGCGCAGGTCGGGCAGGCCATCGGCGGTGCCCGTCAGGCGCAGGCGCACGGCGCCAAAGCTGGGCAGGTAGGCCAGCTTGATGTTGGGGGGCAGGGCGTCTTCCCAATCTGCGATTTTGGCGGCCAGGAATGATTCTCCCAGGCCGGTGGTCATCACCACCACGTGCTCGATGGGCGCCAAATCGAACTGCGTTTGCAGGCGGGGCAGCACGTGGTCGGTCATCAGGCGTTTCATCTCGAAGGGCACGCCGGGCATGCTCACAAACACGGTGCCCTGGTCGGAAAACCACATGCCGGGCGCGGTTCCCACGGCATTGTGCAGCACCGTGCAGTTGGCGGGCACCAGGGCCTGCTGCCGGTTCACGTCGAGCATGGGCCGGTCGTAGCGGCGGAATATTTCCTCTACGTGGTGCAGCGTTGGCTCGTGCATCATCAGCTCGGTGCCGAAGTAATGGGCCAGCACGTGTTTGGTCAGGTCGTCTTTGGTGGGGCCCAGGCCGCCGGTGATGAGCACCACCTGGGCCCGCTGCCGGGCCAAGTCCAGCGCCGCCACTATTTCATCGGCCCGGTCTGAAACCGACGATATCTGCCGCACGCGCAATCCGATTTTACCCAATTCCTGCCCCATGAAGGCCGAGTTGGTATCCACCACCTGCCCGTATAGCAGCTCGTCGCCAATGGTCATAATTTCTACATTCGGTGGGGCGGTAGGGAGGGTGGGTACATCAGAAATGTGACTAATTGGGGCAGGGGAGGGCATATGGAGGAGTTAAAAATAGGTTTGGCCGCAAAATTGTCTTCAATTTGCATACGCGGCGGTCCAAGGACAGCCACAGGGGCCATCCGGTTTTCCCGTCGCAGTAGTTTATTCCATGCTAATTCGAATTGCCAGCGCCCTGCTGGTAGCTGGCCTGCTGGCCACGGCGGCCCCCGCCGCCCACGCCCAAACCACCGCCGCTAAGAAAGCCGCCGCCGCCAAAGCCGCAGCGGCCAGGACCGCCGCCGCCAAAAAAGCCGCTGCCACCAAAGCCGCCGCCGCTAAAACGGCTGCTGCCAATGCCGCCGCCGCCAAAGCCGCTGCCGCTGCTGCCGCCACGCCGCCACCTGCGCCCCTCACTGAGTCGCAGGCCAGTGCCGGCATCAAAGAGGCCCTAAACAAGGGCATTTTGAAGGCGGTGGAGTTCGCCTCCGAGCCCGATGGCTTCAATACCAACGACGACATCCACATTCCCTTCCCCGAGGATGCCATCCTGATGAAAACCACCCTGAGTAGGTTTCCGGGCATGAACACGCTGATTGGCACCTTTGAAACCCAGCTCAACCGGGCCGCCGAAGCCGCCGCGCCCAAGGCCAAGGATATTTTCCTCAATGCCCTGGCCAACATCAGCATTACCGATGCCCTGACCTTGGTTACCAGCAGCTCCACGGATGCGGCCACCCAGTTTCTGCGCAAGTCCACCGAGGCGCAGCTCATTGCCGCGTTCCAGCCAGACATTAGCGCCGCTATCGACCAGGTAGGAGCTGGCAAGGCCTACGCTAAAATGACCAGCCAGTACAACCGCATTCCGCTCATGACACCTGTGCAGACCGACCTCACGGCCTATACCACCCAGAAAGCGGTAGACGGCCTGTTTATCCTGCTGGCCAAAGAGGAAGGCAAAATTCGGAAAAATCCCGCTGCCCGCACCACCGATTTGCTTAGGCAGGTTTTCGGCAGGAAATAAAAGGTAGGGTGCGCGTTGGCAGTTGCCGGGAGACAGTCAATACCTCGTTGGCTATCTGGCATCCAATTAACTTCTAGTCACGCCCTGTGTATTCCGAATACGAAACCAAAAAGTCCCACCCGCAGCCGCAGGTGGGACTTTTTGGTTTATTGTCCGGGTATGTTGTGGCGTGTAGTCTAGTAATCGTCGCTGTCGAAGCTGGCGCCGCGGCTATTGCGCCGGCCACTGCTGTAGCCTTCGTCGGCATCGTCGTCGTCGTCATCGGCGAGGTCATCGTCGTCATCATCAAGGCTGGTGAAACCGCCGCGGTCGGAATTTTCGGCCCGCTCGGCTTCCACAAATTCCTCCTCTGTCATGTTGGCTAGGTCCAGCGCTTCGTCGTGCGTGGAGCCCGTATCCGTCCACATCAGGTAGTCGGCGTACTTAGCCGAAAGCCGGTCTTCCAAATTGCCCAACGCGGCCGCGCCGCCCTTCGAGGCATAGGAGTCCAGGTTATCGTCGTCGTCGAGCAAGTTGTCGTCCAAGTCGTCGTTATCAATCATGGCCGGGGCGGATAATAGTTGAAGTGAATAAATGCACCTATTGTGAAGGCGAAGATACGGCGCAGGCTCATTTCCGATTGAATTTTCAGGCGTGGCATTGCGCTACAAAAAGAACCGTGCCGCCAGCCCAGGCCACTTTATTACTGAGGAGTAGTGCTCGATTACTCCAATAAATTAGCCACTTGGGCGCCGTCGCAAGGCTGCGTTACGCTGTGGTTTTTTGGTAGTCTGTCACCAATAATTGCTCGTCGCAAAAAGCATATTCCGCCGGCACGTTGGAGCTTAGCAGGAGGGTGCGGCCGGTTTTCGTGGCTTGCACGTGCTCCTGGTACCACGCCACGCCGGTGGTGTCCAGGTTGGTGGTGGGCTCGTCGAGCAGGAGCAGGGGCGCGTCAGCGTACAGCGCCAGACCCAACTTGAGGCGTTGCTTCATGCCCGAGGAAAATTCGCGCACCAGTTGGTGGCGCCCTTTTTCCAGGTACATCAAACCAATCAGCTTATCGAGCGTGACCAGGGGCCGCAGGGGCTTGAAGCGGGTATGAAACTGCAGTAGCTCCAGCAGCGTCAGCTCTTCGAGCAGTTCCAGGTAGGGGGCCGCGTAGGCCAGGTGCCGCGGCACGTCCTCTACGGCCACGGCCCGGCCCGCCACGGCGTAGGTTAACGTGCCATTTGTAGGTAGGAGCTGGCCCGACAGGGTGTTGAGCAGCGTGCTTTTGCCGGCACCGTTAGGCCCCAGCACGGCGGTGGCGCTACCGGGCCGGAACGTGCGCGTGAGGCCCCGGAAAATCCAGTCGCGCTGGAAGCGCTTGCCCAGGTCTGCGGCGGTAATCTGCATGGTGGGCCGGAGCTAATCGGCGTCGCCGTCGAGGTCGGTCCGTTCGCGCTTCGGGCCTTTGATAATGCCCCGGGTGGCGGCCCGCACAAAGTCCAGCGCCAGGTCGCGCTCGGCCGAAGGACGGATTTCCGCCTCGATGCGGGCCAGGGCATCCTGCGTATTCATGCCGCCCAAAAACAGCAGGCGGTACAGGTTGTGCAGCTCGTTTACCTGCTCTTCGGAAAAGCCGCGCCGGCGCAGGCCCACCGAATTTATACCGGCGTAGGTCAACGGCTCGCGGGCTGCCTTCACAAAGGGCGGAATGTCTTTGCGCACCAAAGAGCCGCCCCCCAGAAAAGCGTGTGCCCCAATCGTGACGAACTGATGAATGGCCGAGGTGCCACCCAGAATGGCCCAGTCGCCCACCGTGACGTGCCCAGCAATCTGCACCGAATTGGAAACCACGCAATGGTCGCCGATGGTGCAGTCGTGCGCTACGTGCACGTAGGCCTGGAGCAGGCAATGGCTGCCCACTACGGTCCGGCCCCGGTCCACGGTGCCGCGGTTCACCGTCACGCACTCGCGCAACACGGTGTAGTCCCCGATTAAGGCGGTGGTTTGCTCCCCGGCAAATTTCAGGTCCTGGGGCACGGCACTCACCACGGCGCCGGGAAATATCTGGCAGTGCTTCCCGATGCGGGCCCCGTCCATGATGGTCACGTTCGGCCCAATCCAGCTGCCTTCCCCAATTTCGACATCGGCGGCGATGGTCGTAAACGGTTCAACGGTTACGCCCGGCGCAATGCGAGCTGAAGGATGGATGTAGGCGAGGGGGGAAATCATTCTTCTTTCAGAAAATTATAAATTATAAATTATGAGTTATGAATTGCAAATGGACTCAAGTAGACAAGTCATTCATAACTCATTATTCATCATTCATAATTGAAAATTAAGCGTCTTTGCGAACGATGGCGGCGCTCATTTCGGCATCCATCACCACTTTGCCGTTCACAAAGGCCTGGCCGCGCATTTTGGCGATGCCGCGCTTAATGGGAGCCAGCAGCTGGCAGTGAAACAGGATGGTGTCGCCGGGCAATACTTTTTTGCGGAACCGGCAATTTTCAATGCCTAGGAAATACTGCCAGTAGTTCTCGGGGTCGGGCACGGTGTTCATCACCAGAATGCCGCCGGTCTGGGCCATGGCCTCTACCTGCAGCACGCCGGGCATGATGGGGTTGCCGGGGAAGTGGCCCTGAAAGAACGGCTCGTTCATGGTCACGTTTTTCACCGAAGTCACCATCTGGTCGTCGAGGTGAATGATTTTGTCAATCAGCAGGAACGGGTAGCGGTGGGGCAGCACCTGCATGATGCGGTTGATGTCCATCACCGGCTCGCGGCTGGGGTCGTACTGCGGCACGGGGTTGCTGTGCGCCTCCAGCATCTTTTTCTTGATGCGCTTGGCAAAGGCCACGTTGGCGGCGTGGCCGGGGCGGGCGGCCAGAATCTGACCTTTCAGCGGCCGGCCCACCAGGGCGAGGTCGCCCACGAGGTCGAGCAGCTTGTGGCGGGCGGGCTCGTTTTTGTGGCGCAGGTCCACGTTGTTCAGAATGCCTTCTTTTTTAACCGAGACGCGGGGCTTGCCCAGCATTTTAGCCAGGTCGTTGAGCTCGTCGTCGGTCACCACGCGGTCGACCACCACAATGGCATTGCTCAAATCGCCGCCGCGAATGAGGTTGTTTTTGTAGAGCATTTCCAGCTCGTGCAAAAAGCAGAACGTGCGCGACGAGGCAATCTCGGCCCCAAACTGGCCGATGTCGGCCAGGGTGGCGTGCTGGGAGCCCAGCACGGGCGAGTTATAGTCCACCATCACCGTGAGGCGGTAGTCGGACAGGGGCAGTGCGGCGATTTCGACGCCCCGGGCGTTGTCGACGTACCGAATGCTCTCCGGGATTTCGTAGTAGTTGCGCAGGGCATTCTGTTCTTCTAGTCCTACCGATTCCAGCGCCTTGATGAACTCAGCCGACGAGCCGTCCATGATGGGCGGCTCTGGGCCTGAGAGCTGAATCAGCACGTTGTCGAGCTGCATGCCCACCAGCGCGGCCAGCGTGTGCTCCACGGTGTTGATGCGGGCGCCGTTTTGCTCAATGGTAGTGCCGCGGCTCAGGTCCACCACATTGTCCACATCGGCATCCACCACGGGCTGGCCGGGCAAATCCACGCGCTGAAACTTGAAGCCGTGGCCCACCGGCGCGGGGCAAAACGTCATGGTGGCTTCTACGCCGGTGTGGAGACCAATGCCGCGCACCGTAACGGGCGCCTGGATAGTATGCTGCTTGTCGTTCATCAGGTTGGTTGTCAGTTGTTAGTTGTCGGTTGTCAGTATGAAAAGCCACAAGGAGCTAACAACTAACAACGAGCAACTGACAACTAATAGGCTGCAAAGCTAGGGCTTTTCCGTCGTGCTTTTTGCCTTCTCCAGGCGTTCGACGCGCTGCTCCAGCTCGGGCAGGCGCCGGAAAACGATTTGGGCGCGCTGGTTTTGCTTGAAATCGAAGGCCGTGGAGCCCTGCAGAATCAGGCCTTCCTGCTTCACGTTTTTGCCCACGCCCGATTGGGCCGTGACCGTGGTTCTGTTGGCCAGCGTGACGTGGCCGGCCATGCCCACCTGCCCGGCCAGCACGCAGTGGTTGCCAATTTTGGCCGAGCCGGCGATGCCGCTTTGCGAGGCAATGACGGTGTGCTGGCCAATTTCGACGTTGTGCGCCAGCTGCACTAGGTTGTCAATCTTGCTGCCCCGGCCGATGCGCGTAGAGCCCAGGGTGGCGCAGTCGATGGTGGCGTTGGCCCCAATGCTCACGAAGTCTTCCAGCACCACGTTGCCAATCTGGGGAATGGCTTTGTAGGAGCCGTCGGGCTGGGGAGCGAAACCGAAGCCATCGGAGCCGACGACGGCCCCCGCCTTCACCACGCAAAACTGGCCGATGACCGTGTCGGCGTAAATTTTGGCACCGGCGTGAATGATGCTGCCCGCCCCAATCGTGACCCGGTCGCCGATGTAGGCCTGAGGGAAAATGAGAACGTTTTCGCCCAGCTTGCAATTCTCGCCGATGTAAGAAAACGCGCCGCGGTAATGGCCGGGGCCAATTTCCGAGGTTTCGGCAATGAAGGAAGGCTGCTCTACGCCGCGCTTGCCCGTGCGGGTGGCCTGGGCATAGAATTCGAGCAGCTGGCTAAATGCCGAGTACGGGTCGTCGACCCGAATAAGGGCGGGGCCAATGGCCTGCCGCAGCTCCAGCGTGCGGGCCACAATGACCACCGACGCGCTGGTTTCGTACAAAAACGACTCGTACTTGGCGTTGGAGAGAAAGGTGAGGGAACCGGCCTGGGCTTCCTCAATCTTGGCTAGGCTGCTGATGCGTTGGGTGGCGTCGCCCTCCACGCTGCCGTTGAGGACTTCGGCGATTTGCTGAATAGTGAATTCCATGGGCGAAATTAAGCGGCAGGTTCTGTTTTCGGTTTGGGATAGGAGGTAGGTAGCGGAACGTCATGCTGAGCGCAGCCGAAGCATCTCTACCGCGCAAGTAATCAATTTTACTGCTGCGGTAGAGATGCTTCGGCTGCGCTCAGCATGACGTTCTTGCTACACAATCTCCTTGGGGTAGCAGATGTAGAACTTTTCCACTCGCTGGCTGAGGGCCCGGATGTTGGGCAAATCGGAGGCTTCCATCACGTTCACCACGTCGCCTCTTTTGGTCAGGATTTCGATGGGCTCCTGGCTTTCGGCGTTGTAGGCGCTGTTGCTCAGGCGGCCGGGAATCATGAGCAGGGCGGCTTCTGCGGGCGGCAGGTTGAATTTTTCTTCAATCAGCTCCTGAATTCCCAGTCGGAATTCCTCGTCAAACGGTTCGGGCGCGAGCACGATTTTGAGCAGGTTGCGGTGCAAAATGCTTTTGGCGAGGTAGCTGAGGACCACATCCGGGTGCCCGGCCCAGGCCTTGATGGCCGACCAGATGTCGTAGTCGTCAAGCTCCACGAAGTGGCTAAGGATTTTCTCGTCCTTCTCGAACTCCGCCAGGCTCACGGCGCGGCCCAGGAAGTAGCCCAGGCAGGAGTTGGCGGGCACTTCCACGCCGCGCCGGGCCAGGTCGCGAGCCCGTTGCACCACCCGTATCACCATTTGCTCGGCGCTGGTCACGGTTTTGTGCAGGTACACCTGCCAGTACATTAGCCGGCGGCTTACCAGGAAATTCTCCACCGAATACACGGCTTTTTCTTCCAGCACCAGCCGCTCCTCGTGCACGCGCAGCATTTTGATGAGGCGGTCGGCGCCGGGCCGGCCTTCCTCCACACCGGTATAAAAGGAGTCGCGGTTCAGGTAGTCGAGCCGGTCCATGTCGAGCTGACTGCTCACCAGTTGATGAAAAAAGGGCCGCTCGTAGGTGCCTTTGAACATTTCGATGGCCAGCGCCAGCTTGCCATCAAACTCCATGTTGAGCCGTTCCATTAGAAACAGGGACAGCTGCTCGTGCGGCACGTCCTGAAAAATAGCGGTTTCCAAGGCGTGGGAGAGCGGGCCGTGGCCCACGTCGTGCAGCAGAATGGCGGCCAGCGCCGCTTCACCTTCCACCGCCGAAATCTTCACGCCCTTGTCTTTGAGCGTGCGCAGGGCCAGCGACATGAGGTGCATGGCGCCCAGCGCATGATGAAACCGGGTGTGCAGCGCCCCCGGATACACAAACCCGGTGAGGCCCAACTGCTGAATCCGGCGCAGTCGCTGGAAATAGCGGTGCTCGATGAGGTCAAACAAGAATTCCGTCGGGATGGTGACGAAACCGTACACCGGGTCGTTGAAAATTTTCTTTTTATTCATAGGGGGCGCCAGCGGCTCGCCAGCAGGACGGGGTAGCGATGGAATCGTGCTGCAAAAGAACGACAGCCGCGTGGGGTTTGGCCGGCGTGGGCCGCCGTGGCGGGCAATCGCCCGGCCAAAACCCAGCGAAGTGTGACCTTTGGAGCCAACTGGCTTCGCCACTGTTGAGCTGCCTATAAATCAATAACCAAACCGCCAGGTTTACGGTAAAGCATTATGGCGTGACCGGTGGGCCGGGCACTAAGGACCCGCATTTCACCGTTCTACCCCTAAGCTGGACCTTTATCCGGCAACAATTCACCCGCGAACGCCCCTCTCGGCGCGTTACGCCCAATCGCCTTTTTACTACTGGCGCTATTCCATGCAACAAACCACCATCCTTTGGGCCGACGACGAAATCGACTTGCTCAAGCCCCATTTGCTGTTTTTGAAAGAAAAAGGCTACGATGTGACGCCCGTGAACAGCGGCGCCGATGCCATTGAGGAGATTCAGGAGAAGAGCTACGACCTCGTGTTTCTGGATGAGAACATGCCCGGCCTGACGGGCCTGCAAACCCTCACCGAAATCAAGGCCATTCGGCCCACGGTGCCCGTGGTGATGATTACCAAGAGCGAGGAAGAGCACATTATGGAGTCCGCCATTGGTGCCAAGATTGCTGATTACCTCATCAAGCCCGTGAACCCCAGTCAGATACTGCTGTCGGTGAAAAAGGTGCTCGACAACAAGCGTCTGGTGAGCGAGGCCACCAACAGCGGCTACCAGCGCGACTTCCGCCAGCTGGGCATGCAGCTCTCCGACCGCCTCACGCCCGCCGAGTGGGCTGATGTGTACAAGAAGCTGGTGTACTGGGAGCTGGAAATCAACGAAACGGAAGGCAAGAGCATGGCCGAAGTCTTCAACATGCAGAAGGATGAAGCCAATACCTACTTCGGCCGCTTCATTACCGAAGATTACGAAGATTGGGTGAACGGCGACGACAAGAACGCGCCGCTCATGTCGCACCAGCTGTTTAAGGAGCGGGTGTTCCCCACCATGAAGGCCACCGGCGACACGCCCGTGTACTTCGTGCTGATTGACAACCTGCGCTACGACCAGTGGAAGGTGCTGGAGCCCATCATCACCGAAATGTTTACCGTGGACAGCGAAGAGATGTACTACGCCATTCTGCCGACCACCACGGCGTATGCGCGCAACGCCATTTTCTCGGGCATGATGCCGTCGGAAATCCAGAAAAAATACCCCAACCTATGGGTGGACGACCAGGACGACGAGGGCAAAAACTTGCACGAGGCCGAGTTCATGGAAATCAATTTCCAGAAGAACAACCAAAAGGCCAAATACAGCTACCACAAGGTGACCAACCTGCAGGCCGGCAAGGACCTGCTGGGCAAGATGAGCAACCTGCACAACAACTACAAGTGCAACGTCATCGTGTACAACTTCGTGGACATGCTCTCGCACGCCCGCACCGACATGGCCATGATTCGGGAGCTGGCCGCCGACGAGTCGGCCTACCGCAGCATCACCCGCTCTTGGTTCCTGCACTCGCCGCTGTATGAGATGATGCAGCAGATTGCTGAGAAAAAAGGCAAGCTCATCATCACCACTGACCACGGCACCATCCGCTGCAAGCGCCCCTACAAGATTGTGGGCGACCGAAACACCAACACCAACCTGCGCTACAAGCACGGCAAAAACCTGGGCTTCGAAGATTCCCGCGACGTGTACGTAGTGCGCAAGCCGGAAAGCATTTTCCTGCCGCGCGAGAACGTGAGTACGGCCTATGTATTCACAATTGGCGACTACTTCTTCGCCTACCCCAACAACTACAACTACTACGTGAACTACTACAAGGACACGTTCCAGCACGGCGGTATCTCGCTGGAGGAATGCATTATTCCTTATGTGACATTGACTGCCAAGGGCTAACGCGCCAAGTTTCGCGAAGCAAAAAAGGGAAGTCTCGCTAAGTTGGTGCATTACCATTCTTAGCGAGACTTCCCTTTTTTACTTCGCGAAACTTGGCGCGCTACTTCAAGTTATCCAGCGCTGCCCGCAACCGGGGCAGGGCGGCCTGAATCGACTCCACCGTTTCGGCGCCCACGGAAGCACGGAACCAGGGCTCCGTGGCGGGCGAGCCGAACGCGCTGAACGGCACCAGCGCCAGCTTGGCTTCGGAGATGAGGTAGGAAGTAAGCTCGGCGGTGGTGGTGAGCACGGTGCCGTCGGGCGCGGTACGGCCCAGCACGTCGATTTTGGCGGTGAGGTAGATGGCGCCGGCCGGCACTACGGCATCTACCGGGTAGCCCTGGGCCTGCAACTCCTTTAAGCCCGCGAAAAATGTCTGCAAGGAGTTTTGCAGCTTGGTTTTCATATCGGCAATGAAAGCATCCACGGTAGCGGCGTCGGGGAGGTAGTGGGCGGTGGCTACCTGCTCGGCCTTGGGCGCCCAGGCACCTACGTGGCCCAGGATGGATTTCATCTTTTCGATGATGGCCGTGGGGCCGAATCCGTAGCCTACCCGCACGCCGGTAGCGGCAAAGCACTTCGAGATTCCATCGATGTAAACCACATACGGCCGGAGCTCGGGGCGCAGGCTCACAGGGTCGTGGTGCTGAGTTTCGCCGAAGGTGAGCAGCCAGTAAATCTGGTCGTAGAGGAGGTAGAGCGGCTTCTCATCGGGGCCGCGGCGCTGGTTTTCGGCCAGCACCAGGTCGCAGATTTCCTGCAGGCCGGCTTTGGTGAACACCGTGCCGGTGGGGTTGAGCGGGGAACACAGGGCCAGGAGCGTGGCGCCGGCCAGGTGCGGGGCCAGGTCGGCCGCGGTGGGCATGAAGTTGTTTTCGGGGCGGGTGGGCACGGCCACGGGTGTGGCCCCGGTGAGGTGGCAGTAGTGGTTGTTGTTCCAGCTGGGCAGGGGGAACACCACCCGGTCGCCGGGGTCGACGAGGGCCCGGTAGGTGGCGTAGATGAGCGGCCGTGAGCCGCCGGCCACGAGGATGTCGTTGAGGCCGTAGTCCAGGCCCTGGCGGGTTTTCAGGAACGCTGAAACCGCCTGGCGCAGCTCCACGATGCCCGCGGCGGGCGGGTAGTTGGTGTGGCCGGCCCGGTAAGCTTCCGTGATGCCCAGGTTCAGCTCGGCGGGAATGGCAAAAATGCTGGGGTCGAAATCGCCAATGGTCAGATTGCAGATGTTGGCCCCCTGGCGCACCTGCTCGCTTACCTGGTTGCCGATTCGGATAATCTCGGAGCCGCTTAGGCCGGCCGCCATCTGGGATACTTGCATGAAGGAAAACAGAAAATGAATTGCCACCTCGGCCCACGAAGGTAATTAGACCGTGCACGAAGTACCCTGAAGATGTCGTGTCTCTACCCGGCTGTAACTGCGAGATATCACTGCCCGGCGGCGCGGCGCAGCTCTTCTTCGGCGCCAGCGGCTCGGCGGCGGGCGCTGGCTACTTTGCTGTTGCCGAAGCGGTAGGTGAAGGCGGCCGTCACCACGCGGTTGTCCTGGGCCGAGGTGAAGGTTTCGGTGAAATTGGTAAAAGTGGAGGTGGCCGTGACGGGCGTGGTGTAAAAGATGTCGGCCACGTTCAGCCGGAAGGTGCCCTGCTTTTTCCAGAGGTTTTTTTGCACGCCGGCTGCTACCTGGCCCCGGGGCCTGACCAGCTGGAACCCGTACACTTCGCGCGATTCGTAAAAGGCATTCAGGTCCGCCGACCAGCCGTTGGGCAGCGTGAAGCTGTTGTTCGTGGTGAGGTTGCAGGCCGCCTGGCCGCGGTTGAGGCGGGTGTTGGAGAGCTGGCCCTGGTAGCGGTTGTAGTAGAAAAAGCCGTTGGCGTACAGCGTCCACCATTTTGTGAGCTCCAACGGAGCAGTCAGAGTTAGCGTGTAGAGGTGCTGGGTGCTCAGGTTTACGTCGCGGTTCACCACCACGCGCCCACCGTCGTCGGAGGGCTGCACTGCGTTCACGAAGGGCCGGTCGGTGCGGGCGTAGGCCAGGGCCGTGGTAAACTTTTGGCGGTAGGTGTGCGAAACCTCAAAGTTGTAGCTGGTTTGGGGCACTAGGTCGGGGTTGCCGGCCCGGTAGGAAGTGGCATCAAAGTAGGCGCGCAGCGGATTCACCTGCGCGTAGCTGGGCCGGTCGATGCGCCGGGCAATAGACAGGGTCAGCGCGTGCCGCTCGCTGAGCTTGCGCTGCAGCGAAGCACTCGGAAACAGCTGCAGGTAGTGCCGCTCCCGCGAAGTGCCGCCTTCCACCTCCGCCAGGGTATTGGTTTGTTCGGCCCGCACGCCCACTTGCAGGGCATTGCTGGCCAGCTTGCCCTTGAGGTTCAGGTAGGCCGCGTTCACGTTTTCATCGTAGCGAAACCGATTCGAGATGTTAGCGTCTAATACCGCCACGCCGTTCGTGGTTCGCACGAATGCCACGTCGTTGTCGGAGGTTACCTGCGTTACTTTGGCTCCGGCTTCCAGGCGGGCGCGGTAGGGCAGAGGCTCGCTGAAATCCACCTTCACGGACTGAATAGTGAGGCGGCTGCGCTGGTCCCCGTCCAGCAGGGCCGCGGGGCGGAAGGGCTGTTCGAAGGTGGTGTTGAGGGCTAGCAGCCGGGTGGTGCGGTAGCGGGCATAATCGGCGTCGGCGGCCAGCGAGCGGGCCGTGGCGGAGTCGGCAAAGGCGTGGCGCAGGTTCAGGTTGGCCGCGCCGTTGGGCCGGCGAATATCCTGGTCGCCGAGGGAGGTGTACCGGTCGGTGGGCTCACTGGCTGCCCCGAAAAACTGCGCTTTGCTGTCGATGCGGGTATCCGTCTGGCTAGCCAGCCCGGACACCGATATGCCCAGCGTGGTTCTTTTAGAAGGGGCATAGTCCAGCCCCAGCCGGCCGGTGTGCGACTGCAGCTCCGTTAGCTGCTCGTTGTCAATAATTCCGCTGGCCACTAGTCGTTGCGGCTCCGCCAGAAAGCGCCGATTTGCATAGAGGCGTACAAAGCCGTTTCGGTTGGTGTAGGCGTAGGTGCTGTACACATTCACCTTTTTGGTGCGGTGATTCAGGGATAGGCCGCTCGTGAACTTGCCGTATTCGCCGCGGCCGTAGCTGGCGTTGGCGCTGCCGTTGGTGCCCAGGCGCTGGTCTTTTTTGAGGTTGATGGCAATGACCCCGGCCCCGCCCTGAGCGTCGTACTGCACGGGTGGGTTGGTGATGAGCTCAATGCTCTGGAGCTGCTCGGCGGGGAGGGCCCGCAGGTAGTCGGCCAGCTCGGCGCCAGTCATGGGCTGGCGCTTGCCATCGATGACCACCAGCACGCCCTGCCGGCCCCGCAGGCTCAGGTTGTCGCCCGCGTCCAGCGTCACGCCCGGCGAGCGGCCCAGCACGTCCAGGGTAGTGGCCCCGGCCGATAGAGGGCTGTCGGCCACGTTCACAATGGTGCGGTCGGCCAGGCGCTCAAACTGCGGCTTGCGGCTCTTCACGGTCACTTCCCTGAGGGCCGTGGCCTGGCTGGCGGTCAGCTTTAGGACCCCCAGCGTCAGGCCCTCGGCGGGCAGCGCCAGCACCGGGCTCCAGTACCGCTCAAAACCCACCTGGGCCGCCGAAACCAGGTAGCGGCCGCTCGCGGCTTCAAGGCGAAAAGCGCCCTGCCCATCGCTGAACTCCGTTTTGACAACCGCAGAATCCGCGGCCCGGTGCAGGGTGACGGTGGCGTATTCAATGGGGGCGCCGGTGGTGCCGCCCACGGTGCCCGTGAGGGCGGGCCGCGACTGGGCCAGCAGCGAGAGCGGCGCAGCGAGCACCACGCTCAGCAACGACCAACGTAAATAAGAAGGAGGCGCAAAGCCAGGCCGGGCCGGGGCAACGTAGGGCATGAAAGAAGAACTGGGTAGAAGTAGAAAGCGCAAATAGAACCGGGCTGCGGTGAATGAAAAGGCGACGGCCGGACTCCCCGGGAGGGAACTCCCAAAGCAGTGATTGCCTCTTGAACTGAACACGTTAAGCCCGGCCCTAAAGTGTAAAGGTGCTGGATTGGCGTTGATAATCCAAGAGCGCCGGCGGGCATCTCGGCCGTAGCGGGTAATTTCGCTGCATGTTCCCCCAAACCATCCTTGTGCCCACCCTGGCCCAGCTTCCGGCGGCCGCCCGGCAGCTGCACGCGGCCATTGCCGCCGCCGACTGCTGCGTAATAGCCCTGGAAGGGGAGATGGGCGCTGGCAAAACCACCCTCATCCGGGCTTTGGCCTGCTACCTGGGCGTGACCGACGAAGTGAGCAGCCCCACGTTTGCCCTGGTCAACGAATACCGCGACGGCAACAATAAGCCCGTTTATCACTTTGATTTCTATCGGATTGATTCCATCGACGAAGCAGTGCGAATCGGTGCTTCCGAGTACCTCGATTCCGGGTATCTTTGTTTGGTGGAATGGCCCGCCCGGGTGGCGGCGTTATTGCCCACGCCCCGACTCGAAGTCCGCATTGACGTGCTGAGCGCCGAAGCCCGTGAGATTCACTTGAAAATTATAAATTAAGAATCAGAAATTGGTTAATTAAAGGTTGAGAACCGGTGTGTAAATCACTGATTTTGAATCATTAATTTATAATTTTTAATTCTATTCATGTTATGGCCGAACAGCTACCTTCCGGTTTTGAGTCTTTGGCCACGAGCCGCGCCTATTTCACCCAGGAATCGATGCTGGCCGTGGAAACGCGTAAGCGCAAGCTGTTCATCGGCTTGCCGCGGGAGACTTCCCTGCAGGAAAACCGTATTGGCCTGACGCCCGAAGCCGTGCAGCACCTCGTGACCGAAGGCCACGAAGTAGTTATGGAAGCCGGTGCCGGCGAGCCCAGCAAGTACGCCGACCACGCTTTTTCCGAAGCCGGCGCCCAGATTGCCTACTCGCCCGAGGAGGTGTTCAAGGCCGACGTGCTGCTAAAAGTGGCCCCGCCCACGCTCGAAGAAATCGAGCTGCTGCACCCAGGCCAAACCCTGATTTCGGCCCTGCAGATGGGCTCCATGACCCAGGAATACATCATGGCCCTGGCCCGCAAAAAAATCAACGCCATCGGCTTCGAGCTGATGAAGGACCCGAGCGGCGCCCGCCCCGTGGTGCGCGCCATGAGCGAAATAGCCGGCTCCACGGTCATGCTGATTGCGGCCGAGTACCTGGCCCGCTCCAACGAGGGCAAGGGCATTATCCTGGGAGGCATCACGGGCGTGCCGCCGTCGCAGGTGGTCATTCTGGGGGCGGGCACGGTGGCCGAGTACGCCGCCCGCGCCGCCACCGGCCTGGGGGCCGAGGTGAAGGTGTTCGACAACCACCTTTATAAGCTGCGGCGCCTCAAGCACAACCTGGGCATGCAGCTCTACACCAGCACGCTGGACACGTTTGCCCTGAGCCAGCAAATCCGCCGGGCCGACGTGGTTATCGGGGCGCTATCCGTGGAGGACGGCCGCATTCCCTTCATGGTGAGCGAGGAAATGGTGGCCAGCATGGCCCCCGGCTCCATCATCATCGACGTGAGCATCGACCAGGGCGGCTGCTTCGAGACGAGCGAGATGACGAGCCACAGCAAGCCCGTATTCCGCAAGTACGACGTGGTGCACTACTGCGTACCCAACATCGCCTCGCGCGTGCCCCGCACCGCCACCAACGCGCTGAGCAATATTTTCACGCCCATCCTGCAGGAAATCAGCCAACACGGGGGCATCAACGAGGTGCTCTTCACTAATGAGCATTTCCGCAGCGGCGTCTATATCTACCGCGGCTCACTGACCAACGCCATGATTGCGAAGAAATTCAACATGCGGTACAAGGAGTTGGGCCTGCTGATTGCCGTGCGCAATTAGGGTAGTGGGGCAGCGTTTTTTGAAGTGCTTGATTTTTTAGACGGACTCTGGTTTTGACAGGCTCACTTTAGAAGCTGTTTGACTTAGTATTTAAGGCCGCTGGTGCAGCGTAGAGACGCATCTTTGCGTCTCGTCGTTGAACTAGGACGCTTGAACAATGCCACGTGAACGGCCCTGACGGCGCGGCCGACGAGACGCATATTTGCGTCTCTACAACCACTCTACGCTAACTCAAACAGCTTCTTAGGGGGAAGTTTACACCGGCCCCGCAGCTTCTGGGGCAAGCTGTTTCATAGTAGCGTGACGGCCGAAGTGCTGCTGCATAGCCCGGTGCCCGTGCTGGTGCTCCCCATCATTGCCTGAAGCTACAAGGCCAACCCTTTTCACCTGCGCCGGCTGCGAAATCTGACCGATAGCGCGAACCAGTGACATGCCTCATCCCCGGCAGCTTGGTGTATCGAGAAAGCGGGGGGTAATGACCAACTCGCCGTTCTTGGCGCCACGCCCGACTTTAGCACCCCGGCCTGCGTATACCCGACAACGAGCGGCGTAGGGCCGCTGGCCGCGTTGCAGCCGGCCATGCACGGCGCCCTTGCGGCGCGGGCGTGGTTGCCTAAATCTTTCAATCAACGCCTCCTTTATGGAGTATTACCTGACCTCCGTAGCCGATGTAGCTGCTGCGCTGGCGGCTTCGCCAGCCGGCCTCGATGCGGCTACGGCTAAGCAGCGCCTGGCCGAGCACGGCCCCAACCGGCTGGAAGACGCGCAGGAAAAGACCATTTGGCAATTGCTGCTGCACCAACTGGCCGATGTGATGATTCTGGTACTGCTGGCCGCGGCTGGGGTATCGGTGCTCATTGGCGAAGCCAAGTCGGCCTACGTCATCCTGGCCATTGTGGTGCTGAACGCCTTCATCGGGTTTGTGCAGGAATACCGGGCCGACAAGGCCATGGAGGCCCTGCAAAAAATGGCCGCCAGCCACGCGCTGGTGCTGCGCGACGGCCAGCCGCAGCAAGTGCCCACCGCCGAGCTGGTGCCCGGCGACGTGGTCCTGCTCGAAGCCGGCAATGTGATTCCGGCCGACGTGCGCTTTCTGGAAACCCACGCGCTGAAAGTGGACGAGTCGTCGCTGACCGGCGAATCGACCAACGTGGAAAAAACCATGGAGGCGCTGCCGCCCGGCGAATATCCCCTCGGCGACCGGCTGAACCTGGGCTACAAGGGCACGTTCGTGACCAACGGACGGGCCACGGCCTACGTGGTGGCCACCGGCATGCACACCGAGCTGGGCAAGATTGCCGCCCTCATCCAGACCGCCGAGGTAGTGACGCCGCTGCAGAAGCGGCTGGGCACGCTGGGCAAGCGCCTGTCGGTGGTGGCGCTGGTGGTGGGGGGGCTGTTTTTTGGGGTGGGCTGGCTGCGGGGTGATGGGTGGGAAGAGTTGCTGCTGGTGTCCATTTCGCTGGCCATTGCGGCGCTGCCCGAGGCGCTGCCGGCACTGGTTACGGTATCGCTGGCGCTGGGGGCCGGCCGGCTCATGCAAAGCCACGCCCTCATCCGCAAGCTGCCGGCCGTGGAAACGCTGGGCTCGGTTACCTACATCTGCACCGATAAAACCGGCACGCTCACCCTTAACCAGATGACGGTGCAGGACTTCTACGAGGTGCCCGAGGTAGCGCTGCCCGGCCTGGGCGACCTTAATGCCCTGCTCACGGCCATGGCCCTGAACACCGATGCCGCCTGCGACTCTGAAAACCAGTGGCTGGGCGACTCCACCGAAGTGGCCCTGGCCCGGTACGCGGCCGAGCAAGACTACGCCCGACCCGCGCTGGAAGAGCAGTTTGAGCGCGTGGCCGAGCTGCCTTTCGACTCGGACCGCAAATGCATGACCACGCTGCACCAAACCGCCCAGGGCGTGCTGGTGCTCACCAAAGGGGCCGCCGGCTCCCTGTATACACAGCTCACCAACAGCCAGCAGGCCGGCATTTCCGACCTGCAGCAGCGCGTGGATGCGCAGGCCGCGCAGGGCTATCGGGTGCTGGCCTACGGCGCCAAGATGCTGCCTGAGCTGCCCGCTGACCTCTCCTCGGCCACCGTGGAAACCGGCCTCACCTTCCTGGGCTTCGCCAGCCTGCTGGACCCGCCCCGCGAGGAGGCCCGCCAGGCCGTGGCCGAGTGCAAAACGGCCGGCATCATCCCCGTTATGATTACCGGCGACCACAAGCTCACGGCCAAGGCCATTGCCGAGAAGCTAGGCATCGTTTCTTCCGAAGCTGAGCTGGTGATGACCGGCCCCGAGCTGACGGCCCTGGACGAGCCCGGCTTTGCGGCCATCGTGGAAAAGGTGCGCGTGTACGCTCGCGTCGACCCGGCCCAGAAGCTGCGCATCATCAGTGCCCTGCAGGCCCGGAACCAGTTTGTGGCCATGACCGGCGACGGCGTGAACGACGCCCCGGCCCTTAAAAATGCCGACATTGGCATTGCCATGGGCATCAACGGCACGGAGGTAGCTAAAGAGGCAGCGGCCATGATTCTGCTCGACGACGACTTTGCGACCATTGTGGAGGCCGTGCGGCACGGGCGGCGCATTTACGACAACATCCTCAAGTTCATCCGCTACATTCTGGCTGGCAGTGCGGGGGAAATATTTGCCTTGTTTTGCGCGCCGTTTTTCGGCTTGCCCGTGCCGCTGCTGGCCATTCACGTGCTGTGGATTAACCTGATAACCGACGGCCTGCCCGGCCTGGTCTTGGCCTACGAGCCATCGGAGCGAAACAGCATGCGGCGCCCGCCCATCGACCCGCGCCAGACCATTTTCGCCGATGGCCTGGGCTGGTTTATTCTGCTCATCGGGCTGTTGGTGGGCGGCCTCACCATTGCCACGCAGGCCTGGGCCATTGGGCAGGGCCTGCCGCACTGGCAAACCATGGCTTTCACGGTGCTCTGCTTTAGCCAGCTGGGCATGTCGCTGGCCATCCGCTCGCGGCGCGAGTCCATTTTCAGCCTTGGCCTGCTCTCCAACAAGGCCATGCTGGGGGCGGTGGTGCTCACCGCGGGCCTGCACCTGGTCATCCTGTACGTGCCTTTCTGCAACGAGCTATTCAGCACGCAGCCGCTCACCTTGGCCGAGCTGGGCATTACCGTGGCCGTGGCCAGTGTGGTGTTCTGGGTGGTAGAAATCCAGAAGCTCATCATTCGCCGGCGCGGGGTGGCTCCGGTGCCGCAACATCAGTTCCCACGCCCTTCCTTGCCAACTGGCCATGCCAACTAAATAGCGTTTCTTTCGCCGTGCTCAGCGCGTTGTGCCAATGGGCTGACAGGCGCTGCTTACCACCCGACTGCCATGCCGAATATCCGATTCTTCCGTCCGCTGATACGGCCTTTCGCCTATTTCTTCCGGAGCCAGGCGGCCAGCTGCCTCTTGCTGCTGGGCAGTGCCGCGCTGGCCCTGCTGCTGGCCAACACCAACTGGGGCCCGGCTAAGTATTTCCCGGGCGTGTGGAACGAGCACCTGCGCATTACCCTGCACCACGTGGTGCTGGACCATACGCTGCTGGACTGGCTGAACGACGGGCTGATGACCCTGTTTTTTCTGATGGTGGGCCTGGAAATCAAGCGCGAAGTGCTGGGGGGCGAACTGGCCTCGCTGCACCAGGCGGCCCTGCCCATAGCCGGGGCGCTGGGCGGCATGCTGGTGCCGGCGCTGCTGTTCACGCTCCTGAATTATGGCACGCCCACGGCCGGCGGCTGGGGCATTCCCATTGCCACCGACATTGCCTTTGCCCTGGCCATGCTGCAGCTGCTGGGGCCGCGCGTGCCGTTGGGCCTCAAGGTGTTTCTCATGGCCCTGGCCATCGTCGATGATTTGGGGGCCGTCATCGTCATCGCCGTCTTCTACACCAAAACCCTGCACCTGCACTACTTCTACCTGGCCTTTGGCACCTGGAGCCTGTTGCTGTTCTTTAATTATCTGCGCTTCCGAAGCTTGTGGGCCTTTCTGCCGCTGGGCGTAGTGCTCACGTACTTCATGCTCGAATCGGGCATTCATACCACCCTGGCGGGCGTTCTGCTGGCCGTGGCTATTCCTTACCGGGCCACCCGGCCGCGCCCCGACATGCTGCAACGACTGAACCAGCAGCTAAGCCGGCTACGCAACAAAACGCACTGGAAAGACGCCGACCCGCACCGCATCAGCGCCGAGATGGAGGTGCTGGGCCGCCTCAGCAGCTCCCCGGCCCAGCGCCTGGAGGGCCAGCTGCACAAGCTGGTGGCCTTCTTCGTTGTTCCCCTGTTTGCCTTCGCCAACAGCAGCCTGGTGATTGCGCCCACGGCGGTGCAGGGCTTGTTTACGCCGTTGGGGCTGGGTATTCTGGTGGGACTGGTGGTGGGCAAGCCCCTGGGCATTGGAACCCTGTGCTGGCTGACCGTGCGCCTGGGCTGGGCCGCGCTGCCGCCCGGCGTGAGCTGGCGGCAGGTGTGGGCGGTAGGCGTTCTGGCGGGCATCGGGTTCACCATGTCCATCTTCATCACCCTGCTGGCCTTGGGCCACTACTCGTCCGATACCGACACGGCCAAGCTGGCTGTGCTGGTGGGGTCTACCTGCGCCAGTGCGCTGGGTTATCTGCTGCTGCGCAGTACGCTGGCCGCGCCAAAATGAGGGCTTGCGCCTGGTACGCGCCCCTTTTTCACCACCTGTGCGTGCGGGGTGCTTTCTGGCCGTTGGGCGTGAGAGTGACGGTCCGGCTGAGGTAGCTCTCGCAAGTGGCTATTTCGTAGGTAATGACTTCAGTGTGGGTGTTCACCACCTTGTTGGCCTGGCAAAATTTCCGGCTCGGAAAGTGATTGGTGAGGGTGTAGCGCACAGGTTCCGGCAGCGCTTCGATGGGGATATTGTCGCCGGTTGCCTGCACGTCGCCATTGGCATCGAACCGGACCAGGTGCTGTGTCTGGTTTTGGGTGTAGCTGGCCTGGTACCAGCCTTGGGTACGTTTCCACTTCACCTGCCGGGCCTCCGGATACAACTGCTGCAGAGCCACGAAGGTCAGTGGGGGCACCTCGTCTCCGGGAATGGCCTGCGCGCGCCCTGCCGGCCCCCACAGGAGAAATACAAGCAGCAAAAGGAGCGAAGATTTCATAGGTGCCCTAATCAGGCCGGGTAGCCCGACTGGTGGTGAGAGTGTGTGGGCCTGCGTAGCGCTTTGCTCTGCGCTCCCTGGCTTCACTACTCAAAGTTGAGTACAACGGCTCCGTCCACGCTTGACAAAACTCACCCCCGAAGGATGAGTTTTGTCAAGTGGACGGAGCACCGGTGCCCGACCACCGAGTATGAATTAGCTTGCGGAAGCCAGCGCCGGCCGGCGCGACGCTACCAATGCGCCCGGCGCAGCTTCTCGGGTTCCAGCACCCGAATGGTGTTGGGAGTGAGGGCGATGAAGCCGGCTTGCTTGAACTCGTTGAGCGTGCGGCTCAGCGACTCCGGGGCGGTGCCCACCATGGCGGCCATGTCGTCGCGGGTAAGCTGGATGCCCGTTTCGGCGGCGTCGGTGCCCACCTGCTGCTGGTGCAGCTGCACCAGCGTGCCGGCCACGCGCCGCCGAATGGAGCTGTAGGCCATGGCCAGCAGCAGCTCGGCCTGCCCGCTGACCTGGCCGGCCAGCAGGCGCACAAACTGCTGGCCCACCTCGGGGTTGCGCAGCAGCAGCGCCGTGAAATCGTCCTTCGGAATGTAGAGCAGCTCCGACTCGTCCACGGCAATGGCCGAGTCGCAGTGGGGCGTGAGCTGCAGCAGGGGCAGGTAGCCGAAGAATTCGCCTGGGCCGTAGAGACCCACAATCAGCTCCTTGCCGCTGTCGGTGGTTTTCACGGTTTTCACCCGGCCGCTCTGCACGTAGTAGAGCCGAGTCGATTCGTCGCCTTCGAGGTAAATATTCTGTTTTTTGCGAATGAGATGGGGTTTGCGGTCCAGGGAGAGGCTGGCCAGGTCGCCGGTCTGCTGCGCTTCGTCCAAGAACTTGCCCAGGCGCTCCCCGTCGGGGTTAGAGTCGGGTTTTAGGTGCTGAAAGCGGCTGAGCCGCCCGCTCACAGCGCTGAGCAAATCCGCTTTTTCGAACGGCTTGCTCAGGTAGTCATCGGCCCCCAGGGCCATGCCGCGCCGCCGGTCTTCCCGGTCGGTTTTGGCGGTGAGGAAGATGAACGGTACGCCCGTAAGCTGCGGGTGCTGGTTGAAAATCTGAAGCACGCCGTAGCCGTCCAGCACGGGCATCATAATGTCGCAGATGACCAGGTCGGGCCGGGTGCTCAGAGCCAGCTGCACGCCCAGCTCACCGTTTTCGGCCGTGAGCGTGGTGTAGCCGGCCAGCTCCAATAGCTGGGCAGTATTTTCCCGAATGATTTGGTGGTCTTCAATGAGTAGGATGATGGCCATGACAGGGTGTTTGGAAAGGTCGGTTTAGGGGCTCGTTCTACGGTTCGCCTCACCCCTGGCTGGTCATTTATTGTGCTGCACCGCCCTAGTCGGGCGTAGCGAGGGGCAGCTTGACGGTGACGAAAGTGCCCTCATCAAGGACGCTGTGCAGGTCGATGGTGCCCCCCATCAGCTCCAGGTATTTGGCAATAATATACAGCCCCAGGCCGGTGCCGGGCACGCTGACTACAGTGGGAGCGCGGAAAAACTGCTCGAACAGGTGGGCCTGGTCTTCGGTGGATATGCCCACGCCCTGGTCCATTACAGTAATAGTCAACTCCTGCAGCAAGCAGCTGGCCCGCACTGTAATCACGGAGTTTTCGCCCGAGTACTTGAGCGAGTTGGAGAGCAGGTTCATCAGGATTTTGCGCAGCAGCGAAGCATCCAGCCGCACCGGAATGGGACAATCTACCTGCCAGTCGATGACTTGGCCGGCCTTGAGCAGGCTCTGCATATCGGCCACGGTGTCGTGCACCAGGCTGGTCAGGTTCAGGTTGCCGGGGTGGGCCTCAATTTTGCCTTCCTCGATGCGGCCCACCGACAAAAACTCTTCCAAAATGGTATTGAGGTGCTGCACCGAGGTGCGGATGTGGTTGACGTACTTCAGCGCTGGGCCTGCTGGTGGCTGCCCGGAAACTCCTCAATTAAATCGGCGGAGGAGAGCACGGCCGTGAGGGGCGTGCGGAACTCGTGCGAGGCCATGCTCACAAAGCGCGACTTTAGCTCGCCCAGCGTCTGCTCAGCCTGCAGGGCCAGGGCCAGCTCTTCGCTGCGGTTTTCCAGCTGCTCCAGGGTCAGCATCAGGGCATTGGTGCGGTCCACCACTTTTTGCTCCAGCTCGGCGTTGAGGCGGGCTACGCGCTGGTGCTGGGCGAGCAGCTCCTGCTCGGCGGCTTGCTTGGCGGTCAGGTCCACGAGGTAGGCCACCACGTAAAGCTCCTCATCGAGGTAGAAATAGCTCAGGCTGGCCTCCACGGGAAACACGGAGCCGTCGCGGCGCTGGCCGGCCAGCGGGCGGTTGTGGCCCATGGGGCGCACTTGTGGGTCGCCGTTGTAGGACTGGCGCAGCTGGGCGTGGTGCCGGCCGGCGGCATCGGGCACCAGCACTTCAATCTGCTGGCCCAGCAGCTCGGCCGGGGCGTAGCCAAACAGCTGCTCGGCATGCGCATTCACGGATAGGATGCGGCCCGGCTGGTCGCAGACGATAATGCCCAGCGTGGCGTTGGTAAACACGGCCTCGAAGCGGCGCACGCTGTGGGCCAGGGCACGCTCGGCCCGTTGCAGCCGGCTGTGCTCGGTGATGCTGACCAGAAACAGGGACCGGCCCTCTATTTCAAAGTACGTCAGTTTCACATAGGCGCGGAACGGCTCGCCCACGTGGCGGCGAACGTCGGCTTCCAGCTCGTGGTGGCCCTCGCGGCGGGTGATGTCGCACAGGTGCTGCCACTGCTCGGGCGTCAAGGGCGGTATGCGGAGCGAGTGGTTGGGGTCGGCGAGCAGCGCTTCTTCCGAGGGATAGCCCAGCAACTCCACGCCGGCTGGGTTAACGTGCGTAAACCAGCGCAGGTCAAGGTCGTAGATGCCCGCCATCTCCCCGGAATGGGCATACAGTAACTCGGAGAGTACGGCCGTGTAGGCAACCGGAAGTATAGGCATGGGGACGTGTTAAGTAATAAGCCACTGGCTTTCAGCCATTAGCGTGGGCCTTCAGCCGGACCTTGGCTTTCTTCTTCACATTCAGCTTATTGGGCCTAAACCGTTGTGTAATTAAGGACGGCCGGTTACGTCGCGGTGCGAAAGCCCTCAAGACAGCAGGCACCGCGAACTTACGCCACCGGACTTGACAAACGTCACCCCAGCTTCCTGACGTGCATCATAAGAGCCGGTGGGGAAGGCAGGTAATTTTACAGCTACTTATCCGATGAGTTTGCTGTCTGTCACTGTGCCGCTCACCACTGGCTCATGTTCCTCCCCGCCATTTTTCCCCTGCTGCCCGCGCACCCCGCCATGTTGCTGGTGTTGCTGCCCACCGTGGGTTCCGGCGTCCAGCAGGAAAGCCAGCTCGCGCGCACGGCCACCAACCGGCTGCTGCACGGCTTGCAACTCCGGCTCGGCTCGGCTATTCACGTCCTGAAAGTGGACGAAGGCAGCCACCCCGCCGTGGTGCATGCCTTCGAGGGGCAGGGCGTGCCCGCCTTCGTGCTCCTGCGCGAGGGTGCCGAGCTGTGGCGCCAGCAGGGCCTGCCCGAAGGCGAGTTGATGGCGGCTCTGCTGCTCAGTAAGCTGGAGGAGGCCGGGAAATAGCCGTGCCGGCAAGTAGGGCCACACCCGGCCTGACTAGCCCGGGTTGCCAGGCACACGTCCAATGCCCAGCAACAGCAAGAACCTTGTCCAACGACAAGCCATCGGGATGACTTTCGTCAAGGCTGCGGGGCTGGGAGGGCCGTACTCTTGTGGTGGGCTTTATTCGGGCCAGTACTTCTGCTAATTCTATGGACAGCTCCCTGCAATTTCTGTGGGCCGCGCACTGCGTCACCGGCGGCGCCCTGCCGGGCAGTGGGCAGCTCTGGACCGTAGGCGAACGGGTGCGGCACCTGCTAACCGACGTGGGCCTGCCCGTAACCACGCATTTTCTGGTGCCCACGGCCATCACGGCCACCACGCCGTTGGTAGCGCAGATTCTGCTGAAATCGCAGGAAGCCCTTGATAACGGGAGCCTGACTGCCTCCTACATCTTCCACAATCGGCCCCGGGAGGCCACGGGGTACGCGCCGGTGTGTCAGCGCCTGTTGCCGCTGGATGCGCAATGGAAACAGGAGCCGCAGGCCTTGCACTGGCCTACGAAATCGCAGCCTCAGGTAGCCGGCGGGCAGGTTTTTACGCTGTGGGCCCTTGTCGGGGAGTTTCTGTTTGTTTCCCTGTTCCGGGCCTGCGCCGAGTCGCTGGCCAGCGAAACCGCCAGCCGCCTACGAGCCATGCAACGGGCCGAAAAAAGCATCGACGGGCTATTGGGCGAGCTGGCCCACCAGTACCACCGCAGGCATCAAAGCGCCATCGACGAGAAGCTATTCGCCGTTGCATCCGGCTTCGAAGCCCTGAATGCTGACCACCCCAAGGAGAACTAGGAGGCAGGCGTGGGCGGCTGTTACGGCAGCTTCAGTATAGCCCGGCGGGGGCAGTGTGTCGGGCAAGGGCAAAAGGCGTGGCTGATAAGGTTTCTGCTGGCAGACCAATTGCGTGTCAATAACTATTTATAAATCATGAAGATGCCCGGCCGGGTTGTTCCTGTTTAGATTGAGGCACTCGGTGGAGCCCGCTGTTTTGAGCAATGCCAACGTTCTCAAAAGCACTGCGAAAGTGCGCATGAAGTGGTTGCCGGGCGATTATTCAGATGCGGCGGGGGTCCGTAGGCAGCACCAGCACCGGTACGGGGCAAGTTTGCAGGAGCCGCGCTGTGACGCTGCGGTGAAACAACTCACTGAAGTAGCTGCGCTGCCGGGCCAGCAACACTATCAGGTCGGCGCGGGTGTCTTGCACGGCGGCCAGCAGGCCATGGGCATAATTGCCGTATTCATATTTGTGTAGCTCCGGAGCGGGCAAGCCATCGAGAAGGCGGCTGCTTAGCACAGCTTTCTCGGCCAGGCCGTAGCCCAGGCCGTCTTCGAGCACGCCCTCCACGTGCACAATCATGGTTTTGGTACGGGGCAGGGCCAGTAGCTGACGTAGGGGCAAGCTATTGGCTGCCAGTCGGAACGGTTCGCGGTCGGCGGCAATCAGGATGCGGCGCGGCACCTGGTCTGTGGGGGTTGCCAGGGGGAGTACCAGCACGGGGTAAGTAGTCTGCAGCAGGTCGGCACAAGTGTCAACTACTTGCTCGTCCCCGGCATTTTCAGGGAGACCTTGGCTTACCACAAACATAAGCGGGTGGTGCCGGTCGGCCAATTCCTGCACCAGGGCAGGCAGCAGTTCCGGAAGCACATGGGCGGCCCTGGCTGGTTCGGCAGCCTTGGTTTGGCACTGCTGGTTATCGGGCACGAAGGGAAATGCCGTCAGCGTACCGGGCGTCGTCCCCGATTGTCCGCTCACGCGCAACTGTAGTACCTGGCCGTTCACGCTTTGGGCCAGGGTGCTGGCATAGCACAGGCAGGGGTTCGGTGCCGCCGAATCCTCGGCAAAGGCAACAAATGTCAGGGGTTTCAGGGGCGTCATGCGTCAGGAAGCCGGCGTGTGGCCGGTGAGTGCGGTGGTGGCATAGCCGGCGACGGCACCGAAGCCAAGCGTTTCGGTAAAGGTAACTGCCGCCGCCGTGGGCACCACCAGCACCGGTACGGGGCAGGATGACAGGCGCTGGGCCGTGACGCTAGGTTGGAATAACGCACTGAGAGCACTGCGCTGCCCGGCCAGCATGGCGGCCCGGTTAGTTAGCTCATCGGCGGCATGTAGTCGGGCTGGTTCGGGGCGTTGGCGGGCAGCAGCAGCACCTGCGCCGTGACGCTGCGATGAAACAGCCGGCCCAAAAAGCTGCGGGGCCGGGCAATGAGAATCAGCAAATCGGGCTGCTCCTCGGCCACGGCGCGCAGCACTACGGCGGCCGGGTCGTGGTCGGCATCGCCGTAGAGTGCCCCCCGGCGCGGCCTGGGGCAACAGCTTCCGCAGCGGTCCGCGGAGTTGCGCGGACCGGCCGGGCTGCTAACTCCGGCCGACGCCTTGCGAACGTAACCGGCTCGGCCCAAGGTTCGTCACGCGCCGCCCCCAATGGCATAACGGAAATTATCCTAATCTTTGATTTTTACCAAAAGAAGTTCCAGCACCATGCAGGCGGTAGGGTTACTGGGCTCAGCCCGACCATTTTGCTAACGCAAACAGCTTCTAGGTGTTACCGCTCTATTTCATTGTTAAGCAGTACCTTCCATGCCTCTACCAAGCGCCCTTCGGCCAGAAACTGGCGGCCCAACTGCAGCAGCTGCTCCTTCAGTTCCGGGGCATCGTCGCGGTGTTTATTGCGGAGGTAGGCCACCATCGGCTCGGTGTTGAATTCCTCGACTTGCGCTGGTGTGGGGAGGGCGCTACGCTCGATGTTGGCCAGGCGGCCCAGCTCGTTGCCGGTGAGCACGTCGCTGTTGCGGAGGTGCTCGGGCAGCTGGTCGATGCCGATACCGATGTGGCGGTTGGGCTTGGGCACTTCGAAGAGGCTGGCGCCGCTGGCCCGGCAGTACCAGTCGCCGCCGAGGCGAGCCACGGCGTCGAGCCGGAACGGGTCGATGCCGGTGGCGTCGGGCAGCAGGATGTCGTGCCGGAAGTGGGCCCGCACCACCCGGCAGATAATGAGGTTGCCGGCGCCGTTGTTCTGGCCCAGCTCAATCACCTGCTCCACCACGCACTCAAAGGCGGCCGGAGCCTCGGCCACGCGCGGCGGCCGCACCAGTTCCGAGGCCAGCTCTGTGAGGCCCGCTTTGGTGAATTCGTTCACACCCTTCTCGTACTCGGTGCTGGCCAATGACATCTGCTCCACCATGGCAAAGTCGCAGATGTTGATGACGACTTCGGCCACCTCGCGCACGTTCTGCAGGGTATGCTTTTGGGTATTGTCGCGCACCCGGTTGGCCGGCGAAAACACCAGGATGGGCGGGTTGGAGCTAAAGGCGTTGAAGAAACTGTAGGGGCTGAGGTTCACGCGTCCGTTGGCATCTACGGTGCTTGCAAAGGCCACTGGCCGAGGGGCCACCGCGCCCACCATAAAGGGGTGCCACTCGCTGGGCTTGAGGTCGGCGGGAGTGATGGAGTGAAAAGTGGGCTCAGAAGTTGACATAACGGGCTAGGGGCGTGGTAACGGCTTGAATAGTCAAAGCTAGAGGGCATTGGTCGTTCAGGCGTGGGGCCGGAGTAGAGATGCATCCTTGCGTCTTATCGTCTGCGCTGTTTGGCATGTATCGTTCAACGACGAGACGCAAGGGTGCGTCTCTACTCCGTTAACCAATTAATTACAATATGGTATGAGGATTTGCCGGGTCGAGAACTGCCTTTTACTGCCCAAGCTGGAATATTTTAATCTTTCCGAATACCTGATTATTTGCTAAATAGGTATATGTTTGCTTAATAGCTGTAGCTTTACCCATCTCCCGTGCTAATAACCGCCTCATGACTGCTCCGGTCTGCCCCAAATGCGAATCATCGGAAGCCACCAAAAGTGGGGTGGTGAACAACCGGCAGCGGTTCAAGTGCCGGGCGTGTGGCTACCACTACACGGTGGCCAAAATTGGCCGCGAAGTAGATACCTACTACGTCATTAAGGCGTTGCAGCTATACATTGAAGGGGTGAGCTACCGCGAGATTGAGCGGCTGCTGGGCGTGAGCCACGTGAGCGTGATGAACTGGGTGAAGAAATACGGGGTGCGCGCGCCGCGCCAAACCGATTACCACCCCACCTATAAAATCATGAGCCAGGCCGAGCTGGCCGCGTTTTTCCAGGTGCCCAGCAATTTGAAAGGCGCCGGCATGGTGGTGACGGAGCTGGGCGACAAGTTCATGGTGATTCGCTGGGAGCGGTTCCGGGCCGGGTAGGAGGTAGCGGGCTATAGGCGTTTAGCAAAACGACCACTGCCGGGTAGCTTACGGGGCAAGGCGGGTGCTATTTAGGACTTGCTAAATCGGTGGTGGTGCGTGCGCCTCCCTGATTTGGCCAGTTCCCACCCTAACTAACCTCTTTCCGCTTATGCGAACTTCTCGCTACGCTTTGGCCCTGAGCGGCCTGATGCTGGCCGCCACCGCCGCTACGGCGCAAGTGCAGCCGCCGCCAGCCGGCAGCCAGCCGGTACCACCACCCGCCGAGCCGGTCGCACCATCCGCGCCGGTAGTTGCCACCGAATCGGTCCCCTACGGGCCGGGCATGAAGGTAAACATCTCGGCCGACGGCTCTAAGTACCTCCGTTTCATTACCTGGCACCAGGTGTACGCCCGCTACACGGAGAATAATACCGGCACCACGCGGGCTGCCGGCAAGCCGCAGGACAGCCAGTTCGACTTTGCACTGCGCCGCTCGCGCGCCATCATTCTGGCCCAGCTCAACCCGCGTTTTCTAGTATACACGCACTTTGGTATCAACAACCAGACGGCCGTGAGCGGCGGCGTTGCGCCCGGCGTCGACGGCAAGAAACCGCAGCTGTTTGTGCACGAGGCGGTAGTGGAGTTCAAGGTGAACAAGTACCTGAGCCTGGGCACCGGCATGCACTACCAGAACGGCCTTTCGCGCATGACGCGGTCGAGCACCCTCAACTACCTGGCCATGGACGCGCCGGTCACGAACTGGCCCACCATCGAGGCCATCGACCAGTTTGCCCGGGGCATAGGCGCCTACGCCAAGGGCCGGGTGGGCAAGCTCGACTACGCGCTGAGCGTGAACGAATCATTCCTGACCAACCAAACGGGGGGATTCAGCACGCCCCTGGGGCTGGGAGCTACCACCGGCACAGGGAGCACGGCCACCAACCGGGGTACCAACACCGCGCAATACAGTCCCCAGGGTACCAACCATATCTACCAGGGCTACTTCAGCTACGAGCTGTTTGACCAGGAGTCCAACCTGTTGCCCTTCAACGTGGGCACCTACCTGGGCACTAAGCGCGTGCTGAATTTCGGCGGCGGCTTCTTCTACAACCAGGACGGCATGGTGTCGCGGCCTACCAACAACGTGCTCGACGCGGCCGGTATTTCGGCGGCTGGTACGGGCATTGCCGCATTCAACAACGCAGCCAACGGCGTGCAGAAGCACGACATCGGCCTGTGGTCGCTTGATGCCTTCTATGACACGCCGGTGAATAAGGAAGCGGGCACGGCTTTCACCTTCTACGGGGTGTATTACAACTTCGACATGGGCCCGAACCATGTGCGCTTCATCGGCCTGGCCAACCCCGGCTACGGCATTGTGTCGGGTGATGCTTCGCGCCGTGGCAACGCCGTGCCACAGTCGGGTACCGGCCAGGTGGGCTATGCCCAGGCGGGCTTCCTTATGCCCAAAAACCTGCTGGGCCCCAAGTTGCGGGTGCAGCCTTATGCTGCCTACCAACTGGCTGGCTACGAGGGCCTGAAGACTGCTTCCGGCGACCAGAAGAACGTGAACATTTTCGATGGGGGTGCCAACTTCTACATCGACAGCCACAACGCCAAATTCACCATCAACTACCGCGCCCGGCCTGATTTTACCAACGTCAACAACGTTAAGTACCGCCCCGAAATCACCATGCAGACACAGGTGTTTTTGTAGGACCTGACCATAGCTGATTCATCCACTGCATCATTCATTCTCGCTTGAAAAATGGAAAAAACTACTTCCTCCACGTTTGGGCCCCCTGCGGATGGTACCGCGGTTATCCACGACAACAACAACACCCCTACCAGTAAAATATGGCAGGTGATAACGGCCTCTTCGGTGGGTACGGTCATTGAGTGGTACGATTTTTACATTTTTGGCTCGTTGGCAACCATCATTGCCACGCAGTTCTTCCCCAAAACCAATCCGCTGGCGGCCTTGCTAAGCACGCTGGCGGCCTTCGCGGTGGGCTTTGTGGTGCGGCCGTTTGGTGCGGTGGTGTTCGGTCGCATCGGCGACATGGTGGGGCGCAAGTACACCTTCCTGCTGACGCTGATTCTGATGGGCGGCTCCACGTTTGCCATTGGCCTGGTTCCAAACTACGCCACCATTGGCGTGGCTGCGCCCATTCTCATCTTTTTGCTGCGCGTGGTACAGGGCCTGGCGCTGGGCGGCGAGTACGGCGGGGCCACCACCTACGTGGCGGAGCACGCTCCCGACAGCCGCCGCGGCTACTACACAAGCTTCATTCAGACCACGGCTACGGTGGGCCTCTTCATCAGCATTGCCGTGATTGTGGGCACCCGGCTCACGGTGGGCGATGCCGAGTTTAAGGAATGGGGCTGGCGCATTCCGTTCCTGCTTTCTTCGGTGCTGCTGGTAGCGTCCTACGTTATCCGCCGGCGCCTGAACGAATCGCCCTTGTTTGAAAAAGCCAAGCAGGAAGGCACCGTGAGCAAGTCGCCCCTGCGCGACTCTTTCGTGGAGCCTGTGAACCGCCGCTTGGTGTTGCTGGCCCTGTTTGGGGCCACCATGGGCCAGGGCGTGATTTGGTACACCGGGCAGTTTTACGCCTACTTCTTCATGCAGACGGTGCTCAAGCTGGAGCAGATTCCGGCCAGTATTATCCTGTGCGTGGCCTTGCTGGCCGCCACCCCGTTCTTCATCTACTTCGGCAGCCTGTCGGACCGCATCGGCCGCAAGCGCATCATCATGACCGGCATGCTGTGCGGGGTGCTGTTTACGTTCCCGATTTTTTACGGTCTGACGCAGTTTGCGGGCCAAGCCGTGGAAAAAACCGCTGCCATCCCCGCCACTGTGGATGCAGCCGGTACCGCCGTGGCGGCCGTGCCCGCCGTGATGGTCGCCAACGACTACCAGATGCTGCCCATGATAGCGCTGGTTTTCTGCCTGGTGCTGTTCGTGACCATGGTGTACGGCCCCATTGCGGCTTACCTCGTCGAGCTGTTCCCAACCAAAGTTCGCTACACCTCGCTCTCGGTGCCGTACCACATTGGCAACGGCATCTTTGGTGGCCTGGTGCCGCTTATTTCAACCGCCATGGTGGCTTACGCGGCTTCCCAGCCCAGCGGGTTTCTCAAGGAAAACAGCATTTATTTTGGCCTGGTGTACCCGGTGGTCATTGCCGCGATTTGCTTCCTTTACGGCTCGGCCAATATGAAGGACATTCGCAATGTGAAGCTGATGGACGAAAATCCATCGGCGGGTGCCTAGCCGACTATCCAACCGACTTTGGGTCGGGTAAAAAGCCGCTGGTCCATTGGGCCAGCGGCTTTTGCATTAAATTGGAGGGCTGCTGCTCCCTGGCAGCGCGCCCGCCTCATGCCCGACCTAAAGCCCCACGAGCCCATGCCTACCCGCCGGCGCGCCACCCGTACCGAGCCCCGCCTGGGGCAGCGGCTCCTGTTTTTATCGGTTCTGTTTGGGGTGCTGCTCAGCTTTCCGTTGCTTGGGGTATTCGACCACGAAACCCGGGTGGGCGGCGTGCCTGGCTTGTATCTCTACATCCTGCTCATCTGGGTGCTGCTGGTGGGCATCACCGGGTTTCTGGTTCGCAAATCATCCGGTGACTGACTTCGCTGTAGCGTCTGTTTTGTTTCAGCCAGCCGGTTGTGCTGCTTTTCACATCCATCCATGTCCAAGCTGCTCGTTATAGCTTTTTCGTTCGGCTACCTGGCCCTGCTTTTCGGCGTGGCCTACGCGGCGGAGCGCCGCTCGGCCGCCCGCAAAAGCTTGGTGAGCAACCCCTACGTGTACGCCCTGAGCATGGCCGTGTACTGTACCGCCTGGACGTACTATGGCAGCGTGGGCCGCGCGGCCAGCTACGGGCTGGAGTTTGTGAGCATCTACCTGGGGCCCACGCTTATGGCCCCGCTCTGGTGGCTGGTGCTGCGCAAGATAATTCGGGTATGCCGGCAGCAGCGCCTCACTTCCATTGCCGATTTTATCTCGGCCCGCTACGGTAAAAGCGCTTCGCTTGGGGCATTGGTCACGGTGGTGTGCGTGCTGGGCATTGTGCCGTATATCGCGCTGCAAATCAAAGCTATTGCGGCCTCGTTTGTGACCATGACGGGCAGCCCGGCCGGGGCCGACGGCCCGGCGGCGGGCACGGCGCTCTACACCACCGGCGCACTGGCCGTGTTCACCATTCTGTTTGGGGTGCGCTCGGTAGAAGCCACCGAGCGGCATGAGGGCATTGTGCTGGCCGTGGCCGCGGAGAGCGTGCTCAAGCTGGTGGCGTTTTTGGCCCTCGGCATCTTCGTCACGTTTGGGCTCTTTAATGGCTTCACCGATGTCTTTAACCAAGCCGCGGCGGTGCCGGCGCTGCGGCGGCTGTTCACCCTGCAGGGGTCGGGCACGAGCGGCGCGGAGTGGTTCACGCTGCTGGTGCTCAGCATGTCGGCGGTGCTGCTGCTGCCCCGGCAGTTCCAGGTATCAGTGGTGGAAAATGTGGACGAAAACCACCTGCGCAAGGCCATGTGGCTGTTTCCGCTGTACCTGATTATCATTAATCTGTTTGTGCTGCCCGTGGCCTTTGGGGGCATGCTGAAGCTGGGGGCCAGTGGCATCGACGCCGACACCTACGTGCTGGCCCTGCCGCTGGCGGCGGGTCAGTCGGGGCTGGCGCTGTTTACTTACCTGGGCGGCATATCGGCGGCCAGCAGCATGATTATCGTCGAGACCATTGCCCTGAGCGTGATGATGAGCAACCACCTGCTCATGCCGGTGCTGGTGCGGGTGCCCGCGGCCCAGCCCGCGCTCCAGACCCGCTGGTTTGCCTACCTGGGCCGGGTGGCGCTGCAAAGCCGGCGCCTGGCCGTGGTGGCGGTGCTGCTGCTGGCCTACGGCTACTACGTGGGCGTGGGCAAGGAGCTGCCGCTGGTGAATACGGGCCTGGTGTCGTTTGCGGCGGTAGCGCAGTTTGTGCCAGCCGTGCTGGGGGGGCTGTACTGGAAAGGCGGCACCCGGCGCGGGGCCACGGTGGGCCTGCTGGTGGGGTTCGGCGTGTGGTTCTTTACGCTGGTGCTCCCCACCATGGTGGGGCCGGGCAAGCTACCGGCTTCCATTCTCACCGAGGGCGTGGCGGGGGTGGCATGGCTGCGCCCGTTCGCGCTTTTTGGGCTCGATGGCCTCGATTACCTGTCACACGGCTTGTTCTGGAGCTGGTTTTTCAACATTGGGTTATACGTGGGCGTCTCGCTGGCCGTGCCACCCACGGCCCTGGAGCTGCGCCAGGCCGACGTCTTTGTGGACGTATTCCAGCGCCGCAGCCTGGCCGAGGAAGTAGCCGGCTGGCAGGGGCAGACCCCGTTTCCGGATGTGCGGGCGCTGCTGTTAGGCTTTCTGGGAAAGAAGCGGACCAACCAGGCCCTGCGCGCTTTCGCCGCGCGCTTCCCCGATGCCCTGCCGCTGCCCACGGAACAAGCCCCCGGCCCGGACCTCACCTCCGCCGACCCGCGCTTGCTGACTTACGCCGAGAAACTGCTGGCAGGCAGCCTGGGCCCGGCGTCGGCCCGGTTGCTGCTGGCCTCGGTGGCGGGGGTGGAGCAAATCAGCTACGACAACGTGGTGGGCATTCTCAAGGAAAGCCAGCAGCTGCTGGAGGCCAACCGGCAGCTCCAGAAACAGTCGCGCCAGCTGCAGCGCCTCACCGATGAGCTGCGCGCCGCCTACGGCCAGCTGCAGGCCCTGGACCAGCGCAAAGACGAGTTCCTGTACACCGTGACGCACGAGCTGCGCACGCCGCTCACCAGCATCCGGGCGCTGGCCGAAATCCTGGCCGACAACCCCGACCTGGAGGAAGCCGAGCGGCAGCGCTTTCAGCTCACCATCACCCGCGAAGCCGAGCGCCTGACGCGCCTCATTTCGCTGGTGCTGGATTTGGAGAAATTTGAATCCGGACAGGCCATTCTGGAGCGCGCCCCGGTGGCCGTGGCCGACTTGCTACACGAGTCCGTGGAGGCCGTAGAGCAGCTCCTGCGCGACAAGCATATTGCCCTTGACCTGGCCGTGCCCGCCGCCCTGCCCGACCTGCCCGCCGACCGCGACCGCCTGATGCAGGTGCTGGTAAACCTGCTTTCCAACGCTATTAAAGCCTGCCGGTCCGATGGCTCCGGTCGCATCAGCCTTGCGGTGAGCTACACCGCACCTGTTGATGGTCTGAATGCCGAGGGTGCGACGTCAATGCTAACGCTCATTATCGCCGACAACGGCAAGGGCATCCCCACGGCGGAGCAGGAACACATTTTTGAGAAATTTTTCCAGGCCCGCCACCAAACCACCCGCAAGCCCGAAGGAACCGGTCTGGGTCTGGCCATCACCAAAAAGATTGTGGAGCTCCACCACGGGCGCCTGTGGGTGGAAAGCCAGCCCGACCACGGCGCAAGGTTCTACGTGGAGCTACCCGTGGAGCCCGTCCCCGAACTCACCAGTTATTAACAGGGGTTAACGGTATACCAACTAAATAGCTGACAATAAATAATTAACCGCTCATCATTAACCACCAAGTACTCCTTTCTTTTCTGCCACTTCACCCACCTGCTATGAAAGTACCCCACATTCTGATTGTTGATGACGAGCCCAACATCGTCATGTCCCTGGAATTCCTGATGCGCAAAAACGGCTACCAAGTGGGCATTGCCCGCAACGGCGCCGAAGCCCTGGCCGCCATTGCGCAAATCAGCTACGACCTGGTGCTGCTTGATGTAATGATGCCCGATGTGGACGGCTACCAGGTGTGCAGGGAGCTCCGGCAGCGCCCCGGGAACGAGAATACCAGAGTCATCTTTCTGTCGGCCAAAAGCCGGGAGGCCGATGTGCAAAAAGGCTACGAAGTGGGGGCCGACCTCTATATTTCCAAACCGTTCAGCACCCGCCAACTCATGGAAAAAGTGCGCGAGCTCCTCGCAACCCCCGTGAGCCGATAGGCTCGCCACCAGCACGCCCGCGTATATCAGCCGGCGCCTGTGTCCAGCGCCGGCCAGCTCGTCACCCTTCCTTCCCACCCAATTCCCACCCGCCATGAAACACGCCTGCTCTTATGCCGCCACGCATGCCGCCAGCCTGGCCGACCCGGCCGCCTTTTGGCTGCGCCAGGCCCAGCAGCTGCCCTGGGACACGCCCCCGCAGCAAGCGCTTACGCAGGATGCCAACGGCTTCTACCGGTGGTTTCGGGGCGGGGAGCTGAACACGTCTTTCCTGTGCCTGGACTACCACGTGCAACAGGGGCGGGGCCAGCAGCCGGCGCTGATTTATGATTCGCCCGTCACCAACACGTTGCGCACTTACACCTACGCGAGCTGCTGGACCTGACCGCCCGCTTTGCGGGCGGCCTGCGGCAGCTCGGCGTAGGCCTCGGCGACCGGGTTATCATCTACATGCCCAACCTGCCCGAAGCGGTGGTCGCAATGCTGGCCTGTGCCCGCATCGGGGCGGTGCATTCGGTGGTGTTTGGCGGGTTTGCGCCCCACGAGCTGGCCCTGCGCATCGACGATGCGCAGCCCCGCGTGATTATCTGCGCTTCGGGCGGCATGGAATTCGACCGCGTGGTGCCCTACAAGCCCCTGGTAGACGACGCCCTTGTCAAAGCGGCCCATAAAACGGCCAAAGTAGTCGTGTTTCAGCGCGAATTTGTGCAGGGTACCCTGCAGTCGGGCCGTGATATTGACTACCAGGAGCTGCTGCAGGCAGAAGCCGTGCCGGCCGTGCCCGTGCCCGCCACGCACCCGCTCTACATTCTGTACACCAGCGGCACCACCGGCCGGCCCAAAGGCGTGCTGCGGGACCACGGCGGCCACGCCGTGGCCCTGCGCTTCAGCATGGAGGCCGTGTATGGGCTGGCGCCCGGCGAAACCATTTTTTCCGGCTCTGATATTGGCTGGGCGGTGGGCCACTCCTACATCGTGTACGGGCCGCTGCTGCAGGGCTGCACATCGGTTTTGTTTGAAGGCAAGCCCGTGCGCACTCCCGACGCCGGCACCTTCTGGCGGCTCATTGCCCAGCACAAAGTGCAAGCAATGTTCACCGCGCCCACGGCCATTCGGGCCATCAAGAAGGAAGACCCCGAAGGGAAACTGGCCAAACAATACGACCTGAGCTCTTTGCGCCAATTGTTTGTGGCCGGCGAGCGCTGCGACTCCGCCACCTACACCTGGGCGCAGGAATTGCTGGGCGTGCCGGTAATCGACCATTGGTGGCAAACCGAGTCAGGCTGGCCCATGCTGGCCACGCTGGTGGGCCTGGAAGGCATGCCGGCCCCGCGCGCCGGCAGCGCTGGCCATCCCGTGCCCGGCTACGACGTGCAGATTCTGGACGAAGACGGCCAGCCGGTGCCCGCCGGCACCACCGGGCTGGTAACCGTGAAGCTTCCGCTGCCCCCGGGCTGCTTCCCCACGCTGTGGAACGACGACGCTCGATTTAGGGAAAGCTACCTCAGCACTTTTCCGGGATACTACTTCAGTGGCGATGGGGGCTACCGCGACAGCGAGGGCTACGTCTACATTATGGGCCGGGTCGATGACGTTATCAACGTGGCCGGCCACCGCCTGAGCACCGGCGAGATGGAAGAAATCCTGGCCAGCCACCCGGCCGTTGCGGAGTGCGCCGTGCTGGGCATCAGCGACAGCCTGCGGGGCCAGGTGCCGGTGGGCCTCGTGGTACTCAAAGACGGCCACCCCCTGGCTGAAGAACAGGTAGAGCTGGAGCTGGTGAGTAGTGTGCGCGGCCAGATTGGCGCGCTGGCCTGTTTCCGGACGGTTGTGGTGGTAGCCCGCCTGCCCAAAACCCGCTCCGGCAAAATCCTGCGCAAAACCCTGCGCCAGCTCGCCGACGGCGAAGGATTTGCCATCCCATCCACCATCGATGACCCGCTGATTATTGAAGAAATCAGCCGCGCTTTCCGGCGGCGAAGCCTGGGTGCCGCGTTCGAAAACACCGCCGAAAGCACCCCTGAAACTGCCCGCTAGTATTCGCATCGCCTTTCATTTCGCCCACATTCATTCGCCCAATCCCATGTCAGAAATCAGCACGCTTCCCGCCCGGGTGCGCACCCTAGAGGAATACCACGCCGCCTACCAGCAGTCGGTAGCCCACCCCGACGCGTTCTGGGCCGCCGCTGCCGAATCTTTCACCTGGCGCCGGAGATGGGACACCGTGCGGGGGGGGCAGTTCTCGCCCGAAGGCCAAAGCACCTGGTACGAAGGCGCGCGGCTCAACATCACCGAAAACTGCCTGGACCGCCACCTCGAACAGCGCGCCAACAAGCTGGCCATCATCTTCGAGCCCAACGACCCCAAAACGCGCCACCTCCGCCTAACCTACCGCGAGCTCTACACGCAGGTATGCCAGTTTGCCAACGTGCTCAAGAAAAACGGCGTGCAGAAGGGCGACCGGGTGGTGCTCTACATGCCCATGATTCCGCAATTGGCCATTGCCGTGCTGGCCTGTGCCCGCATTGGGGCGGTGCACGGCGTCATCTTCGCGGGCTTTTCGGCCACCGCCATCGCCGACCGCATCAACGATGCGGAAGCGGCCTTTGTCCTCACCGCCGACGGCCTGAACCGCGGCGCCAAGCAAATTCCCGTGAAAAGCGTGGTGGACGAAGCCCTTGAACAGTGCCCCAGCGTGCGCCGCGTCATCGTAATAGAGCACACCAACTGGCCCGTGCAGTTGAAAGAAGGCCGGGACGTGTGGTACCACGACGAAGTAAAAGACGTGGAAAAAGAGTGCCCCGCCGAAGAAATGGCGGCCGAAGACCCGCTCTTTATCCTATACACCAGCGGCAGCACCGGCAAGCCCAAGGGCGTGGTGCACAGCCAAGCCGGCTACATGGTGTGGGCCGATTACACCTTCCGCAACGTGTTTCAGGTGGAGGAAAACGACGTATACTGGTGCACCGCCGACATCGGCTGGGTCACGGGCCACACCTACGGCCTGTACGGTCCGCTGCTGGCCGGCAGCACCACGCTGCTGTTTGAAGGCGTGCCCACCTTCCCCAGCGCCGGCCGTTTTTGGGAGGTTATTGACAAGCACCACGTCACCATTTTCTACACCGCACCCACGGCCATCCGCAGCCTCATGGCCACGCCGCTCGACAACGTGCTGAGCTACTCCCTCAGCAGCCTGCGCATCCTGGGCTCGGTGGGCGAGCCCATCAACGAGGAAGCCTGGCACTGGTACCACCAGCACGTGGGCAAGGGCCGTTGCCCCATCGTGGATACGTGGTGGCAGACTGAAACCGGCGGCATCATGATTTCGGCCATGGCGGGCATCACGCCCTCGGTGCCGGCCCGCGCGGGCCTGCCGCTGCCAGGCGTGCAGCCCGTGCTCCTCAACCAGGACGGCAGCGAGATTGCGGGCAACGACCAGGAAGGCTACCTGGCCATTAAGGGCAGCTGGCCGGGCATCATCCGCACCACGTGGGGCGACCACGAGCGCGCCCGCCAAACCTATTTTCAGCCCTATCCCGGCTACTATTTCACCGGCGACGGCGCCCGGCGCGACGAAAACGGCCTCTACCGTATCATCGGCCGCGTCGATGACGTCATTAACGTGAGCGGCCACCGCTTCGGCACCGCCGAAATTGAGAATGCCATCAACGAAAGCGAGTTCGTGGTGGAAAGCGCCGTGGTGGGCTACCCGCACGACGTGAAAGGCCAGGGCATCTACGCCTACGTCATTTGCCAAAACGGCGTCCCCACCACGGACATCGACATTCAGCGCACCGAAGCCAGCATCATCGAAGCCGTAGTGGCCCAAATCGGCCGCATCGCCAAGCCCGACAAAATCCAGCTGGTATCGGGCCTGCCCAAAACCCGCTCAGGCAAAATCATGCGCCGCATCCTCCGCAAAGTCGCCGAAGGCGAAACCAGCAACCTCGGCGATGTTACGACCTTGCTCGACCCGCTGGTGGTAGATGAGATTGTGGCGGGGAAGAAGTAGGATTTCCTGATTTCAACACGCAAAAGCGCCCTTCGAATGATTTCGAAGGGCCGCTTTTGCGTGTTGGCAATGGTCTATACTCATTCGCCTACCCGAACACCTTCACCTTTTCCCCTTTGTGCTTGGTGCGCAGGTGCAGCCGAATAATCTGCTGGGTGTCCTTGTTATCATTGTAGGGCTTGATAACGTCCCGGAAATCGGCCAGCTTGCGGGCCGAAAAAGTCTCGTCGACGAAGGCGAAGCCCCGGTAGCTGCCGTTTTCAATGAGCACGATGCTCTTTTCCAGCTCCGTACGCCCGGCCCCGATGACCACGAAGGTTTCGTGTTCGTAGCTGATGCTGTCGATGGCCTCGTCCACCCGCAGGTTGTAGGTTTCGGGGGCTTCCAGACCCACGCAGGCGCCTTGGCAGCGGTGCACCTGGTAGTCGAAGCAGGCGCCCTGGGTTTTGTAGAGGCCGCAGAGCTTCTGGCACAGGTTGTACTTGGCTACTTTGTGGTAGAGAAAGCCCTGGGCCTTGTACTGATTGCCCAGTGCAATGATGGGAATTTCGGCGTTGCGCACGTCGGCGCGCCCGTAGGCCAGGCGCTTGTAGCCCTGCTCATCTACGCGCAGGTAGATGCCAGCCGGGAACACCGAGCGGCGCTGGGCGCGGTTGTAGGCCGGCTTCAACTGCTTAATCAGGTGCGATTCATACAGCAGCGCCACCAACTCCGAGCCGGTGAGCTCCCAGGTAATGTCAGCAATTGAATTCTTGAATTCCAGGCTTTTGCGGGACTTCACATCCACCGCGAAGTGCTGCTGAATTCGCTTGTAGATGTTGATGCTCTTGCCCACATAAATCACTTCCCCGGCCTCGTTGTGGAAATAATAGACGCCCGTGGCCTGCGGCAGGCTGGCCACCAGCGCGGGCGACACCAGCGGCGGAATCAGCGCCGTGCGAATGGCTTCCTGCATGGCCGTTACGCGCTTGGGCGAGGGAACTTTGGTGCCATCGGGGCGGCGGCCCGCCGGGGCCAGGGCATCCACGCGGGCCAGCGTGTGGCTGGTGTCGGTGCCGTGGGGCACGCTTTCGCTTTCCTGGGTAATCTTGAGGAGGCGGCCAAAGAGCACGGCCGTGGCGTGGGCATCGCCGGCGGCGCGGTGGCGGTTTTCCAGCGGAATGCCAATGTTCTGGCACAGCTTGCCCAGGCTGTAGCTGGGCTGCCCGGGAATGAGGGAGCGGCTCAGGCGCACGGTGCACAGCGTTTTGCGCGAATAATTATAGCCCAAATCCGCAAATTCCTTCTTCAGAAACGAATAATCGAACCGGACGTTGTGGGCCACAAAAACACAGCCTTCGGTCATTTCCACCACCTTGCGGGCACTTCGTGGAACTTTGGAGCGTCGCTCACCATGTCGTTGGTGATGCCCGTGAGTTGGGTAATAAACGGCGGAATGGAACGGCCGGGATTGAGTAGCGTCGCGTACTCGTCCACAATTTTCTCGCCATCGTGGATGTAGATGGCTATTTCGGTGATGCGGTCCTGGGTGGGCTGCCCGCCGGTGGTTTCAAGGTCGATAATGGCGTACAAATCGCGGAGCCGGGAAGGTGGTCGGAGGAAAGACTAACAAATTTAGTCAGGCTTTAGGTTGCAGTTTTTTTCGATTGCATCGGAAGTCGTCCCAGCCCAAGCCTGTTCAAAAGGTGTGTGACCCGTATTGCTGCCAGGTTTCCAGCGGGTGTAGCCGTAATAATTGAGCCAACCGCTGTCAAGCAAAAAAGCCCCATCACCTGCATTATCTGCGGCCGACGGGGCTTTTTTACTTAATCTAGTCCAGCCAAATACGTGGCTGAAGGGCATGCTAGTGGTTTTAGTTGGCTGAGCCCTTCTGCTGGGTTACCCAGTTCTTGGCTTCGAGCACCTGGCTATGCTGCTGCTCAAGCACCGATTTGGCTTCGGCGGGAAGGTCACCCGACTTCAAAGCGGTTTCGTAAGCTTTCAATGCCACAGAATCACCGGTTTCGCACTCGCCGAGGATGGCGTTGTCGTTTTGGCCGGTTACGACCGACTTGATGTTAATCCAGCCCCGGTGCACGGCGGCGGCGGCGTCCGTTAGCAAGCCTTCCGCGGTGGTTTCGTTCTCAACACTAACCCCCAGCTTGCTGGCATGCTGAGATAGCTCGGCGGCAAACTTGGCCCGTTGCTGGGAGAAGCGGCTCAATTCCGATTTCAACTCTGGGCTAGTTACGCCTTCAGCAGCTTCCTGGTAGCCTTTGGCGCCCGTTTTATTGATTTCAACAAGGTCATTAAATGCGCGTGCGGTGTTTTCGGTGGTCGTAGCCATGGACTATGGTGAGTTTGGTTAAACGGAAAGGTTTCTTAAAACTATACTGCGAAGTGGCCCGCTGGGTTGCGTTGCGTGCCCAGCCGGGCCGGTCAGCTAGATGCGCTTCAACATGTGCCAGAACTTGCCCAGCGTGCCGGGTTTGGTGGTGGGTTTGGTTTTGGCGGTGTCCTCGCCATCGGTCACGTCGCCCAGTAGAAATCCCCAGGGCTCCGTGCTTTTGCTGGAGTCGAACACCACCTTGAGCACCGCCACCAGCGGAATGCTCAGAATCATGCCCGGCGTTCCCCAAAGCTCCCCACCCAAAATGAGGGCGATGATGGCGGCCATGGGGTTTATGCTCACTTTCGAGCCCGTAATCATGGGCGTAATGAAATTGCCTTCCAGAAACTGCACAAACACAAACACGCCCACTACCGCCGCCGCTTTGCCCGGCGAACCGGTTTCCACCAAGGTAATCAGGGCCGGTATAGTGGCTCCCACCAGGATGCCGATGTAGGGAATGACGGCCAGCACGGAAGCAAAAATGGCGAAGAAAATGGCAAACTTGACCCCCAATACCAGCAAGCCGATGCCGTTGAGAATTGCTACGATGACAATGACCGTGAGCAGGCCGGAAATGTAGGCCTGAACCACCGTTTGGATATTGTCTATGGTGTGCAGCACGGCCGTGCGCTTGTCCGGCGACACAAACCGGAACATGAACTGCCGCATGTGGTCCCGGTAGTAGAGAAAGCAAAAAATGTAGATGGGCACCAGCGTTAGCACGCTCAGCACGCCGGCGGTGGTGCTGAGCGTACTGCCCAGAAAGCCCCCGGCCGACTTCTTGGCCGAGCTGAGCGACGAGTCGATGATTTCGTCCTTGCTCATCACCCGCATGCCAAACCGGTCGTGCAGCCACGCCTGGCCCTGGTCAAACATCACCACCAGCTTTTTTTGAATGAGCGGCAGCTCGGCCTTCAGGTCCAGCATTTGGGCGCCAAAAACAATGACCAGTCCCACGATGCCCCCAACCAGCAGCAAAATAGCCGTGAGGATGGCGAGGGACCGCGGCCACCGTAACTTTTCGAGGCGGGTGACCACGGGCAGAAGCAGGGTGGAGAGGAGCGCCGAGAAGAAGAGCGGCAGCAAAATACCATCGAGCTTGTGCAGCACGAAAACCAGTAACGACAGCCCTATCAGTAAAAAAGTGTAGTGGACCACCGGCGCCAGCTTAGCCTCGGGCGTGGCGCCGCTTTGTTGAGACACGTTAGCGCGCGCCGAACCGCGGTTGATTAAAGAAGGAAACATGCGAAGGGAATTAAGAAAGTGAGTGCCGGGAAGCCGTACAAACGGGAGTGAACCCGAGGCGGGTAGATGGTGTTGGAAACTAAATAAATTAGTCGGTTGATACTAAAAGAGCTGGCAATATTTCTTGCCCTGCTGCTAATTTCTGCGTTATTTTACCCAAAAACTGGATAACAGTTGTCCTAATGAAAGAAGACCTCCTCACGGAAGCCCCCGAAGCCACGGCCAAAGCCCCCGACCACGGGTACAACGAAGACAGCATCCGCTCGCTGGACTGGCGCGAGCACATCCGGTTGCGGCCCGGCATGTACATCGGCAAGCTGGGCGACGGCTCCGCCTACGACGACGGCATCTACGTATTGGTGAAGGAAGTGGTCGATAATTGCATCGACGAGCACGTAATGGGCCACGGCCGCACCATCGATATCAAGATTTCCGACTCCCGGGTGCAGGTGCGCGACTACGGCCGCGGCATCCCCCTGGGCAAGGTGGTGGACGTGGTGAGCAAAATCAACACCGGCGGCAAGTACGACTCCAAAGTATTCCAGAAGTCGGTGGGCCTCAACGGCGTGGGCACCAAAGCCGTTAACGCGCTAAGCGGTTACTTCCTGGTGCAAAGCGTGCGCGAAGGCATCCTCAAGGCCGCCGAGTTTGCCCAGGGCCAGCTCGTGAGCGACCCCAAGCCCCAGAAAACCAGCCAGCGCAACGGCACGCTCGTCACGTTCCAGCCCGACGACACGATTTTCAAGAATTACCGCTTCATCCCGGAATATCTCGAAAATCAAATCTGGAACTACGTTTACCTCAACGCCGGGCTGACCATCAACTTCAACGGCCAGAAGTACTACTCCGAAAACGGCCTGCTCGACCTGCTGGCCCGCAAAGCCGATGTGGAGCACCTGCGATACCCCATTATTCACCTGAAAGGGGACGACATTGAGTTGGCCCTGACCCACGGCAACGACTACGGCGAAGAGTACTATTCCTTCGTGAACGGGCAGTACACCACCCAGGGCGGCACCCACCTGGCGGCGTTCCGCGAGGCGGTGGTGAAGGCCGTGCGCGAGTTCTACAAGAAGGACTTTGACGCCGCCGACGTGCGCGGCTCCATCATTGCCGCGGTGTCCATTCGGGTGCAGGAGCCCGTGTTTGAGAGCCAGACCAAAACCAAGCTCGGCTCCATCAACATGGGCGAGGACGGCCCTTCGGTGCGCGGCTTTATCGTTGACTTTGTCAAGGAGCACCTCGACAACTACCTGCACAAAAACCCCGCCGCCGCCGATGCCCTGCTCAAGCGCATCATGCAGAGCGAAAGGGAGCGCAAGGACATGGCTGGCGTGAAAAAACTGGCCAACCAGCGCGCTAAAAAGGCCAACCTGCACAACCGCAAGCTGCGCGACTGCCGCTTCCACCTGGGCGAAAATGCGAAGGACGGCGCCGAAAAAGAGTTGCTCACCACGCTCTTTATCACGGAGGGCGACTCGGCCTCCGGCAGCATCACCAAGAGCCGCAATGTGGAGTTGGAGGCTGTGTTCAGCCTGCGGGGCAAGCCGCTGAACTGCTTCGGGCTGAAGAAGAAGATTGTGTACGAAAACGAGGAGCTTAACCTGCTGCAGCACGCCCTCAATATTGAGGAAGGCATTGAGCACCTGCGCTACAACCGCGTGGTAGTAGCCACCGATGCCGACGTGGACGGCATGCACATCCGCCTGCTGCTGCTCACGTTCTTCCTGCAGTTCTTCCCCGATTTGGTGCGCAACGGCCACGTGTTCATCCTCGAAACGCCGCTCTTCCGCGTCCGCAATAAGAAAGAAACCATCTACTGCTACAACGAGCAGGAGAAGCAGGCCGCCATGCGCAAGCTGGGCAAAAATCCCGAAATCACGCGGTTTAAGGGTCTTGGCGAGATTTCGCCCGAGGAGTTTGGCAAGTTCATCGGCGAGAACATCAAGCTGGAGCCGGTTATTCTGCAATCAGACCGCAGCATTCAGCAGGTACTCACCTACTACATGGGCAAAAACACGCCCGACCGCCAGAATTTCATCATCGACAACCTGCGCCTCGAAAAAGACCTAGTGACCAGCGATGTACTCCCGGTGGCTGAAGCAATAGGGGAGGACTTGGCGTAACCTTGCTTTTTCATTTGTCAACAAAAAGCCCCGTTTGGCTCTGGCCCGATGGGGCTTTTGGCTTTTATCTGTTTTCGCTGTAAAGCTTGTGGTTAAGTGCCTTAAACTTTATAATACCGTTATTGAATATTTTGATATTTTTTATTGCGATTTCAATCCAGAGCCTGCTGTGTTTCCGAATAGAAGCGGTGTTGATGTAGAAATTTGAATTTAGCGGTAGTAGTTTTAGCTGCTGAATCACATAGTTGAATGCGGTATTCTATTGAGGCCATAATGCGGAAGATGTTGGTTGCGGCGGCGCTCTGTGCGTGGAGCCCGCCGCCCGCAGGTGCGCAAAACCAGCCTCCTCCCAAAGACCTTCTTACCTCGACTAGCTTTGGTGCATCGGCCCCTAAGCTGCCCACCAGGCTGTGGCGGCGCCAGCAGGTCCGCATCGACAGCATTAAAGCCCTCCTCAGCGCCAGCCCACAGCGGGATTCCATGCGCGTAGTCCTCCTCACAAAACTGGCCAGCGAAATCAAACTGCAGAATGTGAACGCTGCGCTGCCGGTGCTCAAAGAAGCAGTAGCCCTGTCCCGCAGCCTCAACAACGACAAGCTGATTGCGGAAACCCTGCTGGACCTGGCCGACTACCACATTGTGCTGGCCGAATACCAGCCCGCTACCGAGCGCCTGGCTGAAGCGCGTGCGCAGTTTGCCACATCGCAAGACCTGGGCGGGGAGGTGCGGTGCCTGGGCCGCCTGGCCCTGGTAGCCGAGCAGCAGGGGCAATACGCCGCCAGCCTGGCCCACTGCCTGCAGGGCCTGGCCATTCCCGTCACCAGCAACACCCGGCGCTTCAACACCAGCCTGAAAATTCAGGCGGGCAATACCTTCAACAAGCTCGGCGACTACGCCCACGCAAGAAACTACTTCCTCGATGCCCTCCAAGTGGCGCACCGTCAGGACTATCCCGACCGCATCAACCTGGCCCTGGGGGGCCTTGGCGATGTGTGCCGCAGCCAGCGGCAATGGGTGGCGGCGCGCGTATACTACCAGCAAAGTCTGGCCGTAAGCCAGCGGCTGGGCAACGCCCCCGAGGCGCTGGCCATGCAGCTCAACTTGGCCGAAATAAGCGAGCGGCAGGGCAAGCTCACCGAAGCCTTTGCGCTGGGGCATCCAGCCCTGCGGCAATCGGTGGCCACGGGCCGGCTCCTGGATATTCCGCGGGCCGAGGGCCTGCTGGCGCGGGTCTTCCTGCGCCAGGGCCAGACCGATAGCGCTATTGTTTACGGCCACCGCAGCCTCACTTCCAGCCAGCGCGTTCGCTACATCGAGGGCAGCCGCGCGGCCAATGAAGTGCTGGCGCTGGCTTACGCCAAGCAAAAGAATTTTGCCCAGGCCTACGTTGCCTCCATCGGACGCAAGGCATTCAACGACAGCCTGCTCAGCGAAGCCACTACCCGCCGCACCGCCGCCCTGCAGCTGAACTACGAGCTCGGCAAGCAACAAGCCCAGATTAAAGTGCTCACCCAGCAGGCGCGCCTCCAAAATCAGCAGCGCGAGCTGAGCCGCCTGCGCCAGCAAAACCAGCTCATTGGCCTAGGCGGGCTGGGCGTGTTGGCCGCGATGGTGGCGGGTTTCTTTTTCTGGCAGTACCGCCAGCGCCATCTTTCACGCGAAAAAGACCTGCGCGCCCGGCTCGCCGCCGACCTGCGCGACGACGTGGGCACGCTGCTCCGCCAAATCAGCCTGCAAAGCAACCTGCTGCAGGAAGGCCTGGCCGACGCCGCCGGCCAGCGTCTGCAAATAAGTCGTTTGTCGGACAACAGCCGCTATGCCGTGCGCCAACTCAACGACGTGGTCTGGAGCCTCGACACCCAAAACGACAACATGGGGGACCTGTTTATCCGCATGCGCGACTACGGTTACGAAGTTCTCACCCCGCGCCGGGTGGCTCTGTGCTTTGAAGTGCCCGATGAGCTGCCCACTTTCCGCCTGCCCGCCCGTCTGCGACGCAACCTGTACCTGATTTACAAAGAGTGCCTGCAAAACGTGCTCAATCATGCCCACGGCGCCACGCGCACCACGGTGCGCGTCCGCTTGGAAGGCCCTCAACTGCTACTCGACGTTATCGACAACGGCCAGCCCGCTTCCCCCGCCACCGCCAAGGCCACCCTCGGGCGCGCCACGCACGGCCTGGAGAACGTGGATGTTCGCGCCGCTGCCATGGGGGGCGCGGCTACTACCGGCCCCATCATCAGCGCCGAAGGCAAAGTCACCGGATTCCGGGTAAGGATTGCGGCTCCATTGCCATCTGCCTGAGGGTTCACCCACTCCGCGCCGGATGAGTATGACCTGTTCTAATTACACAGGCTTTAAGAAAAACAAGACCGAATTGCCAAAATCTACGGTCCGGCTTGGTTCAAGTACCCGGGCGTAATCTATTATTGCCTTTTACAAAGAAAGTGATAGCGAATTTAATCAATATTATTAAGCTTATAATTCCGCTTTTGAAGCTGCTTCAGCTGCTTCTGCAGCCAAAATGTGAATCATAATCCCACTATTGGAAATAGGAGAGGAGTCGGCCGTAACAGTGCTTTCACGGCCCCGAAATTGTAGAAATCAGCGGTTTAAAAACATTAAAGGTTTTGCATTGTATATTTTTTTTCGTAGGTTTGAATCGCCGCCTAGGGGTAGACTAGTCGGCACATTCCACGGAAAAGCCCGCGCCTTTGGTTCGGGCTTTTTTCGTTTGGGAGAATTACAGCTAATTGCCGAGCATTGGCAAGCCAGTTCGGGTTATTGATGACTATTGTGTTTAGCTTGTAAATAAGCTTCGGATTGCCTAAATTTGGGCAGATTCGCCATAAAAATGCTGCAAGCCTGACTCGGAGTTATACTATTTAGCTAAAATAATTGGGAACCTTTTGCTTCCTGTGCTACTTATAAATTGTTGCGCTCCGCGTCGATTACGGTATTTTTGATGGCACTTCGCCGACCTCTTTCTCTCCCTCTGTGGCCACACCTGATATTCCTGCTTCCGACGCCCCTGACCAAGATTTTCTTCAGCCCGGTGATTCGGTTAATTTTGACCTAGCTGCTTTTTCGCCCGCCGCTGCCGAGGACGCGGCCGAGCCTGCCAGCTTTGCCGAGCAGGACGCCGCGCTAGCTGCCGATGCCGCCGCCGTAGCGGCCAGGGCCGATAGTTTATTTGGGGAAACGGCCGGGGTGCACATCGCCGCCGATACCGTTCCCGAGCCCGAGACCGAGGAGGAGCCCAAGTTCGCACCCGGCGAAACTATCCACGACGTGGCTACCGTGAAGGGCATGTACCAGAACTGGTTTCTGGATTATGCCTCCTACGTAATTTTGGAACGGGCCGTGCCCGCCATTGAAGACGGCCTGAAGCCCGTGCAGCGGCGTATTCTGCACGCCATGAAGGAGATGGACGACGGCCGCTTCAACAAGGTGGCCAACGTCATTGGCCAGACCATGCAGTACCACCCGCACGGCGACGCCAGCATCGGCGATGCCATGGTGAACTTGGGCCAGAAAGACCTGCTCATCGAGACCCAGGGCAACTGGGGCGACGTGCGCACCGGCGACGGCGCCGCCGCGGCCCGCTACATCGAGGCGCGCCTGAGCAAGTTTGCGCTTGACGTGGTGTTCAACCCCGACACCACCGAGTGGCAGCTCAGCTACGACGGCCGCAAGCGCGAGCCTACTACGCTGCCCGTGAAATTCCCGCTGCTGCTCGCGCAGGGCGTGGAGGGCATTGCCGTGGGCTTGAGCACCAAGATTATGCCCCACAACTTCCGCGAGCTGTGCAAGGCCAGCATCGACGTGCTGCGGGGCCGCGAGGTGCAGCTGTTTCCGGACTTTTCGACGGGCGGACTCTGCGATGTGAGCAACTATAACTCGGGCATGCGCGGCGCGAAAATCCGCCTGCGCGCCACCATCGAGAAGGTCGACAAAACCCTGCTCATTATTCGCGACATTCCCTACGGCTCCACCACCACGGCGCTGATGGAGAGCATTGTGAAGGCCTCGGAAGCGAATAAAATCAAGATTAAGAAGGTGGTCGACAACACGGCCGCCAACGTGGAAATTCAGGTGCAGCTGCCCACCGGCGTCTCGCCCGACCTGACCATGGACGCGCTTTATGCTTTCACGGATTGTGAAATCAGTATCTCGCCCAACACCTGCGTTATCATCGACGACAAGCCCCGTTTTGTGGGCGTGGAGGACGTGTTGCGCCAGAGCACCAAGGCCACGGTGCGCTTGCTGGAGCGCGAGCTGGAAATCCGGCAGGACGAACTGTGGGAGCGGTGGCACAATGCTTCGCTGGAGAAGATTTTCATCGAAAACCGCATCTATCGCCGCATTGAAGAATGCGAAACCTGGGCCGAAATCTTGGAGACCATCGACAAGGGCCTGAAGAAATTTGTGCGCATAGCAGGGGAGAAGGTCAAGGCCGACGATACCCGGATTCTGCTCCGCCGGCCCATTGTGGAAGACGACCTGACCCGCCTGACGGAAATTCGCATCAAGCGCATTTCGAAGTTCGACGGTTTCAAGGCCGATGAATACCTGCAAAAGCTGGAGGTGGAACTGGCCGAAGTGGCCGACCACCTTGCCAACCTCACCCGCTACGCCATTGCGTATTTCGAGGGACTGCTGAAGAAGTACGGCGCCGGCCGCGAGCGCAAAACGCAGCTGCGCACCTTCGACGTGGTGACGGCCCAGAAAGTAGCCGTGGCCAACCAGAAGCTGTATGTGAACTACGCCGACGGCTTTGTGGGCTTCGGCCTGAAGAAAGACGAAAACGCAGTGACCATCTGCGACTGCTCGGACCTGGACGACATCATTGCCATCAAGCGTGACGGCACGTTTGTGGTGAGCAGAATCGCGGAGAAGACCTTTGTGGGCAAAGACGTGCTCCACGTGGGCGTGTACAACAAGAACGACGACCGGCTGGTGTACAACATGGTGTACCTGGACGGGGCCTCGGGCATCAGCTTTGCCAAGCGCTTCCTGGTGTCGGGCATCACCCGCGACAAAACCTACGACCTCACCAAAGGCACCAAGGGTACCAAAACACTGTACCTCACGGCCAACCCCAACTCTGAGTCGGAAATTGTGAGCATTCAGCTCAGCGACAAAGCCCCGGCCCGTGTGAAGCAGTTCGACTTTGACTTTGCTGAGTTGGGCATTAAGGGGAAAGGCTCGATGGGCAACATTGTCACGAAGCAGCCCATCAAAAACATCAAGCGTCAGGCCCTGGGCGACTCCACGCTGGGCGGCCGCGAAGTGTTTTTCGATAGTGTGGTGGGCCGCCTCAACACCGCCGGCCACGGCCGCTACCTGGGTACTTTCGATACCGAAAACCACGTGCTGGTGGTGTTTAAGGACGGCAGCTACGAGCTGACTGCGCCCAACCCCACCAACCACTACGACGTGCCCAATATCCTGCTGTTGCGTAAGTACGAGCCCGAAACGGTGCTCTCGGCGGTGTACATGGAGGGTGAAACCAAAATCCACTACGTGAAGCGGTTCAAGATTGAAACCAGCACGCTTGAAAAGCGCTTCCTGTTTATCTCCGAAACCAAAGGCTCGAAGCTGCTGGCCGTCACGGCCAACCCGGAGCCGCTGGTGGAACTGAAAATTCAGAAAGACAAAAAGGCCGACAAGGAAACGGAAAAAATCAGCTTGCACGAGTTCATCGACGTGAAAGGCTGGAAGGCCATGGGCAATAAGCTCAACTACTACAAAATCCACGGCCTGGGCCTGCTTACCGACGAAGGCCCCGAGCCCCAGCGCCGGGAAGTAGCCAAGAAGCGAATAGCTCCCGTTGCCCCCAAAAGCACCGATGCGCCCGCCGAAACGGCCGCTCCCCGCCCCGAGGCCACCGGCCCCGTTGACGTGACGGCCGAAGAAGTAGCCCAAGCGCGTGAGCTGCTCAAGCGGCCCAAAGCGCAGCTTGGGTTATTTTAGGCTGGGTCCTATAATTATCCGGTAGTGCTTGGTAGTTGTTGGCTGGCTCGCGATTGCGACACCATCCCGACTGGCTTTGGGCGTGAATCTCGCCGGTGAACGGCGTGTGCCAGGGTCCCAAAAACAGCGCTGCGTAACGCCAGGTAATTCAGCATCCAAAATGATGCCGTGAATGATAAGGCGTATTTTGCAGTTCGCGCATTCGCACCAATTCAACCAGGATTTAATGTAGGAGTAGGCAAGCAGCTCCTACTTGCCGATGCGACGTTTCTTTGCCCTCATGCGTGCGCCAGTCCCTTTTCAAGTCTGCTTAGCCCAGTTTTTCAGCCTATTTCGGGTTTGGATGCTGGGGGTAGGTTTGCTGTGCCTGGCCGCCGCGCCAGCGGCTGAGGCGCAGTTTCTAGTACCGACGCGCAAGCCCGCGCCTACGCTTTCCAAACGCCCTGAAACCCCAGCCCTCGCCGACCCGCCGGCTATTCAGCAGCAGTTGCTGCAGGCTGCCAGCCTCACCACAAGCTTCAAAGAGTCCGAAGCTCTGGCCGTGTACCAGGAAATCCTGAAAACGGCGCCCACTCATTACCTTTCGCTCTGCCAGGCGGCCGTGCTGAGTGTAAAAATTGGGGCTCGGTACTCGGACGAAACGCGCAAAACGGCCTACTTCAACGCGGCCCGTTCCTACGCCGACCGCGCCCTGCTGCTGCGGCCGGAGGGCGGCGAAAGCAACTACGCTGTTGCCCTGGCGCTGTTCAATCAAGCCACTCTGTACAAAGCCGGGGCTCGCCTGGCGGCTTTCCGCGACCTCCGCTCAAACGTGTACCTCGCCACCGAGCACCGGCCCGACCTGGCGGAAACCTGGCAGCTGCTTGGCCGCTGGCAGTACCGGGTAGCACACTACAACCTGCTCGAACGTCTGTATAGTAAGCTGGTGCTGGGGGGCGTGCCCGAAGGGGGCAGTAGCCGTCAAGCCATTGAATCCCTCGAACAAGCCCATAAAATTGCCCCCGGCAACCTGCAGGTGTGCTACGACTTGGCCCGCATGTGCCGGTACCAGGGCAGACGCCGGCGGGCCATTGAAGTACTGCGCGCCGCCGAAAAGATTCCTCCCATCACCAGCGAAGAACTCGTTGTGAGTAGGCTATGCCGTCAAATGCTCCCTCCGCTGCTTCGGGCCGATGCGCGGCGGCAGAAGCGGCAAAATTCAGTCCCTTCAGTTCCCAGGGGCTCAACCCTGGATACCTTGCGGACGCCCACGCCCAGCGTTAGCCAAAAAGAATAGCGCAAGATTGAGACACTTCAACCACTCGTGCTGTTCGCTTTTTCGCCAGAGGAACAGCGACAACTACCAGCTTATGTCAAGGCAGCAATTCCGGTTACTCACATGATTAAATTGCGGCTATTTAAGTGTATTCTGGGCCTTTTGTCGGTCTCGATAATGACTGCGTGCTCCAATGAGCCCAGTGAGCGGCCCGATACTCTCGTCGATTTGGCGACGGTGCAAAGCGGGCCCCGGGTTCAGGCCGAAGAGCTCAACGGCGCCATTGCCCGTGAGCCGCGCAATACGGCGCTGCTGGCGCGTCGGGCCTCGCTGCTGTTGGCGGCCGGCCAGCCGCAAGCTGCCCTGCGCGACGTAGCTGCCGCGCTCGAAATTGATGATTCGGACGGGAGCCTGTACTTTCTGCAGGCCCGGGTTTTGCGCGCCCTGGGCCAGCTCCCAACGGCACTAGCTGCTGCTCGCCAGGCCGCGCAGCGCGGGTTTTCGGGTCCCGAGCTGCCGCTGCTCGTGGGCGAAACCCAGCTAGCCTCCCGCAACTACACGGCCGCGCTCGACAACTTAGACCGCACCCTGCGCCTCGACCCCGACCAGCCTGCCGCTCTTTTCTACAAAGGATTGGCCTATGCCGCCATTGCCGATACCTCAACGGCCGTTCAGTACCTGCAGGATGCTTTAGCCCGCGACCCGCGCCAACCCGAAATTCTGCACCAGCTGGCCTTTCTGCTCAACGCTTGGCGCATGCCCACCGATGCCGCCCGTTTCGCGGCATTGGGCATGCGGCTCGACACCACTTCCGGGCTCTTAAAGTACGATTACGGCCGGCAACTGGAACTGCAGGGCCGCCCGGATAGTGCCCTATGGTATTACCGCCAGGCCTTGGTTCTCGACAGCACCGTGTACCGGGCCGACTACCGCCTGGGCCTGGCCGCCGCCCGGGAGCGCAAGCCCGCCGCTCTTATTCAGCACTTCCAGCGGGCCCTGCGTCGCAATCCCCGCCTGCCCCAGGCCCGCGCCTTACTTGCCGAGGCCCTGGAATCCCAGAACCGCCTGCCCGAAGCCCTGGTGCAGTTCCGCCGGCTGGTAGCCGAAAACCCCGGCAACCAGCACTGGACGTATAAAGTATGGAAAACCGCAGACCGCGTCCAGGCGCAGCTCCCCGACAGCCTCCGCACCTCCCCGCGGTACTACCGCCGGCCGGCTGCGCCCACCAGACTCCTGCCCATCAGTCCGTTGCCCCCGCTGCGCCCTGAGGCCAGATAGTCGCGTACTACTTTCTTCCGTTCCGAAAATAGGGCCACTCCATTCAGGGGTGCTAACTTGCGCCCTGCTTTGCCCCCTGGGCGCATCACTCCCATTCTTATGCTCAACATCACCCTCCCCGACGGCTCGGTTCGCCAGGTCGAGTCCGGCTCTACGGGCCACGCCTTGGCCAGCAGCATCAGCGAAGGCCTCGCCCGCAATGCCCTCGCCGTACGCGTCAACGGCGAAGTCCGCGACCTCCACCGCCCCTTTACCGATGATGCCACCGTCGAAATCCTGACCTGGAACGACACCGCTGGCAAATCAACCTACTGGCACTCCTCGGCTCATCTCATGGCCGAAGCCCTGGAGGCGCTGTACCCCGGCGTGAAGCTGGCCATTGGCCCCGCTATCGAAAACGGCTTCTACTACGATGTGGACCTCGGCGAAGGCCGCAGCATCAGCAGCGAGGACTTCCCGGAAATCGAGAAAAAGATGCTGGAGCTGGCCAAAAACAAAAGCCGTTACGAACGCAAGGACGTTTCCAAAGCCGATGCCATTACCTACTTCACCGAAAAGCAGGACCCCTACAAGCTGGAGCTGATTGACGGCCTCGAAGACGGCCAAATCACCTTCTACACCCAGGGCGGCTTCACCGACCTCTGCCGCGGCCCGCACATCCCCGACACCAGCACCATCAAGGCCGCTAAGCTGATGAACGTGGCCGGGGCCTACTGGCGCGGCGATGAGAAAAACAAGCAGCTCACGCGCCTCTACGGCATCACTTTCCCCAAGGCCAAGGACCTCACTGAATACCTCGAACGCCTTGAAGAAGCCAAGCGCCGCGACCACCGCAAGCTCGGCAAAGAGCTGAAGCTGTTTGCTTTCTCCGAGAAAGTAGGGGCGGGCCTACCCCTGTGGCTGCCCAAAGGCACGGCCCTGCGCGAGCGCCTCGAGCAGTTCCTGCGCAAAGCCCAGGTGAAAGCTGGCTACCAGCCCGTCGTCACGCCCCATATCGGCTCTAAGGAGCTGTACGTGACCAGCGGCCACTACGAGAAATACGGCGCTGATTCTTTCCAGCCCATCAAAACACCCAACCCCGGCGAGGAATTCTTCCTCAAGCCGATGAACTGCCCCCACCACTGCGAAATCTATAAAACCGAGCCCCGCAGCTACCGCGACCTGCCCGTGCGCTACGCCGAATTCGGCACCGTGTACCGCTACGAGCAGTCGGGCGAGCTGCACGGCCTCACCCGCGTGCGCGGCTTCACGCAGGACGACGCCCACATCTTCTGCCGTCCCGACCAAGTGAAGGACGAGTTCAAGAAGGTGATTGACCTGGTGCTCTACGTTTTCAAAAACCTCGGTTTTGAAGACTACACGGCTCAAATCAGCCTGCGCGACCCCGAGAACAAAACCAAGTACATCGGTTCCGACGAAAACTGGGCTCTGGCCGAAAGCGCCATTCAGGAAGCTGCCGCCGAAAAAGGCCTCAGCACCACCACCGAGCTGGGCGAGGCCGCCTTCTACGGCCCTAAGCTCGACTTCATGGTGCGCGACGCCCTGGGCCGCCGCTGGCAGCTCGGCACCATCCAGGTCGACTACAACCTGCCCGAGCGGTTCGACCTCGAGTACGTGGCCCCCGACAACACCAAGCAGCGCCCCGTGATGCTGCACCGCGCGCCCTTCGGTTCGCTGGAGCGCTTCGTGGCCGTGCTCATCGAGCATTGTGCCGGCAACTTCCCCCTCTGGCTCACGCCCGAGCAGTTCATTGTGCTGCCCATCTCGGATAAGTACATCGACTACGCCAACGAGGTGAAAGCCCAACTGGAGCAGCGCGAGCTGCGCGGCACTGTAGATGCCCGCGACGAGCGTATTGGCCGCAAAATCCGGGATGCCGAAATGGGCAAAATCCCTTACCTACTCGTGGTGGGGGAGAAGGAAGCCCAGGATAACATCATTTCGGTGCGCAAGCACGGCGAAGGCGACCTCGGCTCCATGCCACTTGATGCCTTCGTAAAAAGCGTGCAAAGCCAGATAGTAGAAGCCTATTAACCAAGCTTTCCCGTCAGGGTAAAGAGGTCGTCATGCTGAGCAAAGCCGAAGCATCTCTACCGCAATGCTAATTCATGTGACTTGGAATAGTTGAACAATAGAGGTGCTACGGCTTCGCCCAGCGTGACGTCCTTTTTGCCCTGACAGGCAAATAGATTGGGCAACTCGCTTGCCTTTTCAATTAAAAATACCGATATTTGCCCCCTGATTGCCAGGCCTTACCCGGCCTAAAACGCCCAGAATCTCATTTCCCGCCACTTTTTTTAGGAGGAGGACCATACCATAGCAGCCCCGAATCGTCGGTACGTGCCCCGCCAGCAGGTGGAAGAGCCGTTCAAAATCAACCAGAAAATCCTCGCGCGGGAAGTCCGCCTTGTTGGCGATAACGTCGAACAAGGTGTGTATCCCACCGACCAAGCCCGGAAAATGGCCCAGGACCAGAATCTCGACCTCGTTGAGATTTCGCCCACGGCCACGCCCCCCGTTTGCCGCGTCATCGACTACTCGAAATTTAAGTACGAGCAGAAGAAGAAAACCCGCGAGCTCAAGGCCAAGCAGACCAAGGTCGTGCTCAAAGAAATTCGTTTCGGTCCTAACACCGACGAGCATGACTTTGCCTTCAAGGTAAAGCACGCCCAGGAATTTCTCCGTGAAGGCGCCAAAATCAAGAGCTACGTGCACTTTGTGGGCCGTAGCATCGTGTTCAAAGAGCGGGGCGAAATCCTGCTGCTCAAATTTGCCCAGGCTCTTGAGGACCTGGCTAAAGTAGAGCAGTTGCCTAAGCTTGAAGGCAAACGCATGTTTCTCTACCTCGCGCCCAAAGCTGCGGTAGTAGCCAAAGCCGCCGCCAAGCCTGCCGCCCCGGCAGATGCCAAGCCCAAAGCTTCAAAACCTATTGCTGAGCCCAAAGCCGAAGCCACTGAACAGAACGCCGAAACGGCACCAGCACCCGCTGCCGACGCCGCCGAATAGATTTTACTCGGTTGAAGATGGCTTCCCGACCACCGGTCAGTCAGCAATCAACAATCAACAACCAACCCTCCAACACTTACTACAATGCCGAAAGTAAAGACGAAATCCGGTGCTAAGAAGCGCTTTGCGCTCACCGGAACGGGCAAGGTGAAGCGGAAGCACGCCTTCAAATCACACATCCTCACCAAGAAGACGACCAAGCAGAAGCGTAATTTGACCCGCACCGGTCTTGTGAGCAGCGCCGACATGAACCGCGTGCGCCAGATGTTGAATTTCTAATTTGTCATAAAAATTTCACCAGGCTTCCGGCTTTAAGACTTAACCCGTCGCCGGCTGCCAAAAACTCTCTAGGTTATGCCAAGAAGTGTCAACCATGTGGCCTCGCGCCACCGCCGCAAGAAAATCATGCGTTTGGCGAAAGGCTATTACGGCCGTCGCAAAAACGTATGGACCGTAGCCAAGAACGCCGTTGAAAAAGGCCTCTTGTATGCCTACCGCGACCGTAAAGTAAAGAAGCGCGAGTTCCGTGCTCTTTGGATTCAACGTATCAACGCCGGTGCTCGGGAGCACGGCCTGTCGTACTCGCAGTTGATGGGCGGCCTGAAAAAGGCTGGCATTGAACTCAACCGCAAAGTGCTGGCTGACTTGGCTCTGAATCATCCTGCTGCTTTCAAAGGCATCGTGGAAAAGGCAAAATAATTGCCTTTGTTCGTTAAAAACCAAGAAAACGCTGGCCTTTTTTAGGGTCCAGCGTTTTCTTGGTTTTTAACCTACCCGCTTCGGAGGGGGGCGTTGCCAGCCCCCTCCATGTTGATTGGAATAACGATTGTTCTTCTAATTCTAACCCCACCAGATACAAAAAAACCGCTTCAGCACGCAGCTGAAACGGTTTCCGAAGTAGCGGGGACGAGAGTTGAACTCGTGACCTCAGGGTTATGAATCCTGTGCTCTAACCAACTGAGCTACCCCGCCGGGGTATTTTTTGTGGGTGCAAAGGTAACGCTACAAATAGCCCCGACGCAAGGTGCTGGGGTAAAAAATGCTGTATTTCTCCCTTGTGGCCGGTTCAAGCTGCGGTTTGACCAAGCCCCTTCGTTTTTAAATCTTATGGCTCTGCCTGATATCCAAGCAAAAACGCGCTTCTTGGTGGAATTCCCCATCAACGCTTCGCCCAAAATACTTTTTCCTTATCTGGCCACGGCTTCGGGCCTGTCGCAATGGTTTTGCGACGACGTGCGGTATGTGGAAGGCCAACGCCTCAACTTTATCTGGGACCAGGAAAATCATTACGCCGAAATCTCGGGTCAGCGCCTGAACCGCGCCGTGCGCTTTGTTTTTCTTGGCGAAAACCGTCAAATGGTGGCTGACCCCAGCTTTTTGGAATTCACGCTTGATTCCTCGCAAGTAACAGACGAAGTGTACCTGCGGGTAATTGACTACTCCCCGTCCCAGGACAACGACGAGCAGCAGGAAATGTGGGAAAGCTTGGTGTCCAAGCTGCGTGAGCAGGTAGGAGGGTAAGCACGTTGGTGCTTTCCGCCGCACAAGCTTTCTGATTGCCCTGTGCGGTACTTTTTTGTCTCAACCCACGTTTCTGCGCTGGCCGCTCACTTGGAGCCGGTGCCGTACCTATGCTCAAAAAGCTCGACAAGCTTATTTTAAAGGCCTTTGCCGGTCCTTTTTTGCTCACGTTTGCCGTGGTGCAGTTCATACTGCTCACGCACACGCTGCTCAAGTACCTCGATGACATCATCGGCAAGGACCTGGGCACCGGGGTGCTGCTGCAGCTGCTGTTCTTTTTCAGCGTGCTCATCGTGCCCATATCGTTGCCCCTGGCCGTGTTGCTGTCTTCGCTGATGACGTATGGCAACCTCGGCGAGCACCACGAGCTTACGGCCATCAAGGCCTCAGGCATTGCTCTAACCCGTATTTTGCGGCCGGTGTTACTGGTTACTATTGGCCTGGCGGTGGGGGCGTTTTGGTTTAATGAAACCATCGTGCCGCGGGCTAATTTGAAAGCGTACAGCCTGCTGTGGGATGTGCGGCAGCAGAAGCTAGCCCTCGATATCCGGGAAGGTGTCTTTTACAACGGTATTCCCGGCTACACCATTAAGGTAGATAGGAAAACGGGCGAAAACGGCGACCGTTTGCACGGCGTCATGATTTATGACCACACCCAGAAGTCGGGCAATGCCACGGTTATCCTGGCAGATTCGGGCCGGATGTTTACCCGTTTTGGAGGCGCCTACCTGGGGTTGGAACTGTTTCACGGCAATACCTACATCGAGCAGCCAGACATGCAGAACCGGGCTGGCGCGTCGTTCACGCGCCAGGGGTTCGACCACAACCTGGTCACGTTTTCCCTGGCTTCCTTCGATTTGGGCCGGACGCAGGAGGAACTGTTCTCGACAAACCGTATGATGCTCAACATCCCGCAGCTGCACAGCGCGGCTGATTCGGTACAGAAACGAATGCGTACCGAGCAGAGCTTGGTTGTGCGCCAAACCAACGCGTATTTTACCTTTCTGCGGTTTGATACCACGGGCCGGGCGGCCAACCGCAAAGTTGAAGCGTTGGTGGTGCCGGCTTCCCGGCTGGCTCCGCCATCGGCCACTATTTTCCAGCAGGCCGGCAACCGGGCCAACAACCTGCGGGCCTTTGCCAGCTCCACCGCCGAGCGCCTCGACGACTACGCCCGCAATTCGGCCATGTTCCGTATCGAAGTTTACCGCAAATACTCGCAGTCGGTGGCCGTACTGCTCATGTTCCTGATTGGGGCACCGCTGGGCGCCATCATCAAGAAAGGCGGCTTGGGCGTGCCCATTCTGGTTTCCATTCTGTTCTTCATCATCTACTACGTGCTCAGCATCATGGGGGAGAAGTACGGCCGGGAGTTTGTGATGCCGGTGGGCATTGGCATGTGGATGTCAAACCTGCTGCTGCTGCCCGCGGGACTTTTCTTCCTCTACCAGGCTTACAACGATTCGGGCCTGTTGGAGTTGGACTTCTGGCGGCGCCTGCCCCAACGCTTGGGAATTCCCGGTTTGCGAAAAATAACGCAGCCGGTAGAAGAGTAGCGTTGCTGCAGGATGCCGAAAAATTCCAGTTTCGCGCTTTTATCCTGTTCTAAAATTGCGTACCTTTGCGGCACCCCAATGTGTGGGGTATCAAATCAACATTTTTTACATCTTTAAATCTAAGACGGGGTAATACCTATCAGCCGATGATTTTAACCACCGAAGCGAAACAGGCCATTTTCGAAAAGAACAGCCTGCAGAAAGTAAAGTCCGATACCGGTTCGGCCGAGTCGCAGATTGCACTCTTCACCCACCGTATTATTCATCTCACCGAGCACCTGAAGGTGAACAAGAAGGACCACAGCACCCGCCTGGGCCTTCTGAAGCTCGTAGGTAAGCGTCGCAGCATGCTGGATTACCTGCAGCACCGCGAAATCAATCGCTACCGCGCCATCATCAAGGAACTGGGCATCCGTAAGTAAGTCCAGAATCTGAGAGTAGGGAGCCTTCCAACGAAGGTTCCCTACTCTTTTTTTGTTCGGGTCGGTTTTGCGCCGAGGCTGGCCCGTGACACTGATTTGCATCGGCGCACTGTTGTTGAAATATCTTGAGTAACGAGGGCCGCCGAGGCGCTCGTTTTTGGCTGCTCGCCCGCTGTCGCTTTTCCAAGCAAATCCCGCTGATGTCCCAACCCCACGCCATTACCAAATCTTTAGCGCTGCCCGACGGCCGTGTTATCACCATTGAAACCGGCCGCCTGGCCAAATTCGCCGACGGTGCGGTCGTTGTTCGCCTCGGCGATACCATGCTGCTCGCCACGGTGGTTTCGGCCCCAAGCCAGCGCGACGGCGTTGACTTCCTGCCCCTGTCGGTGGACTACCAGGAGAAATTCGGCTCGGCCGGCAAGATTCCCGGCTCGTTTCAGCGCCGCGAAGGCCGCCTGAGCGATTACGAAATCCTGGTGTGCCGCCTCGTCGACCGCATCCTGCGGCCGATGTTCCCCAAGGACTACCATTACGAGGTGCAGGTAATGATTACCCTCATCTCGGCCGACAAAGAAGTTCAGCCCGATGCCCTGGCCGCTTTGGCTGCCTCGGCCGCGCTGTCGATTTCTGACATTCCGTTTGCTGGTCCGATTTCCGAAGTGCGCGTTGCGCGCATCGACGGCCAGTTCCAGATTAACCCCAAGACTTCGGACCTGGCCCGCGCCGACATGGACCTGATGGTGGGCGCAACCGCCGATTCCGTGGCCATGGTGGAAGGTGCCATGAAGGAAGTGAGCGAAGAAGAAATGGTGGCGGCCATTGCCTTCGGCCACGAAGCCATCAAGGCCCAGTGCCAGTTGCAGAAGGACCTGGCTGAGGCCGTGGGCCGCACGGCCGACTCGCCCACCCGCGAGTATCCCAAGTACGAGGAGAACGAGGAACTGAAAAAGACTATTCTCGACGCCGTGTACCAAGGTGCCTACGATGTGGCCCGCAGCGGCAACACCAGCAAAGGCGGCCGCAAGGAAGGCTTTGGCAAGGTGAAAAAAGCCGTGCTGGAGCACTTGCTGGCCGTGGATGCGGAGCTGAACATGAAGATGTTCAGCCGCTACTATGGCTCGGCTGAGAAGAAGGCCATTCGCGATATGATGGTGAAGGAACGGGTGCGTCTTGACGGTCGCCAGCTCACCGAAATCCGCCCCATCTGGTCGGAAATCAACTATTTGCCCGGTGCGCATGGCTCGGCCATCTTCACCCGCGGCGAGACCCAAAGCCTGACCACGGCCACGCTTGGTACCAAGCTCGACGAGCAGATTGTGGACCAGCCGCTGAGCAAGGGCTACTCGAAATTCATGCTGCATTATAACTTCCCCGGTTTCTCGACCGGCGAAGTAAAGCCGAACCGGGGCGCTGGCCGCCGCGAAATCGGCCACGGCAACCTGGCCCTGCGCTCGCTGAAGCAGGTATTGCCTTCGGACGACGAAAACCCCTACACCATCCGCATCGTGTCGGACATCCTGGAGTCGAACGGTTCCAGTTCGATGGCCACCGTCTGCGCCGGCTCGCTGGCGCTGATGGACGCGGGCGTGAAGATTTCGGCTGCCGTGGCTGGTATCGCCATGGGTCTGGTGCAGGATAAGGAAACCGGCGATTACGCCGTGCTGAGCGACATCCTCGGCGACGAGGACCACCTCGGCGACATGGACTTCAAAGTAACCGGCACTGAGAAAGGCATTTGCGCCTGCCAGATGGACATCAAAATCCAGGGCCTGAGCAATGAGATTCTGACCGCCGCGCTGCACCAGGCCCGCGAAGGCCGCCTGCACATTCTGGGTGAAATGGCCAAGACCATTGCCGCGCCAGCCGCCGAGCTGAAAGCGCACACGCCCCGCTCGCACAAAATGCTGATTGACAAAGAGTTTATCGGCGCCATTATCGGCCCGGGCGGCAAGGTGATTCAGCAGATTCAGAAGGACACCAATGCCACGGTTATTATCGAGGAGAAGGACGAGAAAGGCCACGTAAGCATTTACGCGGCCAATCAGGACGACATGCAGGGCGCCATCGACCGCATCCGCGCCATTGCGGCGCAGCCGGAAGTGGGCGAAGTGTACAAAGGCAAAGTGCGCAGCATCCAGCCCTACGGCGCTTTCGTGGAAATCATGCCGGGCAAAGACGGTCTGCTGCACATCTCGGAGGTGACGCACGAGCGGATTCAGACGCTGGAGGGTTTGTTGGAAGTGGGCCAGGACATTGACGTAAAACTGGTGGAAATCGATAAGAAAACGGGCAAGTACCGGCTCTCGCGCAAGGTGCTGCTGCCCAAGCCCGAAGCGGCCGCGGCCAGCAACGGCGAAGCTCAGGCTTAGTCAGGCGCCGTGGTCCCGAACTAATGTTGGAGGAAGCCTGTTGGCTACCTCTGACTTAGGGACGGGCCGGGCGGCTTTTTCTTACGTATTAACCCCATCAGATATCGTTCTTACCTAGTCCCATGAGACAGCTAAAAATTAGTAAGCAGATTACCAACCGCGAAAGCCAGTCGCTGGACAAGTACCTCCAGGAGATTGGCAAGGTTGATTTGCTCACGCCCGACGAGGAAGTGACGTTAGCGCAGCGCATCCGCGACGGAGACCAGCAAGCGCTGGAGAAATTGACCAAAGCCAACCTGCGTTTCGTGGTGTCGGTGGCCAAGCAGTACCAGAATCAGGGCCTTTCGCTGGGCGACCTCATCAACGAGGGCAACCTCGGCCTCATCAAAGCGGCCAAGCGCTTTGACGAAACCCGTGGTTTTAAATTCATCTCCTACGCCGTGTGGTGGATTCGCCAGTCCATTCTGCAGGCACTGGCCGAGCAGAGCCGCATCGTGCGTCTGCCCCTGAACCGCGTGGGTTCGCTGAATAAAATCAGCAAATCCTTCTCGGAGTTGGAGCAGAAGTTTGAGCGCGAGCCTTCTCCTGAAGAAATTGCTGAAGTGTTGGAGTTGACTACTTCTGAAGTGGTCGACACCCTGAAAATCTCGGGCCGCCACGTATCGGTGGATGCGCCGTTTGTGCAGGGTGAGGAAAACCGTTTGCTCGACGTGCTCGAAAACGAGGACGAAGAGTCGCCGGACATGGCCCTGATGAACGACTCGCTCCGCAAGGAAGTGCAGCGCGCCCTGAGCACGCTCACTAAGCGCGAGGCGGATGTTATTACTTTGTACTTCGGGTTGAACGGCGAAGCGGCGTTGACTTTGGAGGAAATCGGTGAGAAATTTAACCTGACCCGCGAGCGGGTGCGTCAGATTAAGGAGAAGGCCATTCGTCGCCTGCGCCACACTTCGCGCTCGAAAGCCCTGAAGCCTTATCTCGGCTAATCAATTAGTTTTGCAGAATAAGAAACCCCGACCGTCAGGTTGGGGTTTTTTGTACAACTCACACGGTAAGCTGTGGCTTGCCGGAGGAATTCTATTTTGAAATTCACATTCAAGACGGCAAGCTAAAGCTTACCGCACAATGCAATGGCTGAACACATTAAATGCCTGATTATTGGCTCCGGCCCTGCTGGTTACACGGCTGCTATCTACGCGGCGCGGGCCAATATGGCACCCGTTATGTACATGGGCCTGCAGCCCGGTGGCCAGCTGACCATTACCAACGACGTGGAGAACTTTCCCGGCTACGCCGATGGCGTGAACGGGCCGCAGATGATGGAAGACCTGAAAAAGCAGGCCGCCCGCTTTGGCACCGATATTCGCTACGGCATTGCCACGGCGGTAGATTTCACGGTGACGCCGCGTAAAATCACCATTGACGAAACGCTGGAGCTGACGGCAGACACCGTCATCATCGCCACCGGTGCTTCGGCTAAATGGCTGGGCATTCCATCGGAGGCACGGCTCAATGGCTCGGGCGTATCGGCCTGCGCCGTGTGCGACGGGTTCTTCTACCGCGGGCAAGAAGTGGCCATTGTGGGCGCCGGCGACACGGCCGCGGAAGAGGCTACGTATCTGGCCAACCTGTGCAGCAAGGTGACCATGATAGTGCGCAAGGGCGAGATGAAAGCCTCAAAAATTATGCAACAGCGCGTGCTGGACAATCCCAAGATTGAGGTGCTGTTCGATACCGTGACGGATGAAATCCTGGGGGAGCACGTCGTGGAAGGGGTGCGAGTGAAGAACCTGTTGACGCAGGAAACGCGCGAAATAGCCCTGACCGGCTTCTTTGTTGCCATTGGCCACGAGCCCAACTCGAAGATTTTCCAGTCCTACCTGACCCACGACGAGCAAGGCTACCTGAAAACCATTCCCGGTACGAGCAAGACCAACATTGACGGCGTATTTGCCTGCGGCGACGTGCAGGACTACACCTACCGGCAGGCCGTGACGGCGGCCGGTACGGGCTGCATGGCGGCCCTCGACGCAGAACGCTATTTAGCGGCGCTGGGCGCACACTAAAACCCTTGCATCGACGTGTTAGGAAGGAGGAGCTTTGTGGCTCGTCTTTTCTGACTTTTTTGCTTAGACTGAATGGCACGTGGGCGGGGACTGCTTGGTCCTGCGCTCACGGCCTTATTCCTGTTCGCTTTTGACCTTACTGAAAACAACAACCTGGCGGCCGGTCTTGCTGCTACTGGCACTATTGCTGGTGCTGGCGGGCCTCAATTCGGTCCAGGCGCAGCGCCGCAAGACGCCACGCACCAAAGCCCGGGCCGGTACCACCACCGGCAACTCGGACTTTTTCCGGGCTAAAACGCCCAAAATGCGCTACGTGCGCCCCGACACTACCACCGTTATTGAGACGGAAGAATTGCCTGACGACGGCTCGGACGCGGCCAAATCCATCTACTTTAATCCGGCCAAAAAGCTCAGCATTGTGAGCGAGGACACGTCGCGCCTGAATGAAGGCGGGCAGGAAATCGTAGAGATGTCGGAGGAAGTGCTCATTGACTCCTCGTGGGTGAAGGTGGCGGGCTATTACTCCATCTGGGACACGCACAGCGTGAACCCTTACCGGGTGGATGGCCGCAGCTACCGCGACTCGCTCAAGCTCCGGCTGGTGGACCCGCCCCGGCAGCGCTACGCCAAAATGCCTCTGGTTACCACGCCCATTACGTCGGCTTTTGCCTTCCGGGGATACCGCTGGCACTACGGCATGGACCTGGACTTGGCCACCGGCGACTCGGTGAAATCGGCTTATGACGGGGTGGTGCGCATCAGTGCCTGGGACGGCGGCGGCTACGGCAACTACGTGCTGGTGCGGCATTACAACGGCCTCGAAACCATTTATGGCCACATGAGCAAAGCGCTGGTGAAAGTGGGCACGTTTGTGAAAGCAGGCCAGCTCATTGGCTACGGCGGCAGCACGGGGCGCAGTTCCGGCTCGCACCTGCACTTCGAGGTGCGCTACCAGGGCAATCCCATCGACCCGGCATTGATTTACGACTTTCCCGGGTATAAGCTGCGGCAGGATAATTTTACCATAACCTCCCAGCTATTCAACTATTACAGCCGGGCTGTGGGGCACCGAAGTAGCAGCAGCCGGAGCAGTAGTAGCCGGAGTAGCAAGAACAGCCCATCCCGCGCGCGGCAAACAGTGAACCACACGGTGCGGTCTGGTGATACGCTCTCCGAAGTGGCCGAAAAATACGGCGTGGGACTAAGCACCCTGAAGCGACTTAACCCTGGGGTGAAGACCTTGCAGCCCGGCCGCAAGCTCCGGATAAAGTAGCACTTATCGGCCTGCACTGCCCTTTGCCGGTGAGTGCAGGCCGGTTTGCGTTCTGGTCACAGGCATCCCCCGCTTTTTTATTTTCATAGACAATCCATCACCAATAATCCATTTCATATGAAGCTCGACATTCTGGCCCTGGGCGCTCACCCCGATGACGTGGAGATGTCGTGCTCCGGAACCATGCTGGCCGCCGCCGCCGCGGGCAAGAAAATTGGGATAGTGGACTTCACGCGGGGGGAGCTGGGTACCCGCGGCACCCCGGCCACCCGGCCGCCGAGGCCGCCGCGGCCAGCTTGGTGCTGGGCCTGAGCGCGCGGGAGAACCTGGGTTTGCCCGATGGCTTCTTCCGCAACGACCGGGAGCATCAGCTGCCGCTCATTGCCGCCATTCGGCGCTACCAGCCCGAAGTAGTGCTCTGCAATGCCATACATGACCGGCATCCCGACCATGGCCGGGGTGCCCAATTAGCTACCGATGCCTGCTTCCTGGCCGGCTTGCGCATGATAGAGACCATGGGCCCGGATGGGCAGCCGCAAGCTCCTTGGCGGCCTAAAAATGTGTACCACTACGTCCAGGACCGGGCCATTGTGCCCGCATTTGTGGTGGACATTTCGGCGCATTGGCCGGGCAAGTGGGCTTCCATTCAGGCCTACGGTACGCAGTTTTTTAATCCCAACATCGACGAGCCGAGTACTTATCTGTCGAGCGAGGAGTTCTCTAAGTTTCTAGAAGCCCGGGCCCGGGAATTTGGGCACATGATAGGAGTGGAGTTTGGCGAGGGATTCACGGTGCACCGGCCGGTGGGCGTGCGCGACGTGACGACGCTGCTGTAAAACCCATTGTTAATCAGGTGCTGATGATGCGCCTTGTGCGTAATATTGGGGGCGCCAGCGCATTGCGTTGGACGGGGCTATGAAACGAAATGGAATATTTTCCCGTTATTAGGGAAAATATTCCCATTATCGGGTTTGTTTCCTTCGCCTGTTCGCATGACTGCCGCTGCTCATTCTTCCGCTGTTTATTCGCCTGCCTTGCTCGGACTGCAAGCCACCGTGGCCGATTCTTTCGCGCTGGTGATGGAAGCGCGCACCGGCGTGCTGGCCAATACCGCATTTGCCGTGGCTGAGCTGCTGCAACTAAGCGCCGACGAATTGGCCGACCTGCTGCATACCACCACCAAAACCATGCGCACCTACCGCCAGGCCAAGAAGCGCTTGGCGCCGGCCCCGAGTGAGCAGGTGCTGAAGCTGCTGACCTTGGCGCGCCAGGGCGAAGAAGTGTTTGGCTCGGTCCCCGCTTTCCGGCGCTGGCTCGACAAACCCGCCTACGGCCTCGACAACCAAGCACCGCTGCTACTGCTCGAAACCAGCGGCGGTATCGACCTAGTGGCCGATGAAGTGGACCGCATTGCCCACGGCGACCTGGCCTAAGCCCAACGCGTGGAAATCTACCGTATTTGCCTGGCCAAGTACGCCAAGGAACTAGTGGCTTCCGGCAACCCCGGCCGCTGGAACCTGCGCGGCCAGCTGGTCATTTACGCCGCCGGCAGCCGCGCCCTAGCCTGCCTTGAAAACGTGGTGCACCGCAGCGGCGAAGGCCTCAACAGCCTCTTCAAAGTCATCCGCATCGACGTGCCGGGTTCTCTAGCAGTAGAAGAATTAGCCCTGAACCAAATGCCTCCTGAGTGGCATCTGCCGCGCCACTACGCCCGCTGCCAGCCCTTGGGCGCCAATTGGTATCAGCGCCAGACAGCGGCCATCCTGCGGGTGCCGTCCTCCATCATCGCCCACGAGCACAATTACGTGCTCAATACCCGCCACCCGGATTTTGGGCAGGTTCGCATTGTAGGCTGGGAGGATTTTGAGTTTGACCCGCGGATTAAGGAAGGTTGAAAGCGAAGTCCCCAAATCTCCTTCTCAAATCTTTAGTAACGAAAAATGAATCTCAAAGCTTTATAAGAAGCCCTTATCGCAGAGAAGTTGCGAGGTTTATACCTCAGCCGAGGATTACTGGATGAGACCTATACCATTGACAAAGCTCCCCATGGATGGGAGGTTTATTACAGCGAGAGAGGCAAAAAATCGATTTTGAAAACTTTTATCAACGAAGGTGATGCATGCAAATACTTCTTGGCGACCATGCGAAGCGCCGGCTCAACAAAATGATAGTAGCACTTGAAAAAGAAACGCCCGGCAAATAGCTAGGCTTTCCCTTTTCAACACAATAGCCCTACCGCCCGCCCGCCCGGTTCCTGCGCCAACCCGAACCCTCTTCGTTGGCAGTCCCGCCAGCTGCTGATGCCGTCTTGGGTTTTTTCGTCTCCAGCAGCATTGCGCCCAGCGCGGCGGCAACTTTGGCCGTGGCCTCGTCCGGCGCGGTGGGGGCGAGGTTGGCGGGAGTGAAATGGTCTTTGATGAAGTTCGTATCGAAATCGCCGCTTACGAAGGCGGGGTGGCGGAGCACGTAGGCCCCGAAAGGCAGCGTGGTTTCGATGCCGACGATTTTAAATTCCTCGATGGCCCGTAGCATGCGGGCAATGGCCTCGGCGCGGTCGGCGCCGAAAGTGACCAACTTTGCTATCATCGGGTCGTAGTAAATCGGGATGTCCATGCCCTGCTCGAAGCCGTCGTCGACGCGCACGCCGGGGCCCTGGGGGCGCACGTAGGTGGTGAGGGTTCCGATGTCCGGAAGGAAGTTGTTTTGCGGGTCTTCGGCGTACACGCGCAGCTCCAGGGCGTGGCCGGTGATAGTGAGGTCCTCTTGTGCGAAGGCGAGGGGCTCGCCCTGGGCCACCCGGATTTGCTCCTTCACCAAATCCAGTCCCGTGATTTGCTCCGTCACGGGGTGCTCTACCTGAAGGCGGGTGTTCATCTCCAGGAAATAAAAGTTGTGCTGGTCGTCGAGCAGGAATTCCACGGTGCCGGCGCCGGTGTAGTCGCAGGCGCGGGCCACGTCCACGGCGCACTGGCCCATCTGGGCGCGCAGGGCGGGCGTGAGCACCGAGGAAGGGGCCTCCTCAATTACCTTCTGGTGCCGGCGCTGAATGCTGCACTCGCGTTCGAACAGGTGCACGATGTTGCCGTGCTCATCGCCCAGCACCTGAATTTCGATGTGGCGCGGGCCGGTCACGAATTTTTCGATGAACACCGCCCCATCGCCAAAGGCGGAAACCGCCTCGTTGATGGCCAGCTGCATCTGCTCCTCAAACTCATATGCGTTGTTCACAATCCGCATGCCCTTGCCGCCACCGCCGGCCGAGGCCTTGATGAGGATGGGGAAGCCCACTTCCTGCGCAATCCGCTTGGCGGCGGGCACGTCGGAAATGGCCTCGTCGGTGCCGGGTACCAGCGGGATGTTGTAGGCTTTCACGGCCTGCTTGGCCGAGAGCTTGTCGCCCATAATCTCCATGGCCTCGGGCGAGGGCCCCACGAAAATTAAGCCCGCCGCCCGCACCGCGCGGGCAAAGCCAGCGTTTTCGCTCAAAAAGCCATAGCCGGGGTGAATGGCATCAACCCCCAGTTCCTGGCACACGGCCAGAATCTTGTCGCCGCGCAGGTAGCTGTCTTTTGAAGCGGGCGGGCCCACGCACACGGCTTCGTCGGCGTAGCGCACGTGCAGGGCGTTGCGGTCGGCCTCGGAGTAGATGGCCACGGTGGAAATGCCCATTTCCTTGGCGGAGCGGAGGATGCGCAGGGCAATTTCGCCGCGGTTGGCAACGAGCAGCTTGGTGATTTTTTTCATGGGTGCGGGGGAGCGGAAAGTTGGGTGAGTAAGTTGGCCTCGAAAAGCGCAAAAACGCGTTTCAGTGGGTACAACAGGCCGAAGCAGGGGCCAGCAGAGGGCTACGCATCACCCGGTAAAACGGGCTGCGGGGCTCGGTGCAGGCGGAAGTCGACCACAAAGAAAGTTGGAAACTGCACGCCAGTTGCAAACATCAGCCGCATGATGGCGTTATTAAGCCCAAATTGTGTACATGGGCGGCCTGGGGCTATCTTTGTAAATAGGCCAGTCTAAATTGACGGTACCCAGCTAAACTGGCCCTTCTTCTGCATTTAACCTTCAACTAACACCCCGTTTTTTCAGTGGATATTTTCGACCGGGTTTCGGCCAACCGCGGCCCTTTGGGTTCGCAATCGCACTACGCCCACGGCTATTTTGCCTTTCCCAAGCTGGAAGGTCAAATCCAACCTCGTATGCAGTTTCGTGGCAAAGAGGTGCTGACCTGGAGCCTGAACAACTACCTGGGCCTGGCCAACCACCCCGAGGTGCGGCAGGCCGACGTGGACGGCGCCAGCGAATACGGCATGGCCTATCCCATGGGCGCGCGCATCATGAGCGGCAACTCCAGCCTGCACGAGCAGTTGGAAAACGAGCTGGCCGACTTCGTGAACAAGCCCGGTGCCCTCTTGCTCAACTTCGGCTACCAGGGCGTGGTGAGCATCATCGATTCGCTGGTGAACCGCCACGATGTCATTGTGTACGACGCCGAGTCGCACGCTTGTATCATCGACGGGGTGCGCCTGCACCAAGGCAAGCGGTTCGTGTTTAACCACAACGACATGGCCAGCCTCGAAAAGCAGCTGGAGCGCGCCAAGCGCCTCACCGACGAAACCGGCGGCGGCATCCTGGTGATTACCGAGGGCATGTTCGGCATGTCGGGCAACTTGGGTAAGCTGCCCGAAATCGTGAAATTGAAGGAGAAATTCGACTTCCGCATCTTCGTGGACGATGCTCATGGTTTTGGCACGCTGGGCCCCACGGGCGCCGGAACGGCCGAACATTTGGCCTGCCAGGACGGCGTAGACCTAATTTTTTACACCTTCGCGAAGAGCATGGCCAGCATTGGCGCATTCGTGGCGGGACAAGAAAGTGTGATTGAATATTTGCGATACAACATGCGTAGCCAGATTTTCGCCAAATCGCTGCCCATGCCGTTAGTAATAGGCGCGCTCAAGCGCCTGGAGCTGATTCGCAACCACCCCGAATACCGTGAGCAGCTCTGGACCATCGTGCGGGCCCTGCAGAGCGGTTTGCGCGAAAAAGGCTTCAACATTGGCACCACCGAATCGCCGGTGACGCCCGTTTTCCTCAACGGTGAACTGTCGGACGCAACGGCCCTAACCTTCGATTTACGCGAGAATCACGGCATTTTCTGCTCCATTGTGGTGTATCCCGTGGTTCCCAAGGGCGTGATTATGCTCCGGCTCATCCCCACGGCCACGCACACGCTCTCCGACGTGCAGGAAACGATTGTGGCCTTTGAAGCCATGGCTGCCAAGCTCGACAAAGGGCTCTACAGCAAGGCGGCGGCCACGCCCCAAACTGCTTAAAAAAGCCTCCTGACGTAGTTAGCGCCGGTTGCCGATGAGGGCAGCCGGCGTTTTTGTTTTTGTACTATCCCAATACAACGGGGTGGGAATGATTTTTCGGAAATGGCCTTTTTTTTAACAAAATCGGCCTCTGAAAGCAGGGGAGGGGGTTTTAGAAATAAATTGAAAAACTTGCTTGCATTTGAAATCCCTGTATATTAGGGCCGGCTTAACACCATACCAAATTCATTTTTCACCCCAAACCCTAAACCCAAATGAACAATTTCGGCAAACTGAAGGACCTCGTAATGTCGCTCGAAGACGACTTTTCGAAATTCTACGACAAGCAGAACGCTGCTGCCGGCACCCGCGTGCGCAAGGGCATGCAGGAGCTGAAGACCATGGCTCAGGCGTTCCGCACCGAGGTGCAGAACACCAAGAACACCGGTGCTGCTGCTGCTCCTGCTGCTAAAAAGGCTGCTCCTGCTGCTAAGAAAGCCGCTCCTGCTGCTGCTAAGAAGGCTGCTCCTGCAAAGAAGAAGTAGTCTGAACCACGGCGTCTGGCGGGCTTTTGAAGCTCGTGGGTGCTGTGCCCAGGCTCATGCCAACAAAAAGGCCTCGCTGCATGCAGCGGGGCCTTTTTTTGTGGTAGTGCGTGCTAAAGTAGTCGAGCGGGCTGCCTGGCGTTACGCCACCTCCACCAGGAAATAGTTTTTTTTGCCTTTCTGAACGACGAGAAACTTCCCGGCCAGCAGGGGCATGGTATCAACCGGGGCCTCGGCCACGGTTACTTTCTCGCGGTTGATGCTCACGCCGCCGTCCTTCATCATCTTTTTGGCCTCGCCCTTCGAGGGAAAGATTTTGCCCATGGTGGCTTCGCTGAGCAACGACACGGCGGTGAGGCCCGCCAAATCGGCCCGCGGGACGCGCAGATGGGGCACGCCGGCAAACACGTCGAGAAGCGTGGCCTCGTCCAGGGCCTGCAGCGCCGCGAGGTCGCCGCGGCCAAATAACACCTCGGAGGCGCTGATGGCGGCCTCGGTAGCTTCAACAGAGTGCACGCGGGCGGTCACGTCCCGGGCCAGGGCCTTTTGCAGCACGCGCAGGTGCGGGGCCTGGGCGTGCTCGGTTTCCAGGGCTACTATTTCGGCCTCGGTGAGCAGCGTGAACACGCGGATGAGGCGCGGGGCGTCGGCGTCGGCGGCGTTGTAGAAGAACTGATAAAACTGGTAGGGCGAGGTGAGGGCGGGGTCGAGCCAGACGGTGCCGGTTTCGGACTTACCGTACTTGGTGCCGTCGGCCTTGGTGATGAGCTGGCCGGTGAGGGCATAGGCCTTGGCTTCGCGGCCCTCGGCGTTGCTCAGGCGGCGGATGAGCTCGGTGCCGGTGGTGATGTTGCCCCACTGGTCGCTGGCGCCCATTTGCAGGGTGCAATTCAGCGTTTTATTGAGGTGTACGAAGTCGTAGCCCTGCAACAGCTGGTAACTGAATTCGGTGTAGCTAAGGCCGTCGGCGCCGCTGTCTTCGTTGCCGCTGATGCGGCGCTTCACCGAATCCTTGGCCATCATGTAGTTTACGGTGAGGTGTTTGCCCACTTCGCGCAGGAAGCCCAGAAAGCCGATTTCCTTGAACCAGTCGTAATTGTTCACCACCAGCGCTCCGGTGGGACCCTCCGTGAAGTTCAGGAACTTCTCCAGCTGCGCCCGGATGCCGGCCTGGTTAAGGCGCAGGGTGTCCTCGTCGAGCAGGTTGCGCTCGGCCGATTTGCCGCTGGGGTCGCCTATCATGCCGGTGGCGCCGCCCACCAGGGCCACCGGCCGGTGGCCGGCGCGCTGCAGGTGTACCAGCAGCATGATGGTGGCCAGGTTGCCGATGTGCAGGGAGGCTGCGGTGGGGTCGAAGCCGATGTAGCCGGTGATGGGCGCGTTGGTGGCCAGGTGTTCGGCGGTGCCGGGCATGGCGTCGTGGTACATGCCGCGCCAGGTGAGTTCTTCTATGAGAGACATGGAATGTTGGGGTCTTGGGAACTTAGGGACTTAGGGACTTAGGGACTTGGATAAACCAGAAACTTCCTAAGCTCAAAAATACCGCTGTAATAAAGGTGGGCAAAGGTAGGGCAGCCCTTTGCCAAGGCCTAATTTTGGGCCGGAACAGCAGCTAAGCCCCAAGTTCCCCAATTCCATGCCCCTACTAGACGCCGATGCCATCCTCAAGCAGCTGCAGCAGCGGCAGTTTCAGCCCGTGTACTTCCTGCAAGGCGAGGAACCGTATTACATCGACGTGGTAGCCGACCTCATCGAGAAAACCGCGCTGGCTGAGCACGAGCGCAGCTTCAACCAGGTGGTGGTGTACGGCAAGGACATCGACGTGACCGGAATACTGGGCCAGGCCAAGCGGTTTCCGATGATGGCCGAGCGGTCCGTGGTCATCGTGAAAGAGGCCCAGACCGTGGCCGACCTGGAGCAGGAGCGGAGCTGGCCTTTTCTGGAAGCTTACCTCAAAAACCCCTTAGCCAGCACGGTGCTGGTGTTTTGCTACAAGCACAAAACCCTGGACAGCCGCAAGAAGCTGGGCAAGCTGCTCAGCGGCAAAGAGTCGCCGGTGGTGCTCATGACCAGCAAAAAGCTCTACGACAACCAGGTGCCGCAGTGGCTCACGGCCAACGTGCGCAGCCGCGGCCAACAGATAACGGGGCAGGCCACGGCCATGTTGGCCGAGTACATGGGGGCTAATTTGGGCCGCTTGGCCAACGAAGTGGACAAACTGGTTTTGAACCTGCAGCCGGGCCAAGCCATCGACGAGGAATTGGTGCAGCGGCTGGTGGGCATCAGCAAGGACTACAACATTTTTGAGCTCCAAAAAGCCCTGGTGCAGCGCGACGTACTCAAGGCCAACCGCATTCTGGGCTACTTCGCCGCCAACCCCAAGGCCAATCCACTGATTCCCAATTTGACGCTGCTCTTTGGCTTCTTCACCAAGCTGCTGGTGCTGCACCAGGCCGGCCCCAATCCGGGCGATGGCGAGTTCAAGAAGCTGGGTATTATGAACAGCTTTGCACAAAAGGAGTACCAGCAGGCCATGCGGGCGTATCCGGCCGAGCGGGTAGTGAACATCATCCACCTCGTTCGCCGGGCCGACGCCCAGAGCAAAGGCATAGAAAGCGGCTCGATGGACGACGGGGAAATCCTGCGCGAGCTGGTCTGGCTGATTCTGCACAACGTGCCGGAAGGCGTGCTGGGCTAGAAAGCTGAAGGTAGGGGGTTGAGCTGCGCCCGGTTTGCCGGTGGGGAATTGGCCTGGTACCACCGCAACAGATGGGGAGTATTTGCGTTGATTGGGCAACCTGCAGGCATTTTTCGCTACTTTTGGCTACTTCCCGGGCCCGGTGCGGGCCCTCCACGTACGGTATTTACATGAAGCTATTTCCCCGGCTCGCGCTGGCCGCCGCCCTGAGTGCCGCGGCCCCAATGGCAGCCCAGGCCCAGCAAACCCAGGTTTTTGCCGCCGACGAGCGGTTTTTTCAGGAAGGGTTGGAGTTGTTTGACCGTGGCCAATACGGCGCGGCCCAGGAAGCATTCCGGCAGTATTTGGCCGTGGAGCCCCGCGCCACCGGCCAGGGCGGCCCCACGGCCGGCGACCGCACCGCCGATGCCGAGTACTACTACGCCGTGAGCGGCCTCTACCTGCTGCACCCCGATGCCGAAGGCCTCATTCTGGCTTTTGCCGAGCAGCACCCGGCGCATCCGCGTTCAGCCGTGGCCTATTTTGAGCTGGGCAAGTTTTATTTCGACCAGAAAAACTACGCCTCGGCCATTCAGTACTTCCAGAAAGTAGCCCCGGATAACTTAAGCGTAGCCCAGCGCGGTGAATCAGACTTTAAACTCGCCTACAGCTACTTCGAGGAGAAGGAATACGAGAAAGCGCGCCTGCTGTTTGACCGCAGCAAGCAGGCCCAGACGGAGTTTAAATACGCCAGCTCGTACTACGCCGGCTACCTGGCCTACCGCGCCGGTGATTACGCCGCGGCCCGCGCCGACCTGGCCGTGGCCGAGCAAAACGACGCGTACAAGCCGGTTGTGCCGGCCATCATGTCCCAGATTTACTACAAAGAGGGCAATTACGATGAGCTGATTCGCTACGCCTCAAACGCGTTGAAAACCACGCCGCCGCCCCAGAACTCCGACGAAATCCAGCTGTTGCTCGGCGATGCTTACTACCAGAAGGAGCGCTACAAGGAAGCGGCGGAGAACTTCGACCGGTACGCCACTGTGCACAAGGGCCGCATCGAGCCGGCGTTGCAGTACAAGATTGGCTTTGCCAATTACAAGATGGGCGACTTTAAGGGCGCTATTGCCAGCCTGAAAAACGTGGCCGTGCTGCGCGATTCCCTGGGGCAGAACGCGGCGTATCACCTCGGCTTGAGCTACGTGCAGGCCAACCAGAAGCCCCAGGCCGTTACGGGTTTTGAGGCGGCCCGGCAGGCCACATTTGACAAGAACGTGGCCGAAAACGCCACGCTGCGTTTGGGGCAGGTGCAATTCGAGTTGGGCAATCTGCCCGAAGTAGTGGCCGTGCTGCGCGATTTTCAAAAGAAATTCCCCCGTTCTCCTAACCAACCCATCGTCGACGATTTGCTGAGCACCGGCTTTCTACAGTCGACCGACTTTACCCAGGCGCTGTCCTACCTCGAAGGCCTGGATGACCGGAGCGATAAGCTCAATGCCACCTACCAGCGCGTGGCGTACTCGCAGGCCGCTACCCTCTACAACAACGGCAACTACGGAGCCGCCCTGCCGCTGCTGGACAAGTCCCTGAAGTACCCGGCCGATGATGCCCTGCGGGCCGCCGCCCAGGTGCTGCGCGGCGAGATTTATAGCGTGGGCCAGCAATACCCCGATGCCATCAGCGCCTACGTAGCGGCAGCCCGCGCGGCCCGGCAGGGCGGCGTGAGCGCCGAGGAGGTTGAGTTTGAGCAAAAGGCGCGCTACGGTTTGGGCTATGCCTACTACAACACCAAGCAGTACGACCGGGCCCGGCCCCAATTCCAGGCGTTTCTCAACGACAAAAGCGCCAGGCCGGACGACCCTAACTACTACGACGCTACCATGCGGCTGGCCGACACCTACTACGTGGCCAAAAGCTACGCGCAGGCCCTGGAGCTTTACGATAAGGTAATTCGGGCCAACGCGGCCGATAAAGATTACGCCTACTACCAGAAGGGCCGGACGCTGGGCCTGATGGGCCGCCGCGATGAAGCCAACGCCACGCTCGCGTCCTTGCTCAAAACCAGCCCCAGCTCGCGCTACGCCGAAGACGCCGTGTTTCAGCAGGCCCAGCTCTCGTTTGAGGCCGGAGAATACCAGCCCGCCGCCACCGGCTTCACGCGCCTGATTGACAACCGGCCCAACAGCCCCCTGGTGCCCCAGGCCCTGCAGAAGCGTGGCGTATCGTACGCCAACCTGCAGCAGCATGAAAAAGCCGTGGCCGACTTCCAGCGTGTGCTTAGCAGCTACCCGCGTAGCGAGGCCGCCTCGCAGGCCTTATACAGCCTGCAGGAAAGCCTGTCGGCGCTGGGCCGCACCGAAGAGTTTGATGCCGCGCTGGCCTCGTTTAAGGTGCAGAACCCCGACAGCAAGGCTACCGAGAGTGTGGAATTCGAAGCAGCCAAGTCGCTGTATCTAGCTGAGAAATACCAGCCTGCTATTCTACGGCTGGAGTCTTACTTGAAGCAATACCCGCAGTCAGCGCTGGGGGCTGATGCCCGCTTCTTCTTGGCTGATTCTTACTTGAAAACGGGTGATAAACAGCAAGGCCTGACCCGCCTGCGCGACGTGGTGACCGAAGGCAAAAGCGAGTTTGTGAACCGCGCCGTGGGCCGCCTCGCCGACCTAGAGTTTGAAAACAATAACTACGCGGAAGCCGCCAAAAACTACGAGCGCCTGCGCGGCGCCAGCACCAACCGCCGCGAAGTAGCCAATGCCACGCTGGGCCAGATGCGCAGCCTCTATGAAGCTGGCGACTACCCCGGCGCCCGCCGCGTAGCCGAAGAGCTGCGCACCCAGGCCGGCGCCACCGCCAACGCCACCAACGCCGCCCTGCTCTACCTGGGCAAGGCCAGCTACCGCGCTGGCAACCTGGACCAGGCCGCCACTGAGCTGGCCGCCGCCGCCAAGGCCGCGCCCAACGACGTGAACGGCGCCGAGGCGCAGTACTACCTGGCCGAAACCCTGTTCAAACAAAAGAAGAACGAGGAGGCCATTGCGGCCGCGCTCAAAGTGAACTCGGATTTTGGCAATTATGCCCTGTGGCAGGGCCGGGCATTCTTGCTGGTGGCCGATGTGTACGCCGCCGATGGCGATAATTTTCAGGCGCGCGGCACGCTCAACTCTATCATCGACAACAAGTTCCCGGTGGCTGAGATAGTGGAAGCGGCTAAGCAGCGGCTGAAAACCCTGGGCGCCGACCAGCCCGAAGCCACGCCGCCGCCCGCCGCCCCCAAGCCGGCCCCGGCCAAAACCCCCGCAAAAACCACAGCCGCTCCGGCTACCAAGCCGGCCAAAGGCACCACCGTACCCCGCGCCAAGCTGACCGGCGACAATGCCGCTCCCGCCGACACGGCTACCCAGCGCTAAGCAGCGTATCCTTTCATTGAATAACAATTTGCTGATGAAGCGTTTGTCTTTAACTATAGCCAGGTCGGTACGAAGCCCCCGGGCGGGCGTGGCAGTGGGCTTGTACCTGGCCGCCATGCTAGTAGGGGCTGCCGGCACCACCGCCAGCGCCCAAACCACCAAACCCCGGCCCAAGACGGGGCAGATTGAGGAAGCGGAGATTGAAATTGTGAAGGAGCGGGTAAACCAACTGCCCGAAGCCACCCGCAACTTCGAAAAAATCAAGCTGCCCGCGCCCCCCAAAGTAGAGCGCAAGGTGACGTACACCTTTCCTGATTTCCGGCTGCCCGCCAACCGGCTGTCTCCATCGGTGAAAGTGCTGACCATTCGGGCCGAGGAGCCCACTCCGCTCACCGGAAATTTTGTGAAGGCCGGGCTGGGCAATTACGGCACGTTCTACGGGCGCGGATATTTCCACAGTACCCGCAACACCGACCACGCCTACGGGCTCGACCTCAAGCACGTCAATTCCCTGACGGGCCCCGTGGATGGCAAAAACTCCGGCGTGTCCCAAACCAGTGCCCACCTGATGGGGGAGCTGTACCGGGGCACGGGCGCCTTTGGGGCCACCCTGGACCTGGGCCGCGAACGGTATAATTTCTACGGCTACGAAAAAGCGGCTAATACGCCCGATGCCACGCCCGTTCCCGAGGCCAGCGCTATTAAGCAGGTTTTCAACCGCTTTGCGGTGAAGGCCTACGCCCGCAACCGCGACCCGGAACAGGTATTCCAGTATGATGCCAGCATCGGCTACCAGTACTGGAACGACATCTATGACGCCAGCGAAAATAACCTTCTGCTGAACGCCAAGCTTGGCTACGCGCTGGGAGAGGCCGGGCGCATCACGCTGGCGGCCGATGGCTCCTTCATTGCCGAGAAAGACATTGCCCCCGGTAGCCTGGCCCGGCCCGAACCGGCCGCGCTGGTGTCGCGCAGCCGCAATTTTGTGCAGGCCACTCCCGCCTACCAATTCACCAACAAGCGCATCGCCTTCACGCTGGGGGCCACTTTGGGCTACTCTTCCGACACGGCCACCAACGTGAGCCGGACGGTGGTGTACCCGGCCGTGCGCCTGGGCTACACGCTGGCCCCGGAGAAATTCACGGTCTATGCCGGACTGGGGGGCTCCATGCAGCGCGTGACCCGCTACGACCTGACCACCGAGAACCCCTGGCTTAACCGGGGCCTGAACCTGGCCGACACCCACCGCGGACCCACCATCTACGCCGGCTTCAACTCCGCACCGGCCAGGGGCCTGGAGCTCAACGGCCGCGCCACCTACGCCCGCGACCGCAACCTGTACTTCTACCTCAATAATCCCATCGACCCCACCCGCTTTGACCTGGTGTACGACCAGAATGCCACCGGCGTGCTCAACCTCCACGCCGAGCTACTGTACACCGCAGCCGAGAAGTTCCGGCTCGGCAGCCGGATGGATTTTAATAAGTACGCCCTCAAAAACCTGCCGCAGCCCTTTCACCGCCCCGAGTTTCAGGGGTCGGTATTTGGCACCTATAATGTCATCGACAAGCTGACGCTGGGCGTGGAAGGTTACTTCTACTCGGCCAGCTACGGCATTAGCTACCGCCCGGCCACGCGGCCCAACGAGGTGAGAAGCGCCGACTTTTACCGGGCCACCGACCCGATTGTGGACCTAAACCTGCGCGCCGACTACCTTATTACGCCAAAAATATCCATCTTTGTAATGGGTAATAACCTCGCCAATCGTCAGTACCAGCGCTTCTACGGCTATCCGGTGAAGGGCATCAACGTACTGGCCGGGGCTTCCTATATGTTTTAAGTCTTGCCGTTGCAGGCTGCCAGCTGCGCTTTTATGTCGAGTCCGTCTTGATAATCAGGTGCTGGGGTAGCCGTTGTTACGTTTAATATCCTCCCCATGCACCTTGCCGACCACATCCGCCCCCTGCTCCGCGACCACGACTGCGTGATTATCCCGGACTTTGGCGGGTTGGTGGCGGATGTGTCGTCGGCGCGGGCCCAGCCCGGCCGGCAGTCGCTGAGCCCGCCCACCAAGCTGGTCGCCTTTAACCAGGCTCTGACCCGCAACGACGGCCTGCTGGTGGACGCCTTGAGCCAGCACCTCAACCTGCCTATTGCGCAGGCGCGCGAGGCGGTGCGCCAGGCCGTGGCCGGCCTGCAGCAGGAGCTCGACGAAACCAACCGCACCGAATTGCCCGGCATCGGCATTTTCCGGCGCTCGGTGGGCCGGGGCCTGGCTTTTGAGTACACTGGCACCGATAATCTGCTGGCTTCATCGTTTGGCTTGCCCGAGCTGGCGGCCCGCCCCGTGCGCGCTACCGATGCGCGGGTGAAACGCCCGCAGCCCGCGCTGCGCGGTGCCATTACCCGGCGGTCGCGCTGGACGCGCTTGCTACCCGGCGGCGTCATCGCCATGGCCGCCGGCCTGTTGCTGCTCGCTAACTACCAATGGGCAATCAATGCGGGCTATGCGCCCACGGGCTGGCAGGCGCAGCTTCCCAACCTGGAATGGTCGCGGCCCCAGGTGGCAGCCACTCCGCCCACCGCCAATGAGCCCCAACAGGCCAACCTCGGCCAGCACAACTTTACTACTGCCCAGCCCGCCGCGCCTGAGGGTATGACAGCGCTGGGGGCAAGCCCGGCTGCCTCTGTGCCTGTGCCGGAAGTGAAGCCAGCCCCGGTAGTTAGCGCTCCGGCTGTTGCTGCGCCCGCCGTGGCCACCACTACGTCTGCTGCGCCCGTTCCCGTCGTTGAAACCGCCGCTCCGGTGGCTGCTGCTCGCGTGGCAGTTGCCGTGGCCCCCGCCAAGCCAGCGAACACGGCTGCCGCCGTCACAATTAAAAACCGCACTGGTCGTTACTACGTCATTGCAGGAGCTTATCGCACGATGGCGGGCGCCGAGCGGGGCCGCAAAGTGCTGGCCCGCACCGGCCACGCGTCCCACATCATTTTGCCGCCCTTCGGCAGCCGCCTGTTCCGTCTTACCGCCGCCGATTATCCTGACCTGGCCTCAGCCCAACGCGAAGCCCAGCGCTTACGCGTCACGACCCGCAGTGATTACAATACTCTGAAATTTTAACTGTCCGCATGTCTGTTTTTTTCTTGCAAATCGCCGCTACAACGGCCGATACTGTTAATACCGCTCTTGCGGCCGCCCCGATAGTGCCCGCCGATGTTCCCCTTATCGACTTGCTTCTGCGCGGCGGGCCGGTAATGATTCCCCTGGTAGCCCTCTTTAGTGTATCGATATACATCATCATCGAGCGTTACCTCACCATCCGGAAGGCTGCCGGCAACCCCGATTTCTTTATGAACAGCATTCGTTCGTTGATGATAAAGAACGACTTATCCGGGGCGAAGCTGTTGTGTGCCCAAACAGCTTCGCCGCTGGCCCGCATGGTGGAAAAGGGCCTGCGCCGCATCGGCCTGCCCCTGCGGGAAATTGAAACCAGCGTCGAAAACGTGGGCAAAATCGAAATTGCCCGCCTCGAAAAGAACATTAGCATCCTGGGCATCATCGCCGGTATTGCGCCCATGATTGGCTTTGTGGGTACCATCATCGGGGTTATCAAGATTTTCTATTCCATTGCCGCCACCCAGGAATTCGGTATTCCGCAGGTAGCCGACGGACTGTATGTGAAGCTGGTGACCTCGGCCACGGGCCTCATTGTGGGCATCATTGCCCACGTAGGATACCACTGGCTGAGCATTCTGGTCGAGCGCATGGTGTTCCGTATGGAGAACTCGGCCATCGAATTCATGGATATCCTGCAGGACAACTAATTGAGTTATGAGTTAAGAATTATGAGTTATGAATTTGGGGCGCTGAATCTGTTGATTTGGGTTCTCACATTTCACTTTTCATAATTCATAACTCATAATTCATAACTCAGCTAGTTATGAATTTATCCCGTCGTCATCGCCTCACCTCACACGTTGAGACCGGCGCCATGAACGACATCATGTTTTTCCTGATGTTGTTCTTCCTGATTGCTTCCACGTTGGTAAACCCCAACGTTATCAAGCTCATGCTGCCCAATGCCCGGTCGAGCAAGCAGGTCATGAAACAGCCCATTACGGTGTCGGTGGATGCCGCGGGCACTTATTTTGTCAACAAAAAGCCTGTCAGCCCGACTGGGGTCGAGGCGGAGTTGTTGGCCCTGGTGGGCACGGCACCCACTGCGGAGCAGTCCACTGTGGTGTTGCGGGTCGATAATTCGTTGAACGTTCAGAAGCTGGTTGACATTCTAGAGATTGGCAACCGCCTCAAGCTGAAAATGGTCATGGCCACCCAGGCCCAACAGGCGGGCAAATAGGTTCCTTTGCTCGCCTAATCGTACAACTACCATGGCTATTGATTATCCCGAACCGCACCGCCGCGAGGCCCTGATTGGCACGTTGATAATCAACGGGTTGCTGCTGCTGCTATTTGTGTTTTCCGTTTTCAAGGGCCCGAACCCGCCGCTTACCGCCCTGGGCGGTGACGGCGTAGAGTTGAACTACGGCCTCGACGAAGCCGGCTCCGGAGATATTCAGAGCATGGCCATGGCCAACAAATCCCAAAATCGCGAAGACAGCCGGCCTCCAATTGCCAGCCCCGACCCGCAGCCCCGCCCGGCCACTGCCGCCACGCCGGACCCCACGCCGCCGTCCCAACAAAAAATAATCACCAGCGAAGCCGAGGAAAGCCCGGTTTCTGAAGCTCCCACTGAAACACCGGCGCCGCCCAAGGAAGAAGTAAAAGTTGCTCCCCGCCCTGTGCGCAAGCCCTTGGCCGTTTACTCGCCCAAAGGCAACGCCACGGGCGGCGGCAACGGCGTAAACGGCACCAGCAACGCCCCCACAGGCAACAGCAACGGTGACCGCCCCGGCGAAACAGGTGACCAAGGCGACCCCAATGGCTCCCTGGATGCTAAAGCGCTATATGGTGCCCCCGGCAGAGGTGGCAGCGGCAGCAGCCCCGGTAGCGGGGGGCTGGAGATGAGCGGCTGGGCACCTGATTCGAGTCCCAACGTTCGGGCAGTTGACGACAATTCAGGAGTGGTACGTTTCAAGATTAGGATTAATGAAGAAGGGGAAATCCAGTCCATCAACAAGGTTTCTGGTAACGTGTCGGCAGCGCAGGAAAAGCTGTGCCGGGATGCACTCAACGATATGACCTTCCGGCGTACCAATTCAGCTGCTGGTGGAGCCACCGGATTTTACACTTTCAAAATCACGGTGCGATAATCCATTCGATTACAGCCATAGCCCCAGAACCTTCTCGAAAGGCTCTGGGGCTTTTTGCTTAACTACAGAGCTGCTGCCGTTAATTTGTGCCTTTCAACGCGTTGCTTTTTTTATGTCATTGACTTACTCCGAAACCTTAGCTTATCTCTACGACCAATTGCCCATGTTTCAGCGGGTGGGCGCTTCGGGCTATAAGAAGGGACTGGGCAACACGCTGGTGCTGGCCGAAGCCATGGGGCACCCCGAACGGCAGTTCCGGAGCGTGCATGTGGCGGGCACCAACGGCAAGGGGAGCAGTTCACATATGTTATCTGCGGCTTTGCAAGCCGCTGGTTATAAGGTTGGACTGTACACTTCGCCGCATCTACAGGAGTTTACCGAGCGGGTGCGGGTCAATGGTCAGGAGCTTACGCCCGATTACCTGGTGGCGTGGGTGGCGCGCTGGCGGCCGTTGTTTGAGGAAATCCAGCCGTCGTTTTTTGAGATGTGCGTGGCGCTGGCCTTTTCCTATTTTGCGGAACAGCGCGTGGATGTGGCCATCGTGGAAGTTGGGCTGGGCGGGCGCCTGGATTCTACCAACATCATCACGCCGCTGGTTTCCCTCATCACCAACATCAGCTTCGACCACCAGGCACTGTTGGGCAATACCCTCGTAGAAATCGCGGGCGAAAAAGCGGGCATAATCAAACCGGGCGTTCCCGTGGTCATTAGCCAGACCCAGCCGGAAGTGGCGGGCGTATTTGAGCGCGAGGCGGCCGCCAAATTGGCTCATTTGGTCTATGCTGACCAGATTTACCAAGCTGAGTTTGCCAACGAGCCTGCTCCGGATACGGCGCTGCGCGCCGTGGCTGTTACGCAGCACGGCCGCCCGTATCTGCCTAATGCCGAGCTCGGCTTGCCCGGCGACTACCAGCTGCTCAACCTGCCTGGCGTGCTGGCTACCCTGGATGAGCTCCGGGCGTTGGGGTTTCGGCTCACGGAGGCAGCCATTCGCACCGGCCTCCGGCAGGTGACGCAGCTCACGGGCCTGCGCGGCCGCTGGAGCATCATCGGTCAGCGGCCCACGGTGGTGTGCGACACTGCGCACAATGCCGCCGGCCTGCAGCTGGTCATGGCGCAGCTGCAGCGACTGCCGCACCAGAAGCTGCATCTGGTGATTGGCGCGGTGAATGACAAAGACGTGGCCGGGATGCTCCAATTACTGCCTTTGGCCGCCACCTATTATTTTTGTGCGGCCAACATTCCGCGGGCCCTGCCTGCCGGGCAGCTCGCGCAACAGGCGGCTACACTGGACCTGCGGGGCGAATCTTATGCCTCGGTTGCGGCGGCTGTGGCGGCAGCCCGTGCCGCGGCCCAGCCCGAGGATGTCGTTTTCATCGGCGGTAGCACGTTTGTGGTGGCCGAAGTTGAGGAGCTGTACGCTCAAGCCTAGTTGGCAATATTCTTTCGTTTACCATCCATTCAGTTTCTATTTTGCCTCGCGTAAAACTTTACCGCTTCACCGACAATGCTTCCCGGCCCGACATTATTGAGCCCGGCAAACCCGAATACGAGCAGCTGGGCGGGCGGTGGCGCACCGATTTCTTTCAGGCGCCCAACCCCGTAACCCTCGAAGTGGGCTGTGGCAAAGGCGAATACACGGTGGGCCTGGCTCAGCGGCATCCCTCGCGCAATTTTCTGGGCCTCGATATCAAAGGGGAGCGAATCTGGCGCGGCAGCACCCGGGCCGCCGAGATGGGCTTAACCAACGTGGGTTTCGTGAGAATGCGTGCCGAAGCGCTGGCGGCGCAGTTTGGGCCGGGCGAGCTGGATGAAATCTGGATTACCTTCCCCGACCCCCGCCCGCGGGACCGGGACATCAAACGGCGGTTGACTTCGCCCCGTTTCTTGGGTTTGTATGAGCAATTGCTGGTTGCAGGAGGCCTGCTGCACCTCAAAACAGATAATGAAGGCCTGTTTGAGTACACGCTGGAAACGCTGGCGGCTCGCCTAGGCACTACCGTTGAGCGCTTCACCCGCAACTTATACGCCGAAACCGCTCCTGAATTCACCGAAGCGCAGGCTATTCAAACCAACTTCGAGAGTAAGTACCGCGCCGTGGGCGTGCCCATCAAATACGTTCAGTTCCGGCTGACGTAGCGTTGATTGCTTGATAGAAAAAAGGCCGGCTGCATCCATTGCAACCGGCCTTTTGCGTACACATCGTTTTACATCGGTACCCTGCCTAATCTATTTCCAAGGCTTCGAAGACGGCTTCGAGCTGGTCGAAGTCGCGTAGGCCGGGCTTTACTTCGTCGCCGGATGGCAAAACGATTCCCGCCAAAGGCAACAGGTTCACCAGCTCGCGGGCCTGCTCGGGGTGCAGGCCGGGGCCGAGCCAGAGCGGGCGCTGGGCCGCGATTTTACTCAGGTAGCCCAGGGTTTCGGTGGTCAGGTGCTCTACCAGTTCCACCACCCAACCGGTGGGGACGTCGGACAGGTAGGGACTGATGGCTACTGCACCCACCGCCAGCTCCACGTACACGGGCGGCGCTAGTTCGGCTAGCTCGGCCTCTGAGCGGGGCTGGCGCAGGAGCACGGCATCGAGCGCGCAAGCTGCAGCTATGCTATTGATTTCGGGTGCCGTAAGCTGGTCGAACTCACCTATTAGTTCAACTCCGGCAATCCAGCCGGTGAGCTCCTGCACGGTCTTGGTGTCGATGGCCCCTGGCAGGCTGGGGTCCAGGATAAAGGTGAGCTTGTCGGCGCCCATGCCCGCGCAGTAGCGGGCGTCGGAAAGGTTGTTGATGCCGCGGATAAGGAGGGGAACGAGGTGGGGCACTGGTTAAAGAGAATAAGGCAAATGGGGAAGGCGCGGCGCGAAAGCCGGCCCGTAATGGGTTCCGCACAAAAGTAAAGCCGCCGGGCTGGCTGGCCGCACCGGCAGAGCGAACGGCGGCTGTATCTTCGCCCCATGAATACAACCCGTCGCGCACCGTTGCTGGCCCCGTCGTTTTTGGCCGCTGACTTAGCCAATCTGCAAGCGGAAACCGAGCGGCTCGCCGAGAGCGCCGCCGACTGGCTGCACTTCGATGTAATGGACGGCCGCTTTGTGCCCAATATTTCCTTTGGCTTGCCGGTGCTGCAGGCCGTGGCCCGCCACGCCAAGCAGCCCCTCGATGTGCACCTGATGATAGAGGAGCCGCAGCAGTACCTCTCGGCCTTCCGCGATGCGGGCGCCAGCATTATCACGGTGCACATCGAAGCCTGCCCGCATTTGCACCGCGTAGTGCAGCAGATTAAGCAGCTGGGCTGCAAAGCCGGGGTTGCTCTCAACCCCCACACGCCGGTGGCCATGCTCGAAGACATTGCCGCCGAACTGGATGTGGTGCTCCTGATGTCCGTCAATCCCGGTTTTGGGGGCCAGGCCTTCATTCCCAACACCCTAAAAAAGGTGGCCATGCTGAAAGAGCTGCTCGTAGACGCTGGCTCCGATGCTCTGATTGAAATTGACGGCGGCGTGAGCCTGGATAATGCCGGCCCGCTGGTAGAGGCCGGGGCCGACGTACTGGTGGCCGGCAATTTCGTTTTCAGCGCGCCTGCGGGGCCGGTTGCCACGCTGGCCCGCCTGCGCGACCATTTGGCCGGCCTGGACCAGTGGGCCGAAGGCTCGTCGCTGAGCCGCAGGCAATAGCTTCTCGGCTGGCACGTTACTACCGCACCGTGAAAAAAAACGCTACGCCGGGTTGTCGTCATTTAAGGGAGAGAAAGTGCGGCCGCAAGCTGCCGGTTGCCGCCGTGGGCGTGTTGCTGCTCCTGGCCACAGCCAGTAGCCGGGCCCAGGTAGCGCCCGCCGGTGTGGCGCAGGCCCCGGCTGGGACCGTTACGCTTTTCGGCACCCTCGTGGACGCCAGTGGCCAGCCGCTGGAGCTGGCGGCGGTGGGAGTGGAGGGCCAGGCTGGCGGCACCAACACCACGGCCGAAGGTGCTTTTTCGCTACAGGTGCGCGTGCCGGCGGCCGGGCAGCCGGTGGTGCTGGTGGTGCGCCGGCTGGGCTACCTCACCATCCGCAAGGCCCTGCAGCTGCCGGCCGAGGCCGCGCAGCCCCTGCGCCTGACCATGCGGCTTGATGCCCGCGCCCTGGGTAGTGTGCGCGTAGTGGGCCGTTCCAACCAGGCCGATGAGCGCGAGCAGGTCAGCATTACCCGCATCGACCCTGCTTCGGCCAAGATAATTCCTTCCGCTTTTGGCGATTTCAATGCCATTCTTAAAACCCTGCCCGGCGTCAGCGGCAACAACGAGCTGAGCAGCACCTACAACGTGCGCGGCGGCAACTACGACGAGAACCTCGTGTACGTCAATGGGTTCGAGATTTACCGCCCCTTCCTCGTGACCGCGGCCCAGCAGGAGGGCCTTAGCTTCATCAACCCCGATTTGGTGAAGCAGATTGAGTTCAGCAGCGGGGGCTGGCAGCCCAAGTACGGCGACAAGCTGGCCTCGGTGCTGAGCGTTGACTACAAAACGCCCGAGAAGTTCGCGGCTTCCCTCACGGGTAGTTTGGTAGGTGGCGCGGCCCACGCCGAAGCCCGCTCGGCCAATGGTCGGGTGAGCTACCTGGCCGGGGTGCGCTACAAAAATGCGCAGTACGTGCTGCGTTCGTTGCGGCAGGCCCAGGGCGGCTACAATCCCACGTTCTACGATGCGCAGGCCTTCGTCAACATCGGCCTGGGCCGCAAGGACGACATGCAGCGCACCACCCTGGGGCTGATGGGCGTGCTGGCCCACAACGACTACCGCTTTTCGCCCGAAACCGGCCAGGCCACGTTTTCCACCGGTACCAATCAGTTTACGCGGGTTTTCATTGCCTACGGGGGGCGCGAGCGGATGCAGTTCGATACCTATCAGTCGGGGCTTAATCTGAAGCACGATTTTTCGTCCCGGCTGCAGGTCGAGGTGCTGGGGTCGGCCCTGATTTCGCGTGAGTTCGAGCTGCGCGACGTGGAAGCGGCCTACACCTTTGCCGACATCAACCGCGACCCCAACTCGCCGGAGTTTAACCAGCCCCAACGGCAGCGCGACATCGGGTCTCAGTTTAAGCACTCTCGCAATTTTCTCACCGCCCGCATCTTCACCGCCGAAACCCGGGGCCGGTGGGCGCCGACCGGCAGCCACACGGTACGCTGGGGCGCCAAAATCGGCCGCGAAAAAGTAGAAGACACCCTCGACGAGTACAGCTTCGCAGACTCGGCCGACTTCGTGCCCGACGCGCGGCGCCTGCGCCTGCGCAGCGATTTAAGCCTGCTTAGTACCCGCAGCCAGGGATTCTTACAGGACACCTGGGCCCTGGACTCCCTGCGCACGCTCACTTACGGGGCCCGGGCGCACTACTGGACCACCAACGGCCAGCTGGTCGTCAGCCCGCGGGTGCAGTTTTCGCAGCTTAGCGCTAGCCACCCTAACCGGTCTTTTAAGGCGGCGGTGGGCGCGTACTACCAGCCGCCGTTCTACCGCGAGCTGCGCGACCAGCAAACCACGCAGCTTGGTGTGCAGGAAGGCTTCCTGAATCCGGCGCTGCGCGCCCAGAAAGCCTACCATTTTATTGTGGGCCGCGACCTCAGCTTCCAGAAATTCGGCCGTCCGTTTAAGCTCACCACCGAGGCTTATTACAAGTACCTCACCGACGTGGTGCCCTACGACGTGGACAACGTGCGGCTGCGCTACTTCGCCAAGAACAACGCTACCGCCTACGCCGCCGGGTTTGATACCCGCGTGAGCGGTGAGTTCGTGAAAGGCGCGGAGTCGTGGTTCAGCCTGGGCCTGCTCACCACCCGCGAGAACGTGGAGGGCGATTCCATCAGCACCTTCGACAGCAACGGCCGGCAGCTGAGCCGCGATGCCAAAGGCTACATCCGCCGCCCGCAGGACCAGCGCCTGAACCTGGGCGTGTTCTTCCAGGACCATTTGCCGAACAACCCTTCCGTGCGCGGCTACGTGAACGTGGTGTTTGGAACAGGCCTCCCGTTCTCGCCGCCCAACCAGCCCGATTTGCGCGGCACCGATGCCCTGTCGACTAATTACACCCGCGTCGACCTGGGGTTCTCCAAGGTTATTGGCTTGAAAAACAACGATGCCCCCAAAGCCCATGTCTACAGTTACGAGAGCCTGTGGCTGGGACTGGAGGTGCTAAACGTGCTGGCGGCAAACAACGTGGGCGGCTACAATTACCTGCAGGACGTGAACGGCGTGACCTATTCGGTGCCCAATTACCTTTCGCAGCGGGTAATAAATCTGCGTCTGATTGCCCGTTTCTAAGCCCCTGCGAAGAACCTTATTACCGGTCTGAATTCCTCGTAACAGGGTAATATAACGGGGTGCAAAGTTGATAATGGCAGAATACCAGGATTGTCAGCAAACCGCTTAAAACCTGACTAATTGATGGGTAATAACGCCTGCTACTGCCAATATCACCACCAGTCGCTGATTCTGTTGCAAACTATTTTCTATCGTATAACAAACATTCGTTACCCTTAATGGGTATGAAGTTGCGAAATGGAATAGCGCCGGCAATGCACGCTGGTTCCATTTTCTCGCCTACCTTTGCCACAAGATGTTCCCTTCAGCTCCCCTGTTTTGCTTTGATGCAAGTGCCGCACCGGCGTTCCGTGCGGTTACAGGCTATGTTGTAGCTGCCCATCATCGCCACCACCATCTGTGGGAGGCCGGGTTGTGTGCCGGGTGCTAAGCTAGTACCCGCCGCCCGCGTCTCCACCTCCGCCCCCGGAGCGGTACGCGCCGGGCATCAACCAACATATTTTTTCGGGTGGGTTTTTAAGTCGGTTTCGCACCGCTTTCACCGTTATTCCTGGCACCAGCCGGGTACGGCCCGCCACAATTACCATACATGCTACGTTTAGCCATTCAAAAGTCCGGTCGCCTCAGCGAGGACTCCCTTGCCCTCATTCGCGAGTGCGGCATCAACTTCATCAGCAGCTCCTATAAGCTGAAAACGGAGGCCACCAATTTCCCCCTCGAAATCCTGTTTCTGCGCGATGACGACATCCCAGGCTACGTGCAGGATGGCGTGGCCGACTTGGGCATTGTGGGCCAGAATGTATTGGTTGAAGCCGGTTTTCCAGGTTTGGAAGTTGAAGCACTAGGCTTTAGCAAGTGCCGCTTGAGTTTGGCCGTGCCCCGCGCCGATGCCTACGCATCCATTGCCGCGTTGCAGGGCAAGAACATTGCCACCTCGTACCCCAACATTCTGGGCCGTTACCTTGCCGAAAACGGCGTTCAGGCGCACCTGCACACCATCAGCGGGTCGGTTGAAATTGCACCCAGCATCGGGCTGGCCGAGGCCATCTGCGATATTGTTAGCAGCGGTTCCACGCTGCTCGGCAATGGTCTGCGCGAGGTAGAAACCGTGTTTCGCTCCGAGGCCGTACTCATTGCCCAGCCCAACCTCACGGCTGAGCAAACCGACCTGCTTGAGCAGCTGCGGTTCCGGATGCAGGCCGTGCGCCGGGCCAAGCGCAGCAAGTACATCCTGCTCAACGCGCCCGTTTCGGCCCTGGAGGAAGTGCGCCGGCTGCTGCCCGGCATCAAGTCGCCCACCGTCACGCCGCTGGCCGAAGCCGGGTGGGTGTCGGTGCAGTCGGTGGTGCAGGAAGACGACTTCTGGCACATCACCAGCCAGCTCAAGGCCGTGGGTGCCGAGGGCATTCTGGTATTGCCCATTGAAAAAATGATTGCCTAGCCGTTTCGTCATGCAAGTATATTCCTATCCCGACCCCAGCACGTGGACCGGCTTGCTGCAGCGCCCCGCCGCTGCCGAAGCCCCGCAGGTAGCGGCCCGGGTGCGCAGCATTTTTGCTCAGGTGCAGGAGCGGGGCGATGACGCCCTGCGCGCCCTGGCCCTGGAGCTTGACAAAGCCACCGTGGGGGAGCTGCGGGTGTCAGAGGCGGAGTTTGCCGCCGCTGCCGCCCAAGTACCTGCCGAGTTGCAAGCGGCCATTATGCAGGCCAAAGCCAACATCGAGGCATTTCACGCCGCCCAGCGCGACCCCGAGCTGCGCGTGGAAACCCTGCCCGGCGTGGCGTGCTCGCGCCGGTCGGTACCGGTGCAGCGCGTGGGCCTGTATGTGCCTGGGGGCTCCGCTCCCTTGTTCAGCACCTTGCTGATGCTGGGTGTGCCGGCCCGGCTGGCCGGCTGCCACGAAATTGTAGTATGCACGCCGCCCCAGCCGAACGGCTCAGTGAGCCCGATTATCCTGTTTGTGGCCCAAGTGCTGGGCATCCGCACCGTAGTGAAAGCCGGCGGGGCGCAGGCTGTAGCGGCGCTGGCCCTCGGTACCGGCTCCGTGCCGGCCGTGGATAAGATATTTGGCCCGGGCAACCGCTACGTGACGGCGGCTAAGCAGCTCGCCGCCGCCGACTACGGCGTGGCCATCGACATGCCCGCCGGACCCTCGGAGGTGCTTGTGATGGCAGATGCTTCGGCTACGCCCGCCTTCGTGGCGGCCGACCTGCTGTCCCAGGCCGAGCACGGCCCGGATTCACAGGTGGTGTTGCTTAGCGACTCCGCCGCAGTAATCGAAGAAGTGAAGGCGGAGCTGGAACGCCAGTTGGCCACGCTGCCCCGCCGGGACCTTGCCGCCACGGCGCTGGCCAACAGCCGCGCACTGCTGCTGGAAGATGCCCAGGCCATGATGCGCTTCTCCAATCTATACGCCCCCGAGCACCTAATTCTGGCCACCAACCAGGCCGAAGAATTGGCAGCCCAGGTGACCAATGCGGGCTCCGTATTTCTGGGTCACCTCACGCCCGAGGCGGTGGGCGACTACGCCTCCGGCACCAACCACACCTTGCCCACGGGCGGTTACGCCCGCCAGTACAGCGGGGTTTCGCTCGACTCCTTCGTCAAAAAAATCACCTTCCAGCGGCTCACGGAAACGGGGCTGCGTGCTCTGGGCCCCGTGGTAGAAACCATGGCCGAGGCCGAAGGATTATCGGCCCACGCCCGTGCCGTGAGCGTGCGGCTGGCTTCATTGGAAGTTGACGGTTCCGCCGCGCCGCTTGAAGAGGTGGCGGCAACTGTAAATCACTACGCTGGCCTGATTCGGCCCAGCGTGGAGCGTATGCAGGCTTATTCCTCAGCTCGGGATGAGTTTGAAGGAATGGCGGCCGTGATGCTCGATGCCAACGAAAACAGCCTGGGCTCGGTCGGCCCCGATGATTTCAGCCGGTACCCCGACCCGCACCAACGCGCCATCAAAGTGGAACTGGCGCGCCTGAAAGGCGTGCGGCCGGAGAATATTTTCCTGGGCAATGGCTCCGATGAGGCCATTGATTTGCTCGTACGCCTGGCCTGTACTCCCGGTCAGGACAGCATTGTGGTGTGTCCGCCCACCTACGGCATGTACGAGGTGGCCGCCAACCTCAACGATGTGCGCGTTGAGCGGCTACTGCTCACGCCCGATTATCAGCTGCCCGCCAATGCGGCCGACGTGCTGGTCGCTTCCAAAGCCAAGGTGGTGTTCCTGTGCTCGCCGAACAACCCAACGGGCAACCTGCTTGCGCAGGAAGCATTGGAGACAATCCTGAAGTCCTTCAAGGGATTTGTGGTGGTTGATGAAGCCTATGCCGACTTCGCTGATGCGCCAAGCTGGGTTACGCGCCTGGCGGAATTTCCGCGCTTGGTGGTGCTCCAGACTTTCTCGAAAGCCTGGGGACTGGCCGGCCTGCGACTGGGCGTGGCGTACGCCGCCCCGGCTGTCATTGCCTACTTCAATAAAATAAAGCCTCCGTACAATATTTCCGCTGCCACGCAGCAGCACGCGCTGGCCGCCCTCAATGCGGCCTCGCAGCTGCCACAGATGCAGGCGGAGCTGCTGCAAGGGCGTGAACTGCTTAATGACGCCCTGCCCGCGCTGCCCATCGTGGAGCACGTATTTCCCTCGGATGCCAACTTCCTGCTGGTGCGCTTCAATGTGGATGCCACGGCGGTGTACGACCAGTTGCAGGCCCGCGGCATTGTGGTTCGGAACCGCACCAGCCAGCCCGGTTGCGCCGGTTGCTTGCGCCTGACGGTGGGCACCAGTGCCGAAAATGCCCAACTATTGGCGGCGCTGCAGGAAATAGGAGCAGCGCGGCCCGCCTCGGTTGCCACCGCCCAGTAAGCGCGCCAGCGCTATTACCCATTCGCTTCCCATAGTAACACACGTTTTGAAAAAGGCCCTCTTTATCGACCGCGACGGCACCATCCTTGTCGAGCCGCAGCCCAGCCAGCAGGTAGACAGCCTGGAAAAGTTTGCGTTTCTGCCCGGCTGCATCAGCGCGCTGGCCCGCATTGCACGCGACCTGCCCGAGTACGAGCTGGTGCTCGTGACCAACCAGGACGGACTGGGCACTGCCAGCTTCCCGGAAGACACGTTCTGGCCGCCGCATCGGTTGATGCAGGAGATTCTGGCCGGCGAAGGCGTGCACTTTGCCGCCGAATTGATTGACCGCAGCTTTCCGCACGAAAACCTGGACACCCGCAAGCCCCGTACCGGCTTGCTGGGGCAATACCTGGACCCGGCCAATGAATACGACCTGGCCAATTCCTACGTAATCGGCGACCGGCTTACCGACGTTGAGTTGGCCATCAACCTGGGCAGCCGCGCCATTCTGATAGGAGAGGAGCCCAACGCGCGCGCCGCCCTCACCACCACCAGCTGGGAAGCCATCTACCAACACCTGCGCTACCCGGCGCGCATCGCAGTCATTGAGCGTAATACCAACGAAACCCAGATTGCCATTGAGCTCAACCTGGATGGAACCGGCAAAACGGACATTCATACCGGGCTGGGCTTCTTCGACCACATGCTTGAGCAGTTGGGCCGGCACAGTGGGGTTGATTTACACATTCGTGTAAAAGGCGATTTGCACATTGATGAGCACCACACAGTGGAGGATACGGCTCTGGCTCTAGGCACGGCTTTCTCGCAAGCCCTGGGCGACAAGCGAGGACTGGCCCGCTATGGTTTTCTTTTGCCCATGGACGAAGCCTTAGCTCAAGCGGCCATCGATTTCGCTGGCCGCCCTTGGTTGGTCTGGGATGCCGAGTTTAAGCGGGAGCGGGTCGGCGACCTGCCCACTGAGCTGTTTTTTCACTTCTTCAAGTCCTTTACCGACAACTCCCGGGCCACCCTCAATATCTCCTGTACCGGCGACAACGAGCACCACAAGATAGAAGCCATTTTCAAAGCAGTTGCCAAGGCCATTAAAATGGCTTTGCAACGCGATGAGTCGGCGGCTATTCCGAGCACCAAGGGAATTTTGTAGGAAGACATTGGTTCACAAATGGATTAATATTCGTTTGCGGATGATATATACAAATGAATAATATATAGCCCATGGAAATTGCGGTAGTTGACTATAAAGGCGGCAACGTTCAATCGGTGCTATTTGCACTGGAGCGCCTAGGCGCGCAGGCCACTCTCACCGCTGACCCGGAAATGCTGCGCAAAGCCGACAAGGTCCTCTTTCCCGGTGAGGGTGAAGCTGCCTCGGCCATGGAGGCCCTGCGGGCTGCGGGCCTGCACGAAGTCCTGCCCACCCTGACGCAACCTTTCCTGGGCATATGCCTGGGCATGCAGCTACTGGGCATGCACAGCGAAGAGAATGATACGCCCTTGCTGGGACTATTGCCCTTCAACGTACAGCGGTTCGTGCCCGACGCTACGCACAAGGTCCCTCATATGGGTTGGAACAACCTGCAGCGTTTGCTGGGCCCGTTGTTTGCGGGCTTAACGGATGCCGACCACGTATACTTCGTGCACAGCTACTACGCGCCAGTGGGGGACTACACCACTGCTCAGGCAAGCCACCCGGCTCCGTTTAGTGCGGCGGTGCAGCACTGTAATTTCCACGGCGTGCAGTTCCATACCGAAAAAAGCGGTGCGGTGGGTACACGCATTCTCGCCAATTTTCTGAACCTGTAGGTTTATATCTCTCCATCAATTCTGCAACTGTTTTGGAAATTATTCCTGCTATCGACCTGGTCAATGGCCAATGCGTGCGGCTCAGCGCCGGCGACTTTGCGCGGCAAACCACCTACGATTCCGACCCCGTGGCCGTGGCCCAACGCTTTGCTGATGCGGGCATGCGCCGCCTGCACCTCGTGGACCTGGACGGAGCCCGGGCCGGCCATCCGGTCAATCTGGCAGTTCTGGAGGCCATCGCCACCGCCACAACGCTGGACATTGATGCCGGTGGCGGCATCCAGACGCAAGCTTCCTTAACGCAGGTACTCGATGCCGGCGCCAGGCACGTGACGGCCGGTAGCCTGGCCGTGCGCGAACAACCCACCGTGGAAGCCTGGCTGGCCCGGTACGGCTCCGATACCATCTTTATTGGCGCTGATTTCAAGGGGGAGCATATCATGATTAATGCGTGGGCCGATAAAAGCGCCCTGACTCTGGTGGACTTTATCACTAGCTATCTGGGAGCCGGGGCCAGCACGTTCATTTGCACCGATGTGAGTAAAGACGGCCTTCTGCAGGGGCCTTCGCTGGAAATCTACCAGACGCTTATCAAGCAGTTTCCCACGGCCCGCTTTGTAGCCAGTGGCGGCGTTACCACCATTGCCGACGTGGAGGCCCTTGCCGCCGCCGGCATGCACGGCGCCATCATCGGCAAGGCCCTGTACGAGGGAACCATCAAGCCGCCCGATTTGAAGCCCTTCCTGTAGTTATCTGCTTCCACAGTACTTTCAACCCCATTAATGCTCTTGTTTCGTGGTTAAAAAGCGTCTTATTCCCTGCCTCGACGTGCGGGACGGCCGAACCGTTAAAGGCATTCAGTTCGAGGGCCTGCGCGATGCCGGGGACCCCGTTTCCTTGGCGGCCCGGTATGCCCAGGAAGGAGCCGACGAGCTGGTGTTTTTGGACATCACGGCCACCAACCAGCGCCGGCAACCCCTCACGGACCTGGTGCGCGACGTGGCCCGGGTGCTGGATATTCCTTTTACCGTTGGCGGTGGCATCAGCACGGTAGCCGACGTGGAGGCGCTGCTGATGAGCGGTGCCGACAAGGTGTCCATTAACTCCGCGGCTTTGGCGCGGCCGGCTTTTATCTCCGAATTAGCGCGTCGCTTTGGCTCGCAGTGCGTGGTGGTGGCCGTTGATGCCCGCCTGGTTGACCGGGAATGGCAGGTAATGACGCGGGCCGGCACCGTGGCCACCGGGTGGCAGGCGGTGCACTGGTGCCGTGAGGCGGCCGAGCTGGGCGCAGGTGAGCTACTGCTTACCTCCATGAGCCACGACGGCACCAAAGCCGGCTTTGCCCTCGAACTGACGCGGGCCGTTAGCGAAGCGGTGCCCGTTCCGGTTATTGCGTCGGGCGGTGCCGGCCAGCCAGCTGATTTTACGGCCGTGTTTCGGGCTGGGGGCGCAGATGCAGCCCTGGCAGCTAGTATTTTTCACTTCAATGAAACGGCTCTGCCCGCGTTGAAGCAGTATTTGCACGCCGAAGGCATTGCCATCCGGTTGTAGCAAAGACGGTTTACCTGACTAACTTACCTCCATGACCCCTGTTACCTCACCTCCGGCGGCGTTGCGCTTCGACGCAGCTACCGGCCTACTGCCCGCCATCATTCAGGATGCTGATACCGGCCAAGTGCTCATGCTCGGCTACATGAACGCGGAGGCGTGGGAACGCACCCAGGCGGACGGAAAAGTGACTTTTTTCTCGCGTTCCAAAAACCGCTTGTGGGTAAAAGGGGAGAGTAGCGGCAACTTCTTAACCGTTGTGAGCCTGCACATCGATTGTGATGCCGACGCCATTTTGGTGCGGGCCGTACCGGCCGGCCCTACCTGCCACCGCGGCACCATCAGCTGCTTCGAGCAATTGGGCCAGTCTGCCGTGCCAGCCGCGCCAGTTGGCTTTTTAGCTGACTTGGAGCGGCTTATCGTAGAGCGGCACCAGTTCCCGGAACGCGCGCCCACGTCTTACACGGTTTCGCTCTTCAAGAAGGGGATGCCCAAAATTGCCCAGAAAGTGGGAGAGGAGGCCGTGGAAACGGTTATTGATGCCGTAGGTGGTAGCCGCGCTACCCTTCCCAGCGAAGTTGCCGACTTGCTTTACCACCTGCTGGTATTGCTGGTGGCCTCGGGTGTTCCGCTACAGGAGGTTATTGCTGTTCTGCAAGAGCGTCACCGCCTGCCCAACACCCGGCACCTAACCGAGGGCTAAAGCCTGAGTTACGAAACAGAAAAAAGGGCCTTCTATATTATATAGTAGGCCCTTTTTTCTGTTAAGAAGGTAGGTTTAAACGGCGTTTAGTTGACGTTTTATTTTTTGTAAAAGGGCAACTGCAATTGCAATGTCGTCCTCGTCGGTAATCGATAATAGCGTGTTAACTCCGGGGCCGCTCACCTGAATTTGGTAGGTTGGAGGGGAAGTTTGGGGTAGTTCAACAGCGGGTGCCTGTACAGGTAGGGTGGCTGTCGGGGCAGTTGTATAGCCGTTTGGCGTTTGAGATAGACCGGGTGCCTCGTATTGTCTATCATGCGACGTCTGACCTGTAGTTATCACATCAGTATCAGGATGGAGTAGGCCAAATAAGCTCGCTATTGCATCGGGGCGGGTTTGACCATCGGACGCCGGTTTGGTTGAGCTTCTACTCGATGCGTAGGTTTCAGGAATTGTGGAGGCACTGTTTTCGGATGAGGCAAAAGATTCCGTGTGCTGGACGCTGGGGTCGAAATTCTGGTCCTCTTGCGCAGAAGCGGGTTCTAGGGCTGGGCGAAAGGAATTGGTGCTTGGGGCCGGACTGGCCAACTCCCTGCGTGGGCCAGGCTTGTTCGTTGGTGCATCAATGTCAGCAATAATATTGCGTTCATCCAGAAGGCCCACCATGCGGCAGCCTTCCACAAAAGCCTTGGCTACCCCTTGCGCGTTAATTTCCTCCACTCCGAATTCCCGAATCAGCATAACATCCAGCATTTGCACGGGCAGTTCGCGGCTACGGAACTTCCGGCAAAGTTGGGTGAAAAGGGGAGGTGTGAGAAATGCTTCTCTATGAAACAGTAGTTCCTCCTGCTTGTCGTAGGCATGTTTTATTCGCTTGAATAGAGTGGTGGTAGTAAGCAAGTCCCGTTTGCTCGTTAGCAGACCAAACTTAACCGCTGAGCCAATTATTGCTTTAAAAGACCCGCTGACCTTTCGGTTTAATTTTCGTGCTGCCGTTTCTATTGCGCATTTTCCGCCTGTATCGTCTGTTATCTCAGCTAGTTCCCAGGCCCCAGCATAAGTAGTCCGAGGGTAATCAATCAATTTAGGCATGTCTGTGATTGGAAGTATTAGACCCAAAGGTTAGTCTTTGAACGGTTTAACGGTTATTAAGTTTAAAGTATAAAAAAGTTTTAAATTACTAATTATTTTATACTTTTAATTACTTATATACAAAGCTATTCGTGCAATCTAATACTTCGACACTCAGCGTTACACTTATTATCATAAGCCATGGTATATCTATTGTGTAAATCTTCTTGCAATTTGGTATAAATAGCTGGCAGTAAATAAAAAATCATCGTTCGTTACTTAAGATTCCAGAGAGTCCTTAGTTATTAAAGACTCTATTGCACCGAAAGTAGGCGTAGAGTTAAGAGAATACAATTACTGAATAGAGTAAAAAAGTATTTAAAAGTATTTAATCATTTTCAATTATATACCATTTTTTATCTTCTTGTCTGAGACTACAAGACGCACCATATTACTGCACGAACTGAACGTCTAAAAGGGTTAACAATTGCAGAAGACGGTTAATTAACTACTGTCGAACAACCGTAAGTAGCGAAGACTTTGTTGCGTGACCGCACCATTGATACAGCCCGAACTATCTCGGAAGGCGGACTAAAAGGATTTACGCTCCAAGTCCAGTGACGTTTCGAATCGAGAAGAAAAAAACAATGGGAGCCGAACAGACGCTCAAGTAACTAAACTAAAGCAAGCAAAACGAAGGTTATGATGCACTAGAGAACGTGCTAAAATAAGCTTACTTAAAAACATCTATACGACCATAAAAAAACAGATATAAACGTACTGACCTAACGCATAAAACTTAAGTCTTATAATTTATATTATGTTAAATTGACAAAGGCGTTACTTCACTTAGCATACAAAAAAGCCTACCCAATGAATTTGGGTAGGCCATTAAGCTTCTCTTGATATAACCTCTACTTCCCTGCTTTCAACTTAGCGTTCAAGCGGTCAGAATCAGAGTTACGACCCAGACGGAAATAGACTTTCTGCAGAGAAGTCATCGTGTTACGATCATCTGGCTGCAACTGAAGTGCCTTTTCAAAATAAGGAACCGAAGCTTCGAAGAATTTCTTGCCTTCGGTCTCGTACTTTTTACCGGATACTTGATACGTCTTCAAGTCCATTTTACTGGCTTTTGTATAAGCATCAGCAGCGCGATTGTAATTGTAGACGCCCAAGTTAAACTGTGCATCGAAGTTATTCGCATCTAACTCAATAGCCTTACGGTAATCTACCACTGCCAATTCGGTCTTTTTCTGCTGGTCGTAAAGCGAGCCCCGGACCGCATAAAGGTTAGAATTAGAAGGGTCAGCGGCAATGGACTTGTTAATTTTACCCAAAGCATCTTCCCCCTTACCACTCGCCAAAGAAACGTTCAAATCCTCCAACATAAAGGATTTATTGGTGGGATAAGCAGCCAGTGCCTGCTGCAGAACTTTTGCTGCCGCCGCATTATCCTTTTCCTCCTTCGCCATTTGCAGCAAGCGAGAATACATGTTTACTGATTTATAATTCATAGCAAGCAGCTGGTTATAGCTGGCACGGGCACCGACGTAATCCTGCTTGGCCTCCGAAGCGTAGGCGGAATACAACACAGCCGTGGTATCCTGAGGCTTGATCTGTGAGGCCATCTTGTAGCTAGCAATGGCCTTGTCGTACTCCTTGGCATTGTAGCTGCTCACAGCGTCATTAAACGCCTGACCGTAGAGGCTCTCTACTTTGACTACTGCTTGCTTGCCAAACTCGCCGGTTTTGGTGTCGAGCTCAATGGTCTTGTTGTAGGACTCGTACGCCTTCTGCAGACCTTCACCAGCCTGCAGTTGCTTGCCGTAGATGGGGCTTTCCATCATGCCCTGATAAATTTCGCCGCGCGTATACCACGTTTTGGCTTTACCACTGGTCTTCTCGTTTACAATAGCCTTGTCGATTTCAGCACGGGCTTTGTCGAGTAGGCCCGAACGCTGGTTCAGGATGGCATTAGTAACAGCTGAATTTTGAGCCGATACCGCTGCTGGCAGACCAGCGACCAAAAAGGTAGCTGCTGCAAACGTTAAAAAAGTCTTCTTCATATGATTCGAGTTGCGCTCCACTCCTCTCGGTTATATTTGATAATCAACACGTGAAGCAGAAGCTGAATGAATGGGTGGAAAAGAAAGTGAGCTAAACTACGGCCCTGAGCGCGCAATGATGCCCGGGAACCGCACCAAAAGTAAACGGGGCGACCCAAATGGACCGCCCCGCCCCTATTCAGGAATTATGCCAAGTCTTCTGACTCGGCTTCGTCGCCTTCTTCAGGCTCTTCGGTATTCTGGTCCAAAGCCCCTGTAACAGGGCTGCTAATGGCACCTTCTGCCAACTCGGCCGAAGCACCCTCGAGCACCAGGTCCGTTTCGGTTTCATCTTTCTCCTCGGCAGCCACTTTTGCTACAGAAGATATTTCGTCGTTGCCGCCAATTTTAATCAGGCGCACGCCTTGCGTGGCACGTCCAATGGTACGCAAGTCACTCATACGCAGCCGGATGGTAATGCCCGACTTGTTGATAATCATCAAGTCATCGGTGTCGTTCACGTCCTTGATGGCAACCAGATTACCGGTCTTATCGGTGATTTTCATGGCGCGCACGCCCTTGCCACCACGGTTCGTAACGCGGTACTCGTCGAGCGAACTGCGCTTGCCGTAGCCGTTTTCGGTCACCACCAGCAATTCCTGCGAGGGGTCAGACAGGCACACCATGCCCACTACCCGGTCGCCGGGCGTGTCAGAAAGGCTGATGCCGCGCACGCCGGCCGCGGCCCGTCCCATGGAACGCACCTTGGATTCGTTGAAGCGCACGGCGCGGCCGGAGCGCAGGGCCAGCACCACTTCGGAGTTCGGAGCCAACAGCTGCACGTCCAGAATCCGGTCGCCTTCGTTGATGGTAATGGCGTTAATGCCCGCCGTCCGGGGGCGCGAATACGCTTCCAGCGGCGTTTTCTTCACCGTGCCCTGCTCGGTGCAGAACATGAGGAAGGTGTTTTCGAGGTAGTCCGGGTCTTTGAGGCCGCGCACGTTGAGCACTGACCGAACCTTGTCTTCCCGGGGGATTTCGATGAGGTTCTGGATGGGCAGGCCTTTGGTGGCCTTCCCTCCTTCCGGCACTTCGTATACTTTGAGCCAGAATACGCGGCCCAGCTCCGTGAAGAACAGCAGGTACTCGTGCGTGGTGGCCACAAACAAGTGCTCGGTGAAGTCGTCCTTCTTGGAGATGGCACCCCGCGAGCCGGCACCACCCCGCCCCTGGGCGCGGTACTCGTCCAGGTTAGTGCGCTTGATGTACCCTTCGCGGCTGATGGTGATGACCATGGCCTCGTCGGCAATCATGTCCTCGGTCGAGAAATCACCACCCACGTAATTGATTTCGGTGCGGCGGCCGTCGCCGTACCGCTCGCGGATATCGACCAGCTCGGTTTTGATGATGCCACGCTGCAACACATCCGAATCCAATACAGAATTCAGGTGGTCGATAAGGCGCATGAGCTCCTCGTATTCGGCCACAATCTTGTCGCGCTCCAGGCCGGTGAGGCGCTGCAGGCGCATGTCCAGAATGGCACGGGCCTGTACTTCGCTCAGGGCAAAGCGCGAGATGAGCTGGCCACGGGCCACCTCGGGGTCGCGCGAGCCGCGAATCAGGGCAATAACTTCGTCGAGGTGGTCGAGCGCAATGAGCAGGCCCTCCAGGATGTGGGCGCGCTTCCGGGCTTCGGCCAGCTCATACTTGGTCCGGCGGATGATAACCTCGGCGCGGTGCTCCACAAAGTAGTGAATCAGCTGCTGCAAGTTCAGCGTCATGGGACGGCCCTTTACCAGGCACACGTTGTTGACGCCGAAGGAGCTTTGCAGCTGGGTGTACTTGTAGAGGTTGTTGAGCACCACGCTGGGCATGGCATCGCGCTTGAGGTCGTAGACGATGCGCATGCCGTCGCGGTCCGACTCGTCGCGCATGTCCGAAATGCCCTCAATCTTCTTGTCGTTGATGAGCGCCGCCGTCTTTTCAATCATCGACGCCTTGTTCACCATGTAGGGAATTTCGGTGACGACAATTTGCTCCTTGCCGGTTTTGCTGGTTTCAAACGTGGCCTTGGCCCGCATCACCACGCGGCCGCGGCCGGTGTGGAAAGCCTGCTTCACGCCCTCGTAACCGTAGATGATGCCACCCGTGGGGAAGTCGGGCGCCGTCACGTACTGCATCAGCTCGTCAATCGTGATGTCGGGATTGTCGAGGTAGGCAATAATGCCGTTTACTACTTCCGTCAGGTTGTGCGGGGCCATGTTGGTGGCCATGCCCACGGCAATACCAGACGTGCCATTGACCAGCAGGTTCGGGAATTTGGCGGGCATCACGCTGGGCTCTTCCAGCGAGTCGTCGAAGTTGGCTTGGAAGTCCACCGTGTCCTTGTCCAGGTCGTTGAGCATTTCGTCGGCAATGCGCTTGAGGCGGGCCTCGGTGTAGCGCATGGCAGCCGGCGAGTCGCCATCCACGGAGCCAAAGTTGCCCTGGCCGTCCACCAACGGGTAGCGCAGGCTCCAGTCCTGGGCCATGCGCACCATGGTGTCGTACACGGATGTGTCGCCGTGCGGGTGGTACTTACCCAATACCTCGCCCACGATACGGGCCGACTTTTTGTAGGATTTATTGTAACCCACGCCCAGCTCGCTCATGCCGTAGAGCACGCGCCGGTGCACGGGCTTCAGGCCGTCGCGCACATCGGGCAGGGCCCGGGAGATGATAACCGACATCGAGTAGTCGATGTAAGCGCCCCGCATCTCGTCTTCGATGTTAATCGGAATGATTTTTTCGCCTTCCGCCATTTGGGGGTTTATAGGCAGCTTCTGGAAACCCCTTAAAAGGGGGCTTTTAAGCCGCAGGTGAATGGTTCTTTATATGCGTGCGAAGTTACAACAAAAAGGCCGTAACGACAAGCGCTACGGCCTTTTTTGGGTACTATCCCAGCTCCTCGCGGGTGGGTATAACTTCAACTCGTAATCCAGGGAAGCCGTGCCCACCGGCTATGGGGCATTCTCACTTCAAGGGCTTACTCTTGTCGCTGGAATGCGTGCCCGACTTGGGATTGTGGGTCTTGATTTTCTCGCCAATGGCGGGATTTTGCTTTTTGAATATCGGCTGGCCCCGGTACTTATTGCCGCTGTGCATGTGCACCTTGCGTACGTGGCAGGTTTCAATGGGACAGGTTCGGCAACTGCTGACGACTAATAACAGCACACACGGCACCAGGCGGAGGAAAAGCTTCATGCTGCAAAGGTAGTGGCTGGCAACACCCCTCGCCTATCCGCAGCCCGTACACCACGTGCCGCTAGTCCTCACCGTCCCACTCGGCCAGGAACCTGGCCACGTAAGCTTCCATGAATTCGTGGCGCTGCGCCGCAATCTGCCGGGCCCCGTCGGTGTGCAGCCGGTCTTTGAGGTGGAGCAGCTTTTCGTAAAAGTGGTTCAACGTGGGAGCGTCGTTCTTTTGGTAGCTGGCGAAGCTGTCGTGGGCCACGGGCACAATGACCGGGTCATGCAGGGGCCGCCCCTTGTGGCCACCGTAAGCAAACGCCCTTGCGATGCCAATGGCCCCGATGGCATCGAGTCGGTCGGCGTCCTGCACCAAAGCGGCCTCGATGGACGACACTGGCGTTTCCACGCCCAGCCCCTTGAAGGACACTTCCCGGATAATCGTTTGCACCTGTGCAATCACGGCCTCCGGCACATGCTGGCTGGCTAGCCACTCCCGGGCCGCCCGGGGGCCGGCTTCGTAGTCGCCGTCGTGAAATTTCCAGTCGGCAATGTCGTGCAGCAGCGCGGCCAACTCGGTCACTTCAAGGTTGGCGGTGGGCTCGGCCTGGGCCAGGCGCTTGGCCAGCAGCCATACCCGGCGGATGTGGGCCCAGTCGTGACCACTGCCTTCGTCGGCAAATTTCTGTTCAATAAATAGGGCGGTGGCAGTGATAGTATCCAAGGGGAAAATTTGGGGTATTAAAATAAGAAGAAGTGGGAAGTCGAGAGCGTGTAGTTGATACGCGTTTCGGGTCGGTTAGTAGGAAATTTTCAGCAAGCAGAGAGCAAGGTAACAAGCTCCCCACAGTGTGGTGAGCAGGGTATGGCTCTCTATACTTCAACAAGAGGCGGGCGCTTGGGGGCCGTGACAGTAGCCCCAACACTGGCCACCATGACGAGCACAACCGATAGCCACTGCCCCCAGCCCAGGTGCTCGCCCAGGAATACCAAGCCGCACAGGGCCGCCGCGGCCGGCTCCATACTCATAAGCACGCTGAATGTGCGGGCCGGGAGCCGCCCAAGCGCATTCATCTCCAGGGTAAATGGCAGCGCGCTCGATAACGCCGCCAGGGCCAATCCCGCCAAAAGCAAGGGCACGGTAAGGTGCTGCAGCCCACCGCTAACCATCGTAAAGGGCAGCACCGTCACGGTGGCGAAAATCATCCCAATGGCCACGGCCCCACTGCCCGGCATCACAGCTGCCACGCGCCCACCCAAAACGATGTAGGCCGCCCAACTGGCCCCGGCTAATAGCGCATAAACCGCTCCGAGGACATCGACGCCGTGAGGCGTCCAGGGGGCAATCAGGATAAATGTGGCATTGGCAGTTTCACACGCGTAAGCTGATTGGCAAGTCAGAAAGTCTGTCACCCTGAGCTTGCGTAGGACCTTATTAGGCTTGTCATGCTGAACCCTGCGAAGCATGACAAGCATGACAAGCCACATCGAGAATTTTAACCATAAAAAAAGCCTTGCAAATCCAAAGACTTACAAGGCTTTCACAACATCACGAGCCTCCTGCCGGGATCGAACCAGCGACCTACTGATTACAAGTCAGTTGCTCTACCAGCTGAGCTAAGGAGGCATTGAGGTGCCACAAAAGTAAGCAACGGAAGGGCTTTTGCCAGCTTATTTGCGGACCCGGACAAAAAAGAAGCCCGCCACTGGATGTGGCGGGCTTCTTTTCAATTGACTAACAGCAATTTTACCGCAGGGCTAGCTGCGAATAATTTTTAATTGCTTCTTGAGGGTTTCGATGCGCTTCTGGCCTTCGGCGATGCGGCCCTGGTATTCCTCGCGCAGTTGGTTGGCATTTTTTGAGCGGGCAAAGAAATCCAGGTTGGTTTGCAGCGTAGCGTGGTCGTTCTCCAGCTCGTTGATTTCTTTACGCAGGGCCATTTCCTTGCGGGTGAGCTGCTGCTGGGCCTGGGGACGGGCCTTGAGGCGGCCTACTTCCACCTGAAAAAGCAAGTCGGCCCGGTCGGCGTAGCTCAGGCCGGGCACGTGGTCCAGGTATTTGCCCAGAAAGGACACGAGCTGCTCCTCGCTGCGGTCGGAAGTGCTGCCACCGGGCTGCTCGTCGGTGGGGTCGAACTCGGCCGACCACCCCGCAACGATGTCGCGGTAGCCTTCAAGCGAACCGGGGTTCTCGGCGGTCAGGGCATTCACCTGTTCGCCAATTTTATCGAGGTGCGCGGTTTGCTCTACCGAGGACTGCTGCACTCTCTCGTCGCGCTGGCGGGACTCGTGGCGCGGGCGGTCAAATACGGTGTCGCAGGCGGCGCGGAAACGGTGCCACAGCTTATCGGCGAGCTTGTCGGGCACGCGGCCCACGTCTTTCCACTCCTTTTGCACCCGGATGATAACCTGACGGGCCGCATCGGCATCGGGGTTGTTAGCCGCTTCTTCGGCTTGCTCAATGAGCGCCACTTTGGCTTTCACGTTCGCCGACTTCTCGTTGTCCAATGACTTGAAGAATTCGTTTTTGCGGTTGAAAAAAGCTTTATAAGCGGCCCAATACTGTTTATTGAGCGCATCGGCCTGGGCCCGGGGCACCAAGCCGGCGGCTTCCCACTCGACCTTAATTTCCTGCAGCTCATCGGTTTTCGAGCGCCACAGATTCACGCGGTCGGTCTCAAAGGCCGCGAAGGGCAGCACCCGCTCAAGCAGGGCCTGCTTCACCAGCAGGTTGGCCTTTTCCTGGGTGGAACGCTGGTCCACGAACTCCTTGCGGCGCTGGTGCAGCACGTCGGAGGCGGCAATGAAGCGCTGCCAGAGCGGCTCGCGCTGGTCGTTGGGCACGGGGCCGATGTGCTTCCACTCCTCGTGCAGCTTGGTGAGTTCGTCCAGGGCTTTGTTGATGCCCGGCACCTGGGCCAGGGCGTCGGCCCGCTTGATGAGGGCTTCTTTGGCCTCCAGGTTGCGGCGGCGGTCCAGGTCCTTCATCTCCAGGAACCGGCCCTGCTTGCTGTAATAAATATCGAGCAGACCGTGGTAGGTATCCCAGATAGCCTGGCTATCGGACTGGGGTACGGCCCCGGTAGCTTTCCATTCGGCCTGCAATGCCTTGAGTTTGGCAGAGCTGTCCTTGGTTTCGGCCCCTTCCACCAAAAGGCGCAGCTGGTCGAGCAGTTCCTTCTTCTTGCTGAGGTTGTCGCCGCGGCTGGCGTCTTCGGCTTTGGCGTCCTTGGCGCGGTTCTCCCGAAATTCCTGCAGGGCCTTGTTCAGCTCCTGCTGGCCTTCGGGCTGCTGGAAAGCAAAGGCTTCGGCGCCCTCGCCGCCTTCAGCAAATTTCTGGCGGGCGGCACTGCGGGCCAGACCCACGTTGGCTTCGTACTGGCGCGTGAAGTCCTGAATCTGCTTGCGGTTCTGGCGGGCCGTGGGACGACGAATCAACTCCACCAGGTAAGCGGCTTGAGCGGGCAAATCCAACGCGGTGAAGTCAGGCGCAACGGACTCAGATGTTTCGGAAGCTTCCTGCTCGGCATCGGCCGTTTCATCGGCGCCGGTGGCGGGCAGGGCGTTGAGTGGCGTTTCTTCTGAAGTGGTCAGGTTGGCCAGGGCTTCCGGGGCATCATCCAGGTCCTGCGCATCGTGCAGGCTGACGGTGGGCAGCTCTGGGGCCTGCTCCTCCACGGTAGCATTGGGCGGCGTGCTCAACGACTCCGGGTCGGGCACCGGCGCCGGGTCAGCAGGCGTGGTGTGCTCATCGGCAGGCAGCGCCTCGGGATAGGGCGTGACCGGCAGTTGCTCGGTGCCAATGCTGGAATCATCGCCGTAGTGGGCCAGGGCACGGGCCCGCGAAGCGGAGACCGGATGGGCCTTGTCCGACACGGAGTGGGGTACGTGCAGGGCCGTTTCGGCGGCAGCAGCAGCTTCGGGCGTGCCGGCATCGGGCGTTGAGAGGGCGTCCGAGGCCAGGGGCTCGGCGGTGCCAGCCCCGGCGGGCTGGTCGGCGGGCAGGGCGGGCGTGCCCTGGGCTGGCATCTCAACTTGCCCTTCGGGCGTGGCCTCACTGGCCGAAGCCGGCGCGGCACCTCCCTCAATCTCGGCGAGACGGCGTTGCAAAATGGTCATCCGGTCTTCGCCGGAAGGGTCGGTACCGCCAGCAAGCGGAGCGGTGGGGTTTTCTTCAGCAGCCATAAAAATTCGTAAAAGCCGGCCCCGCGATGGAGGCCAGAGAAGAGAGCAAAAAAAGAATGGAATATAACAACGAAAATAGCACCGCCCGTGCTGATAAGGCTAATTGAGGCGGGGGTCGACGGGATAGTTGGCCAGGACTTTAAACCGGCCGCCTTTTTCGCGTAGGATGTCCCGCCAAAAGGCATCAGATGCCAAAGTAAACACTTTCCCGGCGCTTGCGGGGTGACGTATCCAACTCTGACCCTGCATTTCGCCCGCCAGCTGGCCCACACCCCAGCCCGAGTAGCCCGCAAATAGCCTCACTTCATCGGCCGCCACATCGCCGCTGCCAATGAGAGCGAGTAGCAGCATAAAATCACCACCCCAGTACACGTCTTGGCCCAAGTGGGCAGCACCGGGCAGGTCGGAACGGCGGTGCAGGTAGTGCAGGGTATCAGGTTCCACGGGGCCGCCCACATGGATGGGCAGGCCTGCTGCTGCGACTCCGGTTTCCGGCGGCAATTCCAGCACATCGCCCAGCGTGAGCGAGGACAGCCGGTTGAGAACTAATCCAAAGGTGCCGTCGTCGGGCTCATCGCGGCACAGCAGCACCACACTGCGCTCGAAATTGGGGTCGCCCAGAAAGGGCCGCGAGATAAGTAGGGTACCTGGCCGCATAAGAGTGAGCTTAAAAGGAGGAGGTGAATTGTTGTCTGTTGCTGGTTGTCAGTTGCTAGCCTGCTGAAGTTGTGTTGGCAGAATAATGAGCTTGGGGAACGGCAACTCATTTCCTCTTGAGTGGTTATTCGCAAGGCAACAGGTATACGATATCTGAGCCCACCGAGCCAAACCGCAGTACTTCGCAACAGGCCTATAGAAGGTAGTAACTTGCGGCCGAAAAAGTATTTCAGGTTTTTCCCTGGTTTACCAAGACTATTGGATTCCTGAAAATGTTCCCTGGATTGCTGGCTGCCGGCCGATAAGTATTGCTTCCAGAATTTTGATTGACGACCTGCCTGGCAGGCGTTGTTGCATTGCCTGACTTCCCAAACATGACCGACCCGCACCTTGCCGACCTGCGCAAAACCTACGCGCAGCGCACCCTTTCCGAAGCCGACGTCCTGCCCGACGCCGTTCAGCAGTTCCGCGTGTGGCTGGATGAAGCCATAGCTGCCCAACTAGACGAGCCCACGGCGCTCACGCTGAGCACGGTTTCGGCGGCGGGCCAGCCTTCCTCGCGGGTGGTGCTGCTGAAAGGATTGCCCGAAGAAGCCGGGTTCCTGTTCTACACCAACTACGAATCACGCAAAGGCCAGGAGCTCAGCGCGCACCCGCTGGCGGCGATGAACTTCTTCTGGCCCGGCCTGGAACGGCAGGTGCGGATAGAAGGCCGGGTTGAAAAAGCACCCGAGGCGCTGTCGACTGAGTACTTCCAGAGCCGGCCCCGTAGCAGCCAGCTCGGGGCCTGGACCTCGCCCCAAAGCCAAGTGATTGGCAGCCGCGAGGAGCTCGAAGCCCGGGAAACGGCCATGGCCAGCGAATTTGGGGCACAGGACCCGCTGCCCCGGCCCCCGCACTGGGGCGGCTACATTTTGCGGCCCCACCGCCTGGAGTTCTGGCAGGGACGCCCCAGCCGCCTGCACGACCGGATAGCCTACGAGCTGGACGGCACGGCGTGGCGCCGCAGCCGGCTGGCCCCCTAGTGGCGGCGCGCGGGCCTCGCTCCTGCTACGGCCGTGCTTTTCTTCCGACATTACCCTTCCGACCCTGTGGCCGAAATACAACCCCTGCGCGGCTGGCGCTACAACCCCACGCTCAGCGCCAACATTGACGAGTACGTTTCTCCGTTGTTCGACGTGGTATCGGCCAGACAGCGTGAAGCACTATACCGCAACCCGCTGAACTCCATTCACCTGTCGGTGCCGCAGGCCCAGGACCCGGCCGCGGCCGCTCTGGCCCGGCTGCAGGAGTGGCAGGCCACCGGCATACTGCGGCAGGACCAGCTACCCGGCATTTATGCCTATTATCAGTATTTCCGGCTGCCGGGCAGTGGCCGCGAGTATTGTCGCAAGGGCTTCATGTGCCATATTCGGGCCTACGACTGGGCCGAAAACGTGGTCCTCCGGCACGAAAATACTCTGCCGGCCTCAGTGAACGACCGGGCAGAGCTCCTGGCTCGCACCCAACTACAAACCAGCGCCACGCATGGGCTGTACCGCGACGAGGATTTTGAGCTGGAAGCCTACCTGGATGAGGCCATGCGTTCGCCGCTTTACGAGACCGAGGAGGACTACCAGGGCGCCCGCGACGTGTTGGCCGTTATCCAGAACGCGGCCGTTATCCGGCGTTTCCAGGAGGTACTGGGGGCGCGGCAGGTTATTCTGGCCGATGGCCACCACCGCTACGAAGGCTCCCTGGCGTACCGGCACGCCCGGGCCGCCGCCGGCAATACCACCGGCCACGAACCCTGGAACTATCACCTGATGTACCTGACCAATGCGGCGGCCGACGACCTGCGCATTCTGGCCACGCACCGCCTGCTGCTGGATATGAACGGCCTTTCGAGCGAAGAAATGCTTGGCCGCCTCGCGGAATATTTCACCGTGCTGCCTAAGGAAGATGCCAACGACCTGCCGGAAATTATTGCAGGCAAACGCTGGGCTTTCGGCCTGTACCTGGACGGGCAGGCTTATAAGCTCCGGCTCAAGCCCGAGGCGCATGCACTACTAAATTGGGACACTACTGATGAGGTGAAGAACCTGGATTTGACTGTGCTCCACTTTTTCGTTCTGGAAAAAGTGCTGGGCATTGTGGGCCCCGATAACCAGCGGGCCTGGCCGGGCGTGGCGTACGTGCGCAACTTCACCGAGTGCCTGCAGCGCGTGGACCGCGGCGAGGCCCGCGCCGCGTTCATCGTCAACGAAGTGACTATGACCGAGGTAGAGGCCGTGTGTCATTCGGGGGCGGTGATGCCGCCCAAATCAACCTTCTTTTACCCCAAAACCATCGGCGGCTTCCTCTTCAGCAGCATTGCCGGGGACGAAGCGGGCAATCTTTTTGCCGAACAATTCCAAGTCCCCACCGCGTGAAACTAGTACTTGCCTCCAACTCGCCCCGCCGGCGCCAGCTGCTCACCGACCTGGGCCTGACTTACAAAATCCGCCTGCTGGAAGTAGAGGAGGACTTCCCGGCTCACCTGCGCCGCGCCGAGGTTGCCGAATACCTGGCGGCCCACAAAGCCGCCGCCTACATTCCGGGCCTGGCCGCCGATGAATTGGTGCTCACCGCCGATACCATCGTGTGCCTCGACAACGATGTGCTGAACAAACCGGCCGACGTGGCCGAGGCCACCGCCATGCTCACCCGACTGCAGGGCCGGGCCCACGACGTTTTTACGGCCGTGTGCCTGCGGTGCGGCGATGGCCGCCAGGTGGTATTCTCCGACCAGACCACCGTTCATTTTCGCGCCCTCAGTCCGGCCGAGATAAGCCATTACATAGCCACCGCCCAACCTTTCGACAAAGCTGGCGCCTACGGCGCGCAGGACTGGCTGGGCATGGTGGGCATCAGCCGGCTTGAAGGCTCCTATTTTACGGTGATGGGCCTGCCCACGCATCGCGTGTGGGAAGAGCTTGAAAAGCTGGGCGCCCTGCCCACCCGCGGCTAAAGCAGAGCGTAGCGGCATAACATCAAATTTGATTCAGTGACAAGGTTTTTAGTGGTTTTTGGAATTGGCGTGCTCGCGCTGTGCACCGGCTATGCGGCCTTGGTGCTGGGCCGCGCCAGCTACGCCGAAGTACAGGCGATGGACCTCCTCTTCCCCTTTTACAACGAAAAAATCCGGCTGTTTTCAGCGGCGGAGTTCAGGCAGGCCCAGCTGGTATTGTCCGGTGCCGGCTTGCTTTTTTCCGTCATGTTCGGCGTGGCCATTAAGTCGAGCAGTTCCCGCCAGGAATTCAAGCTGTTGGGCGCTGAAATCAACACGCTATGGCAGGAGCTCACCCAACGTATATTCAGCCTAACCCGGACGCAGCGCCTGTGGGCGGGACTGATTTTGGTAGCGCTTACGGTGGTGCGGGTGTTTTTCAGCTTCGATAATCCCGAATACGACGACGCCGTGTCGTACGAAGTGTTTGTGAGCAAGGGGCTACTGGCCACGGCGGCCTATTACCCCATTCCCAACAACCACGTCCTGTCAAATACCATCAGCGTGCTGTTTCATCAGCTCAGCCCGCAGTTCTGGTGGAGCATGCGGGTGCCGGTGCTACTTACCTGCACGGGAGTCACGGTGTTCCTGTTTGCCGGCCTATTGCGACTGGCGGGATTTCGGGTGGCTTTGGCGGCCACTGCCCTGTTTAGCTGCCTGCAGCTCGGCCTCTACCATGCGGGGGTGGGCCGGGGATACTGGTTGATGATTGGTTTTGCGGGGGTGGTGTTTTTTAGCACGCTTGTGCTTACCGCGAAGGCAGGACGCCATCGGGCGGCCTGGGCGGCAATGACGCTGGCGGGCATCCTGGGTTGTTACACGGTGCCGCCGTTTGTGTACGTGTTGGCGTCGGCATTTTCCTGGCTGGGCATTGCTATGATTCGCCGCCGGGACTGGCCACAATTGGGGCTGGCGGTGATAGTGGGCGGAATTATTGGGGCAGGCACGGTGGCTTTGTATGCGCCGCTCCTATTCGTGGCCGGGCCGGGGCACTTGCTGGGCAATGGGTACGTGGCCTCCCTCACGCCAGCGCGGTTTTGGGCGGGCATTCTCGATTATGTGTGGCACAACGAGGGTTTCCTGGCGGGGCAGCGGTCGCTGGGGCCCCTATTCGTTACCATCCCGGTGCTCGCGTTGGTGGGCAGGCTGTGGTACTTGTCGCGCCAGCACCGGCTGCCCGTGGCGGTGGAGCACCGCCTGTGGCGCTTGGGCTTGCCGGCGCTCTGGTTTATGAGCTTCCCATATGCCCTCATTGTAGTGCAGCGCGTTTTCCCACCCGAGCGGGTAATGCTCTACAAAGCATTTTTCTTCTTTATCCTGGTGGGCCTGGTGCTCGACTGGCTGCTTACCTACAGCGCCGAGGCAACGCGCCGACTGCTGCGGCCCCTCCTGGCCCTCGCCATCACCGTATTTGTGGCCTACGAAACCTATTCGGTGGTGCGCGTGAATCCCGTAGCACGCGCCAGCAACGGCGCCTACCACGCCGGCCTGCAGTGGCTGGCGGGGCAGCCCTCCGGCCCGGTCTTGATTCCCGAACCTACCCACAACTTATTTTTTCGGTTTTATGCCCACTCGGAAATGCCCGAACGCCAGTGGCAAATCGACAGCGACCAGCGCGGCACAACCCGCTACCGCTACGTGGTGGCATTCCCCAACAAACGGGGCTACTTCCAGCCGCTGTTTAACTTTCCGCCCGCCTACCAAAATCAGGAAGTAGAAATCTACCAGGTACCTGCATATCTTTCGCTCAACATCAAACCCTGGTTTCACTAAGAGCAGTTCTCAGGTTGGTATACGGGCTACTGCTGAGCCCATACACTAACTTGAGCACTGCTGTGAGGGCCTATTTGCTTAGTGCCCGCGCGCCAGCAATGCAATACCAGCCACAATCAGCACGAGGCCGCCGGCCTGCGGCACCGTCAGGGCCTCCCGCAACACCACCAGGCCCAGTACAGCCGTGAGCAACACCGAGCCGCCCACGATAACCGGGGTACCCACGGAGGAATTCACGCCGCGTTGAAACACCACAAAAGTCAGGATTTCGGCCAGGCCAACGCCCACACCGGCCAATGCAGCCAGCCCCAACCCCTTGGACGTGATGATAAGCGGCTGGCCCTGCAGCTTCAGGTAAAGCAGCCACCCGGCCCCCAGGCCCGCAGCCACCAGCTGCAGCACCACCGCTCCCACTGCCGCCGGAATGTGGTCGGCGGCCAGCTTGATAAAAAAGTTGTAGAGCGCTAGGCACAGGGCCGTGAGCAAAGCAAGCGGAAGCCAGTTCATTTTGTTGGGTTGCGTTGCTGGGGCAGAATAGCAGCAGGCTTTTTTACGGTCCGTTTTCTAAGGAGGTAATTTTTCATCCATTCCTGGTTGAGTGCAATAGTTTTGTTGTGATAATTCCTCATGCCAGCAAAATGCACGGCGCAGGGAATTAAAAGCATAAGCGGCAATACTTTCAACCACAGCGCGACTTTTCCGGCGCGCGCCTGGTGCCTAAGAATAAGAATACCCGAAAACCAGGCGTTAAACCCCACCCCCGCCGCCGCGATGGCAGCCAACAACATGCCGTGAAACGTATCAAAATCCGCCGGCGTCAAGCCCGCACCGCCTTCAAGGGCCGGCAGCACCGAAGAATTGGGGATGAGCGGCGCATACGTCCAGACCGGCGCGAACCATAGCATGTGGCTGGCAGCAATGACTACCGCAGACGCTGCAGCTCCGCCTACGCTGATTAGAAATAATCCGTTGGCCGTGATTCTCACCGCAGTTTCTCTTTTAGTAATTCCATCTCCACAGCCGGCGAAATCCGCTCGTAGAGGATGTTGTAGGCCGCTTCGGTTATTGGCATGTTCACCTTCAGCTTTTTATTGAGCTCGTGGATGGACTTGACGGCGTAGTAGCCCTCGGCTACCATGTTCATTTCCAGCTGAGCCGATTTCACGGAGTAGCCCCGGCCCACCATGCCCCCGAAGGTGCGGTTGCGCGAAAACTGCGAGTAGGCCGTCACCAGCAAGTCGCCGAGGTAGGCCGAGGCCGACAAATCGCGCGGTTGCGGGCTGATGACCTGCAGAAAGCGCCGGATTTCCTGCACGGCGTTGCTCACCAGCACGGCCAGGAAATTGTCGCCGTAGCCCACCCCGTGCGCAATGCCACCGGTGAGGGCAATGATGTTTTTCATCACCGCGCAGTACTCGATGCCGTCCAAATCGGTGGCGGGGTGCGCGCGCACGTAGCGGTTGCGCAGCAGCTCGCAGAACTCCTGGGCCAGCTCGGCATCGGGCGAGCCGATGGTGAGGTAGCTCTGTTTTTCGAGGGCCACTTCCTCGGCGTGGCACGGCCCGGCAATTACGCCCAGCTGGTTCCGGCCCAGCTTAAACCGCTCGGCCACGTAGTCGGTCACCAATTGGTTTTTGCCCGGAATCATGCCCTTAATGGCCGACACCACCCGCTTGTGCTTGAGGGCATCGCGCCCCAGCTTATCGAGCACCGGCTGCACGAAGGCAGCAGGCACGGCCAGCACCAGCCAGTCGGCGTCCTCAATGGCATCCTCCAGGTCGCTGCTGGGGTACACCCGGTTCAGGTCGAACTGCACGGCCGAGAGGTAGCGGCGGTTGTGGCGGGTGCGCAACAAGTGCTGCACGTCGTCTTTTGAGCGCAGCCACCAGTCCACGCGGGAACCGTTTTCGCTGAGAATTTTAGTGAGAGCGGTGGCCCAGGAGCCCCCGCCGAGCATGGCTATTTTTTCCAAGAGTACAGAACTGGTGAGTAAAGAGCCGCAAGAACGTAAAATCCCTCTCCTTTTCTAAAGAGAGGGATTTTAGGACGGGCACGGGCTGAAATTAAAAGTTATAGGTGCAGCAGGCGGCTTACTTGTCTTCGCCACCCTCCTCTTTGAGGGCTTCCTTATTGAGGGTTTTCTCGTCCTTGATGTCTACCATGGACCCGTCTTTCAGGGTTTTGGCCACGGCCCGGAACGGTCCGCTCACCACCTGGGCACCGGCGGGCACGCCGCTCAGCACCTCAATATTCTGGAAGTCGCTGATGCCCGTTTTCACCGGCGTCATCACTGCTTTGCCGTCTTTGATGATGAACACTACCTCCTGAATCTCCGACTTAGGACCGGCTGCCGCGTTTCCACTAGCAACGCCCCCTTGAGCAGCCTCCTTGTCTTTGCTATCCTTCGTGCTGGCCGAGTCCGAACGCGTGGTTACGGCGGCTAGCGGTACGCTCAGGGCACCGGCTTTGCGGTCGGTGATGATGTCCACCGAAGCCGTCATGCCGGGGCGGAACGGCACGATGGTCTTGCCGGCCACGGTGCGCTGCAGGTGGCGGTAGCTCGCGGGCAGCAGGCGGATGCGCACCTCAAACTCGGTCACGGCCTCGGCCGTCAGCGCGTCCTTGGCCGTGTTGGCGATGTTGGTCACCAAACCGCGGAATTTTTCGTTCTTGCTGGCGTAGGCGTCCACTTCCACCAGCACCGAGTCGCCGATGTTCACGTTGTTCACGTCGTTCTCGTTCACGTTCACGCGCACCTCCATGTTGTTGAGGTTGGCAATGCGCATGATTTCGGTACCGGCCATCTGGGTGGTGCCCACTACCCGCTCGCCTTTTTTCACATTGAGCTTGCTCACCGTACCGCTCACGGGCGAGTAAATGGTGGTTTTGTTGAGGTTTTTGCGGGCTTCTTCCAGCGAGGCCGAAGCCGCGCTCACGGTGCTTTGGGAGGCCCGGATGGATTGGCGGGCGCTGTTTATCTCCTCCTGCGAGGCGTTGTAGGCGGCCTGGCTGGCTTCGTAGTCGGCCTGCGAAATCACCTTCTGCTTGTAGAGCGAGGCGTTGCGGCGGTACGTTAACTCGGTTTGCTTGGCGCTGGCCAGCAGTTGCTGCAGACGGGCCTGGGCCTGGCCCACGTTGGCACGCTGGGTGCCCACTTGGGCGCTTTGCATGGCCACCTGCGCCTGGTAGTTGTCGGGCCGAATGCGCAGCAGCAGCTGTCCTTTGCGCACAGAATCGCCCTCCTGCACATACAGCTCAATGATTTCGCCGGACACGTCGGGCGAAATTTTCACTTCGTTTTCGGGCTGCACCTTGCCCGAGGCACTTACTTTCTCCACAATATTGGCGGGGCCGGCCTTAGCCACCAGCACTTCCACGCCGGTGGGCTTACCAATCCAGCCCTGTTTTTTGGCCAGTACATAACCCACAATTCCCACCAGCAGAATGCCAAGCAGAATGAAGAGTAGACGGTTGTTTTTCATGTTGAATGTTCGGTTGTTTAAGGTCAGTTGTCAGCGTGTTTTCGTTCCCGCTGCCAGTGCAAGCCGCAGCCAGCACCCACCAGCGGGCACCCAACAACTGTTACAGGGTCAAGGACTTGCCCTCGTAAAACTCAAGCACCTTGCGGCGGAAAACGAATTCGTACTTGGCCTGAATCATGTCCGATTCGGCCGCGGTGAGGTTGTTGCGGGCAATGTTAAAGTCCGTGCCGTTCAGCAGGCCGTTGTTGAAGCGGATTTCGGCGTTGCGGAACGCCAGCGTGAGGGCGTCCACCTGCCGGGAGCTGGCCTCGTAGCGGCGCTGGGCGGCCAGGGCATCGGCAAAGCTCTGCTGAATGGTCTGGCGCAGCTGCAGCGTCACCTGCTCGGCCCGCAGCTCGTTTTGCTGCAGGTTGATTTGGGACCGCTGCACCCCCACGCGGGTCTGCAGGCCGTTGAGAATCGGAATATTCAGGCTGAGTTGCACAAACTCGCCCTGGTTGTCGGCTAATTGGTCCAGAAATTTATAGTCAAGCCTGTCAAACTTGGGCTGTAGGACCACAAACGATGTTTCGGAGAAGCCGGTCGGTGACGACGGATTGGGTTGAAATATCGGAGTGGTGCTAAATCCACTGGAACTAACCACCGACTGGGTGCGCACCGACGAAAAACCGGTTTGCACGCCCCCGGCCACGGTCAGACGCGGGTAGTAGGCCCCGCGGGCAATGTCGATGCCGCGCCGGGCGCTCTGCACGCGCAGGTCGGCCGCTTTAATTTCGGGCAGGCGCTGGCGGGCCAGCTCAAACGTGGCATTGGGGTCGAGGACATTGGCCGTGGTGGCCCCGTATTGGGAGGGGTCGGGCAGGACGGGTACCACCACCTCAAAGCGCCCGGCCGAAGCCGGGTCGAGGTTCAGGTTTTGCACCAGGGCAAGCTGGGCCAGGTCGCGCTGGTTTTGGGCCGTCACCAGGGTGCGCTCCTCGCTGGCAAGCTGCGCGCGGCTGTCCAGGAGGTTGCCCTCGGCCACGGCGCCGGCCTTTAGCAGCTTCTCGCTGCGCGTCACCTGTTCCTGTACCGAGCCCAGGCGGGCTTCAGAGGCCCGAATCAGCTCCTGGGCCAGCAGCAGCTGCAAAAACGACGAGGCCACGTTCAACGACAAGTCGTTGCGGGCTTTATCGATGTCGATACGAGCAGCTTGCGCGTCCAGCACGCCCTGCTTCACCGTGTTGCGGAGCTGGAAACCGGAAAATAAGGTGGCCTGCGCCGTGGCCGAGAAGTTGTTCGAGCGCACGTTCAGCTGCTGGAACTGGTTGGTGAACGGGTCCCGGTTGGTGCCGAAGTTGAAGCCCTGGGAACCTGAAAGGCCCGCCGTGGGCAGCAGCGCGGCGCGGTTGAGGCGCTGCGCCGCTTCCTGCTGCTGGGCCGTGAGCTCGCTCTGGCGCACGGTCAGGTTGTTTTTGAGCGCGTAGTCCACGGCGCTTTGCAGCGTCCAGGGGCCGGCGGGTGCGGGCACGCCGTTGCCCAGGGCCGCGGCGGGCGGTGCCGGGGGCGTGGCGGGGGCTTGGGCACGAGCGGCGGGGCTGGCTGCCAGCAGGGCGCCCACCAGCACGGCCATCGTGCCGGGGGCATTCATTGTATTCCCTCGTTTCATCTTGCAGAGAAATGGTGCTTCTTGGGTGTGGTAATCGGTGGAAGGCCTTATTTATTACAGCGGCCAGGCGCTATTCCAGGGTGGGAATGTAGGTAATGCGCTGCACCCAACTCAGCTGCCGCAGATACGACAGCGTTATTTCCTTGATGGGGCTGTCCATTTCAATGAATTGACGAGCGGCGTCGTTGCGGCCCTTGCGGCTCACAAACATGGTGGCAATGTTGCACTGGTCGTGGGCAATAACCGAGGCGATGAAGGCAATGGAGCCCGGCACATCGTTGGCATCAATGATGAGCGTGTGGAGCGACCCAGAGAAATCGGATGGAAAGCCGTCCACTTCCACTATCCGAATCACGCCACCGCCGCGGCTCTGGCCCACTACCTCCACGCGGTGGCCGGTATTGGCATCCAGCAAGTTGAGCTTGATGGTGTTGGGGTGCATGGTGGAGGCATTGCCCACGCTCTGGAACGTGAACTGCAGCCCGGCCTCCCGGGCGTGGTCGAACGCAGTGCGAATGCGGGTGTCGTCGGGCGCATAGCCCAGCAGGCCGGCCACAATGGCGCGGTCGGAGCCGTGGCCTTCGTAGGTCCGGGCAAAGGAGTTGTAGAACGTGACGACGGCCTCGGTGGGCACGGCGCCCAGGATGCGGATGGCGGCGCGCGCAATGCGCACCACGCCCGCCGTGTGCGAGGAGCTGGGCCCAATCATCACGGGCCCAATCATATCGAAGATGCTGGATTTTTCGGCCATGGGCTTGCGCCGGGGGTTGAGATTACGGGGCTAAAAATAGAGAAATTACGCCGCCTGAGAGGCAAATACCAGGCAAACCTACCTGCTGCAAAGCAAAAGCCGAAGTGGCCCAGCCCGCGGGCGGCACTCTTAGGCAGCAAAGATGCGGCACAACCGGGCAAGTGCGGAGTATGCTTACAGACGCCAGGCCCGGACCGGGGTTGCGTCAGGATTTTGCCGATATTTGCCACGGGCCCACCCAGGCTTTTCCCACCTCCCTCACCCCTCTTTCCTATGTCCGACCACCCCTCCCCGGACGAATTTTCGCCGGCCGTGCTGGCGCAATTACGCCTGCTGCAAACCAAATACGCGCCCGATGGCCAGGACCTGGCCGCCTACCTCGAAGGCCTGTACCACGCCAAATACGTCAACTACTGGGACTACATCGAGCTCGACACCCTGCTCTCGCTGCAGCGCCCGCTCACGAACGTACCCGATGAGCGAATTTTCATCATGTACCACCAGATTTCGGAGCTGTACTTCAAGCTCTGCCTCTGCGAATACGAACAGATAGGCGACCTCACCGAACCCACCCTGGGCGAGGTGGTGCTGCGCTTGGGCCGCATAATCCGCTACTTCGATAACCTCATTGACTCGTTTGATGTGATGGTCGACGGCATGGACAAGCAGCAGTTCCTGGATTTCCGCATGGCCCTCATGCCGGCTTCGGGGTTTCAGTCGGTGCAGTACCGTATGATAGAAATTGCCAGTACCAGCCTCGCCAACCTCACCGACGAGGCCAAGCGCCAGGCCCTGGGCGAAGCCGCGGCCCACGACCACGACCAGATGCTGGGCTGCATTTACTGGAAAGCCGGCGCCACCATCGAAGAGAGTGGCGCCAAGGCGCTTACCCTGATAGAGTTTGAGCGCAAGTACACGGACGACCTCGTGCGCCACGCCGCGGCCTACCAGGAGCGCAACGTATGGGCCATAGTGCAGCGCCTGCCCGCCGATGACCAGCAGCACCCGCGCCTGCTGCGCGCCCTGCGCCAGCTCGACGTCAGCGTGAACGTGAACTGGCCCCTGATGCACTTCAAGTCGGCGGTGCGCTACCTGCAGCGCAACCCCACCGACGTGGCCGCCACGGGCGGCACCAACTGGCGCAACTACCTGCCTCCCAAGTTCCAGCGCCGCATTTTCTACCCGCAGCTGTGGAGCGCCCAGGAGCTGGAAGACTGGGGCAAAGGCTGGGTGGAGCAAGTGCTGGATGAAACCGCGGGCGCATCGCCGCAGACGGCGCGCAGCAGCCGTGTGCACACCTAAGTATTGGGCAGCGTACCACCACAAACAGGCCAGCGCAAGGCTGGGCCAGCAATGAGATATTTCGCTTTTTGCAACACGACAAGGACAGGTTTCCGTACTGGACAACCTGCCTTTTCTTTTTAACCGCTGAACCCCATGTCCCAAACCGACCAAAAGACCATCGACTCCTCTCTGGCCCAGCTGCAAAGCCTGCACCACAACATGAAGAACATGTGGGACGGCGACGCCATGGCGGCGTTTTATTACAACGTCCTGAGCGGGACGGTGGCCCGCCACACGCCTGAGGTAGCACAGGCCATTATGAGCATGGTAGCCGAAGTGTATGAGAACACGGCCCGCTCCCACACCGACTTGGGCAAGCTTACCCAGGGCTTTTCCTCTGCTGAAGGCACTCCGGGGAAGTAGTTATTGGCGGAGGTCTGGCGTACGCTTGAGTAGCAACCGCGCCGGCTGAAGGTTTTGTGCAACAACGGAATGTCACTGGTTCGAACGTAACGTCAGGGCTAGTCATCCATGAGGCCCGAGGCGCGGGGCTCGCCCATGCGCCAATACACCAGTAGCGACAGGAAAGCACACACCGTGACGTACCAATAAAACCACTCTTCCACGCCCTGGTTTTTGGCAAAAAGCGCCACGTATTCTGCCGTACCGCCAAAAATGGCTACCGTGAGGGCAAAGGGCAGCCCCACGCCCAAAGCCCGAATGCTGGTGGGAAATAGCTCGGCTTTTACTACCGCGCTGATGGACGTGTAGCCGCTGACTACAAACAGCGCGGCCACCAGCAAGCCGGCTGCCAGCCACGCATCGGTGGTAGATGCCAGAAGCCGCAGCACCGGCACCGTGCCCAGGGTGGCCCCAATACCAAAGAGCAGGAGCACCGGCCGCCGCCCCACCTTGTCCGAAATGGCCCCCATCAAGGGCTGGAATAGAAGGGCCACGGCCATTACCACAAAGGAGATAAGCGTGGCCTGCTCTTTGGAGAAGCCCGAGGTGTTGACCAGGAATTTCTGCGCGTAGGTAGTGAAGGTGTAGAACGCCAGCGTCCCGCCCAGGGTGAGCCCCACCACCGTGAGCACGGCCCGTGGGTGCTGGAGCAGCTGCCGCATCTGGCCCGGCGATGGAGCCAAGCCTTCGCCCTCGGGGTCGTCGGTGACGCGCACGCGTTGCTGCTCCTCAAAGGCGGCGGTTTCGCCCATGTGGGTGCGCAGGTACAGGGCACCAATGGCCGCCACAGCCCCAATCACAAAAGGAATCCGCCAGCCCCATTCGCCCAGCTGCTCCGGGCTGAGGGTGCGCTGCAAGCCCAGCTGCACCGTGAGGGCCAGCAACTGCCCGCCCATGAGGGTGAGGTACTGGAAGCTAGACCAGAAGCCGCGGTGCCGGGCCCCCGCCATTTCGCTGAGATAGGTGGCCGAAGTGCCGTATTCTCCGCCCACGCTGATGCCCTGAATCAGGCGGGCCAGGAGCAGCAGGGCCGGTGCCGCTACCCCAATGGTGGCATAGCCCGGCGTTGCGGCAATCAGCAGCGAGCCCCCCGCCATAAGCTGCACCGAAAGCAACAGCGCGGCCCGTCGCCCGTGTCGGTCGGCGTAGATGCCCAGCAGCCATGCCCCGAGCGGACGCATGAGGAAACCCACTGCGAAAATGGCCGCCGTATTCAGCAGCTGCGCGGTGGTACTGCCCTTGGGAAAGAAAACCGGAGCGAAATACAATGCAAAGGCCGAGTAAGCATACCAGTCGTACCACTCCACCAGGTTACCGATGGAGCCACTGACGATGGAGCGCAGGCGCGAAACAGTTTGTTGAGGAGCGGGCAGTGGCATCATGCAGCAAAGTAATACCCAGAAGGCTGGTCAATGGACTCTTCATTCGCCTGTTTCGGCACCCACTGCTTGCCCCCTTCACCGCTTGTAACTTTGCGTTGGTGTTGCACTTTGCCGCAGAACCACATAAAGGATAGCTACCTTTCTTATTACACAAATGTTAAAACTAGAAATAGAAGCCCTACTTCCTCCCGAAGTAGCTTTCGATGAATTTGCCCGCTACGAAGCACTAATTGAACACGCTGGCTACAAGCCGGGAGAAGTTGATTTTGTGCATCTACGCAAGCGTTCAATTGATGCGCGTGGCCGGCAGGCGGTAGTGAGGTTACGCGCCGACATATACACATATGGCACGCCAATGGATATTATCGGCCCTTGGTTTATTTATCCAAATGTTAATATAACGGCTCGCGCCGTCCTCATCATTGGTGCCGGACCAGCCGGCCTTTTTGCCGCCCTGCGCTGCATTGAGCTTGGGCTGAAACCCATTGTGCTGGAACGCGGCCGTGACGTGCGTGCAAGACGCCGCGACCTAGCGGCCATCAATAAAGAGCAATTGGTAAATCCCGATTCGAATTACTGTTTTGGCGAAGGCGGCGCCGGTACGTACTCCGACGGCAAGCTTTATACCCGCGCCACGAAGCGCGGCGATGTGGGCCGGGTGCTGCGGCGCTTTGTGCAGCACGGCGCCACCCCCGATATTCTGATTGACGCCCACCCCCACATCGGCACCAACAAGCTGCCGGCCGTGGTGCAGGCCCTGCGGGAGGCCATCATCGAAGCGGGCGGCGAAGTACGCTTCGATACCCGCGTGACCGACCTGCTCCTGGACGACAACCGCCTGCGGGGAGTGGTAACGGCCAGCGGCGAAGTGCTGGAAGCTGATGCCACCATTCTGGCCACCGGCCATTCGGCCCGCGACATTTATGAATTGCTCCACCGGCGCGGGGTGCTCATCGAAGCCAAGCCCTTTGCCCTGGGGGTCCGCGTGGAACACCCCCAGGCGCTAATCGACCAGGCCCAATATCGGCGCCCCGAGCGGGGCTTGCTGCCGGCGGCGTCCTACGCACTGGTGCACCAAACCGAAGTGCAGGGCGAGCAGCGCGGGGTGTTTTCGTTTTGCATGTGCCCCGGTGGCTTTATTGTGCCGGCGGCTACGGCGCCGGGCGAGGTAGTGGTAAACGGCATGTCGCCGAGCCGCCGCGACTCCCGTTTTGCCAATTCGGGCATTGTGGCGGCCGTGGAGCTGTCAGACCTGGATCTGGAGCAATACGGCCCCCTGGCCGGGCTGCGGTTTCAGCAGGCGGTGGAGCAGCGTGCCTGCCAGGCGGCGGGTGGCACCCAACGCGCCCCGGCCCAGCTGCTCGGGGATTTCCTCGATAACAAGCTTTCGGCCCATCTGCTTGAAACCTCCTACCAGCCGGGCCTGGTTTCGGTGCGCATGGACGAAGTGCTGGGCGCCGCCCTTGCCGAGCGGCTCCGCCAAGGCTTCCGCGACTTCGGCCGCAAAATTCCGGGCTTCGCCACCAACGCCGCCCAGATTGTGGGGGTCGAAAGCCGCACCTCGGCCCCCGTGCGCGTTCCCCGCGACCGGGATACGCTGCAGCACCCCGTGGTAGCGGGGCTGTTTCCGTGCGGCGAAGGGGCCGGCTACGCGGGCGGCATCGTGTCGGCCGCGATGGACGGCGAGCGGTGCGCTGAAGCGGTGATGGCGGTTTTCGCGTAAGGGCCGTTTGAGTTGGTGGTTGTTCGTTGTTGGTATGTGGCTAACGCTTTGTCTCACAACCGATGGTTAGGTATTAAGCAGTCGCACAGCAGCAACAGTAACTTAAAAACTGTCATGCTGAGCTTGTCCAACCATCTCTACCGCGTCAGCAAACCTAATTGGTTGCGCGGGCGAGCTGCTTCGACAAGCTCAGCATGACGTTCAAACGTATTACCGTTACTGCTGCATGACTACTTAATAACCCGTTGACTGCTGAACGAGTACTCATAAAGCAGTTTTGAATGGTCTGGCTCTGCAGCCAACAGCGGCAGCAGACAGTGAGCCCTGAAGTTAAGTCTTTCGGCTACGCTCAAAATCGTTAGCTCTTTCCCCCTTACACTGCTTGATATGAAAAAGACCCTCGTTCTCGGCGCTTCTGATAATCCTGCCCGGTATTCTTTCCGAGCGGTGCACATGCTGAAAAACCACGGCCACGAAGTCCTGCCCGTGGGCATTCGCAAAGGCCAGGTTGCCGGCCTGAACATTCATACCGACCGGCCCCAGGCTCCCGACGTTGATACCGTGACGCTCTACGTGGGTCCGCAGAATCAGCCAGGCTGGTACTACTACATTCTGGATTTGAAACCTCGCCGCATTCTGTTTAACCCTGGCACCGAGAACCCGGAGCTGGAGCGAATGGCGCACGAGCGCGGCATTCTTACGGAGGAAGCCTGCACGCTGGTCCTGCTCTCCATTGGCCAATACTAAAACGCAGCCCAGACGGTGCTGAAAATCAACCCTCAGGTGCTGGCTAAAAGTTGAACGACAATTGTTGGTACTGGCCCGCCTGAAGCGGCTGCCGTTCCTCACCGGCCAGCTGCAGGCGGGTGCGTGCCTGAGCGCCTTGGTGGCGCAACCACGCCAAGGCGTCGCGCTCTTCCTTGAACCATCCAACCCGGGCGCTCCACGTGGGCCACTGGGCGGGCGCGTCCAGGCCCATGCTGAACATATCCTGCCATAAGCAGGGAGCCACGAGCAGGGCAATGCACGGGGGCTGGCCCAATTGCACTCGCACCCGCGGGAAGTAGTCTTCCTGTAGCCATTCGTGCAGCTCTGCGGGGTGGACCGTGGTGTTCACGCGGCCGTCAAGCAGCCAGAACGCACACCTTCGCCGAATCGCGGCTGCCAGCAATACCTCGCACGTCCTCGTGATTTCCTCCGCCGTAAGGGCCCGCCGGGTGCGGCCCCTCAGCAACGTGGAGCCTTCCCGGCAGGTAACCGGAAAAAACGGCAGCGAGGGCAACGAAAGGGTCGACAAACGGCTCTGGTTAAGCATTGGATGATTTAGTTCTGACCAAATAACCACTTTATCTGCGATATATCATATCAAAAACATGATTAAACAGCAATAAGATTGTTTATATAAAATAAGTTTACCTGTATATTATTGGTTTACAGCTACTTATACTGAACCTATTGCATTATAATTTTTTTGTCCATTATAAAGCCGGGATTGTTCATTTCCGTTATCAAGGGCTTTTGCACCTCCACTTAGAGGCTATCCGGATAGGAGTTGAAGAAGTGGTATTTTAGCGGCATGGCCACGACACAAGAGTTCACGATTTCCGACACGCTCTGGGCACGCCTCTCGCCCTTACTGCCCGTGCACACGCCCAAGCCCCATCCGCTGGGCCGACACCGCCAGCGCATCCCCGATCGGCAAGTGTTGAACGGTATTTTCTTCGTGCTGCGCACGGGCTGCCAATGGAAAGCGCTGAGTGCGACGGGGATTTGCTCGTCGAGCACGGCCCATAGCCGGTTCCAGCAGTGGGTGCAGGCCGGCGTCTTTGCCCGGCTCTGGAACGAGGCGTTGCAGGACTACGAGGACTTGATTGGCCTCGACTTCGACTGGCTGGCACTCGACGGTTCGCTGCACAAAGCGCCGTTGGGCGGGAAAAAAAACCGGCCCCAACCCCACGGACCGCGCCAAAGGCGGCGTCAAGCGCAGCCTCTTGACCGAGGCGCGGGGCATGCCGGTGGGGCTGGTGCTGGAGGGGGCCAACCGGCACGACATGAAGTTGACGGAAAGCACGTTGAACAGCTTGCCGCCCGCCGCTGAAGCGGCCCGGCAGGCCCACGTGGCCGGCGGCGGCGAGCAGGGCTTGTGCCTGGACGCGGGCTACGACTACGCCCAGGTGCGCGCAATCGTGGCCGCCCATGGCTACACGGCCCACATCCGGCCGCGAGGCGAAGAGGCGCAGGCCAAAAAAGCCGGGCAGAAGGCCCGCCGCTGGGTCGTGGAGCGCACCCATTCCTGGCTCAACCGCTTTCGGCACCTGCTGATTCGCTGGGCCAAAAACCAGAAAATTACCTGGCGATGCTCCATTTTGCCTGCGCTCGAATTACGTGGTATAATTGTCTTTTTGGGTGACGCTGTTTCCCTTTTCGGATAGGCTCTAAGGAGTCATCCGATACCTAATTCCGCGTTCCCTGCGCGTCCCCCCCCCCCATCGGACGCCTGCCGGGCACAATTACCCCAATCCAAGTCGCTACTTAATGTCCTTAGGCGCTTTCATGTCCCATCCTGCTCGGGACTTTAGGGAAACCGCAACGACAGTACCGGGCCGGTAGGCATCTTTCTCCGCTCGAACGCGGACGATTGTTTCCGGTAATTCAACTTCAAGGATATAGTAGCTGCCGAAGAACCGGACGCTTCTCACGGTACCCCGCAGGGGGCCGTTTTTCGCTGGCCCCAGCTGGAACTGCTCCGGCCGCACCAGCAGCACCGTAGCATCCGCCCGGCGCGCGCTTACGGGCTTCAGGGCCTGGCGGTCGGCGCCGCGTACCAGGCTGTAATCACCGAATAAGGCAGCAGTGTATTCGGTGGCTGGTTGGTAATAAATGCGTTCAGGGATGTCTTGCTGCACGATGTGACCTTTGCGCAACACAAGGATGCTGTCGGCCCAGGACAGTATGTCGGCAGGGTCGTGCGAAACCAGCAGGGTGGTAATATTCAGGCGCGAGCTCACGTCCGCTATCACCTGCTGCAGCACCTGCTTATGCGTCCGGTCCAGGTTGGAGTAGGGCTCATCGAGCAGCAGCAGCTGCGGGGTACTGAGCAGCAGGCGCGCCAGGGCCACGCGTTGCTGCTCGCCACCGGAGAGCTGTTCGGTACGCCGCGCCAGGAGGTGGTCGATGCGGCAAAGCTCGTACAGAGAATGGGCGGCGGCGGCGGGCTGCTTGTTGGCGTAGCGTAGCACCTGCTCCACGCGTAGGGAATGCGGCAGTTCGGAGGTCTGGGTGAGGTAGGCCACGCCGGGATGGCCGGGCACCAGCGTGTCGGCGGGGCCGCGCACGCGTTGGCCCTGCACCAGCACGGTGCCCACACTGGGTTGAATAAGGCCCGCAATGACTTGCAGTAGGGTGCTTTTGCCCGTGCCCGACTCGCCGGCCAGGGCCAGCTTCTGGCCCGCCTGCTGTGTGAAACTAATCGACTGCAGCACCTCCTGCCCGCGCTCTTCTAACCTGATGCCTGATACTGAAAGCAACTCCATGCGGGATAAATCTGCAAAAACGGCCCGAATCGTTCTTGATTCGGGGCTGGTCGGTGGTGACCGGCCAGCCGCAAGCTACCCACGGGCGCGGCAGCGGGCCTGCATGCATAACTACCCGGCGCTGCTGGCAAAGTTTTTTAGCGCCCCGGGCAACCCTTCTTCCTACTTTCGCATCTGCCGCCTTGTCTCACCAGCGTTTCTGCCCTTTGCCTACTCTTACCGTGACCACCGAAGCCGAACTCATCGCTGCGTGCGTGCGGGGCGAGCACCGGGCCCAGCGCCAGCTCTATGACCGCCTGGCCGGGCTGATGCTGACCGTGTGCCGCCGCTACCTCAAGCGGCGCGAAGATGCCGAAGAAGCCCTCATCCTGGGGTTTGCCAAGATGTTTCGGGCCCTGCCCAACTACCGCTTCGAGGGCAGCTTCGAGGGTTGGGTGCGGCGCATTATGGTGAATGAAGCCCTGATGCAGCTGCGCCACCGCGAAATGATGACCGTGTCGTTTGAGGAGTTTGCGCAGCCCGAAAATTTGGCCGTGACCGCCGCCACCGCCGACACGCAGCTGCAGGCCGAGGACCTAATGGGCCTGCTGGCCACCCTGCCCGCTGGCTACCGCACGGTGTTCAACCTCTACGCCCTGGAAGGCTACGGCCACCAGGAAATTGCCGAGCTGCTGGGCATCACCGAGGGCACCAGCAAATCGCAGCTGAGCAAGGCCCGCGCCATGCTTCAGCGGCGGGTGCAGTTTTCCGCCATTACCAGTAATTAATACTATGCCTCCTGAAGATATAGACGACTTATTCCGGCAGAAGCTGGACGGGCACCCCACCCCGCCCGCCGACGACCTATGGGCGCGCCTGCAGGCCCAGTCCACCGCGGCCGGCACGGACTCCCCCAGTCCCGAGCGGCTCGACCACCTGTTCCAGCAAGGCCTCAATGGCCACGCCACGACGCCCGCCCGCCAGCTGTGGGAGCGCCTCGAAGACGAGCACCTGCGCCCCAAAAAGCGTCGCGCCGCCGCGTGGTGGCCCATGGCGCTGGCCGCGGCCGTGGCCCTGCTGCTGGTAGTGGGCGGCGCGGGCCTGTGGCTGGGCTTTCCCTCGGGCAATACGCCAGCGGGTACCGTAGCCATGCAGCCCACCCGTACTACTCCGGCAGCCGCTACCGACATCCGACCCAGTGCGGCGGTGGAGGAGTTTGCCGTAGCTAACAACGCCCAGGAGCCGGCCGCAAATGCACTTTCGCCTGTCCAACAAAATATTTCTACGGCGCAGGCAACCCGCCCTACCGAGGTGGCATCTACCGCACCAAAGGCCAGGATGTCCGCTTCCGAGCAGTCGCCTCGCTACTTGAAAGGAGTGAACCGGCGGCCGGACGCGGCCCCCGCCCCCGCTCCCCTGGTAGCCCGGACTACTACTCGGTCGGCCAGCCGCCCGGCCTCTGCTACCCCTGCTGACGAGCAGGTGCCGGCTACCAAGCCGGGGCCGGTAGTGGCCAGCAATTCCAAACCTGCGCCGGCGGCGGAAATCGTCCCCGCCAGCGCAGTACCCGCCACCATCGTGGCCGCCGCCGAAATCATTACGGTGGATGTTCGCAACGGCGGCAGCCCCGACGCTCGGCCCAGCCGGGCCAGCAGCGTGGCCGCTGCCATGGCGGCCTCCGACGACCGCCGCCGCTTGGGCAGCCGCCTGCTCCAGCAAGCCGGAAACCTGGTGCGGGGCGAGCGGGTGAGCTTGGCCGAGGCCGCGGGCCTGCCCCAAAACGTGACCGTGCAGGCCGTCATCGCCGGCCGCACCCTCACCAAATCCATTCAGCTCTAATCTTCAACTTTAGAAATCATGCAACGCGCTTTTCTCCCCTTATTTCTGCTTACTGTGGCCCTGAGCGGCGGCCTTACCGACGTTCAGGCCGCCCCGCTCACTCCCCGCACGCTGGCCAAAGACACCATTGTGGTGCGCTTGCCCAACCAAGCCACCCTTACGCTGGTGGTGCGCGACGCGGCCCAGCTGCGCCAGATGAAAAACTACCAGCTCGATTCGCTCACTTCGCGGCTGGCCGGCTATATCACGCAAGCCGAAACGGCGGCCAAAACGGCCAAAACCGACCAGGTAACGCTGCAGTTCTATCCCGACAAAGACCAGCCCGGCAAAAACCTGCCAGAGCAAATCCGCATCACCACCCGCAAGAAAACGGCCAACACCAACCGCGTGGACGTGGTGCTGAACAAGACCTTTGGCGTGACGGTGACCACCGACGAAGACGGCAGTAAATCCTACAACAAAGCGGAGGGCAAATCGAAGGAGCAGCGCCAGGCCAAGGCCGATTCTACCCGCCTAAAACAATTTGAGAACAAACGGAGCTACTCCAACTTCATCATAGACCTGGGACTGAATGCGTTGGTCAATCAAGAAAATCGCACCGCGCAAGGCACCCGCGAGTATCACCTACGCACGGCGGGCTCGCGTTACTTCAATATCGGGTTTGACTGGGGGACCCGCCTCGGCGGCAAACGCAGCCCCTTAAGCCTGGCGCTCGGTTCCCAGTTCGCGTTCAACAACTACATGTTGAGCGGCAACAACCAGTGGGTCAACGCCAACGGCATCACCAGCATTGAGAAAATTTCGGACGGCCGCCAATTGCAGAAATCGAAGCTTGCCACTTCCTCCATCAACGTACCGCTGATGTTGCACCTCAAGCTGCGCGATTCGCACTATAAGCCAACTTTCCGCTTGGGAGCCGGCGGGTTTGTGGGCTACCGCCTCGGCTCGCACACCAAGATAAAGTACCTCACCGATGGCAATAGCGATAAGGAGAAAGAGGAAGGCCGCTACAACCTGGAAAACTTCCTGTACGGCGCCCAGGGCACCATTGGCTACGGCAGCCTGGAGTTTTTTGCCAAGTACAACATGAACGACCTGTTCAAAAATAACGCCGGTCCCCAGGCGCAGGTGCTCAGCTTCGGGGTACGTATTTTCTAACCATTACTTTCTACTACGCTCACGTCCCTCTGCCACCAGCAAAAGCCCCGACTCCTGCAAGAGTCGGGGCTTTTGATTGCCTGTTGAATGCGTTGGCAAACTGCTGACACCTTCTCCTGCCCGTTATGAAGCGAAAGAATTCCTGCTATTGATTACGGAAAAAATTATCCAACAGAATAGCCGCTGAAATGGCCACGTTCAGGCTTTCGGCGCCGCCGGTGGCGCCCCGCGGAATGTGCAGCCGGCGCGTAAGGCAGGATTCCACCGCGGGCGTGAGGCCATGCGACTCGCTGCCCATCACCAGCACGCCGGAAGGGCGCAGGGTGAGGCGATGCACGTTGTCGCCCTGCAGGTCGGCGCCGAAAACACCAACGACCGCGGGCAGCGTGGGCAGCCACGCGGCCAAGTCACGCTCCCAGACGTGCACCCGCGCGAAGGCGCCCATGGTGGCGGCCACCGTTTTGGGCGAGTAGGCGTCGGCGCAGCCGGGGCTGAGCACCACGCCGGGCAGGCCGTACCAGTCGGCCAGGCGCAGCAGGGTGCCGAGGTTGCCGGGGTCGCGCACTTCGTCCAGAGCTAGCAACAAACCGGTTTCGGGCAGCGTTGCAGGCAAAGGTTTTTCGGCGGGAAGGCGGGCCACGGCCAGGGCGGTGGTATTGGTGGCCAGCGTGCCCAGCTGCGTTAATTCGTATTCTGTGGATATAGTGAGGGCCAGGTGCGCGGGCAGATGCGCGCGGTGCTGGGCAACAAACTCGGCCGTGACTAGCACGTGTTCGGCTTCCAGGTCAGAACTTAGCAGCTCCAACACGCTTTTGCCGCCTTCCACCAGAAACGCGCCGTGGCGTTGCCGGTATTTTTTTTGGTGCAGCGACTGCACGTATTTGCCAAGTGCTTTTGAAATCATTACCGTCTAATAATACCCCGAAGCTACGGCCCAGCCGGCTGAGCTGGCGCGCCGCCTCGCTGCTGGGGCTGCTGGTGCTGGCCGCCTGCTCGCCGTTTAAGTTGCTGCGGCCGGGCCAGCGCCTGCTCAGCCGCGTAGAGGTGCAGGGCGTGGAACAGGCCGACCAGGAACGACTCGTAGCCCTGGCCCAACAACAGCCCAACACGCGGTTCCCCCTGCCCAAGCTGGCCATATACCACCTGGGCTATAGCTTATACGACTCGGCGCGCATTCGCGAAAAGCAGCGGGCCATCCGCAACAAATACGATGCCCGCATGCGGGCCGCCGGCACCGACTCGGCCGAGCTGGGCAAGCTACTGGTGCGGCGCGAGCGCCAGCTGAACCGCAAGCAGCTGGTGCTCGACAAAGGCAACTCCATCATGCGGCTGGGCGAGCCCCCCGTGGTGTACGACACGGCCCTGACCAGGCGCTCGGTGGAACAAATGACTGTTTATTTGCATTCACAGGGTTTTTTCCGGGCCCGGGTCACGGCCGATGACACCGCCCGCTACCGTCCCAGCCTGGTGACGCGGGCCCTTAAATCGATAGGGTCCATCCTGCCCAGCAAGCCTGATTCCCTCGATGCGACCAAGCGCTACCGCCGCGTATCGGTGACGTATAACGTCGTCGAGAATAAGCCCTTTTTCTACCGCCTGCAAGAGCCCAGCATTCCGGATTCGGGCGTGGCGGCCGTGGTGCGCAGCGGCCAGGCGGCCACGCTGCTCAAGGAAAACGACCGCTACAACGAGGTACTGATTGGCGAAGAGCGCGCCCGCCTCGAAACGCTTCTGAAGAACGCCGGCTATTACGATTTCCGGCAGCAGTACATCACCCTGGAGGCCGACACCAGCTACGAGGCGTTTACAGTGCGCCTGCGCACCCTCATTGCCAACCCTGCCCCCGGCCAGGGCCACCGCGTGTACACCGTGCAGCAGGTGCGGTTTGTGACCGATGCGGGCGTGGGCCGCACCCTGCGCAGCGCTACCGGCGACACCCTGCGCCGGGCCGGCACCGCCGGCGCCCTGCGCGAGCGCCCCAGCCTGGGCGTGCGCACCGACACCGCCGTAACTGACTCGGTTCATTTCGCGGCCTACCAGCAGAAGTTCAGCACCCGCACGCTGGCGCGCAAGGTGCTGGTGCGCCCCGGGCAGCGCTACAGCCTGGCCCGCACCCTGCAAACCCAGCGCCTGCTGGCCGACCTGGACATGTTCCGGTTCAATACCCTCACCTACCAGAAGGTAGACGACCCGCCGAACGCCGACAGCACCGGAATGAAGCCCAGTACCGGGGAGCTGGTGGCGGTTATCAACGCCTCGCCGGCCCCCAAGTTCTCTGAAACCAGCGAAGTGGGCGGCACTTACGTAGCCTACTTACCCGGACCATTCATCAACCTGCGGTTGAAAACCCGGAACCCTTTCGGCGGGGCCGAAGTGCTGGAATTGGGCGTGCGCGCTGGTTTTGAAGGCCAATCAGTGCGTGTAGCGGGCGTAACGGGTGACAATACCCAGGCCGTGTACACAACCCAACTGGGAGCCACGGCGGCGCTGGTGCTGCCGCGGTTTCTGGTGCCCTTCAACTTCAACAACCGAATGGCGCGGTTCAACCCCAAAACGCGGTTTTCCTTGTCGGAGACCTACGTGAAGCGGCCCGAATACACGCGCTCCAACTTTGAGTTTGCCTACGATTACCTCTGGCAAAGCTCGCCCTTTCACCAGTATGTGTTTTCGCCGGTGATTGTGACGTTGGTGAACACTCCCAAGCAAAGCAAAGATTTCACGCAACGGCTCAAAGAATTGCGGGAGAATGATGGCTCCTCGCTGTTCCGCTCTTTTGTGAGCTTGCTCGAACCCAGCTTTAGCTTCACTTCGCTCTACAACTCCAACGACTTCAACCAGACCCGCGACGCCAAATACCTGCGCATGTTTGCCGAAATCGGGGGCGTAACCCGGAGCTTGTACCAGGACGCACTTTTTGAGCAAGCGGGGCTCAACGTGTACGATTTTGCCCGGTTCAGCGCCGACTACCGCCGCTACCACCGCCTCTCGCCCCAAACGTATTTTGTATGGCGCCTCAACGGGGGCCTCGTGCACGCGCTCACGCGCTCCAAAGACCGGGAAACAGGTGCCAGCCAGTACGTGGTGCCCTACGACAAGTCCTTCTTTGCCGGCGGTTCCACCAGCCTGCGCGCGTGGCAGCCCCGCCGGTTGGGCCCCGGTGGCTTCACGCCCACCCGCCTCGAGGACGGGAAGGTAGTGCGCGACTACCTCACCGAGCAACCGGGCGAACTGCTGCTGGAAGGCAGCGCCGAATACCGCTTCCCCATCTACAATTTTATAAAAGGAGCCTTTTTCACGGATTTTGGCAACGTATGGGGCCTGCAGGAGCAGAAAGACTCGATTGGCAACTACAAGCGCCCCGAGGCCCAGTTCCAGCTCAACAGCTTCTACCGGCAGATTGCCGTTGGTTCGGGCGTTGGCATCCGCTTCGACTTCACCTTTCTCATCCTGCGCCTCGACATTGCGGCCAAGATATACGACCCCACTGCCCCGTCGGCCCAACGCTGGGCAATCCGCAATTTCAATACCGATGCCAACCGCCCGGCCTTCAACTTGGGCATCGGCTATCCCTTCTAGGGCAGGCTTTCCGCCAAAAAGAGAGGCGACACCACTTGGTGCCGCCTCTCTTTTTTATGATTCAAATGCATCAGTAGCTCAGCAACTCCCCCAGTACCGTGGCTACTTTGGCCGCACTGGGCAGCATTTGCCGCTCCAGCTCTACGTTCAGGGCAATAGCGGGCATGTTGGCGGCGCCCAGGGTGAATACGGGCGCGTCCAACACCTCAAAGCAGTGGCGCTGAATGCGGCCCGCCAGGCTTTCGGCAAAGCTGTTCATGAGCGGCTCTTCGGTGAGCACCAGCACCTTGCCATGGCGGCGCGTGGCGGCCGTCACGGCGTCAAAATCCAGGGGGTTGAGGGTGCGCAAATCCAGAATCTCGACCTGCCCGGCAAAGTCGCGGCTGGCGGCTTTGGCCCAGTGCACGCCCATGCCGTAGGTCACTACCAGGGCAGTATCGCCCCGGCGCAGCTTGTCGGGGTCGGCGCTCTGGGCCACGGCCGCTTTGCCCAAGGGAATGGCGTAGCCTGCGGCGGGCTCCACGGTTTTGGCTTCCTCGGTGCCGGGCACTTTGCTCCAGTACAGGCCTTTGTGCTCTAGCATCACCACGGGGTTGGGGTCGAGGAAGGCGGCGCGCATCAGGCCCTTCATGTCGGCCGCATTGCTGGGGTACACTACTTTTATGCCTCTAATGGTGAGCAACGTGCTTTCAATGGAGCCGGAATGGTACGGACCGCCGCCGCCATAGGCCCCAATCGGCACCCGAATCAGGGCCGGCACGGGAAACTTGCCCATGGTGAGGTAGCAGGACTTGGACAGTTCCTCCACCAGCTGGTTGAGCGCCGGCCAGATGTAGTCCGCAAACTGAATTTCGACAATGGGCCGGGCCCCTACGGCCGTCATGCCCGCCGTGCTGCCCACAATGTAGGCCTCCTGAATGGGGGTGTTGAATACCCGGCTCTCGCCGTATTTTTTGGCGAGCAACGCGGCCTCGCGGAACACGCCGCCCAGCTCGCCGCCCACGTCCTGCCCATAAAAAAGAGCTTCCGGAAACTCCCGCAGAATATCGTCCACGGCGTGCAGGGCGGCATCCACCATCAGGGCTTTTTCGGCTCCGGCGGGGCTGCGCTCGCCGGTTTCGGCGGTCACGGCGGCGGGCGCAAATTCATGGTCAGCGAAGGTGGCGGGGTCGGGATTGGGCGCGGCCACGGCAGCTTCCCAGTCGGCGCGCACAGTAGCCTGGGCGGCCGTTTCCAACGCCGCCAGCTCTTTCTCGGCAAAACCCATTTGCAGCAGCTGCGCGTGTAGGCGGGGCAGTGGGTCCTGGTCCTGGTGGCTGGCCAAGTCGTGGCGGTACCACTCGCGGCGCACGCCGCTGGTGTGGTGGCCCAGCAAGGGGCATTTGGCGTGTACCAAAACGGGGCCGCGCCGGCTCCGGACGTGCGCAAACGCCGCCGCTAGGCCCTGGTACGAGGAGCCAAAATCGGCCCCGTCTACCTGCAGGCGGTGCAGGCCCGGGAAGCCGGCGGCAAACTCGTAGGCATTCATGGCCCGCATCTCGCGGCCGGTGGCGGATATGCCCCAGTCGTTGTCCTGCACCAGGTACACGATGGGCAGCTGGTGCAGCACGGCCATTTGCAGGGCCTCGGCTACTTCGCCTTCAGTCATGGCACCATCGCCGATGGAACACAGCACCAGGGGCTTATCGTGGCCGCCGCCCTGTTTGCCCTGAGGCGCGTCAATGCGCAGGCCCTGCTTTTCAAAGTAGTGAATGGCATGGGCCATGCCGGTGGCCGGGATGGCCTGCATGCCGGTAGCCGAGCTTTGATGGGGAATGACCGGAATGCCTGCCCGCCGAAGCGAGGGGTGCGCGTAGTAGGTGCGCCCGCCGCTAAACGGGTCATCGGCTTTGGCCAGCAGCTGCAGCATCAGCTCGTAGGGGCGCAGGCCCAGGCCCAGCAGCAGGGCATCGTCGCGGTAATACGGCGCGGCGTAGTCGGTTTCGGTGAGCAGGAAGGCGGCCGCCAGCTGCACGGCTTCGTGGCCGCGGGCGGTGGCGTGCACATAGCGCGCGGCCGTTGCTTTCTCCTCTTCGTAGAGCGTGGCCATGGCGGCGGCCGTGTGCATCAGGCTGTAGGCGCGGCGCAGCAGTTCCGGCGTAGGCCGGGCGGTTGAGGAGGGCGTGGGGGCAGTAAAAGCAGCAGCCGCCGCTGCCGCCGCAGCGGTTACACGAGTGGAGGCCAGGTTGGTGGAATCGGAAACTGCGAATTCAGACATCAGGGGCAGGAGAAGTTAGGGCACAAAAGTACGCTTCCCCCGCCGCCCTATCTTTGTAGCGGCAAAGACCAGCGGGCCGCTTGGGGCTTTCTGGTATTTTGCCCCAGCGTACCCTTCTGCCCCTACTGCGGTCAAATGTTAGCATCTTCCTCCCTTTCGCTTACCATCCGTCCCGAAATTGAAGCGTGGCTGGCTGATTTCCAGTTGCGGCTGTGCCAGCAGCTGGAAACGGCCGATGCTGGCCCCACCCGGTTTCTCACCGATGCCTGGCAGCGCGAAGGCGGCGGCGGCGGCCGCTCCAAAGTGCTGGAAAACGGCCGGATTCTGGAGAAAGGCGGCGTTGGCTTTTCGGCGGTGTGGGGGCAGATGAGCGACGCGGCGGCCCGGCAATTGCACATGCCCGACCCGTCTTTTTATGCCACGGGCGTGAGCGTGGTGCTGCACCCGCACAGCCCGCGGGTGCCCATCATCCACATGAATGTGCGCTACTTTGAGGCTGGCAACGGCGAGGCGTGGTTCGGCGGCGGCATCGACCTGACGCCCATTTACGTGGACGAAGCCCAGGCGCGGCGCTTCCACGAGCGGCTGCGCGCCGTGTGCGACCGGCACAACCCGGCGTATTATCCCAAATTCACGCGCTGGGCCGACGATTATTTTTACCTACCCCACCGCCAGGAAACGCGCGGCGTAGGAGGCATTTTCTTTGACCGTCTGACCGTGGGCACCGACGGCTCGGCCGAGGAGTTGTTCCACTTTGTGCAGGACGTGGCCGAGTTATTTGGGCCTTTCTACACGCAGTTGATGGCCGAGAATCATGCCCTGCCGTTTTCGGCAAGGGAAGAGGCTTGGCAAAGCCTGCGGCGCGCCCGCTACGCCGAATTCAACCTGGCTTTTGACCGGGGCACCCGGTTCGGGCTCGAAACCGGCGGGCGCACCGAATCCATTCTCATGAGCCTGCCGCCCCGCACCGGCTGGGCCTACAATCCGGCGCCCCCCGCGCCCCATTCTCCCGAGGCTACCACCCTGGCCTGGCTGCGCAAAGGAGTAGACTGGCTCGCCGATGATTGAAACCATTAAGCACCTCGACCGGCAATTGCTGCTGGCCATCAACCACCTGCGCAGCCCGGCGCTCGACGCCGTGATGGTATTCGCCTCCGACCGCCTGGTGTGGTTTCCGGTGTATGCCCTACTCATTGGCTGGTTCATTTACGTGTTTCGCCGCCGGGCCATCCTCCTGCTGCCGCTGGTGCTGGCAGCAGTGGGCTTGGCCGACATCATTACCAGCCGGCTGTTTAAGCCGTTTTTTGCGCGCCTTCGCCCCTGTCACGACCCCGCTATTTTCTCGCAGCTCTACCTACCCGGTGGCTGCGGCGGGCAATTTGGCTTCCTCTCCTCGCACGCTTCCAACTCCATGGCACTGGCCGTGTTTATGGCTACTACGTTGCCGAAGGGTCGTTTCAAACTTCTCCGCCTGAGCGTATTTGCCTGGGCCGCACTGCTTTCCTACAGCCGCGTGTATCTTGGGGCCCATTACCCCACCGATGTGCTGGGTGGAGCCTTTCTGGGGGGCTTGCTGGGAGTGCTGGCGGGCTTCGTTTACCGGTACTGGGCGCCACGGTGGGGGCCGCTCACTACGTAGTCACTATTATCATGCTTAGTCCCGGGCGACGGTTTCTGTTCTTGCTCTCCAGCTCGCGCCGCCTTGGCAACAGCGAACAGCTGGCCTATTGCGCGGCCCATGCGCTGCCGGCGCACGACGAGCAGCAATGGCTGAATCTGCACGATTTTCCCCTGCCCGATTTCACGGACCTGCGCCACGGCGCCGGCTACCAGCCGCCCGTCGGCAATGCCCGCCTGCTGCTTGAGGCCACCCTACATGCCACCGATGTGGTGCTGGTCACGCCGCTGTATATGTACAACCTGCCCGGGCACGCCAAGCAGTACCTCGACTACTGGAGCGCCTGGCTGCGTACCGCCAACCTTAATTTTCGGGAGCAGGTGAAGGGTAAGACGCTGTGGTCGATAGTGGTAGGCAGCGGCGCCCGGCCCGACGCCCAGCCCCTGGAAGGCAGCTTGCTGCTCACCGCCGCCTTCATGCAGATGAACTGGGGCGGCATGCTCTACGGCTCAGGCTCCCGCCCCAACGACATTCAGGACGATGCCCGGGCGCTACGGGAGGCAGAAACTTTTTTTGGCCCGCCTGCCGACGTTGCCCAACTGTTACCCCGGAAACACTGACGAGGCTTGCCGCTATCTCCTAAAAAGGCCACAACGCTGCCGGATGGGCTACTTATCTGGCTGGCTTGCGGTTGCCGTGATGGCCGTCGTCCCTGTCGCCCTGGGTTACGGGCGGCAACTACAAGTCAGCCCTACTCCCCTGGCTACCATCTACCGAAAGGTCCTGATTCCGTTGTCGTAGTAAATAAGCTTGCCCTCCTTGTCTTCGAAATAAGCGAAAGGATACTCACTGCCCTTAAGCGAGGCTTTCCAAGCTTTCACCAGCCGCTCGGATGCATTGCTGGTGCCGGCATTCAGGTTGTAATACCCAAACTCCACCACTACACACGGCTGGGAACCGGGGCCGCCGTACTCGTTGAGGGCGGCACGGAATACCACGCCGATGCTTTCCGGCGTACCGCTGGGAGTAGCATCAAGGCTGGTGCCTCCGCTGGCGGAGCCCGCACGGAAGTTGAACGCGCCGTTTCGAAAGAGAAAATTCAGCTGCCCGGTGAATATCCGCAGGCCATTCGTATACTCCTCCACCCGCACCACCTGCTCGTCAAACGTAGCATACGGCGGGTAGTAGGTCTTCAGTTCCTCCCGCAAATAGCCGGTGTACCGGAAATTGCGCTTATCAATGCCGTTGGCGGCAAACAGCTGGTCTGCCGTGGCCTTTTCGCGCGCGTTGATGCTGTGTGCGCTCACGGGTACCTCCTGTTTTTCGAGGCAGCTTCTGTCACCATCCGGCGTGGGGCCGTCCGCTTTGGTGCAGCCGCTAAGGGAGGTTAGCAGGGCAAATAAGACGTTTAGAGGGTGCAGTATTTTCATTACGAAAAAGGTTGTGGTTTACTGCCTGACCGGCATTCCGTCTTATTCGTTGCACCCCCGCTTTGCTCGTTTTTTATTTACCCAGCAGCTTGGCCACGTACTTGCCCACTATATCAAATTCCAGGTTCACAGTTTCCCCGGCTCGCAGCTGCTGAAAACTGGTGTGCTCGTAGGTGTACGGGATAATGGCCACGGTGAAGCCGTCGTCGGTGCTTTCGAAGCAGGTCAGGCTGGTGCCGTTCACGCAAATGGAGCCTTTTTCCACGGTGAGGCGGCCAGGTCCGGGCTCGTGCCCAAACCGGAACAGCCAGGAGCCCTGCTGGTCGGTCACGCTCAGGCAGGTTGCCGTGGCGTCGACATGGCCCTGCACAATGTGGCCGTCGAAACGGCCCGTAGCGGCCAAGCAGCGCTCCAGGTTGACGTGGCGCTCGGGCTGCCACTGAAGGAGGTTGGTCACGCGCATGGTCTCATCAATGGCCGTGACCACGTGGGTACCAGCGGCCGCGTCCACGGCCACCACGGTGAGGCACACGCCGTCGTGCGCCACGCTTTGGTCTATTTTAAGCTCGGCGGCAAAAGGCGACGCGACGGTGAAATGGCGGTTGGTGCCGTGATTCTCCACAGCGACGATGGTGCCGAGGGCTTCAATAATTCCGGTGAACATGAAAATGGGGCATAGTGAGTGGGACAGCCCCACGCGGTAACGCAAAGAACGGCACCCTGCTGTCAGGATGCCGTTCGAGGGGGTGTAACCGGCCGGGCGGCCGAATGATTTGCTAAACCGCTTTTTCGAGCGCTTTCCAGTCCAGTTCCCCACCTTCGCGGCGGCGCAGGAACACGGTCTGGTCGTCCTTCTGGGTTTTGCCGAAAGTAAGGTCGGCGCGGCAGTCCAGGCACTTCACGGAGGTGTACTTGAATTTGTCCTGGGCTACGCGGCTGGTCAGGTCCAGGTTGTCGGAGCCGCAGAGGCCGCACGCGGCCACGTCTGGAAAGCTCAGCCGGTCGTATTCGGCCACGGTTTCATGAAAATTATTGCCCTGCACCGTAAAGTGAAACTGGCGGCGCCCAATGCGCTTGGAAATCATCATTTGCAACATGTAATGCAAGAAAATAGGGTGGGTTTGAGCTTTAAAATTACGAAATACCGCCCTCAAAAACAAGCCAAAATCCACGGTAAAATCATGCAAAAAGGCCGGCATTTCCGCCGGCCTTTTCCACTCAAAAAAACTATCTGGACTACTCCTGTACAAACCGCGCCGAGCGGCGCGTGTTCCCGGCGCTCACCTCGCAGGTGTAAGCGCCTTTGGCGAGGTGGCCCAGCCGCAGGGCCACCTCGCTGCCAGTGGCCGCCGGCAGCTGCAGCTGCGTCACCAGCGCGCCGCGCCCGTCGATGATGCGCACCCGCAGCGGCTGGCCCCGCAGCGCCTCGGGCAGGGCCAGCGTCAGGGCGCCGTCGCCGGTGGGGTTTGGGTACAGGCCCAGGCCATCGGCAGGCTGCCGGCCGTTGGGCTGCAGGGGTTTGGCGGGGTTAATGGCGTTGTGAGCGGTCACAAAGTTCGGAATGCCGTACCCCAGGTTGTTGTTGGGCGCGGCGCTTTGTGAGGCCGTGGCGCGCAGGGCCGCAATGACTTGCTGGGCTGTGAGCGTGGGATTGGCCTGCCAGAACCCGGCCGCCATGCCCGCCAGCACCGGGCAGGCATAGGAAGTACCGTTGCCGCGAAACGCGGAGCCGTTGGGCGAAAGCACGGCGGCGGCCTGCCCCATGGCCGACAGCGTAGGCTTAATGCGTCCGTCGACGGTGGGGCCAAAGGAGCTGAAATTCGCCCGGTTGCCCAGGGAATCCACGGCACCGACCGAGATAATGGAATCGGCATCAGCGGGCGCCGAAATGTAGCGCCAGGGGTCGTCGCCTTCGTTGCCCGCCGCGTTCACCACCAATATGCCCACCCGCGCCGCCATCGTAGCCGCCCGCGTGCTGATGGCCGTGCGCCCGTTCATGTCGGCGTAAGTATAGGATTTTGAGGGCCGGTCAAAAGTGGTATAACCCAGCGAGGAGCTGATGATATCCACTCCCACGGAGTCGGCGTATTCGGCGGCGGCCAGCCAGTTGGCTTCTTCTATGGGGTGCTCGGAGTTGGTGTCTTCGGTGATGCACAGGTGGAAGGTCGCCTTGGGGGCGCTGCCAATGTAGAAGCCCGGCTGGTTGCCGGCCATGGTCGACAAGCAGTTGGTACCGTGGCCGTTGCGGATGTAAACACTGGTGCCACCGTCCACGAAATTGCGGGTGCCCGCCAGACGCTTGTCCTGAAACAGGGGCTGCAGGGCCGAAATCTTATCGACCCCCGGAAAGCCCGCATCAAAGACGGCAATCTGCATGCCTTCGCCCCGGAAGCCGGCGTCGTGCATGGCCAGGGCGCCAATCTGCTCGTTTTGGCGGTAGGCCGGGCCGTATTGGGCGCGGCTGGCGGCGGCGGTGCGGGCCGCGGGCGTGGCACCTGCGCGGGGGCCGGCACCGGCGTGTGCGCCTGAAAGCTGCGGTTGAGGGTGCTGGCGCTACGCACCGGGGCCAGCGCCGCAATGCGGCCCAGTGTCACAGAATCGCAGGAAACCACGGCGGCGTTGAACCAGCGCGAGGTATAATGCACCGTGACTTTGCCGGCCACGCCCCGCACCTGCGCCACGTAGGCCGGGCTCACCGGCAAATCGCGGGGCAGCACGGCAATGCCCTGCCGGCTGCGGCGCGCCAACGACCGCGCCGACAGAAATGCCTGGGGCTGCGCCACCGTAAACGGCGTACCGGCCTTGTCGCGGAAGTACACCAGATGCCGGCGCACCGTGCCCTGTCCCGCCGCCGGCGCAGCCGCCAACACGCTGAGCGCCCCGCTCGCCACCACCAGAATCAGCCATTTAATCGAGGAAGCTGCCATTTAGCAGGAACGGGAAATAAGTTAGGAAGGCGTCCCAGCGCACTTAGCGCGGGCCGTAGTCGATAAGGGTCTCGCGACGCGAGAAACCGAAGAAGTACGACCCTGGCACGTAAATTTGGTTGCCGGTGCGGGAGTCGGTGTAGTTGTAGTTGAGGAAGTAGTCGCGCCGCCGATAAACCGGGCCTACTCCTTTGGCAAACACCTGCTGGTAGCCAATGCGTTTCAGCAGGCTGTTTTCGGCCGCAGTGCCGGCGTTGGCGGTGGTGACGGTGTTGGCGAACGTCTGGGCGGGGCTGCCGGCCACTGCCCGGGTGGTAAAGGGCTCTCCCACCCGGCTGTAGCGGCGGGTTTCGGCCGTTATGGTGTCGTTGAAGTTGTTGTTGAAGGCATTGAAGTTCCAGAGCCGGCCATCGCGAACCGGAAATATCAATTCCAAGGTGCGCGTGTTGTTTCGATTGAGCACCACCGACTGGCCGGTGGCGCTCAACACAAACACGCTGTCGTTCTTGAATTCCTGGGAAGTGCCTTGCCGCTTGGAACGCACCAGCCGGAAGACCTTTTTGCCCGCCGCGTCGGTGAACTCCTCCGTAATCGTTTCTTTGAACTGGTAAGCCGTAGCCGTGACCACACTGGGCACCGTCTGCGTGGCCTGGCTCCAGATGGAGTCGGCCACGGCGTAGGTCCAGAAATTGCCCACTGCCACCGGATAGTAGCCGGCCCCGGAATCGGGCGCGGGCACCGACTCATATTTACAGCCGGCCATTGCCAGGGCAACACCCGCAATAGCGAAAGCCACGACGGCGCGGCTGGCGCTAATCTTCAGGTTCAAAGACGATAAAATAGGTAGCATAAAGCGGAGCAGAATAAAACGGGAGCAGCCTTATTGGCCGGCCGCGAGGGCGGCAAAAGGTAGCGGAAATTCCCCTATTACGTGGCGCTCAATCCAGCCGCCGCCCAGCACGTCATGGCCGTCGTAGAACACGGCGGCCTGGCCGGGGGTGATGGCGTGTACGGGCGCTTCAAAATACACGCGGATTTTGCCGTCCACTTCTTCCAGGAAGGCCGGGGCGCCGTCGTGGTTATAGCGCACTTTCACCACGGCGGGCACCAAGCCCTGGCCGGCCAGGCTGGCCAGCTTGCCCATGTTGAGCTTGCCGACCACGGTGGCCGTGCTGGCCAGCTCTTCGTAGTTGCCCAGCACCACTTCGTTGGTATCGGGGCGTATTTCGAGCACGAACGCCGGGTAGCCCAGGGCCACACCCAGCCCCTTGCGCTGGCCAATGGTGTAGAACGGGTAGCCCTCGTGCTTGCCAATGACACGGCCGTTTTTAGTCACGAAATTGCCACCAGCCACGCGGGCCTCCAGGCCCGGCACGCGGCGGCGCAGGAAGCTCCGGTAGTCGTTGTCGGGAATAAAGCAGATTTCGTAGCTCTCAGGCTTGTTCACCAGCTCGTTGAAGCCGCGCCGCCGGGCTTCGTCGTAAATCTCGGTTTTGCGCATGCCGCCCAGCGGGAACAGCGTGCGGCTCAGGCTCGCCTGGCTCACGCCCCACAGGGCATAGCTTTGGTCCTTGTTCTCGTCGAGGCCTTTGCTCACCACGAAACGGCCGGTTTCGGCATCCTTACGGATGTTGGCGTAGTGGCCGGTGGCGATGAACTCGCAGCCAAGCTGGTCGGCCCGGCGCAGCAGCGCGTCCCATTTGATGTGAGTGTTGCAGAGTACGCAGGGGTTGGGCGTGCGGCCGGCGAGGTATTCGTCGGTGAAATTATCGATGACGAAATCGCCAAACTCGTCCCGGATATCAATGATGTAGTGCGGGAAGCCCAGCTGCACGGCAATGTCGCGGGCATCGTTGATGCTGTCGAGCGAGCAGCAGCCGGTTTCTTTTTTGGACCCGCCGGCGCTGGCATAGTCCCAGGTTTTCATGGTCATCCCGACCACTTCGTAGCCTTGCTCGTGCAGCAATACGGCCGCGACACTGGAATCAATTCCGCCGCTCATCGCAACGAGTACTCGTCCTTTTACTTCGGTATTCATAGGTGGTGCAATTCACCCGGGACTTGAATGGTTCCGGCTGGCAACCGCAAAGGTACCTTACGCTTCGCTTAATGAGGAATTGAGAATGAGGAATGAAGAATTAGCGTACGCCTCCAATTCCTCATTCCTCATTCTTCATTCCTCATTAAGCGAAGCGCCTACTTTCCCCGTCCTTCCATAATAATTTTGAGCGTGTAAAGCAGCACCCGGAAATCCATGGCCAGGCTCATGTTTTCAATGTATAGAATGTCGAATTTGAGCCGCTCCACCATCTGGGCCACGGTTTCGGCGTAGCCGTACTTCACCTGGCCGAGGGACGTGAGGCCCGGCCGCACGCGGTGCAGGTGGCGGTAGTGCGGGGCAATTTTCACAATCTGGTCGATGAAAAACTGCCGCTCCGGCCGCGGGCCCACTACGCTCATGTCGCCCTTGAGCACGTTCCAGAACTGGGGCAGCTCATCGAGGCGGACTTTGCGCATGAACCGGCCCCATTTCGTGATGCGGGGGTCGTGGTCGGAGCTGAGCGCGGGGCCCAGTTTCTCGGCATCCAGATACATCGACCGGAACTTGATGATGCGGAACGGGTGCCCGTTGATGCCGATTCGCTCCTGCCGGTAAAACACCGGGCCGGGCGACGACAGCTTGACCATGATGGCCGTGAAAGCATACACCCAGCTGGCCAGCACCATAAACAAGGCCGAGCCCACCACGTCGAACAACCGCTTCACCACCCCCTGCCACACCGACAGCAGGTCGTGTTTGATTTCGATGAGCGGCGTGCCAAACAAATGGTGCACTTTCACCGAGCCCAGCAGCATCTGGTAGAGGTCGGGCAGGATGCTGATGCGGGCTGGCGTGCCCTCCAGCAGGGTCAGGATATCCTGAATGAGGCGGTGCTCGCTGGGCTCGATGGCAATAACAATCTGCTCGATTTTGAGGGCGCGCACCAGCGCCGGCAGTCGGTGGTAGGAGCCGCGGTCGGGCAGCTCGGCGGCCAGGCCGGGGTCCACGGTATCGGTAATGGAGGTGAAGCCTATCAGCTGCAGGCCCAGGTGCTTGCTGGTGCGCTCCAGCTCACGAAAGGTGTTGAGCGCAAGAGCATTGGAACCCACCAGTAGCGTAGGAAAGGATATACGGCCCTTGCGAATCTGGCGTTGCACGCTGCTCACGGCCCAGGTACGCAACACGGCCGTGAGAGAAAAATGGACCAGAAAATAGGCCGATATCGTCTTGTAATACAGCCGGTAGTTCACCACGCCTTCGTCGTCGAGCAGTAAGACAAAAAAGATAACGATGGCGCCCAACAGCGAAACGCGGGCCAGGCGGATGATTTCGGACAGCCGCGACTTGCGGTAAATGTCCCGGTACTCCCCAATCAGGACGTAGAGAGTGGTCCAGAAAATGGCAATGGCCAGGGCAGAGGAGGCGAGGTTGAACAGGGCAGCCGCATTGAAATGATAGCCCGTCAGTTCGTTGAGCAAATACTTGCGCAACAGAAAGAAGCACATCCACGCCAGCAACGCCGCCCCGAAATCGGCAGCCACGAGCTTGGCGTATTGGTAGCGGCGAATAAGCAGCAAAACGGTGGGTTGGGTAGTATTTTAGCGTCCGGAACGCAAAAACCGGGGCGGGCAAAGGTAGGGCATGCGCGTATTGTGGGAAGAAGCCGGGCCGCTCGCCGCATTTCGGGGCCGAACACCAGCCTGATTCAGTACTTAATTCAAATAATTGTGGCCGCTTCGATGCTTCAGGATACTTACCGCCACCAAGGCCAGCGGCGCGCGCTGGTACGCGAGCTGCGGCAGCGCGGCATCCACGCCGAGCCGGTGCTGGCCGCGCTGGCCGCCGTGCCCCGCCACTTGTTCTTTGCGCCGGCGTTTGAGGCCCACGCTTACCAGGACAAGGCGTTTCCCATTGGCGAGGGCCAGACCATTTCGCAGCCCTACACCGTGGCCTACCAAACCCAGCTGCTGGGCGTGCAGCCCACCGACCGCGTGCTGGAGGTGGGCACCGGCTCGGGCTACCAGTGCGCGGTGCTGCTGCAGCTCACGCCCCATGTTGACAGCATTGAGTTCAACGAAGTGCTGTACGGCCGCACCCGGCAGTTTTTGGCGGCCCTGGGCGCGGGGGCGGCCGCGCTGCATTGCGGCGACGGCTCTCTAGGCCTGCCCAACCGGGCGCCCTTCGATGGCATTCTGGTGACGGCCGGCGCGCCAAGCCTGCCGCCGGCGCTGCTGCGCCAGCTGCGTGTGGGCGGCAGGCTGGTGATACCCGTGGGCGACAATCAGACGCAGCGCATGCTGCGCGTGACCCGGGAAGGCCCCGAGTCTTTCATCCGGGAGGAGTTTGAGGATTTTCGCTTCGTGCCGCTGCTCGGGGCCAGCGGCTGGAAGCAGTAAGCCCACCCGCCGGCCGGGGACGGCAGCATTAGCGGGCCTGAGCGCCCGCCACACTTCGCCCGAAAGCCCCAATCCGAAATTGGGGCTTTTTGGTGCCCGGCCGGGCTGGGGCCGGGCCGTACCTTTGCCCCGGTGCGGATACCCCTCGCCGCCGCCATTTACCACTGATACCTCCCCCATGCGCAAGCAAAAACCCGTTTCTGACTCGTTCGTCATCATGACCGAGTTGGTGCTCCCCAACGACACCAACACCCTCAACAACCTCATGGGCGGCCGCATGATGCACCTCATGGACATTGCCGCCGCCATCGCGGCCCAAAAGCACTCCAACCGCATTGTGGTCACGGCATCGGTCGATAACGTGTCGTTTCGCGACTCCATCCGCCTCGGCAACGTGGTGACGCTGCAGGCGCAGGTCACGCGCGCCTTCAGCTCCAGCATGGAAGTGCACATCGATGTGTGGGCCGAGGACATTCCCAGCGGCACCAAAATGAAGACCAACGAAGCCTTCTTCACGTTTGTGGCCGTGGACCAGGCCGGCAGGCCCATCGACGTGCCCGAGGCCGTGCCCACCACCGACGATGAAGTGCGGCTGTACGATGGGGCCTTGCGCCGGCGGCAGCTGCGCCTGGTACTGGCCGGCCGCATGAAACCCGACGAAGCGTCCGAGCTCAAAGCCTTGTTTGCGATTTAGCTTCGGGCCCCGCAAGTCGCCGATTTGCATTACTTTACCCTGCAATACCCTTCAACGCCTCCTCGCCATGTCCGCTGAAAAGTTGGCTTTCCTGCAGAATTTTTACACCGATGTAACCCTGTACTTGCCTGCCGAGCCAGCTGCTGAGGCACCGGTTCCTGTGGCGCCGCCCGTGCCCCAGACAGCGGCAGTTACGGCACCTCTCGCGCCTAAAGCACCGGCGGTAGCCCCGGCGCCACTAGCGCCCGCCTCCCTGCCCATTCCTTCCAGAAGCTACAGCAACCCCACGGCCGGCCTCGAACGGCTGGCTTCGGGCTTCAACCAGCCGGGTATTCACCCGGAGCCGGCCGCCGGGCCGGCTCCCCGGCTGGTGGCACCAGCCCGGGCCCCGGAGACAGCGGCGCCGGCTGCCGCGCCAGCGGTGCCCCCGGTCATGCTCACGCAGTTTTCCACGCTGGGCGACAATGCCCAGGGCGTGCTGCTGTTGTTCCGTTTGCCCAATGAGCAATTCCAGAAGCTGCACCGCAACGTGTTTCTGAACAAAATGCTGCAGGCCCTGGGCCTAGTTATGGCCGATGTGGTACTGGTAAACGTCGAATCGGACCTGCCCGTGGCGTTGCAGAACCTGCGCCGCGAGCTGGCCGCCACCCACATCATTGCCTTCGGCAAAAATCTGCTTGACGTGACCATCCGCAACACCCAGATTTACGAGCCCGTGTTGTTCACCACGCTAGGCCTCTCCTACCTGGCGTCGGCCACCGTCGATTTGGTGGAGTACGACGTAAGCCTCAAAAAACGCCTCTGGCCCGGATTGCAAGCCATGTTCAGCAACGCCCAATAGATTTTCAGGTGCATTTTGGGCAATGGCTTGATTATTCAACGATTGAACGCCCCAAGGCGCGTCCCTACCGCAGTGCAAACGAAAAGGGCCCACCGGCATGCCATTGGGCCCTTTTCGTTTCACTGCGGCAGCAAGTTCTACTTCATCAGCTTCTTACCCAGCACCTCCTCAAGCTTGGCAGACAGTGCTTCGCCGCGCAGGTTCTTGGCAATAATGCGGCCTTGGGGGTCAATCAGGTACGACTGAGGAATGGATTTGACGCCGTAAGCCGCGCCGCCGGCGCTATTCCAGCCCGCCAGGTCCGAGACGTGATGCCAGGTCAGGTTATCGGCGGCAATGGCTTTCTGCCACTTGCCCTTGTCCTGGTCTAGCGACACCGAATAAATGGTGAATCCCTTGTCCTTGAACTGGTTGTAGGCACGCACCACGTTGGGGTTTTCCTGGCGGCACGGGCCGCACCAGCTGGCCCAGAAGTCGAGCAGCACGTACTTGCCGCGCAGGCTGCTGAGCGCCATGGTGCCGCCTTCGGGTTTGGCCAAGTTGATTTCGGGGGCCATGGCGCCGGTGGCCGTGGTCCGCATGGGCTCCAGGCGCGCCGTGAGCTCCTTGGTAAAGGGGGAATTGGGGTTGGCCTTGCGCTGCACGCTGGCTACGGAATCCACAAACTGAAAGTCTTCTTCAGGGCTAAGAAAGGCCCCCACGGCAAAGCCGCTCACCACGGAGGTGGCATTGCTGCGAATCAGGCTTTTCAGGCGGGCATTGTTACGGGCCTGAATCGAGTAGTACTGCTTTTCTACGGCCTGCATCTCCTCGGCTTTGCCGGCCTGGCCGGCGGCGTTGTAGCGCTGGCCCAGGGCCTGTAGCTCGGTCTTGCTGCCTTCCATCACCTGGGTGAGCTTGCGCAGCACTTCGGTATCCTTGCTGCCTTTCACGCTGTAGGTGGCCGGCAAGCTTTTGGCATCGCCGCTCAGCTCTATGTGCGTTTTGTTGTCGAGCAGCAGCAGCACCTGATTGGCATCGTCTACTTTGAGCTGGTAGATGCCCGGTAGGGCGCTGGTGCCCTTGAGCACGAACTTACCCGAGGCGTCGGTTTTGGCCTGGCCTTTCTCAACAAACTGGTTAGACACCAGCTCCGATAGGCGCAGCACGGTCCGGCCGGGGCGTTTTTCAACTGGCCCGTTATCTCGTAGCCGTCCGCGGCGGCGGCATTTTGGCAGGAATTGGCCATGCCCAGCACCGTGGCAGCGAGGAAAACAGTTTTAATCATAGAGGGAAAATGAAGCATATGCCGAAGCTTGTGCGTGAAGTATGCCAACGCGGGCCACTCAATGTATTGTTCCAACCGAATAGCCGAGTCAGGACGGCAGCGCAGCCGTAGGAGCCGGCTAGCCCAGCCGCCTTCTACCCTTCTAGCGCCGCGCGCAGCAGCTGGTTGGCCAGTTTGGGGTCGGCTTTGCCGCCGGTTAGTTTCATGAGCTCGCCCATGAACATGCCGGTGAGCGACTTTTTGCCGCCCCGGTATTCTGCTACCTTGGCGGGGTTGGCGGCCAGCACTTGCTGCACCAGCGTGGCCAGCTCACCATTATCGGCTTGGGCGAGCAGGCCCAGGCTTTCGGCCGCGCCGGTTGCGTTGGCAGTAGGATGGTCGAGCAAATGCGGAAATAGCTGCTTGGAAGCCACCGAATAGTTGAGCTTGCCGGCGTCAATCAGCTCGATGATGCCGGCCAACTGGGCCGCATCCAGCGGGAAATCGGCCATGGTGAGGGCGCGCTCGTTGAGGTAGGACTTCACGGGGCCCATCACCCAGTTGGCCGCGGCCTTGGCGTTGGGTGTGAGGCGCGAGAGGTCGTCGAAGAATAGGGCCACTTCTTTTTGGTCCACCAGCACCGAGGCGTCGTAGTCGTTCAGGCCCAGCTCGCCGGTGAAGCGCGAGTAGAGCTGCTGCGGCAGGGCCGGCAGCTCTGCGGCCACGCGGTGCAGCCATTCATCGGAGATGATGAGGGGCGGCAGGTCCGGCTCGGGGAAATAGCGGTAGTCGTTGAGGGTTTCCTTGCTGCGCTGGGCGTTGGTGGTGCCGCTGGCGGCGTCGAAGCCGCGGGTCTCGCTGCCCACTTCCCCACCGGCTTCCACAATGGCAATCTGCCGCTCGATTTCGTAGGCAATGGCCCGCTGCACGTTGCGGAAGGAGTTCATGTTCTTGACCTCCACCTTGGTGCCGAACTTATCGGCGCCCACGCGCATGATGGAAACGTTGGCGTCGCAACGCAGCGAGCCTTCCTCCATGTTGCCGTCGCAGATGCCGAGGTACTCGACCAGCTTTTTGATTTCGATGAGGTAATTGTAGGCCTCCTCGCCGGTGCGGATATCGGGCTCGCTCACAATCTCAATCAGCGGTACGCCGGCACGGTTGAGGTCGACCAGGGTTTCGGTTTCGCCGGCCAGGTGCATGCTCTTGCCCGCGTCTTCCTCCATGTGAATGCGGGTGACGCCGATTTTCTTCACCGTGCCGTCGGCCAGGCGTACGTCTACGTGGCCATCGTGGCAGATGGGGGTTTTGTCCTGCGTAATCTGGTAGCCCTTGGGCAGGTCGGGGTAAAAGTAGTTTTTGCGCGCAAACAGGTTGTCGCGGCGGATGGTGCAGTTGGTGGCCAGGCCCATTTTCATGGCAAACTCCACGGCCGTACGGTTCACCTTGGGCAAGGTACCGGGGTGGCCGAGGGTAATAACCGAGAGGTTGGTGTTGGGCGCCACGCCGTACTCGTTTTCGTCCGACGAGTACATTTTGCTGTGAGTCAGCAGCTGAGCGTGTACTTCAAGGCCGATAACGGGCTGGTATTTGGCAAGCAGGGCTTCGTCCATAATAAAAAAAACGCAGGGGGCTAAGGGCTGATTGCTCGCAAAGGTAACGGCTGGGGAGAAGCTGGCCGGCGGCCCCGGGCGCGGCGTGCTCCAAAAACTTACTGCCCGCCGGCCCCAGTCCTACCAGCGGCTCGGAATCGGGCGCGGCGTGCTCAGCCCCTGCCCCTGGCGCGGGGGTAGCGGCACGGCATACTTCACGGGCACCACGAAGTAGCTGACCACCGTTTGGCCGTCGCGCCGCGCCGGTACAAACTGCCGGGAGAGCTTGGCCGCCGCCCGCAGCGCGGCGTTGTTCAGGGCGGGGGCGTTGGAACGCACCACCTGGTAGTTGGTCACGCGGCCGTCTTCGGCCACCACCAGTTCCACCAGCACTTCCCGCTTCCAACTGCCTGGCGACGCGGTGAGGGCCCAGCGGCCTTCGTTGTACATGGCATTGATTTCCTTCGGGCTCAGGCCGCGCCGCAAGCCGCGCTCCAGCTCGTCCATCAGGCCAGCATCGCCGCCGGGGTAGAGCGGGAGCTGCTCGTAGGCAAAGTAGGGCAGGTGGGTCCCGTCGGGGGCGTAGCAGTTGCCAACGCCGCTGCGGTCCTTGTCAAACCGGTCGCGCCGCTTCAGGGCCCCGTCGGGGTAGTAGGTAAGCAGGTCGCCGTGGCGCCGGCCGGCCACGTAGTCTTCCTTGGTGCTCATGGTGCCGTCCTCGTACCAGGTAGTGAGCGTGCCGTGAAGCACGCGGCGGCGCACGTCGCCATAGGGCACAAATTGCTGGAGTCGCCCCGAGGGGTAGTACACGCGCGTTACCCCCGTGAGGCTGTCGCGGAAGGTGGTTTCGGCGCAAAAGGCCGTAGAATCATCCGCCGTAGCGGGGCTGAAATCGGCATGAAAAAAGCTGCTTCCGGGCAACGGCAAAGCCGGCGCCGGAGCTTGCGACTGCGCCGCGAAAGGGAACGCCAGTAGCCATGCGGAACAGATGAGAAGTGTTTTCACCGGCAGTATGGGGTAGTATAAAAGGCGGAGGGCATTTACGGAGGCATATCCCTGGGGGTGTGCCACGAATTCCCCATAGGGGTTCGTGGTACCACTACTAGCAGCGCTAGCACCGGCATAGCTCGTTGTGGAATTAGTGGTACCACGACCAAATAATCGTGGCACCACCCCGATTTAGACCACCAAATGTTTTAGCGGCCGAGAAGCCCGGGAGGCTGCCCGTAGAACTCGGGAGGCTGCCCATAGAACTTCGAAGCGGCTTGCGGTGGTATCTCGAGCGTGAAAGAAACCGGCACTATAAAGTGGCATTTCACCACTTGGCCGTCGCGGCGGGCCGGCATGAACTGCCGCTTCAACTGAGCGACGGACCGCAGGGTGGCGGCACTCAGATAAGGGCTTCCGGACAGTACTACTCTGGCATCGGCCAGGCGGCCGTCTTCGGCCACGACCAGTTCAACCAGCACTTCACGTTTCCAGTTTTTGTGCGGCGTGTTCATTACCTGCGCAATTTCCTGGCGCATTTCAGCCGTCTCTTTCGGATTCAGGCGTACACCTCGCGTTATTTCTTTCAACAGCTCTGTTTCGCCGCCCGGGTAAAGGGGCAGCTGCTCGTAGCCGAAATAAGGCACAGGAGAGCCATCGGGAGCGTAGCACGACCCCACGCCGCCCCGTCCGTGCACATGTTGCTCTCGGCGCTTCGGGGTACCATCCGGGTAGTAGGTGAGCAGGTCGCCGTGGCGCTTGCCCATCACAAAGTCTTCCTTGGAGCGCATCGCGCCGTTCTCGTACCAGTTGGAGAGGGTGCCGTAAATTATGCGCCGCCGCACATCACCATGAGGAACGAATTGCTTGAGCTTTCCCGAAGGATAATACACCCGCATCATTCCCGACAGGCTGTCGCGGAACGTGGTTTCGACGCAGTATGCCAGTGAGTCGTCGGCCGTGGTAGCCTTAAAGTCCTCGGTGAAGAAATAAGCAACCGGATTGAGCAACCCCGGCCCTTGGGCCTGGCCGGCCAACGGCCAAGCTAGAAGCCATCCCAGGTAGAATATGCAGGTTTTCATGCAAGAACGTTTTAAAAGACATGAATGGAGCAACCTAGTCGTTATCAACACTTCTTATTCTTTCATCACAGTGCATACGCATTCATAAACCCAACCGCTATTTGATTGCGAAATTATTCAAACATTTGATTCTGATAATTCGCATATTAACACAGCTAGGGCACTTAATTCAACTAACAAGCTTCACGCAGAGCCCTCTTTAAGAGCAGTATTTATGTGGAATTACTCATGCCCTTTCAAATATTCAAAATAAGACGTTCCCACTGCATGCGGATTCAGGTCATACTTCAGGCTTTCCCAGGCTGCCGTATTCAAGCAGATGTTTATCATTATTAAAACAGGGAAACCGTTTTTATCCTCCATTTAATTTAATGCCATTAATAAGCCCTTCCGCCTTAGCAATAGCCGCCGCCAGCCCGGCCACGTTCTTGCCGCCGGCTGTGGCGAAGAACGGCTGCCCGCCGCCGCCGCCCTGGATTTCCTTTGCCAACTCGCGCACCAGCGTGGTGGCGTTTAGCTTACCGATTTTGGCAATTTCGTCGTCCAGCATCACGGCCAGTTGGGGCTTGCCGTCAATTTCGGCCCCGAGCACCAACACCAAGTTGGGCACTACCTGACGGAGGTTGAAGGCCAGGGTTTTGAGGGATTCGGCGGAGCCGGTCTGCACCACGGCGGCCAGGAAATTCACGCCGTTCAACTCCTTCACCTGAGTGGCGAGCTGGTCTTTCTGCTGGTTCAGGCTTTGCTGCTCAAACTGCTCCAGCTGCTTGCGGAGCGTGGTAATTTCTTCGCTCTGCTTTTCAATGCTGGGAATGAGATGCTGCGGGTTGCCCAGCGTCTCGCGCACTTGGCTGAGCAGGTCAAGCTGCTGGTTCACGTAGGCTTCGGCCCGCGCCGGTCACGGCCTCAATGCGGCGCACGCCAGCGCCCACGGCACTTTCGGTCGTGATTTTGAGGTAGCCGATGGTACCGGTATTGGGCACGTGCAGGCCCCCGCACAGCTCCACTGAGAAGCCTTTGTCGAAAGTTATGACGCGGACAAACTCGCCGTATTTTTCGCCAAACAGGGCCATGGCGCCCAAGTTTTTGGCTTTAGCGATGGGCACGTTGCGGCGCTCGTCGAGCGGGATTTGCTGGCGAATCTTCTCGTTCACGATGCGCTCAATCTGGCGCAGCTGGTCGTCGGTGACTTTGGTGAAGTGCGAGAAGTCAAAGCGCAGCAATTTCTCGTTCACCAGTGAGCCTTTCTGCTGCACATGGCTACCCAGCACCTCGCGCAAAGCGGCCTGCACCAAGTGCGTAGCCGAGTGGTTCTGCCGAATCTGGGTGCGACGGGCGGCATCGGGCCGGCTCATGAATTCGCCGGTCAGGTCCTGGGGCAAATCCAGAACGGTGTGCACGATGAGGTCGTTTTCGCGCTTGGTGTCAATCACCCGCAGCGTGGCAAAATCACCTTCCAGGAAGCCGGTGTCGCCCACCTGCCCGCCGCTCTCGGCGTAGAACGCGGTCTGGTCGAGCACCAGCTGGTACTCGGTTTTGCCCTTGGCCGTGGTCTTGCGGTAGCGCAAAATACGGGCCGGCGCGGCGTCGAGGTCGTAGCCCACGAAGGCGGGCTGCTCGTCGGTATCGGCCACCACGGTCCAGTCGCTCTGCTCGGTTTCCTGGGCGTTGCGGCTGCGGTTCTTCTGCTGCGCCAGCTCCTTCTGGAAGCCTTCCTCGTCCACGGTCAGGCCTTTTTCGCGGGCGATGAGGGCCGTAAGGTCCAGTGGGAAGCCGAAGGTATCGGACAGCTCGAACGCCGTTTTGGCGTCGATGCGGTTGCCGTTGGCGCGGGCAGCTTCTTCCAGCGCGTCGAGGCGGCGCAGGCCGGTTTCCAGCGTTTTCAGGAAGGCAATTTCCTCCTCCTCAATTACGCGCTGCACGAAAGCCGTTTGGGCTTTCAGCTCGGGGAAAATATTGCGCATCTGGTCGGCCAGCACGGGCACCAGCTTGAAAAGGAAGGGCTGCTTTTGGTTGAGTGACGAAAACGCGTAGCGCACGGCACGGCGCAGAATGCGGCGGATTACGTAGCCGGCTTTCACGTTGCTGGGCAGCTGGCCGTCGGCAATGGTGAAGGCGATGGTGCGGATGTGGTCGGCAATCACGCGGATGGCGATGTCCGTTTTCTCGTTTTCGGTGGTGGGCTGGTCGGTTACCTTGGCGGGCGCGGTGCCGTGGTACTCCACTCCTACTTCGTTGGCAATGAACTGAATAAGCGGCTGAAACACGTCGGTGTCGTAGTTCGATTTCACACCCGATACAGCCATCATCAGGCGCTCGAAGCCCATGCCGGTGTCCACGTGCTGGGCGGGCAGCTTCACCAGGCTCTTGTCGGCGAGGCGCTGGAATTCCATAAATACGTTGTTCCACACTTCCACCACTTGCGGGTGGTCGGCGTTCACGAGGTCGCGGCCGGAGGTGGCGGCCCGCTCCTCCTCGGAGCGCAGGTCGATGTGGATTTCGGTGCACGGGCCGCAGGGGCCGGTGTCGCCCATCTCCCAAAAGTTGTCTTTTTTGTTGCCGGGCAGGATTCGGTCGTCGGTGGTGTACTGGCGCCACAGGTTCTGGGTTTCGGTGTCGGCCGCCAGCTTGTCACCCGCGTCGCCTTCAAAATAAGTGACGTACAGGCGGTCCTTGTCCAGCTTGTACACGTCGGTGAGCAGCTCCCAGGCCCAGGCAATGGCGTCTTTCTTGAAATAATCACCAAACGACCAGTTACCGAGCATCTCGAACATGGTGTGGTGATAGGTATCGTAGCCCACTTCCTCCAGGTCGTTGTGCTTGCCGCTCACGCGCAGGCACTTTTGGGTATCGGCAATGCGCTTGTAGGGCGCGGGCTTGTTGCCCAGGAAATAGTCCTTAAACGGGGCCATGCCGCTGTTGATAAACAGCAGCGTGGGGTCGTCTTTCACCACAATGGGGGCCGAGGGCACGATGTGGTGGCCTTTCGAGGCGAAGAAATCGAGGAATTGCTGGCGAACAACGGCGGCGGTGGGGAGCGACATAAACAAGGAAGGCAACGCGGCCGGATTAGCAGCGAATGCGGTTTTTTTAGGTACTTTTCGGCTGAAAAGCAAAGGTAGCCATATGCCCTATAAAGAGCGCAGCATCGAGAAACAGTACTTTACCATCGGCGAGGTGGCCGCCCAGTTCAAGGTGGCCGAGTCGCTGGTGCGCTTCTGGGAGACCGAATTTGACGAGTTGCGCCCCCGCCGCAGCAAGAAAGGCAACCGCCTCTACACCCCACAGGACATCGAAGTGTTCCGCACCATCTACCACTTGGTGAAGGAACGCGGCTACACCATTCCCGGCGCCCGCGACATGCTCAAGCAAAAAGGCCCGCAGCTAAAGGAGAAGATTGACGTGGTACAAAGTCTGGAGAAAATCAGGGCGTTTCTGGTGAGTTTGAAGAAGGAGGTGGAGACGGCCGGAAAGGCGGAGCCGGAATAACCTCACCCCCCGGCCCCCGGTCCGCTTAATGCGCGAAGCCTTGGGTAGAGGGGGAGCCTGACGACTTTTTCAAATCCTACTCACCGCGTTTAATTGATGCGCACTGAATTAGATGATAAGCTGTCACACTATCACGCTTACATGACTAATGCAGAGCGGTGGCGGATACTAAAAGGCTTCGCCTACTCGAATCGTCATGGCTTAACGAAGGCGGAAAATGCGCTTTGGCAATTGCTGAGGAGCAATATTTTGGCGCCGCGCTCTCGGCGTCAACACGCTATCGAGCGATACATCGTTGATTTCACTTGCCTACCCGCCTGGCTTATTATTGAAGTGGATGGCGAGTATCATTTTGAAGTAGAGCAAGCCCAATATGACGGAGGCCGCACGCACGATTTACAAGAATTGGGGTTTCACAACAGGCGCTTTACCAATGAAGAAGTTCTACAGCACCCAACCCACATTCTAAACCTAATTTCTACCTACCTCAACAACTACTTACCCAGCCCAAAGTCATCAGGCTCCCCCTCTCCCCAAGGAGAGGGGGCCGGGGGGTGAGGTGAACCGATGAACGAACTCCTCTTCCACGAGCTGGCCCTTACGCTGATTCCCGGCATCGGCCCGCAGCTCACGCGGCAGCTGATGAGCTACGGCGGCTCAGCCAAAAATGTGCTGATGATGCCGCCCGGCAAGCTGCGCCGCATTCCCGGTGTGGGTGCAGCCACTGTGACTATTCTCACTGGCAAGGACCGTGAAACCGCTTTCCGCAAAGCCGAAGCCGACCTGAAAAAAGCCGAGAAGGACGGCGTGGAAATCATTTTTTACACCAGCAAACGCTTTCCCAACCGCCTCAAACAGATTCCAGACGCGCCCGCCATTCTCTACTATCAGGGCACGGCCGACCTGAACGCCCCCAAAACCGTGGCGCTGGTAGGCACCCGCAAAGCCACCGACTACGGCCGCGAGCAAACCGAGCGCATTGTACAAGGGCTGCTGCCCCACCGGCCGTTGGTAGTGAGCGGCCTAGCGTATGGCATCGACATCATGGCCCACCGCGCCGCTCTGCAGGAAGGCTTGGAAACCGTGGGGGTGATGGCTACCGGTCTGGACCGAATTTACCCGCACGCCCACCAAAAAACCGCCGATAAAATGCGCGAGCAGGGCGGTCTGCTCACCGAATTTCCCTTCGGCACGCCGCCCGACCGCTACAACTTTCCGGCCCGCAACCGCATTATAGCGGGCCTTTCCGACGGTACCGTGGTGGTGGAAGCCGCCATCAAAGGCGGCGCCCTTATCACCGCTGAGCTGGCCCTGAGCTATGACCGCGACGTGCTGGCCGTGCCCGGCAACCTGGGCTCGGAGGCATCGGCCGGCTGCAACGCGCTTATCAAAGCCAACAAAGCGGCCATTTACACCGAGCCGCTCGATTTGGAACAGCTGCTGAACTGGGACGCCGCTTTACACCAGTCGGGCAAGTTCAAACCCACCATTTCGTATTCGCCCGATGATTTTACGGCCGATGAATTTGGGCTGATAGCCGTGCTGGCCGCCGCGCCCGGCCGTGAGCTGCAAATGGACGAATTGGCCTGGAAGGCCCAGCTGCCCATCTACGCCGTGGCTTCGCTGCTGCTGGCCCTGGAGTTCCGGGGCGTGGTGCGGGCGCTGCCTGGCAAGAAGTTTCTCCTCTTCTGAACCACGGATTCATGGGGCTTTTTCAGATTTTACGGATTTTGTGGCTGGCGCGATGAAGCAATTGCTTTACAACGGCCGCTTGCAGGCCACGGAGGAATTTGGCCTGACGCTGCCCAACCGCGGACTGGCCTTTGGCGACGGTTTTTTTGAAACGCTGGTTTTCACGGCGGGCCGCCTGCGCCTCGCGGCCGAGCACTACGCCCGCATGCAGCAGGCCGCAGCGGCCCTCTACCTCACGCTGCCCGCCGCGCTGGCCACTGCCGAAGCCCTGGAAACCACGCTGGCCGCCCTCGCGCAAGCCAACGCCCTGCCCGACGCCCGCCTGCGCCTGCAACTCTGGCGCGGCGGCGGCGGGCGCTACACGCCCCTCACCGATGCCGCCGAATGGCTGGCCACCGCTGAGCCTTTTGTCGCCGATGATTCGCCCATTGCCAAAGCTGACTTTGCCCTCGAAACCCATTCCATTTATTCCCCACTCAGCTTTTGCAAAGGCCCGCAGGCGTGGCTCTACGTGCGGGCCGCCCACGAGCGGCAACAGCGTGGACTCGATGAAATTATTCTCTGCGATGCCCACGGACACGTAGCAGAGGCGGGCGCGGCAGCTATTTTCTGGGAGAAAGACGGCGTGCTGTTTACCCCTTCGCTAGAAAGCGGTTGCGTGGCTGGCGTGCGCCGGGCACAGGTGATGCGAGCGGCGCGGGCGGCGGGAATGGACTGCCGGGAAGGGCTGTTTGAAAAAAAAGAATTACTGGCGGCGGATGCAGCTTTTACGGCCAATATCGCGGCCGTCAGAACATTGCAAAGGGTTAAAAACACATTATTTAACGCTCCCAACACCGTTTTTACTGCATTCTGAAACGATAAGCAATAGTAATCGTATCAGTCGCCGCACCATTGGGCTGAAAGCGCAGGAAACGCGCCACCCGCAGGACTTCGGCGTCTAGGTCAGCATAGCCTTTTTCAGCATAGGAATCTTCTCCTCCTTCCGCTTTTAACTCGCGCCGCTTAATCATTGCTTGGCTTACAGCACCGGTGGCTGCAATTGTCAGGTGCACATATAGTATCCCGTCAATTCCTGCTCGCAGCGTATTACCTGGATACTTGAGTTGGCTATTTATAAAGTGGTAAAACTGATGAGATTCCCGGCGGCGGGCAGTATCGGTTTGCTGCCAGAAACGCGGCAGCATAGGCGAAACGACAGCAACACCGGGCACATTAGGCTTCGCTACTGGTGGCGGCACCCGGCGCTGCAAATGCAGTGGCATTCCGGGCGCGGAGTAGGTCTGTGCTTGCGCTGAGCAGCAGACGCCACTATATAAAGCGGTTAGTAGCAATAGTTTCATCCGGTTACCTAAACGGCAACCGGCGCTTTTATTGCGGGCCAGGGCTCATAGTTTTCCAGCTTAAAGTCTTCGTACTTGAACCCGAAAATATCCATCACCGCTGGGTTGATGCGCATCTGGGGCAGGGCGTGGGGCTCGCGGGTCAGCTGCAGGTTGGCTTGTTCGAGGTGGTTGCTGTAGAGGTGGGTGTCGCCGCCGGTCCAGATGAATTCGCCGGGTTGCAGGCCCGTCACCTGGGCCACCATGAGGGTGAGCAGCGCGTAGCTGGCAATGTTGAAGGGCACCCCCAAAAACACATCGGCCGAACGTTGGTAGAGCTGGCACGAAAGCTTGCCGTCGGCCACATAAAATTGGAAAAGCGCATGACAGGGCTGCAGCTTCATTTCGGGCAGCTCGGCCACGTTCCAGGCCGACACGAGGATGCGGCGCGAGTCGGGCTGGGTCTTGAGCTGCTGGATGATGGTGCTGATTTGGTCGATATGGCCGCCGCGGCCATCGGGCCAGCTGCGCCACTGGTGGCCGTACACGGGGCCCAGCTCGCCGGCGGCATCGGCCCACTCATCCCAAATTTTCACGCCGTGCTCCCTAAGGTAGGCAATGTTGGTGTCACCCTGCAGGAACCACAGCAATTCGTGGATGATGCTCTTCAAGTGCACCTTTTTGGTGGTGACCAGTGGGAACCCCTCAGCCAGATTGAACCGCATCTGGGGTCCAAAAATAGACACGGTGCCCGTGCCAGTACGGTCGGTTTTCACGGTGCCGGTGGCGAGGATTTGGCGGAGCAGGGCTTGGTATTGGCGCATAGCAAGAGGAGTAAAAGGCAAAAATAAGCACGCCCATACAGGCCCGCATTCGCGTTGTGCCACAAAACAGCCTTGGAGCGGTCCAACTCTGCTTAGAACGTACCCAATATAAACTGTCATGCTGAGTGCAGCTAAGCATCCTATCAGGGCAGAACCGGTCGTTCAGCGGTAATAGGAGGCTCCGCTCAGCATGAAAGTTCTGAGGCGGATTGGCATTTATAGAAAAACAGAAAGCCGCCTCGTTTCCAAGGCGGCTTTCTGTTTTTCTATAAATGCCAAAGCCAGCAGCAACTATAGCTTCACCGTGGCAGGGGCTTTCTCGGCGGGCTTCACGGCAGCGGTTTTGGCGCCTTTGTTCATGCAGCAGTTGGGCATGGCCGCAGCCATCTCCTTGCTGCAGCTGGCTTTAGCCTCAGTGGTGCAAACGGCTTTCTTCTTGCCTTTCTTACCTTCTTTTTCGTCGCCTTCGTGGGCGAAAGCGGTGGTACCGGTGAAAGCCAGCAATGCGAGGGCAAACAGGGTCTTTTTCATGATAATTGGGAAGGCAAGGAGAAACAAAAGATGAAAAAAGCGGGTTTGTGGCCTCTAAGATACACCTGCGGCAGTAGCTTTTATCGGCCCCCGGCGTTACTCGTTTGTACCTATTTTGATGCTGCTGGGTTGGGGTTTGTCCCGGCTGCGCGGCTTGCCCGATGCCCATCCGTCGCCTTGCCCACCTCACCCTCGTTCTGCTGGGCCTCATCACCGCCCTGAGCGCGTATTCGACCGCGCAACTGCGATTCAACTACAATTTCAACGACTTCTACCCTGCCGGCGACCCCGACCTCGACTATTACCAGGGCTACACCCAACGCTTCGGCAACGACAACGACTACGTGCTGCTGGGCCTGGAAGCCCCCGCCGGCAAAACGGTTTTCGACCCCGCTTTCCTGGCGAAGGTAGATTCCCTCACGCAGCTGGCCCGGCGCCAGCGCCACGTGCTGAGCGTGACCTCCCCCACCACCCTGGCCAACCCGGTAGTGGAGGGCCTGGGCGTATTCAATATCCCGTACCTGCACCCCGGCGCTTATGCGCAGGAGCCCGCCCGCCGGGCCGACGACTCCACCCTGATTTACCGCACGCCCGGCCTAGTGGGCAATGTTTTCAGCCCTGATGCCCGGGCGGTGGCGCTGGTCCTCCAAATCACCCCCGACCTGGAAAAGCCGCCCGGCGACTCGCTGTTTGCGGCCCTGCGCGGCGGCATCACCCGGCTGGGCCTGCCCGATGAGCAGGTGCATTTCGCCGGCAAGCTGGTGGCGCAGTCCGTGTTTGTCGACCGCCTGAAGTGGGAATTGGTCGTGTTTATGTCGCTGTCGGTGCTGCTGGTCACGGGGCTGCTCTGGCTCACGTTCCGCACGTGGTGGGGCGTGGTGCTGCCGCTGATAGTGGTGCTGGGCGCCATTTTGTGGGGTCTGGGCGTAATGTCGGCCTTCGGCGTGAGCATCGACTTGATGACGGCCCTGCTCCCGCTCATGCTCTTCGTGGTGGGCATGAGTGATACCATTCACATCATCAGCCGCTACGTGAGCGAGCTGGGCTACGGCGCCGGTAAAAAGGAGGCGCTCTGGACCACCATCAAAGAATCCGGGTTTGGGTCAGGGCTTTCGGCGCTCACCACCAGCCTGGGGTTTTTCACGCTGATGACGTCCACTATCCGGCCCATTCACAATTTCGGGCTGTTTACGGGCGTGGCCATTATCCTGGCTTTTATCCTCAGCTTCACGCTGCTGCCGGCCATGCTGGTGCTGCTGGGCAAGCCCCAGCTGCGCGAGCCGCGCCGCCAGGGCCACAGCTGGGACGGCGTGCTGGGCCGCCTGTTTCGACAGGTGCTGCTGCGCCGCCGGCTGGTTTTCATCGTGAGCGGGCTGGTGCTGGCCACGGCCATCGGCCTGTCCACGCGGGTGCGCATCAACTCGGCCCTGCTCGACGACCTGTCGAAAAGCGACCCGGTGCGGCAGGATTTCGCCTTTTTTGAGCGGCAGTTTGCCGGGGTGCGTCCCTTTGAGATGGAGCTAAAGCCGGCGTCCGGCCGCAACATCTACGACCTAGACGTGCTGCGGGAAACCGAGAAAATTGAGGGCTACCTCGAAACTACCTACGGCCTGCGCTTCGCCGCCTCGCCCGTCACGCTGGTCAAGTCGGTGCGCAAGGCCCTGAACGGCGGCGGGATGGCCGAATACCGCCTCCCGGCCGACACACTGGAGCTGAAACGCCTGCGCGGCAAGCTCAGGCTGTTCCGCAAAAAAGCAGAATTCAGCGCCCTGGCCCTGCCCGACGGCTCGGCCGGCCGCCTCACGGGCCGCATGGCCGACGTGGGCAGCGTGCAAGCCGGCAAGCTGAACGACGCCTTGCGCCAGCACCTGCGCGCCACCGTTGACTCCACTGTGCTGACCACTCGCCTCACGGGTTCGTCTAACCTCATCGACAAAAACAACGAAAACCTCACCCTGAACATGATTCAGGGCATGGCCATTGATGTGCTGATGGTGACGCTGATTGTGCTTGGGCTGTTTAAATCCCTGCGCATGACCATCGTGGTGCTCATCCCCAACCTGCTGCCCATCGTCATTGTGGCCGGGGTGATGGGCCTGGCCGGCGTGAGCATGAAGGTGAGCACCAGCATCATTTTTACCATCGCCTTTGGCATCGCCGTCGACGACACCATCCACTTCATCTCGAAGCTGCGGCTGACGTTAGCGAAGGAACCTGACATTTTCAAGGCCGTGCGCCGCACGTATCTGCTCGCGGGCAAGGCGGTTATCACTACCTCCCTGATTCTGGTGGGAGGCTTTTCCACCCTGCTTTTCTCCAAATTCGACGGCACGTTCTACGTCGGCCTGCTCATTGGCCTGACGCTGCTTTTCGGCGTGGTGGCCGAGCTAACGCTGCTGCCGCTTCTGATTCTCTACTTCTACAAGCGGCCCAAGGCTAAGGTGGTACTGCCCGATGAGCTGGTGGCCGAGTCTCAGAACCAAGGCCAGATAAAGTAACTGACGTTAGTTGCTGGGCTGTCGCGCGTCTGTGACGCGTGGCTGACTGGTTTCGAGCCTGCGACTTGGGCCGGCAGTTTTTTACGGCCCTAACGCGCGCCATTCACCGGCGGGACGCAGGCTCGGCGCCAGTCGGCAGCGCGTTGCAGACGCGCGCCAGCCAACGGCCAGGGCCAGATAAAGAATAGGGCACGATGCGATGCTTCGCGCCCACTGCTGGTTCTCAACCGGACAACGGTGCAATAGGATTTGCCGTTAGCAGGCGCATACTGCCACCTAAACTTGTAAGCATGAGCCAGCCAATAGAGGGAAAGGATTTCTACGACAGCGTGCTGCAGTTTTACGACCAGGCCGCTAGCTTCTCCAAGCTCGACCCCGGTATTCTGGCCCAAATCAAGGCTTGCAACAGCATCTACAAGGTTAATTTCCCGGTGGAGGTCGAAGGGAAAATCCAGGTGTTTGAGGGCATTCGGGTGCAGCACAGCCACCACAAGCTGCCCAGCAAAGGCGGCATACGCTACAGCGTGCACGTGGACGAAGACGAGGTAAAGGCGCTGGCCACCCTCATGACGTTTAAGTGTGCCTTGGTCGATGTACCCTTCGGCGGTGCCAAAGGTGGCGTAAAAATCAATCCCCGCACCAGCTCCGTCGAAACGCTGGAACGCGTGACGCGGCGCTACGCCAGCGAGCTCATCAAGAAAAACCTCATCGGCCCCGGCACCGACGTGCCCGCGCCCGACTACGGCACCGGCAGCCGCGAAATGGCCTGGATTGCCGACACCTACCTCACCTTTAAATACGGCGACACCAGCGCACTGGGCTGCGTCACGGGCAAGCCCGTGGGCCAGGGCGGCATCAGGGGCCGCACGGAAGCTACCGGTCTGGGTGTGTTTTTCGGCTTGCGTGAGCTGTTCAACGACGAGGACATGGTCAAGAAAATCGGCCTGGGCAGCGGCCTCAGCGGCAAGCGCATCATCGTGCAGGGCCTGGGCAACGTGGGCTACCACGCGGCGCACTTCCTGCAAAAAGACGGCGCCCTGATAACCGGCATTGCCGAGCGGGAAGGTGGCATCTACCACGCCGATGGCCTCGACGTGGAAGCCGTGGTGCAGCACCGCACCGACAGCGGCTCGATTCTGGATTATCCGGGGGCCACCAACGTGCCCGATACCGCCGAGCTGCTGGAATATGAGTGCGACGTGCTCCTGCCCGCTGCTCTCGAAAACCAGATTCACGAGGGCAACGCCGCCCGCATCAAGGCAAAAGTAATTGCCGAAGGAGCCAACGGACCCGTTACCCGGGGCGCCGAAAAGATTCTGCTCGAACGCGGCATCGTGGTGCTGCCCGACCTGTACCTGAACGCCGGCGGCGTCACGGTTTCGTACTTCGAATGGCTGAAAAATCTATCCAACGTCCGCTTTGGGCGCATGGGCAAGCGCGCGGAGGAGGCCTCCCTGCAGCGGCTGGTGAACACCATTGAGCAAAGCACGGGCAAAAGCATCAGCCCGCAGGAGCGCGCCCTCATCGTGCACGGCACCGACGAAATTGACCTCGTCCGCTCCGGTCTGGAAGACACCATGATAGTGGCCTACCACGAAATTCGGGCGGTGATGAACGACGTGAAGGGCATCCAGGACCTGCGCACGGCGGCGTTTTACAGCGCCATTGAGAAAGTGGGCGTGAGCTACCAGTCACTCGGCATCTTTCCGTAGGCTTGCTCCGAGTGGCCCGAAGGGGGTTTGCGCTCAAGCGCAAACCCTTTTTTACGGGCATACATAGCAGGGGGCCTTACTTTGGGCCTATGGTAAGAAAAATACTCCTGCTACTGGTGCTGCCCCTGGTGTCGGCCTGCACCCGTCCGGCCACTCCCACCACCGACGCCACGGCCGGGCCCGCTGCCTATTTCCCGCCTCCCGGTACCGCCTGGCAGCGGCAGGCTCCCGCTGCAGCCGGCTTCGACCCGGACCGCCTGGCAGCCGCCGTGGCCTTTGCTCAAACCCAGGAAACCACCCAGATGACGCCCAACTTCTCCACCCAGGAGGAGATTTTCGGGAAGCTCCTGGGGCCCATGCCCACCAGCCGCGCGGCCACAAATGGCCTCATCCTGCGCCACGGCTACATTGTAGCCGAATGGGGCGACACCCAACGCCCGGACCCCACCTACAGCGTGGCCAAGAGTGTACTTTCCACCATTCTGGGCATTTCCCTTGACCGTGGCCTGATTAAGGACATTCACGACCCTGTGGCCGGGTATATCAAGGACGGCGGCTATGACTCCGAGCAGAACCGGCAGATTACCTGGGAGCACCACGCCCGCCAAACCAGCGAGTGGGAAGGCGAGCTCTGGGGCAAAAACGCCAATTTCCTGGGGAAGGAAGCCTTCGGCAAGGGCGAGCGTAAACCCCGCGCCATTCAGGCCCCCGGCACGTATTACGAGTACAACGACGTCCGCATCAACCGGCTGGCCCTGTCGCTGCTGCGCCTCTGGGAGAAGCCCCTGCCCGCGGTGCTGAAAACAGCGATAATGGACCCCATTGGCGCCTCCGGCACCTGGCAGTGGGTGCCCTACCCCAACGCCGTGGCCACCGTGCAGGGCAAGGCCATGCCCTCCATGAGCGGTGGCACGCGCTGGGGCGGTGGCCTGGTCATCAATGCCCGCGACGAGGCCCGGTTTGGGTACCTGATGCTCCGGCAGGGCCGCTGGGGCCGCCGCCAAATCGTGTCCCCTACCTGGATAAAGCAGGCTACTACCCGCGGCCCGGTAGGCCCCGACTACGGCTACCTCTGGTGGCTGAATACCGAGCAAAAAGCCTGGCCCGATGCACCAGCCACCAGCTACGCCGCCCTGGGCGCGGGCCAAAACACCGTGTGGGTAGACCCCGAGCACGACATTGTGGTGGTGTGGCGCTGGCACAACGGCAGCCCCAACGAATTGATTAAGCGGGTGCTCACGGCGCTGAAATAATTACTGCGGCAAGCAGTCCGGGAACTCAGCAGCAGGCGGCTGGCATTATGGCAGCGGGTCCGGGGCGCACATCTATGCCCTTCAGGGCGTATTTTTACAACAAAAATCAAAACATGAAAACACCGTTTTACCGGGTTGCGCTCCGCTTCCTTTTACTGCTATCGTTGACTGCCACGGGCTTGGCCGCCACCTCCTGCAAGAAAGACACTCCCGAGGCTAAGGATTTTAGTGGAATCGACGACGACATTATCAAAAAATACCTGGCCGATAATAATATCACCGATGCCGTGAAGCAGCCCAACGGCATTTACTTCCGGTCCATATCCAAGAGTGCCACCGGCGCCAAAATCACGCCTGGCGCTTACGCTTCAGTGCTCTACACCGGCCGTCTGCTCGATGCCGCGGGAACGGTGTTCGATGCATCTTCCAAACGAAATAACGTGCCCATCAACTTCATTGTGGGCTCCAACCAGTTGATTCGGGGCTTTGAGTCGGGTATTGCGCTCATGAATTACGGCGACAAAGCCGAAATTTATATCCCCTCAGCCCTGGCCTACGGCTCGTCGAGCAGCGGCGCCATTCCGGCCAACGCGGTGGTGCGCTTCGAGGTGGAAGTAGTCGATTACAAAGTCGTGGACGACGCTCTAATCACAAAGTACCTGACTGACAAAAGTATTACCACGGCTCAGAAACAGCCTTCTGGCTTGTATTTCTTGCCCATCACTACCGACCCCAACGGGGCGCGGCCTGTGGCAGGCTCCACGGTTTCGGTGCTGTACACCGGCCGCCTGTTCGACGCCGCCGGCACCATTTTCGATGCCTCCTCCCGGCAGAACAACGTTCCCCTGCGTTTCGTAATTGGTTCCAATCAAGTCATTAAGGGCTTCGAGGAAGGTATTTTGCTGATGCGCAAAGGCGAAAAGGCCGAAATCATCATTCCTTCGGGCCTGGCTTACGGTTCTACGGGCGCCGGAAACGTCATTGCTCCTAATTCGGTAATTCGGTTTGAGGTGGAGCTGGTAGACGTTAAATAGCCCGCGCAGCACCAATTTATTAAGAAGCTACAGAAGTAAGGGGCGGTAGTGCGAACTGAGTAGTTCGTGCTGCCGTCCCTCTTACGTGGTGCAGACCTGCGAACTGGATATCTCGCGCCATCTCTCGGAATTGGGCCTGGGCCGGCTGGCGAAAGAGCTACCCAGCGCCAGCAACTGAAGGGTACAAAGCTTCTTTAGTAAAGGGGGTTTGGGATGAAAAAAGATTCTTTATATCAACAATGGAATCAAGGCGACAAATTTAAAAGTCGGGCTGAGGAAGCACCGGTAAGGTGCCTAAAACTTACAGTCGAACCGGCCCTCGGTGACGCGCACGGTGGTTCCGCCCGAAGCCTGGCGGGCCGTGAACTCGAACGTGCCCGACACGACGCGGGCCAGGGTGTCGAACCGGGTCACGACCACGCGGCCAGGCGCATCGGGGCCCGTGAGCAGCTCCCGGTTCGGATTGGTCTTGTAGAAGGTGAAGGCAGCGTAGCCGATAGGGCCGCTGCTGACCAGCGGGCGGGGGGTCTGGTCGAGTACAAAAGTGCCGGGTCGGGTGATGCCGGGCAGGTGAAGTTTCACGCCCGTGGCGTCATGCACCTGCGCCTGGTCGTCAATGTACTTGGCGAAGGAAAGCGCGAGGTGGGGCCGCCCGACTGAGAAATTGTCCCATTCGGCCGTCAGGGCGTACGCGCGAAGGGCCCCAATGCCGGTGCCGCTGTGGTGGGCGACCCAGGGCAGGCCGTCCACGAGGCAGCCGGCGGTGTTCGCGCCGGTCTGGGTGGCTTCGGGCATGGGCTGCACCGGGTAGGCGCCTTCGCGCTGCATGATGCACTGGGTCAGGCCCAGCAGGGCCGGGAGCAGCAGGACGGGGATATAATTTTTCATGGGCAGACGCAAAAGACAAATTACTGGAAGCCACTTCCTAACGCAGCTTAGGCACAATGCAGCGCGTTTCTATTCACGCACAATTTAGGGCTCCGGCTGCTGAAAGCAAATACCGGCTTACCGCACCCGGGCCAGCAGCGCCGCGTGGTGCGGCGCCCGGCTCAGCACCTCCTCATTGCCGAGCAGCACCAGCTGCTGGCGGGCCCGCGTAAGGGCCACGTTTAGCTTGCGGTCCACTTTACCCGTTTCATCGGGCGACACCATCAGCTCCAGCTGGTGCTCGTGGTGGCAGCAGAAGCTCACGATAATCACCTCGCGCTGGCTGCCTTGGTACCGCTCCACGGTATCGACGCTCACCAGCACCAGCGCGGGCAACTCCAGTTCCACGGCCAGCTGCGCCAGGCGGGCCCGGATGCGCGCCGACTGGTTGCGGTAGCTGGCAATGATGCCCAGGGTGGTTTCGGGGTTGAAAAGCGGGCCGTAGCCCTGCACCACGTAGGCCGCCGCCTGGGCAGCCAGCTCGGCCTCCTGGCTGGATTCTTTCATGGATAAATCCTCGGGCTGGCGGCGGGTGGGCACAAACACCACCCGCTGGCTACGCACAGCGGCGGCCAGCTCATTGGTGGCGGCCGGAACTGGCCAGGTATTCCGGTCCAGCGGCGCGGCCTGCCACGGCTGGGGGCAGCGCAGCTGGTTTTCGTAAAAGTCCTGGTTGACCAGCGCGGCCAGGTCCTGGTGCATGCGGTACTGGTCGGCCAAGGTGCCGTGGGCGTGGGGCCACTGGGCTTCGGCGCGGCGGAACAGGCGCTCGAAGTACGAGTTGCGCAGGTTGGTGAGGCCCAGCTCGTGGCGCAGCAGGTCGGCCACCTCGGGGGCGATGGCGCTGGTTTCGGGCTCCTGGGCCACCACGGCCGGCAGTTGCCGGTGGTCGCCGATGAGAATAAACTTCTTCACCTTGGCTAGCAGCGCCAGCATGGGCGACTCCAGCACCTGGCTGGCTTCATCCACCACCGCCACGTCGAATTGCTTAAGCACGAACAGCTCGGGCTTGCCCAGCAGACTGGCCACCGTGCCTACGTAAAAGGGGCAGTTGCCCAGCCGCTCGCGCACCGCTTGGCGATTGGGGCAGTCGCGCAGCATGTTGTCCAGCAGGTAAGGCCGGTAGTGTGGTGCCGTGCCCAGCCGCGACCCCACCCGAATAAAGGGCAAGCCCGCATCCACCAATTGCTCGCATATTTCGTCCACGGCGCGGTTGGTGTAAGCAGCCAGCAGCACCTGCTTGTCTTGCTTATAGAGGCTCGCGGCTAGCTCCCGCAGCACGGCGCGGGTCTTGCCGGTGCCGGGCGGGCCGCAGAGCACAAACCAGTCGGGCGCGGCCAGGGCGCGGGCCACCACTTCGGGCGCCGTGGTGGCCGGTGCGCTGGCCACTGCCCAACCTTCCGGCACGCGGGGGCCGGTGCGGGCCAGCAGGCGGCGGCGGCGCTCCGGCGCCAGGCACAGAAACGCCGAAAGGCCGGCCCACTCCCGCCGAAAGGTGTCGTAGGTATCGGGCTCCAGCGCCCAGTGCGAATGCCCCATCAGGTAACGCGGAGCCATGCGGCGGTTGCGCACGCTCAGCACCACTTGCCCGTTGGTGCCCAGGTCTTCGGCCAGCACCACTTTCACTACCTGCGCATCGAGCACCGTGAGTTGCGATGTTGCCGGCCCCGCCCCATCGGCCTCCTTGCGGTGGCGGCGGCGCGGGTACAGAATGAGCGTATCGCCGGCGCGGAAGTTCACCTCCCGGCCACCGGCGGGGCGCTGAAAAACGAGGTGCGGCCCCAGCCCGTCGCGGGCGTCGTCATCGGCATTGCTGTGGTCTCCCAGCAGCACCAGGTCATCGAGCAGGCTGAAGTTCTGGTGCTTGCGGGCCTGGGGCAGCAGCCAAAGGCCCGCCTGGCCGCCGGCATCGCCGGGCCTGGCCTCATCCCCAAGCAGAGTCAGGCGCATTTCGCGGGCCGAGAAGCGGGCCAGCTCCAGGCAGTAGGCGCGCTCCACGGGGTCGGCGGCGGCCCAGGCGTTGGCTACTTTTTCAGCTTTGGCTTTGCCGAAGGATGGTAGCGCGGCGAGGTTGGGCTTGAGCACCGGGGCCAAGAGGTAGGCGGTTTGGCGGGGGCCGGTGGCGCGGGCCAGCTGCAGCTCCACCCCCACCAGCTGGTTGCGGGCCGACAGCAGTCGGTCAATCATTGCCTGGTCCTGGTCGACGCGGCGCACGGCGGCCTGGCCGCTGGCGGCGTTGGAGTAAAGGATGCTGGTTCGGCCCCGGCCAGCGGTTTCGCCATCGGCGCCAAACACGGATTCGAGCAGCAGGCGGTAGAGCTGCGCCTGGGCGGCGTGGTTGCTCCAGGGCTCGGCGTGAGGCACTTTGGTCGAGCTTTTCAATTCCACCAAATCGTAGCCCGTGGCGCTTTCGTGCAGCAAGTCGAGCCGGCCCTGTAGGCCGTAGGTGGCCGAGAGAAACGTAGGCTCCAGAAAGCAGTCGGCCAGACGGAGCGGCTCCTGCTGGTAGCCGGTGCGACTCTGGGCCACAAAGCCCTGCGCCCGGGTTTCGCGCAGGGTGCGGTGGTGTCGGCGCAGGTCGTTGAGCAGCTCGGGCACGCCGGTGCGCGTCTGGAACTCGGGCAGCGTGCTCAGGGCCAGCGGCGCCGCCCGAAACAACCGCTGCCGCAAAAACTTATCAACGTTAAAGTCTTCGTCATCGACGGTGGTGCTGGCAGTGACGCCCTTGGGGTCTGCCGACGGCGCGGCATCGGCACTTTCCTCTTCGCCCGCTGGCATGAGTTGCGGAGCCAGAGTTTTAGCCAAGGCTGCTTTTTCTACCTGGCGGGCGGCGTGGCTTACTTCTTCGTCCAGCAGCAGATTGACTAAGTTCCCCAGAACTAATGGCCGCGAAGTTTCGTCGGGCAGAAACGCATTCAGCAGGGCCCATTCCGGGATGGTGGCGGTGGCCTGGGCGCATTCGGCCACGGTGGTCACGCTTATCAGGTAGTCGGGTTCGAGCACCACGCGCCGGGCGCGCACGCTGCCATCAGGCAGTAGCACCGGCCCAATGAGGTGCAGCGTGGGATGCAGCGCGGCGGCCAGCGGCAGCACATTTACATAAGCTGCGGGCAATTCCAGCTGGAAGGGGCCGCTGGGGCAGCCATCGGCGGAAGTGGCCATTTCCACGGTGATGACGCCGGTGACCTCATCAGCGTGCAGCACGTTTACCCGCCAGGCGCGGCCAGCGGCACCGGCATCGGGTAAGAAATTATTGGAGGCCGCGGTGGTTGCCGGGCGCTCGGTTTCCGGCAGCGGCTGGTGCCAGGCGGGGCCCTCGTAGGCTTTGCCCGTCAGGTAGAGCACCAGGGCGGCCACGGCCGCGAAGCCACGCGCCACTTCGGCCACGGTTCCGGCATAGCTTTCGTGCACCACCAGGTTGGCCGACAGCCGCAGGGCCTGCAGCTCCTGGCGGAGCGGCAGCGGCAGGCTGCGGCCATACGCCACCAGGCCAATGGCCTGGTTCAGGTTCACAAATGGAGCTTCCTGCTGCTTGCATTCGTCGCGCAGCACCGTTTCCAGCAGCTTGCGCAGCTTGGGGAGTTGGTCGGCGGGGGCGGCCGTAGCATCGGCTGCTAAAGCTGCCAGGCGAGGATAGTAGCGGGTGGGCATTGAAGGTAGAATAGCGACGGCAATACCTATAAAAGTAACGGATTTGTGGCCAACGCCCGGCCGCGTGTTCGCTGCTAGCGGGCGCCGGTGAAGCCCACGGGAGCCAGCAATTTTCCGCCCTGGCACATGTTGATGTGCAGGGTGACGGGCGTATTTTTGCCGGCCTACGTCACTGCATACACATCAATCATCACGGCATTGTCTATAGCGCCGCGCCGGGTCCTCAAAGCACAGCAGCTGGCCTAACGCTCATACGGCACCGCCTGGCCTTGCGGGCCTTTGAGGGCATTGAGGTAGCGGAGCTGGTTGCGCAGGCTGGCCGAGCGGGCACCGCCCACGCGCACAAGGTTTTTCTCGCTGTAGCCGCAGGTTTTATCCGTGCTCACGTCCCGCAGCACAAAGGGCAGACTAATGCTGCTCGCGGTTTCGCTGGCTGCACCGGGCATGGCGGCCATCCCGTACAAGGCTGGCACTTTTTGATTGGCCGTGCACCCCACTGCCAGCATTCCAACTACACCCCACAGGAGCCCCGTATAGTTCTTCATCACCGCTAAATTTATAATGACATCTTCCCTGCACCCCACCTGCCTGTTGCCACAAAGAACGCAGCCCCGGCCCAGATTGGCCGTTGTTGGCGTGCTGGCCCTGCTCTCCTTTTTTGGCAGCGCGCTGATTTCGCCCGCTTTCGGGCAGCCCGATACGCTCCCGCCCGACAGCCGTTTGCCCGGCCTGCTGCGCGAGCGCGGCGTGCTCACCCGCCGCTACGCTGCCGCCACGGCCCAGCGTCACAGCCTGTTCGGCAACAAGCCCTCCAAAAAGGACTTGCAGGAAGTGGTAAACGCCCTACAGGGCATTGTTGACAAAGACCAGCAAATTGTGGACGTGCTGAACGAAACGGCCCGTAAGGCCCAAAGCACTTCGGTGCGCCTCGCCGCCACCACCACCACGCTCGAAAGCACCGGCCGCGACGACCGCAACCTTACCGCTCAGCGCCTCTCGGAGCTACAAAATGAGTCCGAAAACCTGCGTCAGCGCGAAAAACAGCAGCTTGACCGCCAGCGCGACCTGCAGGCCGAGGTAGCCGAAGCCAAGGAAGGCCAGTTTGTGCGCGACGCGCTGATTGCCTTGTTGGCGGTAGTGAGCGTGGGCTTGCTGGTGGCGCTGAGGCGCAAGAATAAGAACTAAACGACTATGGACTGGAAGTCCATAGGTTTGGGTTGCGAATGGAATTCGCGGGTTTCGGCTAAAGCCGACTGAAAGAAACCACTGAAAGTGGGTT
>NZ_MDZB01000108.1 GCF_001816145.1 Hymenobacter lapidarius | reverse complement strand
GAACAAGGGCTCACGTTCTGCTTTTTACCCCCCTATTCGCCCGAACTCAACAAAATTGAACGCCTGTGGCGCCACTGCAAGCAGTACTGGCTGACCCCCGCCGATTACGTCTGTGACCGAACCTTAGCCGAAAGGGTCGCCTATGTCCTCAAACACGTCGGAACTGAATACACCATTATTTTTGGCTGATTACTTAATTTATTGCTTTGATAATAAAGGTAATTGGACAAATATTGATTACACGAAAAAGGACAAAGAGTTAAATGGCTATGTTTATAAAAACCGATACAAATTAATATCCAACTACTCACAAATCCCAATTGCGACAAAGAATGAAAATAAAGTTGTTTTAAAAAAGGACACAATACAAGTAACAATAACACAAAGTAAGTTTGACAAAAAGAAACATACGTTTAAATACATCAAAGAATATCCAGACCAAATTTTACTAATTGACAATAGAAAATATTGGGGACGAGACGGAGGTATGCCAACGACACAGTTTTTAAAAATTGAACTTAAAGTTGGACAGAAAGTAATTACATTACCTAAATCTGCATTAGAAGGACTTTACGAACCAAGTATTTATAGTGCAGAAGTAAATTACGACAAAGTAAGTGACACATTTTTTATTCAGACAATGAACAGTGACGGTGCAGGAAGTTATTTTGTAATTTGGAAAATAGAGAAAATGTATAAAGACAGATTAGTTGCGTATGGATTTTAAGAAAAACTACTGCCAACATTCGGTTTGGCAATATGGCGGGGTGACGAATATATCATCAACTTTTTGTTCGCTATTCGGCTTCAGTTCCGGCTGACGAATAAAGCCCGGCATTAGTTTTTAACATCAACTTTTGTATCTTTATTCAGCAGCGGTTACGGGCTGACGATTTTCAAATACCGCCACATCGCCAAGCCGTACCGTTGCAACAGACGCCGCCGCGACGCCTTCAGCTACTCAATCACCTGCGCCGCCACGTCATAAATAGCTTTGGGCGGCTGGGGGTTCATGGCTTCTAAAGCGGCCACTACAATCTCGGCGATGGCCAAATCCCGCGCCCACTTCTGGTTGGCCGGCACCACAAACCACGGCGCGTGGGCCGGGGAGCAATGGCGGATAGCATCCTCGTAAGCTTGCTGATAGGCCGGCCAGAGCTTGCGCTCCTTGATGTCGTTGGGGTCGAATTTCCAGTGTTTAGTTGGGTTATCGAGGCGGGCCTGTAGGCGCTGGGCTTGTTCGGCTTTGGAAATGTGCAGGAAGAATTTGAGCACCACCGTGCCGTTTTGAGCCAGCAACGCTTCGAAGTTGTTGATGTCCTCGTAGCGGCGCTTCCAGGTTTTCTCCTCAATCAGGCCGTGCACGCGGGTGATGAGCACATCTTCGTAATGGGAGCGGTTGAATACCCCAATGTGCCCCCGTTTGGGGGTTTCGGCATGAATGCGCCACAGATAATCATGGCTTAGCTCCTCCGCCGAAGGAGCTTTGAAAGAGGAAACGCGCACGCCCGCGGGGTTCACCCCGGTAAGCAGGTTCTTAATAGTGCCGTCCTTGCCACCCGTATCCATAGCCTGAAACACGAGCAGCACGCTGCGCTTATGCTCCGCGTAGAGCAGCTCCTGCAACTGGCTCAACCGCTCCCGCAGCTGCAGCAGGCGCGGGCTGGCTTCGCTCTTGTCGTCGGGGCTGTGCACAAAAGGTGTGCTGTCGTCGGGGTCTACTTGGTCCAGACGAAAGGATTTGCCAGGTACCTGAACGGCGGGAGTTTTGGGTAGGTCGAATTTCATAATGATGAAGAAAAGCTACTGCGCATGGCAACCGGCCGCTGCCGCATGGCAATTTAGAAACGTACGCAGCCAACGGGGTAGAGCCGCCCACCGCAAACAGCACCTGAGCAGGCAGGCGCTGGCCTGAAAAACCCTACTGCGTGATAAGCCGCGCCACGCCAAAAGCCGCCGAGGCCGCCATCGCGCCCACAAACGCCATTTTTAAGGCGCCGGCCACGGCCGGCTGGCCTGTCATGCGGCTTTTAAAATAGCCGAACACCAGCAGGCACACCAGCGTGATAGCCGCCGACCACGCCAGCCCTTCCGTGGGCGTAGCCGTGAAGAAATAGGCCGTGAGCGGAATCAGTCCGCCCACGGCGTAGGCCGTGCTGATGGTGAAGGCACTTTTGGGCGCCTGCCGGGGGTCGGGCTCTTCCAGACCCAGCTCGTACTTCATCATGAAGCGTACCCACTGCTCCGGGTCGGACGTGAGCTCGGCCACGGCGGCGGCGCGGGTGGTTTCCGAGAGGCCCATCTCGGCCAGCAGCTCGTCTACTTCGGCGCGCTCTACGTGCGGCACTTCCTGCACTTCGCGGTGCTCGCGAGCCAGCTCAGCGGCGTAGTGCTCCACCTCGGTGCGGCCCGCCAGGTAGCCGCCCAGGCCCATAGCAATGCTGCCGGCCACTATTTCGGCCAGGCCGGCCGTTATTACCAGGGCCGAGGAGTCGACGGCGCCGCTCAGACCGGCGGCCAGCGCAAAGGGCACCGTGAGGCCATCAGAAAGGCCGATGACGATGTCCTGCAGCATGGCCGAGCTGCTGAGGTGGTGCTCGGCGTGCGAGCCAAGGTGCGGCTCTACCAGGGCGGGGTCGTTCATAGGTAAAAAGTAGTGGCTTAAAGCTTCGAAAGATTAACTCGGCGCCCTGCTTTACGTACGCTAGAATAGAATTTCCTGCCCGAATTGTTTCGGCTATTCCTTTCACTTCACCCGATTTCAGAATTATGGCATCTCCCGCCAAGGCCGCCGCTCCCAAGAGCGCTGCTCCCAAAAAAGCCGCAGCCTCCGCTGCCAAAAAAGCACCCGCCGCAGCCCGCAGCAACGGCAAAAGCGCCGACGGCACCACCGCGCGCAAGCGCGCCGGCAGCAACGCCGCCGTCAACATCCTGCCCAACATCAACCAGCAGCAGAACGCGCCCTCCCCTACCCAGCGCTATGGCACCGTGAGCCAGCGTCTGCCCATCGGCTTGGACGAGAGCACCCGCCAGAGCAGCGTGACCATGCTCAACCAGCTGCTGGCCGATACCATGACGCTGCGCGACATGTACAAAAAGCACCACTGGCAGGTGGTGGGCCCCACCTTCTACCAGCTGCACCTGCTGTTCGACAAGCACTACGAAGAGCAGGCCGTGCTGGTAGATTCCATTGCCGAGCGCATCCAGATTCTGGGCGGTGTAGCCATTGCCATGGCCCACGACGTGGCCGAGCTAACCAGCCTCCCCCGCGTGCCCCGCGACCGTGAGGAAGCTCCTGTGCAGGTGTCGCGCCTGCTCGACGGCCACCAGCGCATTCTGAAAAACTGCCACGACTACGCCAGCAAGGCCGATGAGACCGGCGACGACGGCACCAACGACCTCATCGTGAGCGAGCTGGTGCGCACCAACGAGTTGCAAGTATGGTTCGTGGCCGAACACGTAGTTGACTCGCCCCTCACCCAGGCCGAGTAATTTCAGCCGGTGATTTACTTAAAAAGGCCGCCCGTCTCACGATGAGCGGCTTTTTTTATGAAAATTGCGGCCATTAGGTTGCGGGTGCACGGCAGGCCGGCTATCTTTGCACCCGCTTCACCGCTTCAGTGAAGCCGGTTTCGGCCGCATTACCCAGGTTTAGTTGCTCTATTTGCGCACGTGGTGAAACTGGTAGACACGCCATCTTGAGGGGGTGGTGCCTTCGGGTGTGGGAGTTCGAATCTCCCCGCGCGCACGCAAACGAAAAGCCCGTTCCATTTACTTGGAACGGGCTTTTTTGCTTTCTACTTCAGGTCCGGCAGCTGCCTGCGCCCAACGCTACAGACCGTCGGGGCCATCAAACGGGTTGCCGGGTTTCACCAGCACCACCCGCTCCCGCTCCACTACTACCTGGCCCGGCAGCGCGCCTTTGGGCTTGCGCACGTACTTTTTGGGCGTCACGGTCACGGGGCACAGCGTGTCGTGCTGGCGGCGGGAGAACCAGCCGGCCAGCTGCGCGGCGTGCTCTACCACGGGCTCGGGCACGGGCTGCCCGGCCTTGTGCCGGATAACCACGTGCGAGCCGGTCACGTCCTTGGCGTGCAGCCAGAGGTCGTCTTTGTGCGCGTATTTCTGCGTGAGCAGGTCGTTGTTCGCCGCGTTGCGGCCCACCAGAATGGTGAAACCCCGGTCTTCGAATACCTTGAACGGCAGCTCGGCGCCGGCTTTGGCGGCGGCGGGCTTGGGGTCCAGGCCGTGCTGTTTGCGCCAGGTGCGCAGGCCGCGCAGCTCCGCCAGCGCGGGCAGGGTGTCCATTTCTTCCAGTCGTTCTAAAGCAGTCAGGACCTCCGTTTCGCGGCGCGTGATGCGCTCGGCGAGCTGGCGCTCTTCGATTTGCTGGTTTTTGCCTTTGCGGTAGAGGTTTTCGGCGGTGAGCTGGGGCTTTTCGGTACGTTTCAGCTTGATGAGCTTGGGCTGATTGGTGTAGAAGTCCACCACTTCGATTTGGGTAGCGCCGGCCGGGATGTCGTGCAGGTTGGCCATGATGAGGTCGGCGGTGTGGCGGTAGCCGGCTTCGTGGGCCAGGGCGTGCAGGCGCTGGCGGGCGTGGGCGGCAGCCGCACTGGCTTCGTCGGCCCGGCGCTCCAGCAGCTGGCGCAGCTGCTTGGTTTCCATCTCTAGGGCGCGGCGGCCCAGGGCCATGGGCACGAAACGCCGCAGGGCCGCTACGGGGTCATCGCCGGGCAGCGTCTCCAGCACGTCGCCCAGCGGCAGCAGGCTCAGGCGGGTGCGGCCCTCCAGCTGCGTGAGGTAGTAGTGCGCGGGTTTTTCCAGCTGGGCCAGCACCTGGTTTACCAAGCGGGCGCTGGTTTCCGGGGCGGCGGCGGCGTCGTAGCCGTCCAGGCGCAGGTAGCGGGCGGGCAAGTCGGCCAGGGGCGGCGGGAGCTTTGTCTGAACCGCGGATTGCTCGGATTGCTCGGATTTTGTGGTTGGCGCGGGCGGCGCTGGTTGCGGGCGCAGGTCCGCATCGGCCACCAGCTTCTGCTGGAACAGCTGGGCGGCAGCGTCAGGGCTTGTGCGAAAAATGGCGTTCGGCCGGGGGCCGTAGAGCTTGAACACCAGCCGCGCCCCGCTACGGAAAGTCACCTGCAGCACCCGGTCCTGGGGCCACGCCGCCACGGTTTCCACCTGCTGGCCGAGCATATCGGGAAACAAGTCCGCTGAATTGACGCGGGCGCGCTGGAAGGTTTCGGGCAGGGCCAGGGCCGGGAAGGTGGCGCCCAGCTGCGCTTTCAGCCAAAACTCCGATGTGCCGTTGGTGAGGCCCACCACCAGTTCATCCTTCTCCTGCGAGAAGCACACGGCCACGCGGTAGCCCCGCAGCCGCTCGGTGAGCGCGGGGGCCAGCTGGCGCAGGAAATAGTAGTTGGTGTGCATAAGGCTTTAGGCTGATTTCACGCCGCGTTTAGAAAGGGGATTAAGGCTGCTGATTCTCAAGCTGCAAAAGCTTCTGTAGGAACACACGGTTTTTACCCACTGCTCGCCAGAAGCTTGTAATTGGGGTAAGGGACCCAAGCAGCAACAGCAGCGAAAAAAACAATATCGGCCACTCATTACCCCCACCGAGGTACCAGACCAAGCCCATGCCGCTGCCGAAAGCCCCCACCAGCAACGACCAAAACCCATAAAAAACACCCATCGCCCAGTGCATTCGCTGGCGTACCACCAGCCGGCTGCCTTCTGGGCTATTTAGCTCGGCTACCTCGCCAGTAATAAGGGGAACGGTCACCCGGCCCACCATATTAAAATGGCGCAGGTCAAAGGTGTGGTCCCCCACCCTACCCTTGAAAAACCACCGGGGCGAATGGTCAATAACTTCATGCCAGGAATCGGGCGGCAGCGTGTGCCATTGCAGCCGTTTCCGCACCTCGGCCGGGCCGAAGGGCGAATAGAATTGCTCCGTGATGTCAGGCCAGATGTGCACCGCCGCTACATCTCAATTTTCAGCCCATCATACGCCAGCCGAATCCAGGGCGGCAAATCGGCCTCCACGGCTTGGTGGCGGCCCAGTTGGTGGCTGATGTGCGTGAGGTAGGCCCGCTTTGGCTGCACCTCCTCCAACACGTTGATGGCCTGCGCCAGCGTGAAGTGCGAAATATGCTGCTCGTGCCGCAGGGCATTGAGCACGATGACATCGGCGCCGCGCAGCAGCTCGCGCGTTTCCAGGCTAATGTGGTTGGCGTCGGTGAGGTAACAAAAGCCGCCGATGCGGTAGCCCAGCACGGGCAGCTTGTGGTGCATGGCCCGCAGGGGCTGCACCGGCACGCCCAGCACGTCAAACGGCACGTCGTCGCGCTCGATGGGGTGCAGGCGCACGCGGGGCACGCCGGGGTATTTGTGCTCGGCAAAAATGTAAGAAAACTCCTGCTGCAGCTGCGCTAACACCCGCGGCTCGCCAAAGACCGGCATGTCGGTCTTCTGCCGGAAGTTGAAGGCCCGAATGTCGTCGAGGCCGGCGGTGTGGTCCTTGTGCTCGTGGGTGAAGAGCAGCGCGTCGAGGTGCGTGATGTGGGCGCGCAGCATCTGCTGCCGGAAATCGGGGCCCGAATCAATCACCAGACTGCGCCCGTCTACCTGCACGTGCACCGACACCCGCAGGCGCTGGTCGCGGTGGTCGAGCGAGCGGCACACCTCGCAGGTGCAGCCTATCATGGGCACCCCGGAGGAGGTGCCGGTACCGAGAAACGTGACTTGCACTGCGCTTTAATTATGAATTATGAGTTTCGAATTATGAGTTTTCCGCCGGAAATCATCGAAACCAGTGTTCACTTTTGAGTGCTGGCCCCAACTCATAATTCATAATTCAAAACTCATAACTGAGTTACCCTACGTACTGCTTCACTACGCGCACCAGGGCGTCGAAATCGAGCGGCTTGGGCAGGTAGTCCGTCACGCCGGCCTCGCGGAACTGGTCCATGGAGTAGTTGTTGGCGTTGCCGGTGATGGCGATGATGGGCAGGGCATTGATTTTGGGGTCGGAATGGGCCCGGATTTCGCGGGTGCACTGCATGCCGTCTTTCACGGGAATGTTGATGTCCATCAACACGCAGTCGATGTGGTTATTTTCCAGTTGCTTGAGCACTTCGCCGCCGTTTTTAGCCAGTAAAATCTTGTACTTCTGCAGTTCGAGGATTTTGCGGGTAAGATTCAGAATTACCGAGCTGTCCTCAGCAATCAGAATGGTTTTGGCTTGGGTATCAGTGGACATGAGCGTAGGATTTGGAGATGGATTTGGGGGTAGAATGGAAGGGTAGAACGCGGCTTCTAAACCGCGGAAGGATTGGCAACTCGTTCAACGGCGCTGGGGTATTCGCCAACGAAGTGTGCAAAGTAATGTTCTAGAAGTTGAAAACCTACTGCCCCTTCTTTCGTCTGCCCGGCTTTGAACTCGTGTTCCAAGTGCCGGGCTTGGGCAGCTAGAGCCAGGCCGCCCAGCGTGGCCGCCGTGCCTTTGAGCTGGTGCAACATGGGCAGGAGGGCCGGAAAATCAGCCGCAGTCACCACGGGAGCGGCCTCGCGCAGTAAATCACCGGCTTCCTGCTCAAACTCCTGGTACAGCTCCAGGGCGAATTCGGGGCCGCCCAGTTCCACCAGCTGCTTCAGCACCGCTTCGTCCAGCGTGACTTCACTGGCGGCGGGTTCTGTGGCCGGGACTTCCGCCTTTACCTCTGCCGCGGCGTGGCCAGTGGCTGCTTCCGGAGCCAGTGAAACGGCGACCGTTTTTTCCCCGACTTCCGGCGCGGTGGCCGGCACCAGGGTCGCTTCCGTGCCTTCTTCGGCGCTGGCACGGCCCTGGCGCGGGCGCAGCCAGCGGTGCAGCACTTCGTAGAGGTGGCGGCTTTTCACGGGCTTGCCCACGTAGTCGTCGAGGCCCTGGCTCATGAAGCGGCCGGCGTCTTCCTGCATGGAGTAGGCCGTCATGGCCACCACGGGGGGGCAGTTAGCGCCCAGCACCTCGCGAATGGCCGCCGTGGCCGCCACGCCGTCCATTTCGGGCATCTGAATGTCCATGAAAATAATGTCGTACCCGGCGTCGGGCGCGGTGGCCAGGGCAATGGCCTCGGGGCCACCGCCGGCCACGTCCACCTCGCAGCCCAGCTTGGAGAGCAGGCGCTGGCCCACTTTCTGGTTGATGGCGTTGTCATCGACAAGCAGCACGCGGGGCACGGCCTCGAACGGCTGGAACACCGCCTCGCGCACCAGGGCCACGGCCGGCAGGTCTTCAATCCGGGCTTCGCGGGCGCTGATGGTGAACCAGAACACGCTGCCCTCGCCTTCGTCGGAGAGCACTCCAATTTCGCCGCCCAGCAGCTCCGCCAGCTGCCGGCTGATGCTCAGGCCCAGGCCGGTGCCGCCGTACGCCTTGCTGGGGGTGGTGTCGAGCTGGGTGAAGTTGGTGAAGAGCAGGCTGGCGTTGTCGCTCGAAATGCCAATGCCGGAGTCCTGCACGGCGAAGCGCAGGGTGTGGTGCTCGCCGTCGGTGCTCACGCTGCTCACGATGATGGCCACCGTGCCCTCGTTGGTAAACTTGATGGCGTTGGCCACCAAATTGGACAGAATCTGGAGCAGGCGCACTTCGTCCGTCATCACGTAGCGGGGCGTGTGCGGCGTGATGTGGTAGGTGAAGCGGATGTTCTTCTGCTCGGCCCGGTAAATGAACAGGGCGCGGATGCGCTCCATTACCGCTTGCAGCTCCAGGGCCGTTTCGTGCACCTGCAGCTTGCCGGCCTGTATTTTCGACAAATCCAGGATGTCGTTCAGAATGGTGAGCAGGGCGTCGGAACTCTTGCGGAGCGTGTCCACGTAGTCGAGCTGCTCGTCGGTGTCCACGGTCTGGTCGAGCAGGTCAATCATGCCGATGATGCCGTTCATGGGCGTGCGCAGCTCGTGGCTCATGTTGGCCAGAAACTGGGTTTTGGCTTCCAGGGCGGTTTCGGCGGCGTCTTTGGCCTGGCGCAGGTCGTCCTGCATCTGCTGAATTTCGGTCACGTCGCGGGCAATGCCCTCGGTGGCGAAGCCGCCGCTTTCGTCGCCGCTCACCACGCGGGCATTCACCAGCACGCTCACCGGGTGGCCGTCTTTGTGCCACATCTGGGTTTCAAAGTTGCGCAGCCCGGAGCCGCGCTCCACCTCGGCGCGGACCTTGGACGTGGTTTCGGGGTCGACGTAATAATCCACCACCCGCTGGCCCAGCACATCCTCGGGCTCGTAGCCCAGCACCTCGCGCACGGAGGGGCTCACGATGGTGAGCAAGCCGTTTTCGTCGGTGCGGTAGTAGATGTCCTGAAACGACTCGAAGATGGAGCGAAACTTCTCTTCCTGGGCCTCCAGGGCCAGCTGGGACCGTTTTTGCTCGGTGATGTCGTGGGCAATGGCCGAGATTTCTTCAAATGAGCCGTCGCCCAGGTAAATGGGGTTGAGGTAAATGTCGGTCCAGACCTCGTTGCCGCGCGAATCGCGCAGGCCCATCTCAAAGCGCTGGGCCTGGCCCTTGGCGGCCGCCTGGTAGTAGTGCACGAAGGTGTCGCGCTCCTCGCTGGGCATGTAAGCCAGGTCGGATTCCCAGAGGTCGAGGCCCCGCACCGGGTAAGTGCCGTTGCGCCGCAGAAACAGGGCCGCGTAGTTGCGGTTGAAGTTCATGAGGTGGGCGCGGGTGTCCACGGTCCACATCACGTGTGAGCCGCTCTCGAAAATGGCGTTCAGGCGGGCGGTTTGCTTGCCAATCTGCTCCTCGTTGCGCTTGCGCTCAATGGCCAGGGCCACTTGGTTGGAGATGAAGTGCAGCACGTCCAAATCGCCGGGCGTGTAGGCGTCGGCGCGGTTGTAGTCCTGCACGGCCAGCACGCCGATGATGCGGTCGCCGATGCTCAGCGGCGAAGCCAGCATCACCTCGGGCACCAGGCCGTAGGCCGTGATGGTACCGTTGCGAATGAGCTGCTGGTAGTCGGCGTGGGTGAGGTAGCGCGGCTGCCCACCGGCAATGATGTACTCCGAGACCCCACTGGAAAACGGCATGCCCCCCTGGGGCCGGTGCTGGGGGTGCTGGTCGACGTGGTAGGCAAACTGCAGCTGCGTGCGGGCGTCGTCGCAGAGCGCGATAAACAGGTTGTTGGTTTCGATAATCTTGCTCAGCTCGCGGTGGATGGCTCCGTAGAGGCTGGGCAAGTCCTTAGCCGAAATGGCCAGGTTGGCGATGCTGTAGTAGACCTTTTGCAGGCGCTCGGCCTTGATGCGGTCGGTGATGTCGTGCAGAATGGCGCGGCTGCTCACTGGCTGGCCTTCCTCGCGCACCACGCTCATGCTTCCAATGAGGTGCACGGGCTTGCCGGCACTGGTCAGGAACACGGTTTCGACCTTGTTCACGGGCTCGCCGTCGTAGAGGTTGCGCAACTGGTAGAGCAGCTTGGCTTTGTAGTAGGGGTGCACCACGTCGGCCAGGGTGCGGGTGGCCAGCTCGGCATCGGTGTAGCCCAGCTTTTCCTTCCAGGCCTTGTTCACGAACAGGAAGTTGTTGTCGGCGCTCAGGTGCTGCACCAGGTCCTGGGCGTTGTCCAGGAAGTCCTGCAAATGGGTGCTATTGCCGGTGAGCGTGGGCGTGGCCATGCTGCTGGGGCTCGGCTCCTGCCCCACCATCCAGACCCCGGAGATGGCACCGGCCTCGCGCGTGAAGCCGGTTCGCCAGTGGATGAGGCGCATCTGGCCGCCCCGCACCAGCACTGGCCGCTCGTAGGAGGGAGCCAGGGTATCGGTCGCAATCATGACCGCGAACTGCCGCTGCCGGTTGGCGCGGTCGCTCGGCGGCGTGAACATATCGAAGCTGCGTTGTCCCAGCACCTGCTCCCGGGCATAGCCCACCATAGCCAAAAAAGCGGCGTTGGCTTCGATAACGTTGCCCTGCACGTCGAGCAGCACGTACATCTGGCCCAGCTGGTCGAGCAGCGTGGCCAACGGCGGCGCCATCGGCTGAAGCGGGGAAAGAACTGGAGTCAAACTCATAAACCGATGCGTAATACTGCAAATATTCTTGCCAAGGTAACCACGCGCAGCGAGGCCACGGCGTAAATTTGACCAAAATATAACGCCCGCCTGCTGCAGGGCCCCACACACCTCCTTGCCTCCCCTCCCGTCTGCGCCGCGGCTGCTTTTCGCCGTCACCACCGATTTGTGCTTCGACCAGCGCATGCAGCGGATTTGCGGCAGCCTGGCGGCGGCCGGCTACCGCGTGCAGCTGGTGGGCTGGCAGCGGCCGGGCTCGCCCCCGCTCACGGCCCAGCCCTACGCGCAGCACCGGCTGCGCGGCTGGTTTCAGCGGGGCAAGCTGTTTTACCTCGAATACAACCTGCGGCTGTTTGGGTACCTGCTGGGCCAGCGGGCGGCCGCGTGGTGCGCCGCCGACCTGGACACCGCCCTGCCCGTGTGGCTGCGGGCCCGGCTGGGCAGCCAGCCTTTTGTGTACGATGCCCACGAGCTGTTTACCGAAGTGCCCGAGGTGGTGGCCCGGCCCGCCGTGCAGCGCGTATGGCGCTGGGTGGAGGGGTTCATTGTGCCGCGGGCCCGGCTGGCCTACACGGTGGGGCCGGCCCTGGCGCGGGTGTTTGCGGAGTGGTACGGCCGCCCGGTTGCGGTGGTGCGCAACGTGAGCCGCCTGCAGCGCCCGGAGCCACTGCCCGCCGCCTCGCTGGCCGGCAGCTACATTCTCTATCAGGGCGCCCTGAACGTGGGCCGCGGCCTGGAAAGCCTGCTCGACGCCATGCCGCAGGTGGCCGGCCGGCTGGTAATTTGCGGCGAAGGCGACCTCTCGGCGGCGCTCCGGGAGCGGGCCGGCCGGCTGGGGCTGCTGGCTTCGCGGTCGTGCCCGGAGGGCAAGGTGGAATTTCGCGGGTTTGTGCTGCCCGAGGCGCTGCGCGAAGTGACCCGCCATGCCGCCGTGGGCATCATGCTGCTCGAAAACATCGGACTGAGCTACTACTACTCGCTGGCCAATAAATTCTTCGACTACGTGCACGCCGGCATTCCGCAGGTCTTAATCGATTTCCCGGAATACCGCGCCCTCAACGACCAATTCGACGTGGCCGAGCTGGTGGCCGATTTGCACCCCGCCACCCTGGCCACCGCCCTCAACCGCCTGCTGCGCGACGAGCCCACCCGCTACCAGCACTTGGCCGCCAACTGCCGCCGCGCCGCGCCCCAGCTCAGCTGGCAGCACGAGGAGCGGGAGCTGCTGCGGCTGTGGCAGGAAGTGGTGCCGGTGGCAGGGCGCACAACTGCCCTTCCCGGCGCGGCGCTTCACACTCCTTAAATGCGTGCTACAGATAGGAATTGGGACCCAAAGCCAGTTTTCCGTTCCATTAACGCAACCTGAGAAACCGCTCATCTACCCTGAGAAAAGAATTACCCTTCAGTGAAATGAAACAGCTATTACTGGCTTTGGGATGCCTCGCTTTTACCTTCAGCAGCTGCCTGAATCGAGGGCCAGCCACGCGCCAGGTCGTTGCGCCAGCTCCTGGGGCGCTACCTGTGCAAACCGCCCGATTCGAGCTAATGGATTCCAGCCGCAACCGGGTCATTCCGGTGGCGGTGTATTACCCGGCCGTCCTCCCGGCCTCGGCAGCGACAGGAGGCCAACCGCCGAAACTCAAGCTTGCGGTGCTTAGCCACGGCTACGGCGTAAAGAACACCGAATATTCGTTCGTGGCCCGGCACCTGGTGGCTCATGGCTATTACGTAGCCAGCCTGCAACAAGACCTGCCCACCGACGCGCCCATCCCCCAGGGCGGGGATGTCCATCAAACCCGGTATCCTTACTGGAAGCGCGGGGTCGAAAACATTGCCTTCGCCATTCGGGCCCTTCGGCGCCGCACTTTGGTGCTTGACGGACAGCCGGTGCTGCTGCTGGGCCATTCCTACGGCGGCGATATCGCCATGCTGTTTGCGCAGGAACACCCCGCGTTGGCGCAGCGGGTTATTTCATTTGACAACTGCCGCGTCCCATTGCCCCGCACCCGGCAGCCCAGGATTTTTTCGCTTCGCTCCAGCGACCAAGCCGCGGACCCTGGCGTAGTTCCTACCTCGGTCGAGCAAGCGGAGTTCGGTATGACAATCATCAAGCTCGCCGCTACGCCGCACAACAAAATGTGTGATGCCGCAAGCGCGCGGCAAAAGCAAGAAATGAATCAGTGGGTTTCTCGTTTTCTAGAGACCGAATAGGTTTCGAGGCAGAACCAACGACGCTACAATCAGGGTATATTCTGGAAAGAATTCAGTTGTCAGCCAGCTTGTTAAGCACCGTAAACATTGATTGGCTTGGGTCAAGTGGAACAGCTTGCGCATCTTGCCGATAATACCACTCATATCCCGACCCTTGAAAAAATTCCTCCCCGCCCTGCTGCTGGGCAGCGCTTGTTTCGCCGGTGGCGCCTTCGTGGCCCGGCCCACGGCACCCGAAGAAATTACGGTGCCCATCCTGCGGGCCGCGCAGCAGCTGATGGGGCTAGATTTCAACGACGCGCAGCTCGACTCCACGCGCCGCAACCTCACCGGCTACCGCGACAGCTACGAGACGCTGCGGAAAATCCCCCTGCCCAACGGCGTGGCCCCGTCCGTGGTGTTCGACCCGCGGCCCCTGCGGCTGCGGCAAACCATGGTGGCTGCCCCCAAAGACAACGCCGGCAAGCTGCCCGAAACAGGCAAAGTGAAGCTGCCCGGCTACCGCGACGAGCTCGCCTTTTACACCGTGCGCCAGCTGGGCGAACTGCTGCGCACCAAGCAGATTTCTTCCGAAGAGTTGACGAAGTTTTTCCTAGCGCGGCTGCAGAAATACGACTCCAAGCTGCACTGCGTCATCACCCTCACCGAGGAGCTGGCCCTGCAGCAAGCCCGACAGGCCGACCAGGAAATAAAAGCCGGCAAATACCGGGGGCCGCTGCACGGCATTCCCTTTGGAGTCAAGGACTTGTTCAGCGCCAAGGGCTACAAAACTACCTGGGGCTCGGTGCCTTACAAAGACCAGACCCTGGACGAAGACGCCGCCGTGGTGGAGCGCCTGCGTGCCGCCGGGGCCGTGCTGCTGGCCAAGCTCACGCTGGGCGAGCTGGCCCAGGGCGACGTGTGGTTTGGCGAGAAAACCCGCACGCCCTGGGACATAACCAAGGGCTCCAGCGGCTCATCGGCGGGCTCGGCCTCGGCGGTGGCGGCGGGGCTGCTGCCGTTTGCCATCGGCACCGAAACGCTGGGCTCCATCATCAGCCCCAGCACGGCCTGCGGCGTCACGGGCCTACGCCCCACCTACGGCCGCGTGAGCCGCGCCGGCGCCATGGCCCTGAGCTGGACCATGGACAAAGCCGGCCCCCTGGCCCGCTCTGCCGAAGACTGCGCCCTGGTGCTGGCCGCCCTCACCGCCACCGGCCCCGATGCCCGCGACGCGGCCACTCTGCTGGCGCCCAACAGCTTCCGCTACGCCTTTAGCACCGACCTGAAAAAGATGCGTGTAGGCTTCGTGAAAGCAGCTTTTGACCAACCCTACCCCACCAAGGCCAACGACCTGGCCACGCTGGAAGTGCTGCGCAAGCTGGGCGTGGAAATAGTACCCATCGAGTTGCCCGCCATCGCGCCGGGCGCCCTGCGCTTTGTGCTCACGGCCGAAGGCGCGGCGGCTTTCGACGACCTCACCCGGTCCGGACGCGACGGCCAGATGGTGCTGCAAAACCGCTCGGCCTGGCCCAACACCTTCCGCTCGTCGCGCTTCATTCCGGCCGTGGAGTATATTCAGGCCCAGCGCGTACGCAGCCTGCTCATCGAGCAGATGGACGAAAAGCTGCGCGGCCTCGACGCCTACCTCGCGCCTTCCTTCAGCTCTAGCTTGGTGCTCACCAACCTCACCGGCCACCCGGCTATTGCCCTGCCCAACGGCTTCACGGTGGCCGGCCTGCCCACCACCATCACCTTCACGGGCCAGCTCTACGAAGAAGGCAAGCTACTGGCCCTAGCCAAGGCGTATCAGGACGCCACGGAATTCGACGAGAAACACCCAGTGTTGTGATTGAAAAGGATGTAAGAAGGAACGTCATGCCTCGGCTGCGCTCAGCATGACGGGCTGTTTTGGTCTTATTCCTAATTTTTTGTCTAACCGCAGCGTCCTTGCTTCCCCCTTCTATTTTAGCCCAATTATCCCCCACCGCCGCCGACCCGCGGCCGGTGCTGCTCACCATTGCCGGCCCCACGGCCGTGGGCAAAACGGCGCTGTGCGTGCACCTGGGCCAGCAGTTCCGCACCGAAATTGTCTCGGCCGATTCGCGGCAGTTTTTTCGGGAACTGAGCATTGGCACCGCTAAGCCCACACCGACGGAAATGCAGGGCGTCCCCCACCATTTTATTGACAGCCACAGCATTGGGGAAGACTACAGCGCCGGCCGCTTTGCCACCGACTGCCAGGCGGTGCTAGCTGAGCTGTTCCAGAAATTTCCGGTGGTCATCCTCACCGGAGGCTCAGGCCTTTACGTGCAGGCCGTGACCGATGGGCTCGACGAGCTGCCCGGCGTGCCGCCCGAAGTGCGCGCCCAGCTGCACGCCGAGCTGGCGGCCCACGGCCTGCCGCACCTCGTGGCCGAGCTGGCCGAAACCGACCCCGTGGCCCACGCCCGCATCGACCAGCAAAACCCGCAGCGCGTGGTGCGGGCCCTGGAAATCACCCGGGCCACCGGCCGGCCTTTCTCCAGCTTCCACACCCAAAGCCCGCCCGCCGAAAACCCGCTTTTCCGCAACGTGAAAGTGGCCCTCACCCGCGAGCGGGAAGCGCTGTACCACCGCATCAACCTGCGCGTGGAACATATGCTGGCCGCCGGCCTACTGGACGAGGTGCGCGCCGTGCTGCCCTACCGCCACCACCACGCCCTGCAAACCGTGGGCTACCAGGAAATTTTCGGCTACCTGGATGGGGCCTACGACTGGGACGAAGCCGTGCGCCTGCTCCAGCGCAACACCCGCCGCTACGCTAAGCGCCAGCTCACCTGGCTGCGCCGCGACGCGGCCTATCAGTGGGTAGAACTGTAGAAACGCGCCTCGGCGCGTTCAATCGTTGAACGACACGCCCGGCAACTTTCCAGTTGCCGGGCCGTGCGATATAAAAACTCAGTCCCAACTCTACAAGGCGCGGCTGAGTTGGAACTGACCGCCGGGCAGGATATTGGCGCGGGTGTCATTTTGCAACGCCAACCGGCCGCCCAACCGCCAGGTACGGGCCGCGTTCAGGGCAAAGTCCACGTTAAGGGAACCAATGTAGCCCACGTTGAAGCCTTTTTCATTGGCGGGAACGTAGCTGAAAGACTGGTTTCCATTCAGGTCGGCAGTATTAAATCCGCCCTGAGAAAAGCCCTTCTGCTTAGAATAGCCGACAAAAGCCCCGGCTCCCAGGCTGAATTCCACGGTTTTGTTGAGGCCAAATGGCAGCCAGTATACTTCCTGCTCCAGATTCAGGGCCCGGTACGACCGCGGCACCACGAAGCCGTACCCGAAATCACTGGGCTGAGAGCCGCCGATGTACGCCAGCCGCGAACCCAGCCGACAGTGCCGGCCCACCTGCGGCGCATACTCGATGAAAGTTTTCAGCATGGAATAATCACCCGAGCCGTTCACGCTTTCGCCCACGCCCAGCCGCACCATGGCCGGGCGGCGTACGGCGGAAGCTGCCGCATTGGTGCCTAGCGTCTCGGCCTGGGGCGAGCCTTGAGCCCGCGCAGCCGATAAAGTCAGTGCTATTGGCAAGGCCATCAGCAAAGAATAAAATTGTTTCATGGTAGGAAAAAATAAATAACCCGCCTAACTGCCTCGCTATTTGCGCATGACACCAGCAAAGGCACGGCAATATGGGGATATTTTCTCTCTTTCTTTTAGCTACCACAAGACCCTACACGCTCAAAATTTCCACCATGCGCATGAAGCTCTGGTTGATGAGCTTTTTCTTGTTCACGGTGTCGATGAAGGGGGTGTAGACGAGCTTTTTGTCCACGATGCCAGCCATGACGTTGTGCATGCCGTTCATGAGGCCCTCCACGGCGGCGATGCCGATTTGGGAGCCCAGCAGGCGGTCGGCCGCAGTGGGCGAGCCGCCGCGCTGGATGTGGCCGATAACCGTGACGCGGGTGTCGAGCTGCGGAATGGCCTCCTTGACGCGGGCGGCCACGTTGGTGGCGTTGCCTTCTTCATCGCCCTCGGCCACGATGACGATAAAGGATGTTTTGGAGCGTTTCCAGCCCGACTGCAGCGTGTCGACCACCACGTCGGTGCTCATCTGGGTTTCGGGAATCATCACGATTTCGGCCCCGCCGCCAATGGCGCACGGAATGGCGATGTAGCCCGAGTCGCGGCCCATTACTTCCACAAAAAAGCAACGGTCGTGCGAGTCGGCCGTGTCCCGGATTTTGTCGATGCAGTCCAGAGCCGTGTTCACGGCCGTATCGTAGCCAATGGTGTAGTCGGTGCCGTAGAGGTCGTTATCGATGGTGCCGGGGATGCCCACGGTGGGAATGCCAAATTCCTCTTCAAAGACCATCGCGCCCGTGAAGGTACCGTTGCCGCCAATGGCCACCAGGCCCTCGATGCCGTTGTTTACCAGCTGGTCGAAAGCCTGCTGGCGGCCTTCTTTGGTGGTGAATTTCTGACTGCGGGCCGATTTCAAAATGGTACCGCCTTTCTGCACCGTGTTCGACACGGAGGCCGAATCCAGGCGCACGAACTCGCCCTTAATCATGCCACTGTAGCCCCGCATGATGCCGTACACCTCTATGCCATGGTAAGTAGCCGTCCGCACCACGGCCCGGATGGCGGCATTCATGCCCGGCGAGTCGCCGCCGCTGGTAAATACTCCGATTCTCTTCATCTTATCTTTCTTAAAACACGCAGGCACGCAAATGGCGCCCAAACCTCGCAAAGTTGGCGAAAGGAATGCAAACGCCCTACCGCTCCACCATAATACCCGCAATGCCGTGGTTATCTTTTTATTGTCCTTCGCGTATTTCAGGTGTAGCAAGTAGTTGCTTTTTCGCCTACCTTACCTGTTGAAACGTCTCCCACGGCTGCTAACTCATTCCTCACCACTCAATTTCCACTTTCTATGTTCGGTTTTTTCGAAAATGAGCAGGCCAAAAAAATCAAGGGCCATTTGCTGAACCTCGCGGCCCTGGCAAAGGCCGACGGGCACATCGATGCGCGAGAAATGAATTTTATCGTTGCCGTGGGCAAGAAAAACGGCATGAGCTCGGCCGACGTGCAAGCCCTCGTTTCCGGGGACAAAGGGGGCAACACCGAACTGCCTACCAACGATTCCGAACGATTTGACCAGATTTTTGACTTGGTCGATATGATGCTCGCCGACGGTGTGGTGGACGAAACCGAAATGGATTTCTGCATCATGATGGCCGAGAAGCTGGGCTTCCGCAAGGCCATTGTGGGCGTGCTGGTGCGCAAGATTTCGCAGGGCGTGAAAGACGGCATTCCCCGCGAGCGCATCAAAGAAGAAAGCACTTCCTTTCTGAATTACAACGAGTTGCCCCGCCCAAACGTGACCGTATAAGCCTGGGGAAGCCACCCCAAAATTGAACGTCATGCTGAGCTTGCCGAAGCATCTCTACCGCACCACTAAACAGAATTAGTATTGCAGTAGAGATGCTTCGGCAAGCTCAGCATGACGTTTCTGTTTTTTCAATTAGTGACCACCACTGCATCAATGGCCCGCAGCAACGCCGCGCAGGCCTCGTCAATTTCCGAATCGGTGATGATGAGCGGCGGGGCCAGGCGCAGGGAGTTGTCGCAGAACAGGAACCAGTCGGTCAGGATGCCTTCGTGCTCCAGCGCCCGGTCGATGATGGGCTTGAGGACTGCGAAAGAGTCAAACTCCACGGCCATGAGCAAGCCGCAGCCCCGTACCGCCCGAATGGCCGGGTGCCGCAGCTGTGCCTGGAACCGCGCCGCCTTGGCGGCTACGCCCTGGGCCAGCGCCTCTTCCTGCATGACCTGCAGCGTGGCCAGCGCGGCCGCGCAGCTCACCGGATGCCCACCAAACGTGGTGCAGTGCCCTAGAATGGGGTTGGTTTTGAAGCCACTCATGATTTCCGTGCTGGAAATGAACGCCCCGATGGGCATGCCCCCGCCCATGCCCTTGGCACACACCAGAATGTCGGGCTCGATGCCGAACTGCTCGAAGGCCCACATGGTGCCGGTGCGCCCGTAGCCGCACTGGATTTCGTCGAGGATGAGCAGGGCGCCCACCTCCCGGCAGCGGCGGCGCAGGGCCGGCAGGTAGTAAGGCGAGGGCACGCGCACGCCGGCTTCGCCCTGCACGGTTTCGATGACCACGGCCGCCGTGCGCTCGGTGATGAGGTACAGGTCGGCGAAGTCGTTGTGCCTGATGTGGCGCACGTCGGGCAGCAAGGGGCGGAAGCTGTTTTTGAAGCCCTCGGAGCCGGTGATGGACAGGGCGCCGTGCGTAGAGCCGTGGTAGGCGTTGAGGCAGGAAATGAGCTCGGTGCGGCCGGTGTGGCGCTTGGCCAACTTGAGGGCGCCCTCAATGGCCTCGGTGCCAGAGTTGGTGAAAAACACCGAGTCCAGGTGGGTGGGCAGGGTGCGGTGCAGGGCCTCGGCCAGCTGGGCGGGCACGGCCTGCACCAGCTCGCCGTACACCATCAGGTGCAGGTATTTGTCGAGCTGCGCGTGAATGCCGGCCAGCACGCGCGGGTGGCGGTGGCCCACGTTGCTCACGCCAATGCCTGAAATCAGGTCGAGGTAGCGGCGGCCATCGGGGGCGTACATGTACACGCCTTCGGCCCGCTCAATTTCCAGCAGCAGCGGAAAATCGGAGGTTTGGGCCTGGTGGCGCAGGAATAACTGGCGGGAAGTTAGATGCACTTAATCATGGGGTTAATTTCGCTGAGCTGCCATCTGTCATCCTGAGCGCAGCGAAAGATGACAAACAGTTTCGATTATACCCCAAAAATACAAAGAGGCCGCTGCGGGGGCAGCGGCCTCGAAGTACCAGCGGGCTGGGCAGGCGCCGGCTAGTCGTTGCTGGTTCCGGCTGGGCCACGCCCGCCGCCCGGCCCGGCCACGCGCCTGATGACTTCTTTGGTGAAGTCGCGCTCGGCAATGAACAGCTGCGCCACCTGCCGCAGGGAAATCACCTTCTGGAATTTCTCAAAATACTCTTTCTCCAGGTTCAGCTCCTGCTGCCGCTTGGTGAACGACTGGGCGTAATTCTCGCGAATCTGCTGGTCGCTCATGGCATCGGTCACGTCGCGGCGCAGCAGGCGGCCGTTGCGGTTGAGGTCGCGGCGCTTGTCGGCAAACTCGTTGTAGAGCGGCCAGAACTTCTGGGCCTGGTCCTGGGTAAGGGCCACGCGGGTGGTGATGAAGGCAATTTTCGCGTTTTCGAGCTGGCCCAGGTGCTGGCCGCGGCGGCCACCACCCTGCTGGGCCTGGGCGGCGGGGGCCAGCACCAGCAGCAGGGCGGCCAGGCTGAACAATCGGAAGAGGGAGATAATAACGAACATGATAAAGAGGCAGATTATAAGTAAAGAAGTTCTTCGGAAGGCTGGGCGTCGAGGGCGTCCGTCAGCTCGGCTTCGGTGGCCTGCAGAAAGCCCTTGGCGAGGCCGGGATGGGCGGCGGCCAGCACGGCCAAATCGGTGTTTTCGACGCGGGCGCCGCTCGTGAGCAGGTACCCCACCAACTCGGTGCGTGGCACGGCATCGAGGGAGGCATTGGCAGCCACCGCCGGGCCGGCCGCCTGGGGCCCGCTCAAATAAAACGAAGCCGCAAACCCGCCCAGCACAGCCACCGAGGCCAGGCCCGTGCGCAGGGCCGGCGAGAGCCAGGCCAGCCAGCGCCCGCCCGGCGCGGCATCGGGCCGGGGCAGCCGGGCCATCACCCGCATGGGGAGCTGGTCGAAGTAGTCAGCTGGCGGCTCGCTCAGCAGCGGGTGGGGCCGCCGGGGGTGCGCGTCGAGCTTAAAGGGAGGTTTCATGGCAGTTGGATGGAGAAGCGGAGGCGGCGTTTAACTACGCGGATAATAAATTGTGCTGCGGGCTCAGTCGGCGGCGTGGCGGGTGACGTATTCTTCCACTTTTTTCACGGCGTGGTGGTAGCTGGCCTTCAACGCGCCCACGCTGGTGCCCGTTACTTCGGCCATTTGCTCGTAGGGCATCTCGTCGTAGTAGCGCAGGTTGAACACGAGGCGCTGCTTGTCGGGCAGGCGCAGAATGGCTTGCTGCAGCTTCAACTCAATGGCATCGCCGCCCAGGGCCGGGTCGGCTTCCATTTTGGCCATCAGCTCGGCGCTCACGTCGGTGAGGGGCAGCAGGAACTTGCGGCGCTTGCTACTTAGGAAATTCAGGCACTCGTTGGTGGCAATGCGGTAAATCCAGGTGAAGAGCTGGGCGTCCTGCCGGAAGGTTGAAAGGTGCTTCCAAACTTTGATAAAGACATCCTGGGTGAGGTCGTCGGCGTCGTCGTGGTCCACCACCATCTTGCGCACGTGCCAGTACACCTTGCTCTGGTACTTGCGCACGAGCTGGTTGAACGCCAGGTTGCGCGAAGCGGGGTCCTGAAACTTGAGAAGTATTTCGTGGTCTTCCAAACGGCGAAAAGGTACGCCTGGGTGGCGAAAGCAATGGTTGGAGGGCAAACCAAGCCCCGCGTTTAACTGGTTTTACTAAAAAAGCTACTACTTGCTGAAAAACAGTAATATTGCCCACATTGTAGTGAACGCAACCGGGCCGGCCAAAAACCAGCCCGCCTCCCGCAGAAAACGACCCTACCGCCGACTGGCGGGAAACTTAACACCGCCGCCGCATGCATACCTACGCCTCCATTGCCCAGCTACTCGTCGCCCTAGCCGTCGGCTTTGTATGGGTATTCCGGTTCGACAACATCGTCAAGGAATTTCATCAGTACGGGTTGAGCGACCTGACCCGCACCATGGTGGGAAACGCCAAAATAATACTGGCCACGCTATTGGTGGCCGGCATCTGGTACCCGGCCCTGGTGCTGGTGCCCGCGCTGCTCATGGGCCTGCTGATGGTGGCCGCGCAATACTTTCATTTCAGGGCAAACAACCCCTGGAGCAAACGCCTGCCCTCGTTGTTTCTTCTGGTACTGTGCGTTTTTATCGCGGCCGTATCGCTCAATTTAATTGCCTAATGAGTTTATTTCTTGCTCTTGTTTTATTCTCCAGCCTGTCTTTTTTAGGCTACGGAATAGCGTATTTCAAATCACCAAACATGAAAAGCGAATTCAAGCGTTTCGGCCTGGAAAAGCAGGGAATGCTGGTCGTGATTTTTGAAATACTAGGCGCGCTGGGCCTGCTGGTGGGGTTGGCCGTGAACCCCATACTGCTGATTTCAGCGGGCGGACTGGCTTTGCTGATGCTCCTGGGCGTAGCCGTCCGCTTGAAAATCGGGGACAGTGTGTTGGTTTGCCTCCCGGCGTTTGCCTTCATGGTGCTGAACGCCTACATTTTTTACAAGGCGCTGCCGCAGTAAGGAATTACGGCCAAGCGTGCGCTACATTCGGGCGGTGCAGGCCGGCAACTGACACCCGCATCATTCAGAACTTTCTGGGTCGCAGCAGCAGCAAAACCACCGAAATATATACCCATGTGGCCCAACGCGCCCGCCCTGCCTCCCCACTCGACAGCCTGGGGCCCTAACCGGCGAGTTGCGGCAAGCACGCCATTTTGGCAAGTATTCCGCAACTCAGTTGCGTACTGAGGTCAAATTGCTGCCACTTGCTGAGGCTGCGAGTTGCAGCAGTCCTAATATTAACAGCAACCCGTAGCGACGGGACGAATAAAGTAAAAAGAATATAACAAATGAAAGCAACCAAACTCTTTAATGAATTTTTTGAAAGCGAGAAAGCAGGTGGTCTTGTCTTAATTGCTTGTACTGTTTTATCCCTCGCACTTGCCAACTCAAATTTTGGGGCTGACTATCAAGGATTTTTCCAATATAAATTTACGGGATTATCTATTGAGCATTGGATAAATGACGGTCTAATGGCAATATTCTTTTTACTTATTGGCTTAGAATTAGAACGAGAGATTTACAAGGGAGAACTTTCTAACTTCAAAGACGCACTTTTTCCGATTTTTGGGGCATTAGGTGGATTGTTATTCCCCGCCGGAATTTATTTCATATTCAACTATGGGACACCAACCCAATCCGGAATTGGAATTCCAATGGCTACAGACATTGCATTTGCATTGGGTATTTTATCACTTTTGGGAAACAAAGTTCCTCTTTCGCTAAAAGTTTTTTTGACTGCATTAGCTATTATAGACGACTTATTTGCAATAATAATCATCGCTGTATTTTATACAAAAACCTTAATTTTTACAAATCTATTTATAGCATTAGGAATTTTCGGATTTCTGTTAATACTCAACAGAATGAAGGTTAAAATCCTTATACCCTATCTAATTGGTGGAATTGCAATGTGGTATTTTATGTTAAATTCAGGGGTTCACGCAACGATAACAGGGGTTTTACTAGCATTTGCTATTCCATTTGGGAACGACGATGAAAAATCAATATCCTATGCTTTACAACACTTTTTACATAAACCAGTTGCGTTTTTCATTTTGCCGATATTTGCCTTAGCCAATACAGCCATCGTTTTTGGTGGGCAAATTTCACAAACACTTTCCGAAAATTATAGTTTAGGTATTTCACTTGGCCTAATTGTAGGCAAACCATTGGGTATATTTCTTTTGACATTTCTGGGTGTAACATTCGGAATTTGCAAACTTCCGAAAAACCTAAATTGGAAATCTATTGTTGGCATTGGACTTTTGGGCGGTATTGGATTCACGATGTCTATATTTATTACATTACTTGCATTTGACAACGAAACGATAATAAATAACTCAAAGTTGGTAATTCTAATAGCTAGTTTAACGGCAGGACTTTTAGGATTTTTAACACTGAAATTGACTCTAAAACCAATGGTAGATGATGAAAACTGAAAAAGGGGAGCAGGTAACATCGGTTTGCCAATATGGCGTGTTTAATACTAAATTCAAGTTCGGTTTTTCAATTGAGGATTAGTGCAAAATTGAAGTTTTGTGCTTCGAAATCCGCCACATCGCCAAGCCGAGAACCGTTGCCTGAAGCCTAAGCATCAAAAAGCCCCCGCAGCTGCTGCAGTTGCGGGGGCTTTTTGCTATTGCGGGGATTTACTTCTTCCGCTTCATCACCGCTTCCACCGCGGCCACGATGGCGGCTTCGTTGAGCTTGTACTTCTCCATCAGCTGGTCGGGAGTGGCGCTTTCGCCGAAGCTGTCGTTCACGGCTACCATTTCCAGGGGCAGGGGCTCTTCGCGGGCCAGCAATTGGGCGATGCTGTCGCCGAGGCCGCCGTTCATCTGGTGCTCTTCGGCGGTTACCACGCAGCCAGTTTTGCGGGCCGAGGCGAGGATGGCCTGCGCGTCGAGCGGCTTGATGGTGTGGATGTTGATAATTTCGGCGTTGATGCCCTTCTCAGCCAGGAGCTTGCCGGCCAGCACGGCTTTCCACACGAGGTGGCCGGTGGCGAAAATGCTCACGTCGGTGCCTTCGTTGAGCAGCACGGCTTCGCCGATGACAAACTGCTGGTCGGCGGGCGTGAAGTTGGGCACCACGGGGCGGCCGAAGCGCAGGTACACGGGGCCTTCGTGGTCGGCAATGGCGATGGTGGCGGCTTTGGTCTGGTTGTAGTCGCAGGGGTTGATGACGGTCATGCCGGGTAGCATTTTCATCATGCCCAGGTCTTCCAGAATCTGGTGGGTGGCGCCGTCTTCGCCCAGCGTGAGGCCGGCGTGCGAGGCGCAGATTTTCACGTTCTTATCGGAGTAGGCAATGCTCTGGCGAATCTGGTCGTACACGCGGCCAGTGCTGAAGTTGGCAAACGTGCCCGTGAACGGGATTTTGCCGCCAATGGTCATGCCGGCGGCCACGCCCATCATGTTGGCTTCGGCAATGCCGACCTGGAAAAACCGTTCGGGGAAATCTTTCTTAAAAGCGTCCATCTTGAGCGAGCCGGTGAGGTCGGCGCAGAGGGCCACCACGTTGGGGTTGGTTTTGCCCAGCTCGTGCAAGCCGGCGCCGAAGCCGCTGCGGGTGTCTTTGGATTCGGTGTAGGGGAAGTCTTTCATGGGGTATTAAAAGAGGTTAAAAGCAGTCAAAAAACTCCCCTCCTTACCAAGGAGGGGATGTTTCAGCGAAGCTGAAACTGGGGTGGTTGTGGGCGTTGAACAAGAATATTAAACGCTTCTAAAATGACTTTCAATCGAATGCAACACGTTTTCCAAAGCAGACCAAATCAGCTTATTCTCAAACCGAATTACCCGAATACCCACGGCATTCAGATACTCGGTACGCGCCGCATCATTCAGATTACCGGACGCCGTGAAGTGGGCCCCACCGTCCAGTTCCACCGCAAGCTTTTCCTGCGGGCAATAAAAATCGAGGATAAATTAGCTGATGCTGTGCTGGCGTCGGAATTTCCGGCCGGCGAGTTGGCTGTTTTTTAAGTTATTCCACAGCACGGCTTCGGCAGTGGTGAGGTTATTGCGTAGGGTACGGCGGTCGTCTTTTTTGTGGGGCAGATTGTTTAGGATGGTCATGGGCATTTGTTTTTTTAACGATTTTCATATGCCTACAACCACCCCAGTTTCAGCTTTGCTGAAACGTCCCCTCATTGGTAAGGAGGGGAGTTTGTCGTTCTTACCTCATTTCCCAAAAATGGCCACTGACGTAGTCTGGCCCGAACGAATGGAGAAATTGCGCACATCGGTAAACTTACTGCCGGTGCTGGTTTTGGTGCGAAACACGAGCCGGTAGGCGCCGGGCTGCATGGGCAGGTTTTGTTTGCTGCTGCTGCCTTCGGGCAATGTGTACACCCAGGTTTGTGATTCGTCGTTGTTGAGCTGGTAGATGCTGCCGTAGCCTCTCAGGTCGGTGGTGATGTTGAGGGTGCCGGGCGCGGCATAGGTCACGGCCAGCTCCTGGCCCTGCTTCACCGAAATGCGGCGCGTGATGCGGGGCAGCGTGAGCAGCTCCACTTCGTAGTTGCCGGCCAGCAGCTTTTGTTTGGTGCCAAAGGGGAAGCTGGCCACGGTGGCGCCAGTGGGTGTGCGCACCACGGCTTGCACGGTGCCGTAGGGGTTGGGCGTGAGCTGCGGGCTTTGCAGCCAGAGCGTGCCCTGGGGCGTTTTGAAGGTGAGTACGTTGGCCCTACCGGGCCGGATGGCCAGGTTGGTCTGGCGCACGGGCGGCACGGTGTTTATCACCAGGTCGTAGCTCTGCAGCGCGTCGATGTCGAGCACGTCGGCCCGGCCCTGGGCGTCGCGGTAGTGCACGTAGTTGTACTCCGGCTGCTCGGTCACGTTGTTTACGAAGGTCATGTTCACGTTGCTTTCCACGGGGCGGCCGTTGGCGTCGGTCAGGTTCACGCTCACGGTGGTTTGGCTCAGCGTTTGGGCGATTACGTCGTCCATCACGGTGCGGAAGGTTTTCACATCGGCCGCGTTGTAGTACTGGCCCAGGCATTCGAGCTGCCGACCGAAGTCTTTCTCTGCCCCGATGCCGATGATGAACGGCTTCAGGAAGATGTGCTTGCGCTGCAGGGCCAGCGACGATTTGCAGGGGTCGGCGGCGCAGGATTCCAGGCCGTCGGTAATGAGCAGCAGCACGTTGCGCGAGGCTTTATCAATGGGGAAGTCGTTGGCTGATTGTTCGAGCGAGTAGGTAATGGGCGTGTTGCCCTGCGCCTTAAGCGTGGCGAGCCGGGCCTTGATGGCTTTGGCGTTGCGCGGCGCAAACGGCACTTCCAGGCGCGAGTCCTGGCAGTTTTTCTCGCTGTTGGGGAATTGGTGGCCGTACACGCGCAGGCCCAGCTCCAGGTTGGGATAGGCATTGAGCGAATCCACCATTTTGCTCAGCATGCGCTTGGCTACGTCCCACCGCGGCTGCCCCCCTTCCCACGGCGCCATCATCGAGCCGGAGGCATCCAGCAGGAAGAGAATACGGGTGACCTTGGGGGTTGCGGCAAGAGCGTTTTGGGCGTGGGCATTTTGACTGAAAATCAGAAACGAAAGCAACAGCAACGCCCAGCGCAACCTCACCCCCTGACCCCGACTCCAAAAAAGAGGGGGGACCTGACGATTCCGCTGGGAGCAAAACCGGTTCCCCCTCTTTTTTGGAGAGGGGGTAAGGGGGTGAGGTTGCGCTGGGCAAGTACGCATCAGCCCCTAGTAGTCGCCCACAGTGCCCACCACCAGTTGCTCCAGCGCGGTGGCCAGTTGGGCATCATTAGGCGCTACGCCGTGCCACTTGTGGCCTTCCATCATGAAGTCGACGCCGTAGCCCATGCGGGTGTCCATGATGAACATGACGGGCTTGCCCTGGCCGGTGGCAGCTTGCGCGGCTTCCAGAGCCGGCAGCAGGGTGGCAAAGTCGTTGCCATCGGCTTGCAGCACGTGCCAGCCGAAGGCTTCGAACTTGGCGCGCAGGTCGCCGAGGCCGCCGATTTCGGCGGTGGGACCGTCAATCTGCTGGCCGTTGCGGTCGATGATGCCGATGAGGTTGTCGATTTTGTGGTGGGCGGCGTAGAGCAGGGCCTCCCAGTTCTGGCCTTCCTGCAGCTCGCCGTCGCCCATGAGCACGAACACGCGGCGGTCGTCGCCGTTCAGCTTTTTGGCCTGGGCGGCGCCGCAGGCCACGCTCAAGCCCTGGCCCAGCGAGCCCGAGGCAACGCGGATGCCGGGCAGGCCCTCATGCGTGGTGGGGTGGCCCTGCAAGCGCGAGTTGAGCTTGCGGAACGTGGCCAGCTCGCTCACCGGGAAGTAGCCCGAGCGCGCCAGCACCGAGTATAGCGTGGCCGAAATGTGCCCGTTCGAGAGGAAAAACAGGTCCTCCCCCGTGCCGTCCATGTTGAACGGCTGGGGGGTGTGCTTCATCACCTTGAAGTAGAGCGCTACCAGCAAATCGGTGCAGCCCAGCGAGCCGCCGGGGTGGCCGGAATTCACGGCGTGTACCATGCGCACGATGTCGCGCCGCACCTGAGCAGCAACTTCTTTTAGGTCAGCAGTGGCAATTTCAGCGGTCTGGGGCATATCAAGTAAGAAATTTGTTGGTCTGGTAAAGGTAAGACCACGAGCGCAAGTCGGGCAATGGAAGTTCACACAATCAATTGTGTGCACTTCCGCAATCAATCCAAACAACAGGCTTTTTCCACACGCAACCGGCGCTTTAGCTACAGCCAAAAGCCCGCCGGCCCCGGTTGCTACTCCTTGAGCAGGAGCAACCGGAGCCGGCGGGCTTTACGGAGGCCGGTGGCAGCGCAGCGGTGGCCTTTAGAGCAATTGCGCGGCGTGCTCCTTGGTGTCTACTTTCTTAATCACCTTGTCAATTACCCCGTTTTCGTCAATCAGAAATGTAGTGCGCACGGTGCCCATATAGGTTTTGCCGTAGTTTTTCTTCTCCTGCCACACGCCGTAGTCCTGCACTATTTTTTTGTCGGTATCAACCAGCAGCGGGAAGGGCAGGTCGTACTTGAGGGCAAATTTTTTGTGGGCCGCCTCGCCGTCAATGCTCACGCCGATGACCTTGATATTCTGGGCGGTGAGCTCCTCCTGGTGGTCGCGCAGGTTGCAGGCCTGGGCGGTACAGCCGGGCGTATCGTCCTTGGGGTAGAAATACAGCGCCACGCGCTGCCCGCGCAGGTCGGCCAGGCGAATGGTGTTGCCGTCCTGGTCGATGGCAGTGAAATCAGGGGCGGGTTGGCCGGGTTCGAGGAGCATTATGAGGAGGGTAAGAGGGAATAATTTTTTGAACGTCATGCTGAGCTTGCCGAAGCATCTCTACTGCAATACTAAATAAGATTAGTGACGTAGTAGAGATGCTTCGGCAAGCTCAGCATGACGTGCTTTTTCCTGGATTACAGATTACAAGCTCAGCGGAATCACCCGCTCGTTGCCGGCCTGGTCGGTGAGGCGCAGCTCGGCGGGGCCGCGCAGGCGCGGGCCCAGCGTGTCGCCGGCCACGGTGAAGAGCGTGGAGTTCTTGTGCTCGAAGCGCAGCAGCCGGAATTTGCCGCCCACAAACAGCCGGTAGCCGGCCAGCCCGGACAGGTCGTCGCCCACCCGGAACAGCAGCTGACCGCCCGGCCGCCCCGCCAAACTACCCTTCGGCGCCACGGAATCAGTGAGAATGCGGTACGAAGCAAACTGCCGGATAGACGCCGTAATCTGGCCCTTGCCGTCCCACTTGCCGCCCACGTAGGCCTTGCCGCCCTTTTTGGTAGCCGAGTAAATGGCGGTGCGGGCGGGGTCGGTAGGCGGGGTGGCGGGCTTCAGCGTGAGGGTGGCGGGGCGGTAAAGGGGCAGCGCGGGGCTGCCCACCGTCCAGAAGCCGCTGCCGGTGGCTTCGGGCAGGAAAGTGGTGCCCACGTATAGGTTGTCGAACACCGACTGGGGGCCGAAGGCCAGGTTGAGGTGGGCGGTGGCGTAGCTGGTTTCTTTGCCGGCGGGCACCAGCAGCTGCCGGTCAAATTTCTTGGTGATGCCCCCGAAGCGGAGCGAATCGGGCAGGCCGGCGCGCAGGTCGTAGAGGTACACGTTTTCGCTGTTCTGGGTGTAGCTGGGCCGGATTTCGAGGCGACGGCTGCCGCGCAGCAGCACCAGATTGGCGGCCACCGAGTCGGCGCTAGGGTCCGTAGCCACGGCCTTGAGCAGGTTGCGCGTCACTTCAAAACGCAGGGCCGGCTTTTTGGCCGCCGCCGAGCGGGTTTTGAAGTAGGCGGGCTGCTCGCCGCGCAGCACCAGGCGCACCGGCGTCTGGTTGTGGTAGGAGTCGGCCAGCGTGATGTCGATGCTGTACACCTTGCCCGGCTCCACCAGCAGGCGGCCCTTGGTGGGGCCGGTGCTGTACATGGTCAGGTCGTTGCCCTCGTCCACCCACAGCTTCTGCATGGTGCGGCCCTGGGTGTGCTGGTAGGCAAAGTCCACGAAATTGGCCACCTGCCGCGTGCCGACTGGGAAGGGCACGGCGTCGATGTTGTGCTCGTAGAACGGCTGGCCGTTCACCTGCATCGTCACTCGCTGAATGCCGTTTTTGTTCCAAGCATTGTCAAACCTATCGAAGCCCTGAATGAGCAGGCCCACCGCGCCAAAGCAGCTGATGGTGTCGGGCCACACCGTGGCCACGCCCGGCCCCGGCAGCACCTTGGGCGCAAATACGGCCTTGGCAAACACGCGCTGCACCCGCGAGTCGATGCCCAGGGGTTCCAGGCCGAAGGACTGCAGCGTGGGCGCCACGTGGTCCTGAATCTCGGGAAACCCGCCCCACTGCAGCGGGTTGTACTGCCGGTCCTGCGCGTCGCGCACTTCCCAGTGCAGGTGCGGGCCCGCCGAGCCGCCGGTGTTGCCGGACAGGGCCACTACTTCGCCCCGCTTCACTGGGAACTGGTCTTTTTCGAAGAAGGCTTCCAGCTCGTAGCTTTCCTTCTCATACTGACGGCGCTGCAGCTCGGCGGCTACGGGGCCGCGGAAGTCGTTGAGGTGGCCGTACACGGTGGTCAGGCCGTTGGGGTGCGTGATGTAGAGCACATTGCCGTAGCCAAACGACGACTGTTTGAGGCGCGAGATGTAGCCATCGGCGGCGGCGTACACGGGCTGGTTCACCCCACCACCGGTCTTAATGTCGAGCCCGCCGTGGAAGTGGTTGGGCCGCAGCTCGCCCATGCTCCCGGCCAGAAAACCGGGCTTGCCCGGCGCAATGGGAAACAGGAAATACCCGGGCGGCACCGCGGGCCGGCCCTTGGCCAGCAGCTCACTTATGGAGTGGGCCCGCTCCGCGGTGTCGGCTTCCTGGCCGTCTGCCAAGCCCGGCAATACCACTCCTGCCACCACTCCAAGCCCCAAAACCAGCTTGGCAATATTCCTAAAAACGCTCACTTTCAACTTCGGTATTATCACAACAACGGTCTTTATGCCCTCACTCCTCCCCTGGTTCATACGTAGGCGGCGCAATTAGTTTGCCAGGCTTGGCGTGGCGCAAAGCCAACAGTACCGCCGCCCACCACTTCACCACAACGCCCCACCCCAACGGCGAGGCCCTTTTTCTATTATAATTACCGAATACCCAGCTCAAGAATTTTCTCCCCTTCCAGAAAGCCCTCCAGCTGGTCGCCCAGCTTCACGGGGCCCACGCCGGCGGGCGTGCCGGTGAAAAGCAGGTCGCCCATTTTCAGGGAAATGTACTTCGACACGAAGCTGATGATGCGGGCAAACGGGTGCAGCATCAGGCCCGAATTTCCGGTTTGGCGGGTTTCGCCGTTCACGGTGAGATGGAAGTTGATGTTGGCCAAATCAGCAAATTCCGCCACTGGCTTGAAGGTCTGCGAAATGGGGGCCGAGCCGTCGAAGGCTTTGGCCAGCTCCCAGGGCAGGCCCTTTTTCTTGAGCTCGCCCTGCAGGTCGCGGGCCGTGAAGTCGATGCCCAGCCCAATGGCGTCGAAGTAGGTGGAAGCAAACTGCTCGTCGATGTGGCGGCCGTTTTTGCACACGCGCAGCACCAGCTCCAGCTCGTGGTGAATGTCCTGCGAAAATTCCGGCACGAAGAACGGCTGCCCCCGCTGCAGCAGCGCGGTTTCGGGCTTGAGGAAGATGACGGGGGCCGTGGGCACTTCGTTGTGCAGCTCGGCAATGTGGTCGGCGTAGTTGCGGCCGATGCAGATAATTTTCATAGGGAAGCGCGAGGCGGGACGGCTAAGTCTCAAAACTACGGCCCGGCGCGGGCTTGCGGCAACCCGGCGGCGGCATTTGCCCCCCGGCTGGCCCGCTGCCGCTAAACTTTTACACGGCCTGCTGCCGTATAGCTGGCAACGGCGGCCCTGGTTTGGGCCCCACCCACGGCGGTAGCCGGCCGGGGCAGTCGCATTGCCCGGCAGCCGCCTCTTGTTTCCTTACATACTCTTTAGTGCCATGATTAAAAAACTCGCCCTCCTCGCCAGCCTCACGGTGCTGGCCGCCTGCTCTACGGTGCCCATCACGGGCCGGCGCCAGCTCAGCCTGGTTAGCGACTCCGAAATCAACACATTGGCCGCCCAGCAGTACCGCGAAGTCATCGCCAAAGGCCCGCTGTCTAACAACTCGCAGCAGGTAAACATGGTGCGCAACGTGGGCCGTCGCATTCAAGCGGCCGTGGAAACCTATTTCCGCCA
>NZ_MDZB01000107.1 GCF_001816145.1 Hymenobacter lapidarius | reverse complement strand
CCAGTGGCGCGCCCACGGGGCGTCCGACTGGTGCGCCCGGCGCGTCCGGCACTCGCCCAGCCGGTGCGCCCGGTGCGCCTGCCGGCATGGCTCCGGCCGCCCGGCCCGGCACCCAACCCCTGACCACGCCCACCGACAGCACCACCACGGACTCGACCAAAACCCTGCCGGCTACGGTACCGGGCACTGTGCCCGCGCGACCCCAGCCCACCCGTGCAGCCGGCAACCCCAACGGGCCAGCCGACTCCCACCACGCCGGTTGCCCCGCCCGCGAACCCCATCAACACCCCGGCCAACGCGCCGTCGCCCGGCACGACTACGCCCGGCGGCATCACGCCGGCCGGCAGCACCGGCGGCCGGCCCTAGCCAGCGCCGTCACCAAAAAAAGAACGTCATGCCCGCATCGCGAAGCATGACGTTCTTTTTTCTTGTCGTCCCGGCTGCTTTAAGCACTTGTGCGAGTGTAGGTGCGCATGGAATTTCCGTAAAGAATTGTAGGACATCCATAAGCTTGTGGCTGGTCGCTTAAAGCTTCGGTCTGACTACTTAGCGGCCGGCCACGCCCTACTTTTGCCCAGCGCCGTTTTCCCTTGCCATGCCCAATACGCCCCCTGATTTTTCCGAAAACGACGCAAATTTCCTGCAGCGCTTGAGCCCCTCGCGCCTCATCCTGCCCGTTGTTATCGGGCTGAGTGTAGTGGCATTTTTATTCTACCGCAGCTACAAGCCGGGCGAGCTGGCTCCGTTGCAAAACGCGCATTGGGGCTGGCTGCTGGTGGCCCTGCTGGTGCTGGCAGCCCGCGACCTGGGCTACATCTACCGCATCCGGCACATTGCCGAGGGGGCGCTGAGCTGGCGGCAATCCCTGGACGTTATCATGATTTGGGAGTTTGCCTCCTGCGTGCTGCCGTCGGGTCAGGGCGGCACGGCCGCCGCGCCTTTTATTTTGGAAAAGGAAGGTATTCCACTGGGCAAAGGCCTGGCATACATCATGGTTACGGCCCTGCTCGACAACCTGTACTACGTGCTGATGGTGCCGCTGGTGGTGCTCATTGCCGGGGCCGGGCTTTACCCGCACGAGGCGCTGGAAACCAACTTTGTGGCCACGCTGCGGATAGCATTTGGGGTGAGCTACGTGTTTGTGACGCTCTACGCGGGGCTGATGCTGTACGCCATTTTCGTAAACCCCCGCTCGGTGCGGCGGCTGCTGGTGCGGCTGTTTTCATTACCCATTCTCCGGCGCTGGCAGCGCAAGGCCTACAAGCACGGGCAGGAAATGGTGCTGGCCTCGGTGCAGCTGCGCGGCAACGGGCCGCGCTATTGGTGGCACGCCGCCGCAAGCACGGCTTTCGTCTGGACGGCCCGCTATGCCATCATCGGCTGCCTCATCGCGGCCTTCGTGCCGATGAGCGCCAGCACGTTCCTGTTCATTTTCGCCCGCAACATCACCTACAAAGTCATCCTGCTCATCGCCATTACGCCAGGCGGCGCGGGCATTGCCGAGGGGGCGTTTCCCACGTTTTTCGGCTCCTTCATCGGCACTGCCACCATGACCAGCTTCCTGGTGCTGCTCTACCGGGTGGTCACGTACTACCTGTACCTGGTGCTGGGCATGGTGTTTCTGCCGCGCTGGGTGGCGCGGGTGTTCGGCCAGCGGCCGGCCAAGGCAGTTACGGTGTAGCGGCCAGAAGGCGCCAGCACGGAACTCACGGCGCCTGTTGCCTGACCACAAAAAAAGCCCTGAACCGCAACGGTTCAGGGCTTTTCTACTTGTATAGAAGCTTACTTACTCGGCTTCCAGCATGAGGGCGGCGCCAGCTGCCGACTTCAGCGTGAGCTTGTCGTCGGTGAGGGTTTCCACGGCGAAGGTGTTGCTCGTGGCCGAGCCGTCGGGCGTCATGGTGATGGATTTGCCGGCCTGGTCAAACGTGTACTTCCCGGAGACCGCGCCGTTGGCACCGGTCATGTTGTAGGTACCGTTGGCAAAAATGCGCAACTCCTCATTTTTCTGAGCGCTGCTTTGCTTCACTTTGTCGCCGGTGGCATCGGTTTCTTTAGCAGTTTTCCATACCTTGCTGTCAGTACCATACAGCATATTCACGCCTTCTACCTTGCCTTTGTCGCTACCGCAGGCAGTAGCGAAAAGCGTGAGCAGAAGCAGAAGACTGGCAACGTAGCGGAGCGAAAAAAGGGACTGGGTTTTCATTGGGACAAGGTTTTGGTGAAAGAGTGATAATTAGATGGGCCCGGCAGCGCGGGCTCGTCGGCTTACGGCTCAGACGGAAAAGAGTTTAACACGAAACCCCCCATACACTTGCCCGTATATGTGCCCAGCTAACCTGAACGCAGGCTGGCTGCCTACTTTTTTTTCATTTAATTGAACCAACTCATGGGACTTCTTGATTTTCTCAGCGACAAAGGCGAGCAAAAGCCAGTAGAGCCCGCGGCCAAGCCAGCTGCTGGTGGCACTGATTTTTTTGGCAACAGCAATCCAGCTGCTACCGGAGAAACGTACACCGTAGTGAGCGGCGACTCTCTCTCGAAAATTGCCAAAAAACAGTACGGCGACGCCGCCAAATGGCACCAGATATACGAGGCCAACAAGGCCATCATCGGCAGCAACCCTGACCACATTGAAGTGGGCCAGGTGTTGACCATACCTAGTCTCTAGGTACTTTTTTGCAGAAAAAAGGTGAGAAAAGCCACTCTGTTTCAGGGTGGCTTTTTTGTGTTCAACGGGGTTTTGATATAAGAAATAAAGAACGTCATGCTGAGCGTAGCCGAAGCATCTCTACCGCGTAACTAATCTGATTTAGTGCTGCAGTAGAGATGCTTCGACAAGCTCAGCATGACGTTCTTTTTTAACTGCTATAACCAATTCAGCAAATTTATCTTGACGGCTTTGCTTGCCTGCTAAAAAAATTTGCGCTTACATTTGCCTCACCAAGAGGTACTCCCCCGCTCGCGGCGGGGCAGTTTCAAGTTTTATACAGAAGCGGCGAGAGACTAGGCTCCCTGACCCGCTGGCAACCTTCGACCGCGCGAAAGGTGCCAATTCCTACCCACCACCGGCGCAATCCGGGGCGGGGAATATGAATCGAGTGCTATGGAAAACCTCCCCGCTTCCGCTTTTTTCGCCCCGAATACTCCGGCTTTTTTATACGTCGCAGGTTCGGTTTTTTGCATTTCTGTGGCCCCCGGTATTGCACCGAGCCCGACGCGAATGCGAATGTGTTGTTGGCGCCCGTGCTGTTGCTAAGCTGATTTCGGCTTAAGCAAATCCTCTCCTGTTTCTGGACTTTTTTGGTGGCCCATTTGTGCCCGCCGCGGGCCATTTCGGCGCTCAGCGGCCGGTGTTGGACCACGCCTTCAGCACGGGCTATTGGGGGTTTCGTTGCGCTTAAAACTGTCTTTTCAGGCTGTGAAGCGCTTTTTCAATTCATTTTCCTGGTTTTTTCAAACGTTAAACATACCCCCATTATGTCTGCTTCGCCCTTGCACTTCGACACCCTCCAACTTCACGCCGGCCAGCAACCCGACCCCACCACCGGGGCCCGCGCCGTGCCGCTGTTCCAAACCACGTCCTACGTCTTCAAAAACGCCGAACACGGTGCCAATCTGTTTGCCCTGAAGGAGTTCGGCAACATCTATACCCGCCTGATGAACCCCACCACCGACGTGTTTGAGCAGCGCGTGGCGGCCCTGGAAGGGGGCGTGGCCGCGCTGGCCACGGGCTCGGGGCAGGCGGCCCAATTCATTGCCCTCAACAACATCCTGCAGGCCGGCGACAACTTCGTGAGCTCGGCCTACCTCTACGGCGGCACCTACAACCAGTTTAAGGTGGCGTTCAAGCGGTTGGGCATTGAAGTGCGCTTCGCCGATGGCGACAATCCGGCCAGCTTTGAGGCGCTGATTGACGAGCACACCAAGGCCATTTACCTGGAAACCATTGGCAACCCCAGCTATAGCATTCCCGATTTTGAGGCCATTGCGGCCATTGCCAACCGGCACGACTTGCCGCTGGTGGTGGACAACACGTTTGGGGCGGGCGGCTACCTGTTCCGACCCCTGGAGCACGGCGCCCACATCGTGGTGGAGTCGGCCACGAAGTGGATTGGCGGGCACGGCACCAGCGTGGGCGGCGTGATAGTGGACGGCGGCACCTACGATTTTGGCAACGGCAAATTCCCGCAGTTTACCGAGCCCAGCGAAGGCTACCACGGCCTGATTTTCAACGACGTATTCGGCAAAGGTGGGCCATTCGGCAACATTGCATTCATCATTCGAGCCCGGGTAGAAGGGCTACGCGACTTTGGACCGGCCATCAGCCCGTTCAACTCCTGGCAGCTGCTCATCGGCCTCGAAACCCTGAGCCTGCGCGTGGACCGCACCGTGGAAAACGCCCTGCGCATCGCCACCTGGCTGGAGCAGCACCCCCAGGTAGCGAGCGTGAGCTACCCCGGCCTGGCCAGCAGTCCCTACCACGGCCTGGCCCGGAAATACCTGAAACGCGGCTTCGGCGGCGTGCTTAGCTTCCGCCTGAAGGGCAGTAAGGAAACGGCCACGCAGTTTATAGATAACCTGAAGCTCATCAGCCACCTGGCCAACGTGGGTGACGCTAAAACGCTCATCATTCAGCCCTCGGCCACCACGCACCAGCAGCTGAGCGAAGCCGAGCAGCTGGCCGCCGGTGTCACGCCAACTTCGTTGCGGCTCTCGGTGGGCATCGAGCACTTTGACGACATTAAAGCCGACTTGGAGCTAGCATTTTCTGCCGTTGGCAACACGGCTTCGCTGCCGGCAGAAGGCACGGGGGTAAGCGAGCCGGAGCTGGAGCACGCGCAGCCGCTAGAGGTGTAGGTAAAATTTAGCCCGCAGAAGTCGCAGAAGCTTGCGCAGAGGACGCTGAACGTTCTGCGGCTTCTGCGCAAGCTTCTGCGGCTTCTGCGGCTTCTGCGGGCTAAAAATAAAAGAACAACGATGAAGAACCAATTCTTTCATCTCCCCGACCTCGAACTGGAAAGCGGCGGAACCTTGGCCGGTGCCCGCGTAGCTTACCAAACCTGGGGACAGCTCAACGAAAACCGCGACAACGTGGTGTGGGTGTGCCACGCCCTCACAGCCAATGCCGACGTGCTGGACTGGTGGCCGGGCCTGGTGGGGCCCGGCTGCTATTTTGACCCGGCCGAGTGGTTTATTGTGTGTGCCAACGTGCTGGGCTCCTGCTACGGGAGCACCGGCCCGCTCGATGCCGACCCGGCCACGGGGCAGCCGCGCTACCAGCATTTCCCCCGTCTGACCATCCGCGATTTGGTGGCCGCACACGAGGCCCTGCGCCAGGAGCTGGAGCTGACGGACATCAACACGCTCATTGGCGGCTCGTTGGGCGGGCAGCAGGCGCTGGAATGGGCCGTACAGCGCCCGGCTTTGTTCGACCATCTGGTGGTGGTTGCCACCAATGCCCGGCATTCGGCCTGGGGCATTGCCTTCAACGAAGCCCAGCGGCTGGCCATTGAGGCCGACCCCACGTACGCGGCCGGCCGGCCCGGCGGGGGCGACGACGGCCTGCGCGCGGCCCGCGCCATGGCCCTGCTCAGCTACCGCAGCTACTCCGCCTACGCCGAAACCCAAACCGACCCCGACCATGAGCTGCCACTGGAGCACCGCGCCAGCGCCTACCAGCGCTACCAGGGCAATAAGCTGGTGGCCCGCTTCGACGCCTACAGCTACGTGGCCCTGAGCCGGGCCATGGACAGCCACCACCTGGGCCGCCACCGGGGCAGTGTGCCCGCCGCGTTGGCCCGCATTGGCGCCCGCACGCTGGTGCTGGGCATTACGTCCGATGTGCTATTCCCCGTGAGCGAGCAGCGGGAGCTGGCCAGCCACATCAAAGGCGCCATGTACGCCGAGCTGGACTCGCGCTACGGCCACGACGGCTTTTTGCTGGAAACAGCGGCCATCACGCACTTTCTGGAGCTGTTTTACGCGCCCACGTTCGCGCATTAGGGCACTTTGGAGAAGAGTAGCGCGAGGGAGTGCTTTTTTGAGTGAAAGCAGATTGCTTATTATTCAAAAAAACGCCCTTTAAACGCAGCAGAGCCATTCTTTTAGCACAAAGACAGCCCCGGTAGTACAACCTGATTTTTTTCAGCACAAAGCGCATTCTGGTAGTACAACCGGCCTTAAGTGGGTTGCTACCCTTTCTCCATTCCTGTTAACATCAGCACCTTTCTTATGAACCCTGAGAAACCACTCCTGCGCATCGGCATGATAGGTTTTGGCTGTGTGGGACAAGGGTTTTACGACATCCTGCAGCGGCAGCCCGGCCTGGGTCTGGCCGTGACGCGCATTGCCGTGAAGAACTCCACCAAACCCCGCTCGCTACCCGCCGAACGGTTCAGCTTTCACGCCGATGAGTTGCTGGCCGACCCGGAGCTGGACGTGCTGGTGGAGGTAATTGACGACGCCGACGAGGCCTTCCGGCTGGTGAGCAGCGCGCTGCGCCAGGGCCGGCGGGTGGTATCCGCCAACAAGGCCATGGTAGCCCGCCATCTGGCCGAATTGGTGGCGTTGCAGCGGCAATTCAGCGGCACGCTGCTCTACGAAGCGGCGGTGTGCGGCAGTATTCCCATCATCCGCACCCTCGACAGCTACTTCAGCCACGAGCCACTGCGTTCGGTGAGCGGCATTTTCAACGGCTCGTCGAACTACGTGCTGACGCGCATGAGCGAGGCGGGCTCCGGCTACGCCTCCGCTCTGGCCGAAGCGCAGGCCCTGGGTTTTGCCGAAACCGACCCTACGCTGGACATGGAGGGCTTGGACCCTCGCTCCAAAGCCGTGATTCTGGCGGCCCACGCCTACGGCGTATTCCTCAACCCCACCGACGTACTGAACCTAGGCATTGCGCGCATCAGCGCGGCCGATATTGCATTCGCAGCCACTCAGGGCCAGAAAATAAAGCTGGTGGCTGGCCTGTACCGGCTGCCCAATGGCCGCGTGACGGCGTTGGTATGCCCGCAATTTGTGGGCCCCGAGTCGCCGCTCTACGCCGTGGAGCACGAATTTAACGGCGTTGTGATTGAGGCTGAGTATGCGGGCACGCAGTTTTTGCGGGGGCGCGGGGCCGGCGGCCTTCCCACGGGTTCCGCCGTGCTGGCCGACGTGCTGGCGCTACAGCGCGGCTTCCGCTACGGCTACGCCAAGCAGCAGTCAGCTCGCGCCGAAACCCAGCTTCTGGAGGGGCTGGAAGTGGATATTTACGTGCGGCACGAGTCGGCCGCGGGTCTGCGCAAAGCCCTGGGCTGGCTCGCGCCATCCGCGCAGCGTGAAAACCCCAACACCAGCGGCACACAGGCCACCGGCACCGTTGGCCTCGAAGCCCTGTGGCGGTGCCGGGCTGCCCTGCGCGAGGCCGGAGTCTTTGTGGCCCGGCTCGACGAGGTCCGGCCCATCCCACAAGTCCCGGTTGAAGCCGAGGCAGCATATGTACTGGCTTAGAAATGAAGGATTTAATAGAAGCAGGGCCGCCGTTCTTACGAACAGCGGCCCTGCTTCTTTATCGGTTTGCTGGCGATACCGGCCTTACAGCTGTTCGGCCGGGCGGCACGCCGGCATCTTACCGCACCACCACGCGGCGCACCACCGGAACGCCGCCCACGGTGAGGTGCAGCTGGTACACGCCGGGCGTCAGGCCGCGCACGTCTATTTCGGCTTGAACGGACTGGCCGTTGGCCGAAAGTCGCTGTGTCCGCACCGTTTGGCCCAGCGCATTGGTCAGCCGGGCCGACAACGGGCCGTTGCGGCCTTCCAGCCGGGGCAACAGCACCGTGAAGCTACCCGAAGCCGGGTTGGGGTACACCTGCAGCTGCGCTGCCAGAACCTGGGCCGCACTGGTCGTGGCCAGGACCGACGACCTCAGCTCCAGCGTGAAGCGGTCCGGCGCGGTTAGGCTGGCCTGGGAAAAGCGGTACTGCGTACCGGCCGCCAGTAGCGTGCGCGTGCCGGCCACGGCATCAATCAAAACAATGCTGGTGCCGGCCGCGAAATTAGCCAGCTGCTCGGCGGCCAGCACGTAGGTTCCCACGCGGGGCACGGTTAGCGCCAGGGGAACCACCGCGGGCACCCCGATAACAGGCAGGCCGTTGATGGCCAACTCCTGACCTTCGGCCACCGAAGCCAGGTTCAGGCCGCTGGGGTTGGGCATCTTGTGGGCGTCGAAGCGCAGGTCGGCACCCGCGGTGGCGCCGGCTTCAAGGTAGAGGTAGGTTTCGTCGGAAGTGGCGGGTTGGGCCGCGTCGGTCACCGTAAGGCGGAGGCGGGGACGGGCATCGGCTGTGCCGCGCTGAACGGTTGCCGTGTTAGCCGCCGCAAAATCGGTAATCCGGGCGCTCACCGGGAAGGTCAGGGTGACAGGCGCGGGCACTAGGGAGCGAACAAAGAAGCCCTGCCCCAGCGGAATGGTAGCCGCGGCGGCCGGCCCTACCCCGTTCACATAGGCCCGGTACCGGCCTTCGTACTGGCTGGTGCTCACAAAGATGTACATGGCCGAGCTCATGCCGTTGGGCACCGGCACATTGTCCCAGTTCAGGGCGGAGGCGAAGGGGTTGCCCAGCAGGAACCAGCCGGCCTCGGGCGTGGCGATAGCAGCGAGCGTCACGGCAATGGCTTCGTTGTTGCGGGTGAGCGGGCCGGTGAAGCGCAGGGTTTGGTCGGCGGGCATGTTCACGGCGTAGCCACGGGTGCGCACCAGCGGCGTGGTGGTGGCACTGCCGCCCGTGGGCACGGCCCAGCCCTTATCAAAGAAGGAGTAGCTGGTGGCCGGCGAGGTCAGCACGCGCTGCTGCTCGTATTCAAACACCGTGGGAAAGGGCTGCACCAGGTCGGGCCGGGAGCTGGTGTTGTAAGCGGGATTCAGCACGGGCGTGAACGTGGCGGTGGCCAGGTCTACGGTGGTCGCATTGTCCAGGGGCGCCGCCAGGTGCCGGTAGCCCAGGCCCGCGTTCACGCTGGGGTCGAGGTAGCGCTGCACGGTGAGGGGCGCCGTCAGGGTCGCGGGGCCGGGCGCCACCAGGGCGGTGCCGGCCTTGCCCGAAAGCAGGGTCAGGGGGCCGTTGCTGTTGTTGAGCACCCCGCTGGTGGGCAGCAGGCGCTGGCTGATGCTCAGGGCGCCGGGGAGCACCACCGAGTTGGCGGCGGGCACGGTCACTTCCAGCTCGCGCACCTGGGCGGGCAGGCCGGAGCCGGCCGCCTGGTTGGTCACCCCTTCGTAGGCATAGCCGGCATCGGTGCTAAAGCTGCGGCTGCCGCCGTTGCGAATGGCCCCGGTGGCGCCGCTGGCCGCAATGCCGGCCGGGTCGCATATCCGCAGCGTGGCGCCGGGCTGCAGGTCAAAGTTGCCCGGGCCGTCCACCACGAAGCAGTTGGTTTTCAGCGAGCCCGGGGCTTGGCCAACCTGGCGGCGCACCACCAGCGTGCCGTATACTGTGATGTTGCCCGTGAGCACGGTTTCGCTGCTATTGATGGTAATGTCCTGATAATTACCCCCAGCGATGCTGGTGGGGGTATTGATGACCAGACTGGGAAACACGGCCCCGGTCACCGGCACCAGCAGCGGCCGCAGGAAGTCGCGGATGTCGCGAAACGCCGTTTCTGCCGCCTCCAGGCCCGCCGCGCTGGTGCTTTCGTACGGCACGTGGCCCGCGCCGGTCAGCGTGCGCAACAGATTGGGCACCCCCACCGTGGTGGCGTAGGGGTGCAGGCGGCCACTGCCAAACACGTACTTGGGCGGCAGCAGCGAGCCCACTTTGCCTTGCAGATAGGGCACCGTGGCATCAGCGGTGCCGTGCAGGCTGTAGAGGGGCGCATCGCCGGGCTCGATGAGGCTGGGCCGCTCGGTGGCGCCGCTCAGGTTGAGCACGGCCAGCACGGCGCTGGAAAAGCCGGGGTTGCCGCTTTCGCCCTCTATGCCGCCCAGGGCCGCCAGGCCAACATACTCCGGCACCTCGCTGGCTTTATCCAGGTACCCCACTTCCAGGGCCATGAACCCGCCCGCCGACGACCCGCCCACCACGATGCGGCTCGGGCTTACCCGGTAGGCATTGGCCGTGGCGGCGTCCCGGCGAAAAAAGCGCACTGCGGCGCGCATGTCCTGCATGCCCCGAATGGCGGCCCGGGCCACCTGCGGGGTATCGGCGGGCGCGTTGAAGCCCGTGACGGGGAAGCCCAGCCGGTAGTCGATGCTGGCCGTGACGTAGCCCAGCTTGGCAAACTGGGTGCACACCTTCACCATGTAGGCATCGGTGCGCGAGCCCACGAAAAAGCCGCCCTGGTGGGCGAAGATGATGACGGGCCGCTCGGCCGCTACGTCGCCAGTGGGCTGGTACACGTCCATGAGCAGCGTTTGGGGGACGCCAAAAGCCGTGACGGCCGAGCCGTAGGCGACGCCCGAGGTCACGGTCACGTTCGGGAAAATGGGCCGGTAGAACCGTCCCCCGGTGGTGTCGATGGGGGTTTGGGCGGCAGCCGTTTGCCAAAGGCGAAGCAGCAATAACCCAACAAAAAGTAGCGTAGCTTTCATAGCGTCTGAGTCAGTATAAATGTGGATATTAAACCTGAATGGTTGACGTGAAACCGGCACGGGCGGTTCGGGGTTGGGACCTGCCGGAATGCAGCTGCTCGGTTGCAGCGGCGCGGCTTCGAAGATACAGCTTCCGTTATTTGCAGCCGCTTTCCCCCGCTTCCCTATGCCCGTTCAGTTTCCTCCCGCCCTGCAGCCCGGCCAGCGCGTGGCCATCGTCAGCCCGGCCCGCAAAATCAGCGCCGCCGAGCTGGCCCCGGCCATTGCTACTCTCCAAAGCTGGGGCCTGGAGGTGGTGTTGGGCGAAACCATTGCCGGCGACCACCACCAATTTGCCGGCGACGACACCTTGCGCCGCCGCGACTTCCAGCAGCAGCTCGACGACCCCAGCATCCGGGCCATTCTCTGCGCCCGCGGCGGCTACGGCACCGCCCGCATCGTGGACGGCCTGGACTTTTCCCGCTTTTCCCGGCAGCCCAAATGGGTGGCCGGATTCTCCGACATCACCGTGCTCAACAGCCACTTGCTGGCCCTGGGCCACGCCAGCATCCACGGCGTCATGCCGGTGTTGTTTCATCAGGCCGGCGGCGAAGCGGCGCTGGAAAGCCTGCGTCGGGCCCTTTTCGGCGAAGCCTCCTTGCCCATTGCAGCCCCGGCGCACCCGCTCAACCGCCCCGGCACCGGCACCGGCGAACTGGTGGGCGGCAACCTGAGCCTGCTGCACACCATCACCGGCACGGCCTCACAGGCCAGCTTTGCGGGCCGCATTCTGTTCCTGGAAGACCTCGACGAGTACCTCTACCACATCGACAGGATGCTGCTGCACCTGCACCGCAGCGGGCAGCTGGCCGGGCTGGCCGGGCTGGTGGTGGGCCACTTCTCGCAGATGCGCGACAACACCATTCCCTTCGGCAGCGCCGCCGAGGAAACCATCAATTCCTACGCGCAGCTGTATGATTTCCCGGTGGGCTACGGCTTTCCCGTAGGGCACGAGGCCGATAACTTGGCCCTGGTGGTGGGCCAACGGGCGCGCCTGGTGGTGGGCACGGCCGGCGCGCAGCTCAGCGTTGCGTAGGGCCGCGGCTAAACCAGCAGAGGCGGCCGGCACCCGGAGCGTTCCCAAGTGTCGGCCGCCTCTCAAAGCGCGGTTGTAACCTGTTCTAATCCAGGTACAGCACCTGCAGCACCGTTTGCCCCACGGCTTTCAGCGTGTTGCGGTCAATGATTGCCATGTTGTCGGTGGTGGCGTGGTGGTAGTTGGGGAAGTACTGCTCGGGGTTGTTGGGCAGGTGGTCGATGATGTCGACCGTGGGAATGCCCGCCTGATTGGTGTACACGTGGTCGTCGGTGATGCCGGGCGAATCGTTGAACAGGAAATAATCGGTGTAGCCGAGCGTGGCGGCGGTGTTCCAGATTTTATCCACGGCAAAACGCGCTTTCTCCCGCGAGAGCTCCTCGCGGCTGAATTTGGCCCCACGGGCCCCCACCATGTCAAACAACACCCCAAATTCGGCCTTGTAGTTGGCCGGCAACAGGTGTTTGCTCCAGTACTGCGAACCCAGGCACCACGAGTCGCCGGCTCCGTCCAGCTGGTTTTTGAGGTCGGCCTGGGTGCCGGAGTCATAACCCCAGTCTTCGGCGTCGAAGAGAATGAAATCGACGCCCACGGTGGGCGCGAGGCTGTCGGGCTGCAGGCTGAGCACGCGGGCCATTTCCAGGGCCACGGCCACGGCGCTGGCCCCGTCGGAGGCACCGTCCATGGGGGCGTTTTTCTTAGTGGGGTCGTTGTCGGCGAAAGGGCGGGTGTCCCAGTGCGCGAAGATGGCCACCCGGCGGGCGGCCTGCGGCTGGAACTGCGCCACAATGTTGCGCGCCTTGATGATGGTGCCATCGAAGGTCATCGCCTCAAAGGGCTGCTCCATCACCTTCAGGCCATAGCCTTTGAACTTGGCTACCAGCCAGTCGCCCGTGGCCACGTGCGCCTTGGAATTGGGCACGCGCGGCCCAAAGGCCACCTGCTTCGCCGTGAAGGCATACGCCGAGTCGCCGCTGAAGACCGGGGCCTTGGGCAGCTTCACTTCGGCGGGCGGGGTGGTGTCCGCGGTTTCAGTGGTTTTCTTATCGGGGCAACCGGTGAGAACGAGCAGGCCCGCGAGGGCGGCCAGGGGAAGACGGAGGGAGCGAATTTTCATGAGAGAAGGGGGACGGCGCGGACGGTGAACCTCACGGGACCCCTATGGGGCAGGCCCCTCTCCAAAAGAGAGGGGAGCCTGACGATTGTGGCGATTTATTCTATCAAAGCAACGAATAACAACGGCAACTTATTCCTCGCTATAGGCCCACTCCACGCCGGCCTTGGTGTCTTTGATAACGATGCCCTGGCCTTTGAGCGCGGCCCGAATCACATCCACTTTATCGTAGGCTTTGTCGGCTTTGGCCTCGGCGTAGAAGCCGAGCGTGAGCTCCAGCAGCTGCTCAGCGTTGGCGCGGGGCTCGTCCTGCAGGCCCAGAATATCGGTTACGAGGGTCCGGTAGGCAGCCACGGCCTCCGTCAGCGCTGCCGCCGAAACATCGGCCAGGGCGGCTGGCGTGGTGGCCAAGGTATTGAACTTGCGTAGCAGATTGAAGAGGCTGGCAATGCTACGGGCGGTGTTCAGGTCGTCGTCGAGGCCGGTGTAGAGGTCGGCAGTGAGCTTGCGCAGGTCGGCGTCGCCGGGCAGGTCGGCGCCTTCGCTGGTAGCCACCAGCTTATCCAGCAGGCGCAGGCCGTTCATCAGCTTGCGATAGCCTTTGCGGGCGGCTTGCAGGGCGTCGTCGCTCACGTCCACCGGCGAGCGGTAGTGGGCCTGTAGCAAAAAGAAGCGCACCACCATGGGCGAATAGCCCTGCGCCAGCGGGCCGGTGGGGCCCTTGAACAGGTCGCCGAGCAGCACGAAGTTGCCCAGGCTTTTGCTCATCTTGGTGCCGTTCACGGTAATCATGTTGTTGTGCATCCACACCCGCGACTCGTCGGTGTGGGTGTCGCTGGCCTGGCATTGCGCAATTTCGCACTCGTGGTGCGGGAACATGAGGTCCAGCCCGCCGCCGTGGATGTCGGAGAGGTCGCCGAGGTACTTGCGGCTCATGGCCGAGCACTCCAAGTGCCAGCCGGGGAAGCCTTCGCCCCAGGGCGAGGGCCAGCGCATAATGTGCTCGGGCGAGGCCTTTTTCCAGAGAGCAAAATCCAGGGGGCTGCGCTTTTCGTCCTGGCCGGCCAGGGTGTCGCGGGTACCGCCCAGCTGGTCCTCAATGCTGCGGTTCGAGAGCTTCCCGTAGCGGTGGGCCTCGTTGTACTTGGGCACGTCGAAATACACCGAGCCGTTGACCTCGTAGCCGAAGCCGTTGGCGATGATTTCTTCAATCATGCCGATTTGCTCGGTGATGTGGCCGCTGGCCTGGGGCTCGATGTCGGGCGGCAGGCAGCCCAGGGCCATCATGTGCTGGCGGTAGCGGTTGGCGAAGTGCTGGGCCACCTGCATGGGCTCGATGCGGGCGGCGCGGGCGGCCTTTTCCATCTTGTCCTCGCCGGTATCGGCGTCGCTTTCCAGATGGCCCACGTCGGTGATGTTGCGCACGTAGCGCACCTGGTACTTCAGGTGGCGCAGGTAGCGCGTGAGCACGTCGAACACCACCGGCCCGCGGGCGTTGCCGAGGTGAGCCTCGCTATACACGGTGGGGCCGCACAGGTACACGCCCACCTGGGGCGCGTGTACGGGCTGGAATTCTTCTTTTTTACGGGTAAGCGTGTTGTAAAGCGAGAGCGACATGGCGCAAAGGTAGCGGGGGGGAAACTCCCCTCCTTATGTAAGGAGGGGATGTTCGAGCCAACGGCTCGGACGGGGGTGGTTGAATCGTTGCACGAAAGCTGAACGAAGCTTTTACGAGCCGCACAACGCCAATCTACTACCCCACCTTCAGCTCCGCTGAAATATCCGTTCTTAGCTACGCTGACCTCCGATTGTTCAACGGCGAAGCTGATACAGCGCTTCCAATGGAAAATGGTCGCTCCAGTTTATCTCCCGGTGCACGCGGCAGCCCAGCACCTCCCACTGGGGGCCGGCAAACTGCTGGTCGATGCGCAGGGCGGGCAGCTTGCCATTGTACGTGGCGCCAATGCCGGTGCCCACGGTGGCCCAGGCGTTTTGCAGGCCATCGGCCAGCTGGTCGTAGGCGTAGGAATAGGGCAGGTCGTTGAGGTCGCCGGTCAGCAGCACGGGGTAGGGCGAACGGGCAATGTGAGCCAGCACGGTATCAACCTGCGCGCCGCGGGCCACGGCCCCGTTGCGGAAGCGCCGCAGCAGGTTGGGCGCTTTGGCGCGCATGCCGGCCTGGCTTCCGGTAGCCGTGGCGATGTCGGCCTCGGCCATGCTCATGCTTTGCAGATGCAGATTATAAACCCGAATGGTATCGGGGCGGCCGCGGCCGGTACGGCCGGCCGGCCGGGCCAGGTCGGCCCACATGGCGTGGTTTTGGGTGAGGCGGCCGAAGGCAATGGTGCCGCGCCGCACGATGGGAAAGCGCGCGAAAATGGCCATGCCAAACTCGGCCCCGATGGCGTTGGTCAGGGAAACGGAAATGAACGAGCGGCGCCCGCTAACGCGGCCCAGCCGGTCGTCGGTGCGGAACACGTCGCCCACTTCGCGGGAGCCGCGGGGTTCGTTGTAGTATTCCTGCAGGCAGAGCACGTCGGCCGGGCTTTCGGCCAGCCAGCGGATGTAGCCCTTGGAAGACGCAAAATCCGGGTCGCGCAGCTGCGCATACACGTTGAAGATGCGGCAGTTGGCCGAAAGCACCGAGACATTGGCCGGGGATGCAGGTGCCAGGAAGGGCGAGCGGAGCGTCTGGCCATTGGGCAGCTCCTGCGTTTTCACCTCCACTTTGCTGTTGAGATAGGAAGGGTGCAGGGGCAGGCCGCGCTGCACGTGGGGCCACGTAAGCACCAAGGCCACAATGGGCAGCACCGCCACCCGCCAGTTGCGCCGCAGCCAGTACAGCGCCAGCAGCACCGTGAGGACCAGGGCTACCGGCGTGGTAAGGGCCCCAAACACCACCGGCCAAAAAACCTTGGCGGGCACCTGCTGACAGGCAATGGCCAGCAGGAGCCACAACAGGGTAAGCAGCGTGATTTTGAAAGCAAAAGAGCGGCGCACGGTATTATAAACGGGGCCGCAAAGGTAGCGGCACTGAAGGGAGCCCGCGAGGCAACAGAAGTTTATTTATCTTTATCGACTTGGATTGCGCCCGGTTTTTAGGCGGTGGGCTTTGGCCAACTTCCTTGAGCCGGCCACTGCTCGCACGAATTTTGCGCGTCACGCTTGCACCCGGCCTGGCACTCCGGCAAGTGCCGGGCGAGCTGCCTGGTTTTTGATACCGTTTCCCTTGCCCGTTCTACCTTTCGCGCTCTATGCTTCAACCTTTCCGCACGCTCTGCCACCGTTTGTTTTCCGCGTTGCTGCTGCCGGCGCTGCTGGCCCAGGCCACGCCCGCGGCCGCGGTTTCCATCGAGCCGGGCAACCCCAGCCTCGAGTTTATTCCGAACAAAGGGCAGTGGGACCGCCGCGTGCGCTACGAAGCCGCCCTACCGGCCGGCCGCCTCTACGTGCAGGCCGACGCCCTCACCTACAGCTTCCTGGACCCCGCCGCGCTCAGCCACCACCGTGAGAACGGCCGGGGCGCCGCATCCGCCAGCACCGGCCGGCCGGATGGCGACATTGCGGGGCACGCTTACACGGTGCATTTTGAGAAAGCCAACACCCGCAGCCGACTCACGGCCGAAACCCCCACGCCCGGCGAGCGCAACTACTTTGTGGGCGCCGACGCCGCCCGCTGGGCCAGCCACGTGGGCGCCTTCCGGCGGCTGCGCTACACCGAGCTGTGGCCGGGCATCGACCTGACGCTGTACGAAAACGCCGGCCACCACCTGGAATACGACGTGCTGCTGGCCCCCCGCGCCAACCCCGCCCGCGTGGCCCTGCGCTACGACGGCGCCACCAGCCTGGCGCTGAACATCGACGGCAACCTGGTGATAAAAACCACCGTGGGCACCACCACCGAGTTGGCCCCTAAGGCCTGGCAGCTCGATGCCCGCGGTCGCCAGCAGCCCGTGGCCTGCCGCTACGTACTCAATGGCCGCACCCTCACTTTCGCCCTCGGCGCCTACGACAAGTCCCGCGCCCTGACCATCGACCCCACCGTGCAGTTCTCCACCTTATCGGGCTCGACGGCGGACAACTGGGGCTTCACGGCGACTTATGACGACGCGGGCAACATGTACTCGGGCGGCATTGTGTTTGATACCGGCGGCGCGTTTCCGGCCACGCCGGGCGCTTTCCGCACCAGCTTCAGCAGCATCGTGGACATGGCCCTTATCAAATACAACACCGCCGTATCGGGCCCGGCGGCGCGGGTGTGGGCCACCTACCTGGGCGGCAACCAAGCCGATTTCCCGCATAGCCTGGTGGTGAATGCGCAGAACGAGCTGGTGGTGTGCGGCAGCACGTCTTCGACCAATTACCCCACCACCACCGGAGCTGCCCAGCGCGTTTTTGGCGGGGGCACGGCCCTCGACCCGTTCCGGACCGGCAACCGCGAGGGCAGCGAGAAGTACAAGCTGCCCAACGGTTCGGACCTGGTGGTGACGCGCCTCAACGCCACCGGCAGCGCGCTGGTGGGCAGCACCTACCTGGGCGGCGCGGGCAACGACGGCGTGATTGCGCAGCCGCCCGCCATTGGCGCCAACTACGGCGACGCCTTCCGTAGCGACGTGCTGCTGGATGGCGACGGCAACGTGTACGTGGCAGCGGCTACCAGCTCGGCCAATTTCCCCGGCCGGACCCTGGGCTTCAATGCCACCTACAGCGGGGGCGTGTCGGATGCGCTGGTGTGCAAGCTCAACGCGGGCCTGACGGCGGTGGCCTGGTCCGGCTACCTGGGCGGCAACGCCGCCGACGCTGCCTACTCGGTGCAGCGCGACAACCAGGGCCGGGTGTACGTGTGCGGCGGTACCACTTCCAGCAACTTCCCGGCTACTGCCGGGGCCTACCTCACCGGGTACCAGGGCGGCAGCGCCGACGGCTTTGCGGCCCGCATCAGCCCGGACGGGCGCAGCCTGGAGCGCGCTACTTTCATTGGCACCAGCGGCTACGACCAAGCGTATTTTCTGCAGCTGGACGCGGCGGGCAGCCCCTACCTGTTTGGCCAAACGCTGGGGCAGTTCCCCATCACGCCGGGCAAATACGGCGCCGTGGGCGGCACGCAGTTCATTCAAAAGCTAAGCCCGGACCTGACCGCCAGCGTCTACGGCACCACGTTTGGCAACCGGGCGGGCGTGCGCGGCGGCCCCAACCTAGTACCCACTGCCTTCCTGGTCGATGACTGCGAGCGGATATACATCAGCGGCTGGGGCGGCGAAGACAACGACCTGGGCGGCAACTGGATAGGCGGCTCCACCAACGGCCTGCCCGTGACCAGCAACGCCGTGCAGCGCAACACCGACGGTAGCGATTTTTACCTGGCCCAGTTCGCCGCCGGCATGACCGGCCTGGAGTACGGTACCTTTTTCGGCCAGCAAGGGGCCGGAGCCGAGCACGTGGACGGCGGCACGTCGCGCTTTGACAAGCGCGGCGTGGTGTACCAGGCCGTGTGCGCCGGCTGCGGTGCCACGCAGGGCTTTCCGGTGCCACCGGGCGTCCACGTCGCCTTTCACAAGGATGTTGAGTTCCTTAAACGAACCGATAGCCAAACGGCGGCCAATTTCGTCCAGCGTGATGTGCTTCTTGGTCCGGATGGTCTGCTCGCGGGCCAGCTGCAGGCGCTGGGTAGCAGTTTCGCGGGCTTCGCGCTCCGTCTCCATTACTTGGATACGGTCGCCGGCCTGTGGGGCCCCAGTCAGGCCGAGTACCTGCACCGGCGTAGCGGGCGGCGCGGTTTTCATTTTCTTACCGCGGTGGTCGGTCATGGCCTTCACGCGGCCAAAGTGCGGGCCGGCAAGGATAATATCGCCCACGTTCAGGGTGCCGGTTTGCACCAGCACGGTGGTCACGTAGCCACGGCCTTTGTCCAGCGAGGCTTCGATTACGGTACCAATAGCGCCACGGTCCGGGTTGGCTTTCAGGTCGAGCAATTCGGCCTCCAGCAACACCTTTTCCAACAGCTCCTCAATACCAATGCCCGACTTGGCCGAAACCTCCTGGCTCTGGTATTTGCCACCCCATTCTTCCACCAATATGTTGATGGCCGAAAGCTCCTCGCGGATTTTCTCGGGATTGGCCGAAGACTTGTCAATCTTGTTGAGGGCAATGATAATCGGCACCCCGGCTGCTTGCGCGTGGTTGATGGCTTCCTTCGTCTGCGGCATCACCGAGTCGTCGGCCGCCACCACGATGATGGCAATGTCCGTCACCTTGGCGCCACGGGCACGCATGGCCGTAAAGGCTTCGTGACCAGGCGTGTCAAGGAACGTAATGGGCTGGCCCGATTTGGTCCGCACCTCGTAGGCACCAATGTGCTGCGTGATGCCGCCGGCCTCGCCCTTGGCCACACTCGCGTCGCGGATGTAGTCAAGCAGCGACGTCTTACCGTGGTCGACGTGGCCCATGATGGTCACAATCGGTGCGCGGTGCTTCAGGTCGGCTTCGTCGTCGCCGGCATCGATGCTGATTTCTTCCTCTTCTTTCGACAGGAATTCCACGTCAAAGCCGAATTCGTCGGCAATCACGGTAATGGCTTCGGCGTCGAGGCGCTGGTTGATGGACACGAACATGCCCATGCCCAAACACACCTTAATTACCTCGTTCACGTTCACGTCCATCAGCGAGGCCAGGTCATGTGCCGAGATGAATTCGGTGAGCTTGAGGGTTTTGGCATCCAGCTCGTTCTGCGCGCGCAGGGCCTCGCGGTCCTCTGCCAGCATGCTCCGCTTGTCGCGGCGGTACTTGGCGCGGTTGGCTTGGCCGGTGGCTTTGTTGCCGCCGAGCTTGGCCAGCGTGGCCTTAATCTGCTCCTGAATCTGCTTTTCAGCCTGTTCAGGGGTGAGGGCGGGCGCATTGGGCTTGGGAGCCGGCTGACCGGGACGCTGACCGGGACCGCCGGGGCGCTGGCCGGGGCCGCCACCGGGGCGGTTGCCCTGGTAGCCGCCACCCTGGCCGGGAGCACCCGCCGGGCGGTTGCCTTGGTAGCCGGGGCTGGGCGGCGACGTGGTACTGCCGGGAGGGCCAGGCAAGCGCGTGCGCTTCTTCTGACCCGGACCAGCCGGCAAACCACGCTTGCTCACATCAGAAGATGCAATGGGACGAGGGCCACGGCCACCCGGACCACGACGGTCGTTGTTGATAGATGACAAGTCAATTTTACCGAGCACCGTGAGGCCCTTCAGCGTATCCGACTTGGCTACGATGGTACTGGTGTCTTCCGGCATACCGCCATCGGCAGGAGCCTCGGGTGCGGCAGCAGCGGGGACTGCGGCTGCAACAGCAGTGGAGGCCTGTGCAACCGGAGCAGGCGCGGCCGGTGCAGGGGCAGCGACCGGTGCAACAGGCGCTGCTTCGGCTTTTGCCACTGGCGGAGCCACCGGAGCAGCTGGCACAGGAGCCGGTACCGCGGGCACTTCCGCTTTGGGAGCAGGAACAGCTGCAACCGGGGCGGGCGTGGCCGGAGCAACCGGAGCAGGAGCTGGCACTGCCGCCGACGTTTCCGCAGGCTTGGGCTTGGGGGCCACTACCCGGCCACGGCTGTCCAACTCGATTTTACCCATCACCTTAAGGCCCGGTGCGGCTGGCGCGACAGGAACCGGGGCGGGGGCAGGAGTTGGGGCGGCGGCCACAGGGGCAGCCGGCGCCACTGGAGCAGGCGCGGAGGCTAGTGCCGCGGCCACGGGGGCAACGGGCGCCACCGGCTTGGGAGCAGGGGCAGCCGCCGGCACCGGGCGCGGAGCCGGGGCAGCAGGTTTGGGAGCCGCGTCAAGGTCACTCTGGCGCTTGTCCTGAATAACCTTTTGAGCCTCCTGCCGGTCATGGGCATAGGCCGCGAATTCCTTCTCAAGCGAGGCCACTTGCTCACCAGTGAGTTTCGTGGTGGGCTTGTTCTCTACTTGTATACCTTTCTTGGCCAAGGCTTCGACCACCCTGTCCATTCCAATATTCAGGTCTTTGGCCGCCTGTTGTAGCCGTTTCGGGGTTGCTTCCGCCATTCTATCTGTTACTCGCGTTCGATACGCTTCTAAGTGCAAAGGTATTACATTAAATCTTGCCAGCAGGGCGAAACCGCGCCAACTGGCACGATTTGTTACCCTTGCCGTACCGGCCCGCGGCCGTCATTGGGCTGGCTCGGCGGGAGAGCTTGCGCCCGCGTCCTCAGTAGCTGCTTTGGGTTCTTCAGTCATTTCGGTCTCCAAAGGGGTATGTTCGGGGGTAATCTCGGCCTCAGAAGCATGATTTACAGCAGCTTCCTCGTCCTGTTCGTCAGTCTTTACCTCGGGGGCAGCCTCTCCAGCGGCACGCTTTTTGGCGGCTTCCAGCGAGCTTTCGTCGAGGTCTTCGTCGTCGGCAAATTCCTGGCGGATAATGCGGTACACATCGTCCACCATTTCTTCTTCGAGTTCCGTGCGGCGCACGATGTCGTCTTTCTTCACGGCCAGTACGGCACGGCCGGTGTCCAGACCGATTTTTTTCAGCTCGGCCAGTACCCAAGGCTCGATTTCGTCCTGGAACTCGTCCAGGGAAATATCCTCCTCGTAGTCAATAGCTTCGCGAAATACGTCGATTTCCATGCCCACCAACCGGCTCGCCAGCTTAATGTTGGCACCGCCACGGCCAATGGCCAAGCTCACCTGGTCGGGCTTCATGAATACCGAAACCCGGCCGCTCTCCTGGTTTATCTTCATAGAACCCACTTTGGCCGGCGATAGTGCCCGCGCAATATAGAGTTCTAAGTTGTCAGTGTAATTGATGATGTCGATGTTCTCATTCTCCAACTCGCGCACCACGGGATGAATGCGGCTGCCTTTCATGCCCACGCAGGCACCCACGGGGTCAATTCGCTCGTCGTAGCTTTCTACGGCCACTTTGGCGCGCTCGCCGGGCTCACGCACCACGTTTTTGATAACGATGAGGCCGTCGTAAATCTCGGGTACTTCCAGCTCGAACAAACGCTCCAGGAAAGCCGGGGCAGCACGGGAAAGGATGATTTTCGGCGTGCCGTTAATCACCTCCACGCGGTGCACCACGGCGCGCACGGTGTCGCCCTTGCGGAAACGGTCCTTGGGGATTTGCTCGCCCTTGGGCATCACCAGCTCGTTGTCGTCCTTGTCCATGATGAGGGCCTCGCGGCTCCACACCTGGTAGACTTCCCCGGTCACGATTTCACCCACCTGGTCCTTGTATTTCTGGTAGAGATTGTCTCGCTCCAAATCCTTCACGCGCTGAATAAGCGTCTGGCGGGCCATGAGCACGGCACGACGGCCGAAATCTTCCAGCTTCACGCCTTCGGCCACCGATTCGCCTACTTCGAAATCGGGCTCGATTTTCTGCGCGTCGGTGAGGGTGATTTTGTCGTGGTCCCAGATGTCCTCCGAGTTATCGTCCACGATTTCGCGGTTGCGCCAGATTTCCAGGTCACCGTTGTCAGGGTTGATGATAACGTCGAAGTTTTCGTCCTGGTCGTACTTTTTGCGAATCATCGTGCGAAACACGTCGTCCAGGATGCTCATCATCGTGGGCCGGTCAATGTTTTTGCTCCGGGCAAATTCGCCGAAGGATTCGATTAGTTCGTGGCTATTCATTGTTTTAGCTGTTAGCTAATAGCTGGTGGCTTTTAGCTTTTTAATGAAACAATTTTGGCGAAAAATGCCGCTGAAAGAACCTCAGCTAACAGCTAACAGCTATTAGCTAATAGCTCACTTAAAGGAGATAACCACTTTGGCTTCCTGAATATCCGCGAAGGGATAGAAGGCAGCGGGAAGGGTGGTTTTCTTGGTTTTCTGTTTGATGACTTCTTCGATTTCCACACCTTCCGGGGTAGCGGCAGTGAGGACGCCGGTTTTTTCGGTGCCGTCGGCCAGTTTCAGGGCCAGGGAACGGCCGATGTGGCGGGTGTACTGGCGCGGGTCAGTGAGGGGCTGGTCGGCACCGGGACTGGTGACTTCCAGGGAGTAAGCGGAATCCTCACCGTAGTGCTCGTCGATGCGTCGGGCCAGGCGGCGGCTGATGGTGGCGCACGCCTGAATGGCCAAGCCTTCGGGGCCGTCGAGGGTGACGGTCACCTTCGGCAGCACCGAATCGGAGACGGTGAGGCCCACGATGAACAGCTCCTCCTCGCCGATGGCGTCCTGGAGCATTTCCAGCAGTAGGGTACGGTCGAAATGCATAACTAAGGAAAAAAGCGGGCAAAAAAAGAGGGGACTGCGCGTCCCCTCTTTGCTAAAGCGAATACCAACTTCGGGGGCAAAGATACGACAAGGGGCGCCGCCGTGCAAGACCAGCCTGTTGGGTAGGCCGCTGCCAGCGCTGGCTGGACTGAGGAGCAGCCGAAGCGACAATTCCGGGAAAGCAACTTCCGCTGTCAATTTCTGACTTTGAAACCATGAGCCCGCCTGCTGAGTTTCAGGGCGCAGGCAATTGGAGTCGTCTCAAATTGTAACCCACATAATTGAAGCAAAATCCATGAAAACCCACCAAATCATTCGACAAGCCGTTATCGGCATGGCCGCCGTGCTCACGACTAGCGCCGCATTTGCCCAAGCTGCTCCCGAGACGAAGGTGTTGCCTCGAGCCCCGCAGTCGCGGGCACTTATGCAGACCAAACCAAGCCCCGCGGCTACGGCCAGCGGCAAGATTGGTAGCGCCGACGTGACGGTGAATTACAGCAGCCCGGCGGTGAAAGGCCGCACCATTTTTGGCGGCTTGGAGCCTTACGACAAAGTGTGGCGCGCCGGGGCCAACGAGGCGACTACGGTGGAGTTCAGCAAGCCGGTGCTGGTGGAGGGCAAAGCCCTGCCCGCCGGCAAGTACAGCTTCTTCGTGATTCCGACCGCCGCGAAGCAGTGGACGGTTATATTCAATAAAGAGCCCAACCAGTGGGGCGCCTACAAATACGACCAGAAGCTGGACGCCCTGCGCGTAATGGTAACGCCCCGCGAAGCCTCCACCCTGACCGAGCGGTTGGTGTACGAAGTGACACCTAAAGGCTTGGTACTCCGCTGGGAGAATATGGAAGTGCCCGTGACGGTGAGCAGCAAGGCGTCTTAATCACGGCTTTTGACTTACCATTGAGAAGAGGAATCCCTGCCGCAGCAAGCTTGCCCGGTGGAGGTTCCTCATTTTTGCGTTTCGAAGATGACCCAGCCGGTGACCTCGGCGACTACAAAACTCTTTGCGGACTTTTGTAGTCTGCCACCGGCGGCGTAGCCCCTTCTTTTCTCTTCGATATGACCCCCACCACGGAATACAAACTCACCCAATACAGCCACGGCGCGGGCTGCGGCTGCAAAATTGCCCCGGCCGTGCTCGACCAGATGCTGCACACCACCATCGCGCAGCCGCAATATCCCAACCTGCTGGTAGGCAATGCCAGCCGCGACGACGCGGCCGTGTACGACATTGGCGGGGGCCAGGCGGTGATTTCGACCACCGACTTTTTCATGCCCATCGTGGACGATGCCTATGACTTTGGCCGCATCGCCTCGGCCAATGCCATTTCGGACGTGTACGCCATGGGCGGGCGCCCCCTGCTGGCCATTGCCGTGCTGGGCTGGCCCGTGGACAAGCTACCGCCCGAAGTGGCTGCCCGCGTGCTGGAAGGCGCCCGCAGCATTTGCGCCGAGGCGGGCATTCCGCTGGCCGGCGGCCATAGCATCGACTCGCCGGAACCCATTTTCGGCCTGGCCGTGACGGGCCTGGTAAACATCGTGGACCTGAAGCAGAACGACACGGCCACGGCCGGATCGGAGCTGTTTCTGACCAAGCCGCTGGGCGTAGGCATCCTGACCACGGCCCAGAAAAAAGGCATTTTGCGCGATGAGGATGCGTCCATTGCCCCGGCCCAGATGATGCAGCTCAATAAGATTGGGGCGGAGCTGAGCAAGCTGGCTGCGGTGACGGCCCTGACCGACGTGACGGGGTTTGGCCTGCTGGGTCACCTTTCGGAAGTGTGCGAAGGCAGCGGCCTGACGGCAGAAATTGAGTTTTCGAAAGTGCCCCGCATGGCGGTGGCCGAGGCCTACCTGAAGCAGGGCAGCGTGCCCGGCGGCACCGGGCGCAACTGGGCTAGCTACGGCCACAAGGTTGGGACCATCAGCGATGAGCAGCGGGCGTGGCTGTGCGACCCACAGACATCTGGCGGCCTGCTGGTGTGCGTGGCGCCCGAGGGCCGCGAGGCGGTGCTGGAGGTATTTGCACGGCACGGGCTGGCGCTGGAAAGCTTTGGCCACCTGCGGGCCCGCGCCGAAGGAGAAGCCTGGGTGCAGGTGGGAGCGTAGTCTTGGTGCTTTAAGTCGATGAAATTTGCTTTTCTAAAGCCGCTACTGGAAATAGCGGTGGTGCTGCTAGTGGTGTTGGGCGCGTTGCGATGGGTGACGAGCCTGTTCTCGAAGCGCACCCACATTTACCAGGTGACGGCGGCGCGGCAGATGCGCCTGTTGTTTTGGCCGTTGCTGGCGCTGGGGGCGGGCCTGAGCGTGGTGCCGGCCGTGGCAATGGGCGGGCCCGAAGCCAGCTCTTTTGAATGGGTGCTCACGGCGGCCTTTGTCCTGTTTACCCTGGCGTTGAGTGGCCCGGCGTTGCTGCTGCACGTGCGGTACTGGACGCTCAATGAGGGCACGGTGCTTGTTTTTCAGCCCACCGAAAACCGCCTGGAGGTATACGAAGCGGAGCAGCGCGTGACTTTTGAGCGGCGCGACCTGGCGAAAGTAGAGCGGGTAACGTGCCGGGCCCGCCGGACTTTTTGGGTCAAGTACGACTACCTCCGCCTGCACCTGCAGGATGGCCGCGTGGTGGTGCTCACTTCCCTGCTGGCCGATTTGGAGCCGGTGGCGGTATTCCTGCGAAATCTACCCTCTCACAATCAGCAGAAAACCTGGTGCTGGGTGTAGAACTCCCGCTTTTTTTATTTCACCTGGCGGCGGTATAGCCCGGGCGTGCCGGTGGGCTGGTAAACCCCGAATACCGCGGGCAGCAGCTGCTTGAGGCGGGGCACCTGCGCCACCTGGTCGAGCACATAGTCCGGGGGCGAGGCGCTCATTTTCTGGGCAATGCGCACCACGGCGGCGTACTCGTTGAGGTGCCCGAAGTCGGCCTGGGAAAGCGCCCAGTCCAGATATGGCGTGGCGGGCCGGTTGTGGAAATACGCCCGGTCGTCCTGCCCCATAATGAGCAAGGTGTGGCCGCGCAGCGCCGCATAGCGCGGGTCGGGCTGGAGGCCGAAGCGGCTTTCGGCGGGCATCTGCAGCAGGGCTTCGAGGCGCGGCACGTGGGCCCGGTAACGCAGCACCACCGCCGCGTTGAGCACGAGCAGCAACAGCAGTTCCAGCAGCCAGCCGTGTTGGTAGCGCTGCCACAGAAACAGGCTGAAATACGCCAACGGCGGCAGCAGCAGCACCAGCACGCCCGGTGCCGCCCCGCGCTCTACAGCGGCCGTGGCAATGGCCACGGCCAGCCAGACCAGCATCATCTGCCGGAATTTTATCTGGAAGACCAAGCCCAGCGACGTACCCAGCGACCGCAGTAAGGCCAAAACCAACACCAGACCCGGCACAATGAGCAAGCGCAGTTGCAAACCAGCCGGCAGGCCACTGGTAATCAAATCGGTAAGGCCGGGTTGCAGGTGAAACTGCACGAAGCCCGGCAATGCCCCGATATAGAAAAAGAACGTTGCTACCAGCGCGTAGGGAAAGAAAAACCCGCACAGCAGCAGCAGGGAACTACGAAAAGAATTGGCCGCGAAAATGACCACCGCAAACAGGCCCACCACCACAAACAGCGCCAGGGGCAGGTAGCACAAGGCCGCCACGCCAATGAGAAACCCGGCCCGGAACAACCGGCGGTTGTCGTAGCCCTCCCGGGATGTTGGCAGTAATGTGCTGATTGCAAACACGATGAACGTATGCCCCAGCAGCAGGGGCGAGAGCGTATCCAAATCGGTGCTCACACTGCCCACCAGCAAGTAGGTGAGGGCAGCCAGGTAGCCGCGCTCGGGGTGCACATCGTAGCGGTTCAGCACCAGGTTGAGCCGGAAAGCCTGCGCCAGCATCAGGGTGAGGGCAAATACCCGATAGAGCCACACCGGGCGCGACACCACGGCATCGAGCACTGCGAACGTGGCGGCGGCCAGCGGCGCGGTGCCGTCGTAGAGGTCGCGGTAGGGCAGGGCGCCGCCGTATAGCCGCTCGCCCACGAGCAGGGCCCGCAGCTCGGCCGCCGTCACGGGCAGGCCCAGCCACAGCAGCGGCAGGCGCAAGGCCAGCACCAGCACCAGCAGGGCCAGCACCTGCGCGGGCAAGGAGCTTTTGAAAAAGCGAAGCAACTACGGGGACGTAAAAGACGGGAACGGGGGAGCCACGCAAAGGTATTGGTCCCAAGACCTTCCCCGCTGCCCGGCCAAGTGCCGTACTTCTAAAGTACCTTCTTCCCCAATCCGTACCTTTGCCCTGTATTATGGAAAGCAAACGACAACAAAAAATGGCGAGCCTGCTCCAGCAGGAACTGGCCCAAGTACTGCAGCGCGACCTGCCGCACCTCTTTGGGGGGGGCCTGGCGCCGAGCATCAGCATGGTGAAGGTGACGCCCGACCTGGGCCAGGCCCGCGTGTACCTGAGCTTGCTGCTGGGCAACGACGCCAACGAGCGGCTCGAAATTGTGCGCGAAAACGCCAAGGCCATTCGCCAGGCGCTGGCCAAGCGCATTCGCCAAACGGCCCGCGTGGTGCCCGAGCTCATCTTCTTTCACGACGACAGCGCCGCCTACGCCGCCCACATGGACCAGGTCCTGGGCACGCTGGACATTCCGGCCGCGCCCAAAGACGAGGCGGACGCCTCGGAAGAGAAGCCCACCCGGCCGCGCCTATTCAAAGGTGAATGAGCGAATGGGTGAACGACTGCTAGGTGGTCGTGCGCTCCTTCGCCCAACAGACCATTCACCCATTCACCCATTTGCTTATTCACCGCATTGTACTACGACCCGATTAAGAAGACGCTCGGCCAGGTATTCAACCGCACGCCGTGGCTGCGCCGACTGTTTTATCATTTGCTGGATTTGCTCCTGCTGCGCACCTGGCACGTGCATCGGGAGCTGCGCCGCTGGGCCAAAGGCCGCACCCAGGAGTCGCTGCACATCCTCGATGCCGGCTCCGGCTACGGGCAGTACACGTACTGGCTGAGCGGGCTGAGCGCTGAATGGAACATTTTGGCCGTGGACGTGAAGGACGACCAAGTGGCCGACTCCAACCAGTTTTTCCGGCAGATTGGCCGCCGCAACGTGCAGTTTGCGGTGCAGGATTTGGTGCTGTATCAGGAGCCCAACTCCTTCGATTTGGCGTTGTCGGTGGACGTGATGGAGCACATTCTGGAAGACGTGGAGGTGTTCCGCAACATTCACGCTTCGCTGAAGGACGGCGGCATGCTGCTCATCTCCACGCCCAGCGACCAGGGCGGCTCCGACGTGCACGACGACGGCGAAACCAGCTTCATTGAAGAGCACGTGCGCGATGGCTACAACATTCGCGAAATCCAGCAGAAGCTGAGCACGGCCGGTTTTGAGCGCATCGAAGCCCGCTACGCCTACGGCGAGCCGGGCCAGATTTCGTGGCGCCTCAGCATGAAGTACCCCATTTTGATGCTGGGCAAGTCGCGCCTGTTTTTTATCCTGCTGCCGTTTTACTATGCCGTGGTATTTCCGTTTTGCCTGCTCCTCAACTGGCTCGACGCCCGCACCGTGCACGACTCGGGCACGGGCCTGATTGTGAAGGCCTGGAAGTAGAACCCGTAGTAAGCGGATTTCGGCCGGATTGCGCGGGTTTTGGGGTCGCTGTTCGTCGGGTTCGGGTTGTCAATATTCCATTTACGTCTTCGTTAGCGTAGCTTTCCGCTCGCAATCCTCGCACAGCCACCCTACCGCCACCGGAGGAGTCGTCCACAAAATCCGCTTAATCCGGGCGAAATCCGACGAATCCGTGATTTATGAACGTCCCACTCCTCATTGCGCGGCGCTACTTTCTCTCGAAGAACAAGCGCAACATCATCACCATCATTTCGAATATTTCGATGATTGGGGTGGCGGTGGGCACCATGGCGCTGATTATTGTGCTGTCGGTGTTCAACGGGCTGGAGGACCTGGTGCGCACGCTCTACGGAAAATCGGACCCCAATCTGGTTATTTCGGCTACCAAGGGCAAGGCCTTTGACGTGGACCGCACCTTCCTGATGAAGCTGGAAAACACGCCCGGCGTGGCCCTGCTCACGGAGGTTATCGAAGACAACGCCCTGCTGCAGTACCACGACCGCCAGATGGTGGTGAAAATGCGCGGCCTGAGCGATAACTACTTCGGGCAGAGCCAGATTGATGCCAACATCCGGGAGGGCGACCACCGCCTGCGCCGCGACAGCCTGGAGCTGGCCCTGGTGGGGGCCGGCGTGCAGCACGAGCTCAGCATCACGCTCAACAACCGGCTGGCGCCCATGCGCCTGCTGTACCCGCGCAACACGCCGGGCAAAAAAACCCTCAGCATCGACCCGGCAAAGGCCTTTAATGAGCAGAACCTGATTGCGGGCGGCGTGTTTCTCATCGAGCAGCACATCGACGACAGCTACATTTTTGTGCCGCTTTCCTTCGCCCAGCGCCTGTTGGGCTACACCACCCGCCGCACCGCGCTCCACGTGAAGGTGGGCGCCAGCTTCGAGATAGACCAGGTCAAAGAGCAGCTCCGCAAGCAGCTCGGGCCGGACTTTAAGGTGCAGGATTCCGACGAGCAGCACGTGAGCTTGTTCAAGGCCATTAAGGTGGAGAAGCTGTTCGTGTTCATCACCTTCACGCTCATCCTGCTCATCGCCTCGCTCAACATCTTTTTTTCGCTCTCGATGCTCGTCATTGATAAGAAAAAAGACATTTCGGTGCTGCTGGCCATGGGCGCCACCGAGAAAACCGTGCGGCAAACGTTCCTCCTCGTGGGCGCCATTGTGGCGCTGGTGGGCGCGGCCACGGGCCTCGTGCTAGGCGTGACGCTGTGCTGGCTGCAGCAATATTTCGGCTTTGTGAGCATGGGCATGGCCACGAGCGTAGTGGATGCCTACCCGGTGAAAATGCAGGTCTCGGACATTGTTTTCACCTGCCTGTCCATCATCCTTATCACCCTGGCCGTGAGCATTCGCCCCGCTCTGAACGCGAGCAAGCTGGACCTGCGGGATAATTTGTAGGGCTGAGTGCATCTCTGCCGGCCCCCTATCGTAAGGGTTTAGCTCCGCTGCTATTGCCGTAAAGCTCTTCTGTGCCTATTTACGCTTTCAGCCCTACCTTGCGCTTTCCGCGTGTCCGGCCATGAAAGTATCTACCGCAGAACCGTTTCAAATTGTTTACTCGCTCTTTGAGCACGAGTTCCTAGGCCATTTGTTTGCGGCCTATGTGGTGCAGTTGGGCCCCCGGGGCCAGCTAACGCTGCAGCACCAGACCGTTTCGGGCAAAAACGCGCACGAATTCGAAGCCAGCCTCGATGCCACCGACTTTGAACTGGTGGAGCTCTGCGACCAGATTCAGCAGGAAGCGGTGGTGAAAGAATTCTGGCCCCGCAAGATTGCCACGGCCGAGTTCTTCCTGAAAACCTACAACGCCGAAAAGGGCGACAAACCGCTGCAGGAGGCCATTGCCAAGCACGTGCAAACCCGCATGGCCGCCCTACTAGCGCGCTTGGCTGGCAAGCGAGTGTTTATCATGGGCCGCGACGGCGAACCCACTTGGAAGGAAATTGGCCTAGCGCCGGCCAAGGCCTCCATCCTCTTCCACTTCCGGCGCAACGAAGACGGCACGCACTACTTCCCCACCATTCAGTACCAGAACCAGCGCCTCGACTTCCAGTACAAGGACGCCTTGCTGGTGTGCCTGCAGCCGGCATGGCTGCTGCTCGGCGACTTGCTGTACTCCTTCCGGACCGAGGTAGACGGGCGCAAGCTGCTGCCTTTTCTGAAGAAGAAGTTTATTGTAGTGCCGCGCAACGTGGAGGAGAGCTACTTCCAGAAGTTTGTGGCGCCGCTCATGGAATCCTTCGAGGTGCACGCCCGGGGCTTCGATATTCGGTCGGAGCGCTACGTGGCGCGCCCGCGGCTCACCTTCAGTGATGCGATGCCGGCCGTGCCCCCGCCCGAGGCGCCCGTGCGCCCGCCCGGGCCGCCCCGCCGGGGCCGCATTCCGTTGCCCAAGCCCGTGGCCCCGCTCCTCACCGGCGGCGAAACCGAGCAGATTCACTTTGAGCTGAGCTTCCGCTACGGCCCACACCTAATGCCCCTGGGCACCGACAAACCGGTGAGCGTGCGCCTGGAAAAGACGGACGAAAGCTACGTGTTCCACCGCCTGCTGCGCAACCCCGAGCAGGAACAAGCCACCGTGGCCGAGCTGCGGGAACGCCTGCTCACGGTAGAAAACGGCCAGGCCACGCTGCCCAAAGGCGAAGCCTTTAAGTGGCTGCACGACAATACCATGGCCCTGGCCGAGCTGGGCTACACCGTGGAAGCGGCTTCTACGGCCACCAAGAGCTACTTCATTGGGCCCACCAGCGTGCACGTGGGCATTCAGGAGGCGGGCGACTGGTTTGATGTGCGCGGCACCGTGCGCTTCGGTGACATTGAGGTGCCGTTTATCCGGCTGCGCGGGCACATTCTGCAGCGCCGCCGCGAGTTCAAGCTGCCCAATGGCCAGATTGCCATCATCCCGGAGGAGTGGTTTACGGATTACCTGGAGCTGTTTGCTTTTGGGGAAGAAACCCCCGAAGGCCTGAACCTGCGCCGCCACCACCTGGCCCTGGTAGCCGATTTGCAGAGCAACGAATTGGCCACCGTGCGCATGGGCCGCAAACTGGCCAAGCTCCGCGATTTTGCCGAAGTAGAGGACCATCCTCTGCCCGTTGGCTTTCTGGGCGAGCTGCGCCCCTACCAAAAGGCCGGCTACAACTGGCTGCGCTTTGTACAGGACTACCATTTCGGGGGCTGCCTGGCCGACGACATGGGGCTTGGCAAGACCATACAGACGCTGGCCATGCTGCAGCAGCGCGCCGAAAGCGGCGAGGCCCAGAACGCGGCCTCGTTGCTAGTGCTCCCCACTTCACTGGTGTTCAACTGGTTGAACGAAGCGCAGAAATTCACTCCGGACCTGCGCGTGCTGGCCTATACCGGCACGTACCGCGATAAAAACCCCGACCGGTTTGCCGACTACGACGTGGTGCTGACCAGCTACGGCATTGTGCGGCTCGATACCGAAATGCTGGCCAGCTACAAGTTTGACTACGTAATTCTGGACGAGTCGCAGGCCATCAAAAACCCGTCCTCCACTACCTCGCAGGCGGTGCGCCAGCTACGCTCCAAGCACCGCCTGATTCTCACGGGCACGCCCGTGGAAAACAGCACCATGGACCTGTGGTCGCAGATGTCGTTCATTAATCCCGGCTTACTGGGCACGCAGGCTTTCTTCCGCAAGGAATTTTTGAAGCCCATTGAGAAGCACCAGGACGAAGGCCGCACCCGCCGCTTGCACGCGCTTATCAAGCCATTCATTCTGCGCCGCCACAAGTCCCAGGTGGCCAAGGAACTGCCCGAAAAAACCGAGCAGCTGAGCTACTGCCCCATGACCGAGGAGCAGGCCCACGCCTACGAGGAGACCAAAAGCTTCTACCGCAATAAAATCCTGCGTAACCTGGACGAAAACGGCCCCGCCAGCACCCAGTTTCTGCTGCTGCAAGGCCTCACCCGCCTGCGCCAGATTGCCAACCATCCGCGCCTTGCCGACGACACCTACGCCCACGAGTCGGGGAAGCTGCGCGAAGTCCTGCGCATGCTCCGCAACGTGGTAGCAGAAGGCCACAAAGTCTTGGTATTCAGCCAATTTGTACAGCACCTGGCGTTGGTGCGAGCGGCCCTCAACGAGCGACAGATGCCCTACGCCTACCTCGACGGGGCCACCCGCGACCGGCCCGCCGAAGTAGCGCGCTTCCAGGAAACCGAAGACCTGAAAATCTTCCTCATTAGCCTGAAAGCCGGCGGCGTGGGCCTCAACCTCACTGCCGCCGACTACGTCTTCATCCTCGACCCGTGGTGGAACCCCGCCGTGGAAGCCCAGGCCGTAGACCGGGCCCACCGCATTGGTCAGCAGCGCCCGGTGTTTACCTACAAATTCATCACTCAGGGCACAGTGGAGGAGAAAATCCTGGCCCTGCAACGGCGCAAGCTCGCGCTGGTCAGCGAGCTCATTGCCACCGACGAGGCCGTGATTAAGCACCTCACGCGGGCCGATATTGAGGAACTGCTGGGGTAGCAGGGCCTTCCGCAGGTTTGTTTACGGTAGTCGCCAATACGCCTTTTTTACCTTGCTTGCAAGTGTCTACGGTGACAGAAATAATCCAACGATAAACCAGTCCACTAGTATTATGCTCAACTATTTACGCAGCGATTGAGTGGCAATACAGCTGTCGATATCACAAGTAACAGTTCGGGCAAAGTGGCAGGCACAAACGACGTTATGCCCCGCTATTCCCTCGATGGGTTCCGAATCATTTTCGTGAACCGGGTGAACGACGACCTCAGCGCCCCGGATATTTTCACGGTGGACCTTGATGGAAAGAACCGGACTAAGCTGTTCTCCAATGCCTTCTTACCCGATTGGAAATAAGGAATAGCCGGAACGGTTCCAACAGAGCAATACCACTTAGAACCTATCCGAATAGGGATTAAGGAAGTGGTACTTTAGCGGCATGGCCACGACCCAAGAATTCACGATTTCCGATACGCTCTGGATGCGCCTCTCGC
>NZ_MDZB01000106.1 GCF_001816145.1 Hymenobacter lapidarius | reverse complement strand
GACAGCATCGGGGGCAAGGGCGGCAGCGGCGGGCGGAAACATAGGCAAACGTAGCGCAGGGAAGCAAGCGAGCCGAGCCGCAGTTGGGCAACGCGCTACTGCAACCGGTGCTGCTGCGGTTTGGCCTGCACGCGCTGGTGGTGATGGGCAGCGCCCTGGCCCTGCCGTATTTCAGCGAGCATCTGGCCGAAGCCAGCGGGCTGGGGCAGAGCTTTTTCGGCACCTTCGCGCTGGCCCTCACCACCTCGCTGCCCGAACTGGTGGTGTCGCTGGCCGCCGTGCGCCTGGGCAGCCTCGACATGGCCCTCGGCAACCTGTTCGGCAGCAACCTGTGCAACCTGTTCGTGCTGGCCGCCATCGACGGCACCTACACCGCCGGCCCGCTGCTGGCCCACGCCAATGCCAGTCACCTGCTCACGCTGCTCGGGGCCATTGCCGTCACGGCCATCAGCCTGGTGGGCCTGGTCACGCGCCCCACCCGCGCCAGCCGCTGGTCGCTCGATACGGTGGGCATCGTGGTGGTGTACGGGCTGCTGGCGGTGCTGCTGTATCAGCATCGGTAGAGGATTAGCGCAGGGGATTAGCGTACGCCATGACAAGCGCTATTCTGCCTCCACGCAAGACAACATCAACATCGTCCTGACTAACTGGACAGCGCGGCACAATCAATTGGTTTTTACTTCCATTTACGGGTTAGCCCTGGTGCTGGTGGCCTACCGACTGGTGTAACAACCGTAGCTCATAACCCCCCCTTGCCATGACTAGAAACTCCCGTTGGCTGCTGGCGGCTACCGCCCTAGCCGTACCCATCGCAGGCATACTGGCGGCGCGGGCCGTGGCCGCTAATCGGTTGCACCGCGACGTGCAGCAGCTATTTGCGCATGCTGCCAACGGCCCCGCCCGCGTGTACCACGAATCGCAGCTGGCGGGCTTGCCCGCGCCGGTGCAGCGCTACTTACGGCACGTGCTGCCCGACGGCCAGCCCTATCTGCGCGGCCTGCGCCTGCGCCACGGCGGGCAGTTCAAAACCGACTTGAAGAAGGATTGGATGTCTATTCGGGGCGAGCAGTACATCAGCGCCGACCCGCCGGGCTTCATCTGGCAAGGCACCACGCGCTGGTTCACGGCCCGCGACGAGTACGTGGCTGGCCGCGGCCGCCTTACCGTGCGTCTGTTCGGGGCCGTGCCCATCGTGGACGGCCACGGCCCGCACTACGACCAGGGCGAGCTGCTGCGCTGGCTGAGCGAAGCGGCCTGGCTGCCCACCAGCCTGCTTCCAACCGAGCACCTCGTTTGGACGGCCGTGGACGACCGGGCGGCCCGGCTCACCCTCACCCACGCCGGCCAGACGGCGACGCTGCTGGTGCGCTTCAACGAGCGGGACGAAATAGCCGCTTGCGAAGCGCCGCGCTATTTTGACGACACCACGCAGCTGCCCTGGGTGGGGCGCTTCGCGCGGTACCGCCGGTGGCACGGCGTGCTCGTGCCCACCGAGGCCGAGGCGAGTTGGGTGGTGAACGGGCAGCGCCAGCCCTACGCCCAATTCACGGTGCAAGAGCTGGAATATGAGCCGCGCCAGGCGTTTTAGCGGGAGTGCATTTGCTCCCCATTCCTAACGCCCAAACAGTTGGCGCCGAAGGGATTCGTCGCGCTTGTACACGTCGGGGTAAAACCGCAGCTGGCCCGCCACCACCGCGCAGGTGGCGTAGGCCACGTGCAGGGGCATCGGGTACCGCAGCGTCAGGCTGCGCGACTTCGGGGCGGCCTCGCATTCGGCCTCGGTGGGCAGCGCCGCCTGGGTGCTGTCAGCCCCTAACAGGTAGGCCGCCAGTTGCATGGGGCGCTCCATGCGCAGGCAGCCGTGGCCCAGCGCCCGGTAGGGCTTTCTGAAATCCGAAGTATTGGACGTGGAGTGCAAATACACTGAATAGGGGTTGGCGAAGCGGAAAATGATGTTGCCCAGCGCGTTTTCGCAGCCCGGATTCTGGCGGATGGTGTAGGGAAAATTCCGCGCCGTCACCGCCTGCCAGTTGACGGTGGCCGGGTCCACACGCCGGCCGCGGACGTCGTAAAGCGTGTAGTTGTTGTCGGCCAGAAAATCATGCTCCGACGTCGCCCGGGTGCCGGCCCGCAGATGCGTCAGTATTTCCTTGGTGGCGATGCTGTGGGGCACATACCACGTCGGGGCGATGGTGAACGAGGTGAGCCGGCTGCGCAGCGTGGGCGTGGGCCGGCCGGGGCTGCCGATGACGAGGCGGTGCGTTTGGAGCACCCGGCTGCCGCGCACCACTTCCAGCGCGTGGGCCGGCAGGTTCACCAGCACGTAATCATCCTCGGCAATGGCGGCCCAGCGCCAGCGTTCCAGCGTCACGGCCACCTGCTGCGCCCGCCGCTGCCGGGCCGCCGAATCGGGCCCGGCGGGTGCGCGCCGCCAGCGGGCCAGAGCCTGTTGCAGCTGCCGGTACTCACGCTGCGGGGGTTGGCAGTGCAGCAGCGCCGCCCCGAAATCGGGGGCGGCCAGCGCCCCGGCCACCCACGCGGCCGGGGCAAAGGGGGCCTGCTTCGATTCCAGCGGCGAGGGCGTCCACTCGTGCAGCTGCCCCCGGCGCAGGTGCTGGGCAAAGCGCAGCAGGTTCCCGGTGAGCAGCACCTCGAAACGCACCTGCCGGGCTAGTAAGTGGCGGGCAGTAGCGGGCAGCGCCAGCGAATCGGCCAGGTTCCGCAGGGCGGTTGCCTGGTAGCGACCGGGTTGAAGCCCGTAGTCGGCGGCCTGTGCCAGCAACGCCAGCGCGGCCTGACCCGGCGCACTGAGTTGCGGGCCGGCGCACCAGGCCGGTGCATAAGCCCGCTGCGAGTAGAAGGCCCGCACGGCCGGGGCCGGCCGGGCGCCGGAACCGGCCGGGGCGACTGAATCGCCGAGCAGCGCCCGCAGCTGAGCAGCCAGCGAATCGGAGCCCGCCGCCGGCTGCCGGGCCAAGGACGCGGCGGCCAGCCCGTCTGCCGAATGCTGGCTGCCCAGGCCGGCCAACACCAGCACCAAGCCCATCATTAGCAAAGAGATAGGCCGCATAGTCAGGGTTCCGATGGGAAGTTTATTTCAGGTAAAGGTCCACCAAGCCCAAGAGCAACACCTTGATAACAATCGTCTTATTCCATGACGTTTGTCAAGGCGGCCGCGCGGCCACCTGGGCCAGCCTGCCCACATCAGGTAAATGGCTTCCGGGGCCACCGGCGCGGGCACGTCGGGCACTGGCCGCCGCCGCCCCATCGCCTCACTGTAAGGAGAGGCGAACCGCACCGGGCCTGGGGCTAAGAATCCCTGCGCCTTTCCTCGGCCGGCCGGTCAGCCAGCTGCTGTAGCAACTGGGACTGCTGCTGCGCCAGGTGGTCGAGCTTTTCGTGCATGATGCGCAATTCCAGCTCGGCCTTGAGGTTAATCATGTAGTCCTTTTTGGCCCGCTCCCGGTCTTTTTCCTCCTGGCGGTTCTGGCTCATCATAATCACGGGGGCCTGCAGCGCGGCCAGGCAGGACAGCAGCAGGTTGAGCAGGATGAACGGGTAGGGGTCGAAGCCGGGCCGGCGCAGCACGGCCACGTTCAGCAGAATCCAGCCCAGGATGACACCGAAGAACAGCAGGATGAAAGTCCAGCTGCCCCCGAAGCTGGCAATGTGGTCGGCCCAGCGCTGGCCCCGGGTCAGGGGCAGCTCCGGCTCTTCTACCTTGTCGGTGAGCGTGCGGTGCTCGTGCACGTTGCTGAGCACGGCTTCTTCTAACTCCGAGAGTTCCCCGACTTCGCGCACGAGGAAGTTTTCCAGGTAGCGGCGGCGGTACTCGTTCAACTCGGTGGCGGCCAGCGAGTCTTCGGGCTGAAAGCTGGGGTGGTCCTGCCGAAGCAGGTCGAGGATGGGTTGGCGCACCAGCAGGCCGCTCACCCGCTCACTCTCGGGAAAAGCCAGGCCGGAGCAGGCACTGAGAAAGGTGGTCATGGGAACAGTGAGTGAGGAATCCGAAGCGGAGGCAGGAGTTAAAATAGAGGTGCCGAACCCGCCAGAAAGCGGCCCTCCTCCCGCACGCCGGGGCTGGATGAAAGGACTGGGGAAGGTATGAAGGGGACCAGGTTAGAGTTTATTTCGCTGACCCACCATGGCCTTGTAAACTTCCACCCAGCCCACGCCCACCAGCGCGGCCAGCAGGCACCAGCCCAGCCACCACGCCGGCACGGGCACGAAGCCGAACAGTTGCCGCGCCGCCGGTACCTGGAGCGCAATCAGCAGCAGCGCTAGCGTAAGGCCCAGCATCAGCCACAGCACCCGGTTGCGCACCCGCAGGGTTTGCCAGACCGACTGCGTGAACGAGCGGTTCACCAGCGTGAGCAGGATGTTGCTGCCTACCAGCGTGGCGAAGGCCAGCGTGCGCACCGCCGCCTCGGGCAAGCCCTGTTGCATGGCCCCGTAGTACACGCCCAGCACGGCTGCCGCGATGCCCAGGCCCTGCGCCAGGCTGCGGCCTAGCTCGGCCCCGGCCAGGAAGGTGGCCGTGAGCGGGCGCGGCGGCTGGCGCATCTGGCCAAGCTCAGCCGGCTCGTTTTCGAAAGCAATGGAGCAGGTGGGTCCCATCACCAGCTCCAGGAAAATGATGTGAACGGGCGAAAACAGGTTGGCGAACTGCCAGCCCGCCAGCAGCGGAACGGCGACGGTGAGTACAATCGGAATGTGGATTGAAATAACGTAGAACACTGCTTTCTTAAAATTCTGGTAGATGCGACGACCTTGCGCGATGGCCGTGACCATGCTGGCCAAGTCATCGTCGACCAGCACCAGCGAGGCCGCCTGCCGGGCCACTTCAGTGCCGCGCCGGCCCATGGCCACCCCAATGTGAGCGGCCTTGAGGGCCGGGCCGTCGTTAACGCCATCGCCGGTCATGGCCACCACCTCGCCAGTGGCTTTTAGGGCTTCCACCACCCGCAGCTTGGCCTCTGGGAACATGCGGGCGAATACCGCCGTGGCGGCCGCCCGCAACTGCAGTTCGGCGGCGGGCAAATCCATCACCTGCTGGCCGGTGAGCAGCGAGTCGGCCCCCGGCAGGCTTACCTGCCGGGCAATGGCCTGGGCCGTTTCGGGAAAGTCGCCGGTTATCATCTTCACCTGAATACCGGCCGCGAGGAAGGCCTGAATAACGGCCGCCGCGTTGGCCTTAGGCGGGTTTTCGAGGGCAATCAGGCCCAGAAATTCCCAGGCAAAATCGTCCTGCGAGGCCGGGAAATCGGGGCCAGCGGGGGTGGCCTGCGCCACGCCCAGCACCCGGTAGCCCTGCCCCGACAGCTCCCGGACCACCCGCCGGATTTCTTCGGCTACGGCCGGGGCCGGGCGGCACACGGCCAAAATGTGTTCTACCGCGCCCTTGCCGGCCACGTGGGTTTCGCCGTTTACGGAGCGCACGTGCGTCATCATGGGCGGGGTACCGGCCAGGGGGTATTCGTGCAGCATGGGCGCGGGGGCGGCGGCCTGGGCCGGGTCAGCGGCGGTGAAGGCGGCTACGATGGCCTTTTCCATGGCATCGAAGGGCTCGGTTTCGCTGGCCCAGCGGGCGTAGACCAGCACCGGGGCGGCGGTGGGCGAGAGGGGGCCGGGCACCGGCACGAGGCGGGCGGCGGCGCCGTCGTAGAGCTGCGCCACGCGCATACCTTCTTGGGTGAGCGTGCCGGTTTTATCGGCGCAGATGACGGTGGCTGAACCCAGGCTTTCCACCGTCTGGGGCTGCTTGGTGAGCACGCCCAAGCGGCTCAGGCGGGCCGCGCCCAGCGCCATGAAGCTGCTAAACGCCACCGGAATTTCCTCGGGCAGGATGGACATGGCCAACGTGAGGCCGAAGAGAAGGGCCGTGACCCAGTCGCCGGATTTGGCATAGTTCACGCCCCACACCAAGGCAAACGCGCCGGCGCCTACCCAGGCCATGCGCAGCACAAACTGGCTGACCTGGCGTTGCAAGGGCGTTTTTTCCGGAATAATGGCTGCCATACTCTGGCCGATGCGGCCGAGTTTGGTGCCCGCGCCCACGGCCGTGACCGTCAGCCAGGCGCTGCCCGCGGCGGTGCTGGTGCCCGCAAACACCGGGTCGCCCACGGCCTTGGCCACCGGCACGGCCTCGCCGGTGAGGATGGCCTCGTCCACGGAAAAGTCGGAGAGTTCCGTCACGGTGCCATCGGCGGGCAGGCGGCTGCCTTCGGCCACCAGCACGGCGTCGCCCATCACCAGGTCCTCGACCAGCACGGCGGCCACCACGCCGTTGCGGCGCACCTGGGCGCGAGGCTGGGTCAGCTCGCGCAAGGCCCCCAGCGCCCGGTCGCTGCGGAGTTGCTGATAGACGGAGATGCCCGCCACCGCCAGCAGGGCCACGCCCAGCGTAACGGCCTCGGCTACTTCGCCCAGCACAAGGTATACCGCGCACGCCGCCAGCAGCAGCAGAAACATGGGCTCCGTCACCACGTCGCGCAGGGTGGCCAGCAGCCCCGAGTGGGTGGCAGTGGTGAGCACATTGCGGCCGTGCGCGGCGCGGGCGGCGCTCACGGCTTCGTCCGTCAGGCCCGCCGGGGGTGGGGCGAAGGTCGGTGTTTCTAAAAGAGTGGTTGGCATGGGCAGGGGAACGAGCAGGATAAGTGGGTAGCGCGAATACTGGCAGCCGGCATCTGGGCGGGCAACGGAGCTCTGGCCTAAAAAGTGAATTATGGCAGCCAGCAGGCCCGTTCCCGTTCCAAAAACGCCCGCAGCGTGCCCGGCTCCCGGCCCAGCAGCCCGGCCAGCTCCGCCAACACGTGCGCGGCCAGCCCGAAGCGGGCGGCCAGGTAAATGCCCGTCATCACGTTGATGAGGGCCGGTGGCGTGCCCTTCGTCCGCTCGTAGGCCCGAAACGCCCGGATGCTGGCTGCGTGGTAGCGAATGGGCCGCCCCAGCACCGCGCTGAGCTGCGCGGCTACCTCGTCGTAGGTAAAGGCCGTGCGGCCGGTCAGCTCATAGCCGGCCGAGACGGCGGGCGGCGAGAGCAGCAGCCGGGCGGCCACCGTGCCCACGTCGGCGGCGTCCACGAAGCTGGTGCGGGCGTGGCCGGCGGGCAGCAGCAGCTGGTCGCGCCGGCGGATGTCGTCGCGGTGGGTGGTGCTCAGATTTTGCATGAAAAAGCTGGGCCGCAGCAGCGAGTAGCGCAGGCCGGACTTTTTCAGGTAGCCCTCCACCTTGTGATGCGGCACAAAGGGGTTGTACTGCGCCCCTTGCAGCGACAGAAACACCACGTGTTGCACCCCCGCCGCCACCGCGGCCTGCACCACCGGTTTCAGGTAGCGGGCCACGTCACTGATGGCCGGGGGCCGCACCAACAGCAGGCCCGTAACGCCGCGCAGGGCCGGGGCAATGGTTTCGGGCATTGTGAAATCGAACGGCACAACGTCTATCTGGTCAGTCGCGCCGAGGGCCAGGTGCGCCCGGTCGTGTTCCGGCTCGCGACTGGCCACGACGAGCTGGGTGCCAGCCGGCCGCTGCCGCAGCAACTCCCGAAGGGCCGCGCCACCTACGTTGCCCGTGGCCCCGGTAAGCAGCAGGCGAGGGATTGAGGGCATGTGGCCAGGGTAAGGGGAATGGAAGGGCCGGCGACCTGTCAGCCGCCGGGCAAAACCTGAACGGGCCGCTGAGTTATCGGACGGGTTTAGGCTAATGTTGCGGCCGCGTGGCGCGGGAGTACGCACTAAACACGGCCAACGCCGCCACCAGCATCACCGAAAACAGAATCGTTGGGGTTATCATGGCTGAAAGGAAATAAGGACTTGTTGCAGCCCGTGGTGAGTAAAATAGGAGCAGGCAAAATTCCGCCCCAATCCCCTCCCGTGCCCTGACGATAATCAGCCAATCAGGTGATATTCATTAGCCCCACCCGCCACCAATGCGCCGCGCCGCAATAAATGGCGCTATAATAAATGGCGCTGTACCGATATGGAGACTAGCGGGTGAGCGCGCCATCAGCGGCGGCCTCACTCCCCCAGCCACCACCGGCGGCGCGGCGGGCGGCGGGCCACCAACCGGTACTTGACCACAGCGTGCCGCTCGATGTGGGCCAGCGCCTCTTCCACCGAGTCGGTATAGGTGAGCAGCTGTAAGTCGGCGGCGGCCACCATGCCGTGATGCTGCATGTCGGCCAGCAGCGCCACGAGCGACGCCCAGTAGGCGCGGCCCACCACCACGACGGGGAAATCCAGAATCTTCTTGTTTTGGATGAGGGTAAGGGCCTCAAATAGCTCATCGAGCGTGCCCAGGCCCCCCGGCATTATCACAAAGGCGTAGGAGTATTTGACCAGCAGCACCTTGCGCACGAAGAAATACCGGCAGGCCAGCCAACGGTCCAGGTAGGAGTTGGGGTGCTGCTCGGTGGGCAGCACGATGTTGCAGCCGATGGACGGCCCGCCGGCCTCGCGGGCGCCCCGGTTGGCCGCTTCCATCAGGCCCGGCCCGCCACCGGTGAGCACCGTGAAGCCTTGCCGGCTCAGGCCCGCCCCCAGCTGCCGGGCCAGGTCGTAAAACGGCGAGTCCTCGGCCACCCGCGCCGAGCCGAACACCGTCACGCACGGCCCCACGAAGTGCAGCACCCGAAACCCGTGCAGGAACTCGCGCAGCACCGTCCATAGAAAGCGCAGCTCGCGCCGGCGGGTGGTGGGCCCGGTGAGAAACCGGCGCTCATCGCGCGCGGTGCCCGGCGCCATCCGGGCGGCTTCCCCCACCACACCGGGAGCGGCCGTTATCAATTCGCCGGGCTCAGGCCCGCCAGGGCGCCGGCCGTCCAGTTTACCGCATCAGTAGTGTGCCCAGACGACGGGGCGGCCACCGCTTCCGGCACCACGGGCAGTACCAGTACCGGCACGGGGCAGCGCTCCAGCAGCTGCGCCGTCACGCTGCGGTGAAATAGCTCGCTAAAGTAGCTGCGCTGGCGGGCCAGCACCACCACCAGGTCGGCCTGGGTGTCGGCCACGGCGGCCAGTACGCCTTCGGCGTAATTATCGTGCTCATAGCCGCGCAGCGCGGGCGTGGCCAAACCTTTCACCAGGCCGCTCAGCTGCACGGCCCGCAATGCGGCGCCGCAGCCGGCATCGTCGTCGCCGCTATCCGAAACGTGGGCCGCGATGATTTCGACGCCGGGCAGGGCAAAAAGCGGATGCAAGGCCAGCGCCGCCGGCGTCAGCGTAAAGGCCTCGCGGTCGGCGGCAATTAGAATGCGGCGGGGCGGCTGCTCTGTGGAAGCAGCAGCGGGCACCACTAGCAAGGGATGGTGGCCGCCGCGCAGCAAATCGGCGCAGCCGGTGGCCAGGCTGGCCGCGTTTTCGTGGGGCTGGTAGGGCGGGCTGAGCACGAACAAGGCCGGCTGGTGGCGGGCGGCCTGGTCCTGCGCAATTTCCGGCAGCAGGTCGGTGGCTACTTCCACGGTGGGCCGGCTGGATAGCTCCTCGGCCATGCGGTAGAGGGCCGCGGCGGTTTCGGTTTGCCGGGCCAGCTCCTCCTGGTGGTAGTGCTCGGGCACCGTGGCGTACGGGTCGAACAGGGAAGCGCGGTTCACGTGCAGCAGCACCAGCTGGCCGCGCAGGGCCTGGGTCAGGGTGTTGGCGTACTGCACCGTGTGGCGGGCGGCCTGGAAAAAACCGGCGAAAACAACGAGGGTAAGGGACATGGCCGGGGGATTAGGCGGTAAGAGCAGTAAAAGCGGGGCGCAGTGGCAACGCAAGCAATGGCCTGGGGCCGGTTGAGCGGAGCCTGGAGCTATTCATCCAGGAAAGCTTTTGGTGCCGAGAGTAGCAGCAGCGGCACGGAAACCTCGCGCAGCACTTGTTCGATAACACTGTCGACTAGCAGCTTGTGCGCCCAGCCGTGCCCAACGTCAATCATCGCCACCACGTCGGCCGAAAGCTCCTGCCCGGCTTCCAGGATTCCGGGGGCGGCTGCCGCACCTACTACCTGGTGGAGCGGGCTGCGCGGCATCATGCCGGCCAGGCCGCTCTGCCGGGCCGCCAGCAAACCTTGCTCCCCGCCTTCCGGCTCCAGCCCCGGCACCACGGTCACGGTGATGATTTCAGTGGCCAGCGCATCGAACACCGTGCTTAATTCTTTTGCCTGGGGCGTCAGGGCAAAGGGCCGGTTCTCCACGGCCAGCACCAGGCGCCGGGGCGGGTGCAAGGCTTCCGCGGGCAGGTGGGCGGGCACCAGCAGCAGCGGGTAGCCCGTTTCGCGGGCCAGGGGCAGGGTGCGGTTGCTCAGCCATTCGTCAAACTGCCCGTGCGTGGCCGTCAGGCCGGCTACCAGCAGCAAGGGGCGGTACTGGTTCAGCGCTTGCTGCACGGCCTCGTCCCAGCCGGTTTCCAGCGTATCGGCCGTGGCCGGCACGGGAAAATCGGCCGCCAGCTGCTCCAGGGCCCGCCGTTCCTGCCGCACGTAGCGTTTATTGGTGGCTTGCAGCACCACGGCCACCCGCGAGGTCATGGGCGGGGTGGGGTACACGTGTACGAGGTGGACTTCGGCCCCGAGCGCCGCGGCCAGCACGGCGGCATAGGCCCGCGCTTGTTTCGCCGCCGGCGAAGAATCGGTGAGCACAACGAGGTTGGGTTTCATGGCAAAGAGAAGGTTAAGTGGCGGAATGCCGCACCCGGCCGGACGTTCGGCCGGGGCGTTGAATGGGAAAGGCCGGGGGCGGCTTGGAAGGATGGCCTCAGCTCATGGCCGGCATCCAGTCCGGCACGTCGGGGGCGGCTGCCGGCACCAGCAGCACCGGCACGGGGCTGCGGCGCAGCACCTCGGCCGTCACGCTGTGGTGGAACAGCTGGCCGAGGAAGCTGCGGGGCCGCGCTATGAGCACCAGTAGGTCGGCCTGGGTATCGGCCAGCGCTTGCAGGATGCCAGCGGCGGGGGCCACATCCGTTTCCTGGTACAGCCACAGCGGGGCGTCGGGTGGTAGCAGGCCGCTGGCGCGCACATCGGCCACGTGCAGGGGGCTGCGGGGGGGCGGCGCCTGGTCGTTGAGCACGATGTGGGTGACGGTGTACGCCGCCTGCCAGGCAGCCAGCAGCGGGCCCAGGTTCTTGCCCGCCGCGTCGAGGCTGAACGGCTCGGCGTCGAGAGCCAGCAGCACGCGGCGCGGCAACGCCGACGCCGAAGCCGCTTCGGGCACCAGTAGCACGGGTTGGTGCGTGGCCCGCAGCACGGGCAGCAGCTGGTTGTGCAGCAGTTCGTCCAGAAAATCGTGCTCCGGGCTCAGTCCCATGGCCAGCAGCAGGGGCTGATGCTGTTGGATGGCTTCTGCCACGGCCTCGGGCATGGGCCGCACCGACACCGTGACTTCGGGGGTATCCGGCAGTCGTTGGGCCAGCCGGCGCACGCCCGCCGCCGACTCCGCGTAGTTGCGGTCGGTTTGGGCCGCCGTGACGATGGCCAGCTCAGGGGCCAGCATCACGGGGTCGTGGTACAAGTGCAGCAAGGTCACCTGCGCGTGCAGGGGTGCCCCCAGCACCGCGGCGTACCGGGCGGCTTTATCCGCCGCTGCCGACAGGTTGGTCAGGACTACAATCGAAGGATTCATGGCGAGGAAGTGAAGCGGCAGTGGCAGGAAGGCTTGGCCGATGCGGGGCAGCAGCCGGTACTTAGTCTTCGGCGGGCAGCACGAGGACCGGAATGGCGCTTTCCTGAATGAGCTGCGCCGTGACACTGCTGTGGAATAAACTGCCCAGCAGGCTGTGGCGCCGGGCCACTACCACCAGCAGGTCGGCTTCCTGGCGGGCGGCTTCTTCCAGCACGCCGGCCACGATGGTGGGGCTGTAGACTTCGTGCAGCCGGCTTTCGGCCAATACATTCACGAGGTCATTGGCCCGCACCGTTTCCAGCACGGCTCCGTCGTCGGGCCGCGCCTGCGCGTCGTCGGTCACGTGCACCACGTCTAGCGTGGCGTTGGTGGCGTGCAGCAGGCGGCTCAGTACTTCCTGGTGGTCCTGGTCGGCGAAGGCAAACGGCTGCCCGTCCACGGCCAGCAGCAGGCGGCGGGGCGGAAACTTGTCCCAGCCCACGGTGGGCACCACCAGCAACGGGTGCGGCGCGTGGCGCAGCACGTCCATCACCACGCTGGTGAACAGCTCGGCCGATTCGGTTGAGTCGCTGTGCCGGCCGAGCACCACAAAAAGTGGCTGGTGGCGGCGTACGGCCTCGGTCAGGGCGGCGGGCAGAAAGCCTTGGGCCACGTCCACTTCGGTGGGCACGGTCTGGTCAGCGGCCAGCTTGAGCAGGGCCTGGTCGGTTTTGCGCTCGCCCCGCGGCGTGTGCTGCCCACCGTAGCCCTCCGGCACGGGCATGCCATCGTAGCGCACGTGCAGCAGCACGAGTTGCGCATTGAGCGGCACGGCCAGCCCCGCCGCATACGAGAGGGCCCGGTTGGTGACGGCAAAAAAATCGGTCAGAACAACAAGTGAAGGAGTCATGGCAGCCAGGGGGAAATGATGAAAAAATGCCCGCGCAAATCAGATGCGCGGTTTAAGGCAGGAAATACAGGTGGGTGGAAACGAGCGGCACTGCGGTCGTTGGCTTCGGATAGTCGGGGCTTGAATCTTCCCATGCCATGGCGGCATCCGCTTCCTGGGCCCCTTGCCGGGTGGCGGCACTCACTGCCCAGGCAGAACCAGGGCCGGCGTGCTGCCCCCGGTCGCGGCGGCTGTCCGGGCTACGCGAGGCTTTCATGCGCGGCGGCAGCGGCCAGCTGCTCTTTATGGATGGGCGCGGTGTTGAGCACCAGCAGGTGGTTGTTTACCTCGCGGGCGCCGGCTTCGTGGGCGGCGGCGGCGGCGTGCTTGCGGTCGAGCCAGGTGTCCACGGTGCCGGTGAGCGTGGCCCGGCCATTTTCCACCCGTACTTCCACCTCCTGGTCGTGCAGGCTGGCCGACCAGCAGTAGCGGGCGCGGATGCGCTCGGCCAGGGCGTGGTCGGGGTCCGGCGTTGCCGGGCTTCGCTTATCCTCGCCGAGAAAAGAGGAAATGAAGCCTTCTTCGGCGTTGGCGGTGGGGGCGGTCACTTCCAGCCGGTTGTTCACGTCCACCACGCCGCTCACGCCGGCGGCCACGTCGCCCGCCTGCTCCAGCTCAAAATGCGAGTCCACCTGGCCCGAGAGCAGGGCCTGGCCGCCGTGCACCTGCACGTGCACCGCGCAATGGCCCACGTACGGGTCGCGGGCCAGGGCCGCCGCGACAGTCGGACCAATGTCCTCGTCGGGCACCAGCCGCTCGGGGCGCACCTTGAGCAGGTTGTGCACGTGGGCCACGCCCACCACGTGGCGCGCGTCCTGCTCGGCGTCCTGCTTCACGCGCAGGTTGCTCACCGTGCCGGCCAGCGTCACCACGCCGTCGTGTACCTGCACCAGGGTTTCCGAGGCCCGCATCCGGGGGTTGAAGCGCAGCGTGTCGCGCACGGCGGCGGCAATGGCGTCGTCGGCTTTGGGCGAAAATTTCTCGCGGCGGATGGCCCGGCCCAGGGCCCAGTAGGCCACGAACAGGTCGCGGGCATCCACGCGCGTGGCCCCGGTCTGGTAGGCAATGGCCACGAGGCGGTCCTTTTCGGCCGCCGTGCCCACCGTACCCGCCAGGTGCACCACGTGGTCGGCGGTGCGCACCTCCACCAGGGCACCGTTCACGCGGATGTCCCAGTCGAGCAGTTCCCGGACCTGGATGGTGATTTCCTCGTCCGAGTTCAGGATTTCGCCCCCGCGGATGGTCAGGTGGTCGGTCACGAAAGCGCGTACGCCGCGCACGCTTTGCAGCACGCGCAGCACCAGCTGCTTTTCGGCCCACGACTGCACCAGCCCGGACAGCGTGACCACGCCGCCGGCCACGGTGCAGTGTACCTGGTAGTCGTCGGTAGCAGGGTCATCGGCCAGGGCCCCGCACACATCGCGCTGCAGCTCGGCGTCGCCAATCTCTTCGGTGCGCACGGCCACCGTGCTGGTTACGCCGCGCACGCCGCGCACGGCCAGGGCGATTTCCTCGGCCCGCTGCCGGGCCAGTAGGTTGTCGGTGTAACCTGTGAGCTTGACCAAGCCTTCGTGGGTGCTCACCGCAATCAGGTGCGAAGTCAACCCTTTTTTGGTGGCCAGCAGCGTTTCAATGGCGGCCGTGATATCGGCGTCAACTACGTGTTCGGCCGGATTGGATGGGGCTATAAGATGTGCGGTGTGCATGGCGATAAAAGTGTAGGTGGGGGAAGGAATCCTATATAAAAGCCCCGGATGGCAGGGGCGCAACTAGGCGCAGCGGCGGCAGGCTTCGGCGCATTCCTGGCAGTGCCGGTGGGCGTGCCTGCCGCACTCGTCGGCGCAGGCCTGGCAGATGGCGGCGCGTACCGGCGCGAGCTGCGCGGCGTAGTCGGAGCCCCGGGCGACGAGGCGGGCGGTGAGTGCGCAGATATCGGCGCAGTCGCGGGTCAGGCCGATGCAGCGGGCCATCATGTTCACGTCCTGCTCTTGCAGGCAGGCCGCGGCGCAGTGCTCGCAGGCGGCCACGCAGGCGTTGAGGGCGTCCAGCTGACTTTGGGTGTGCTCGTTCATGGCGGTGGGGCAGGATTGGCTAAGTATCCTGCAAAAGTCCCCGCTGGCGGGGCGCCGACACATGACGATAATCGTTGTAATAGATGACATCTGTCAAATTCCGGCTCACTCCTTTTTTTTCGCTCTCATTACCCAGACTCTTATGCACTCCTTCCTCGCTATGCTCCCCATTCTGTTGCTGGTAGCCGTGTCGCTCACCAGGGGCGTGAAGTCGGCGGTATGGGTGGGGTGGGCGGCCACCACGGCGCTGTTTTTCTATTGGGGAGCCGATGGCGGGCACTACCTGGGAGCCCTGGCGGTGGCCCTGCTCGCCACCGCCAACATCCTACTGACAGTGCTCGGGGCGGTGTTTCTCTACACCGTGATGCAGCGCGCGGGGCTGATTACGGAGCTGACGCATTCGCTCGAAGCCCTGCACCCGGCCCGGGAAGTACGCTTTTTTCTGCTGGCGCTGGGGCTCACGGCGTTTTTTGAGGGCGTGGCGGGCTTCGGCACGCCGGGGGCCATTGTGCCGCTCATGCTCATGGCGCTGGGCTATGAGGCGGTGCTGGCCGTGTCGGTGGTGCTGCTGTTCGACGGGTTGTTTGCCGTGTTCGGGGCCGTGGGCACGCCCCTGACGGCCGGGCTGCAAGGGCCGCTGGGGTTGGCCGCTGCCGACGTGAAAACGATTGGCCTGCTGGCGGCCGGGCTGCTGACCCTGGCCGGGCTGCTGGTGCTCTGGTTCGTGTTTCGGCTGGTGAGCCGGGCGCAGGGGCTGCTGGCGCACCGGTGGCAGGTGCTGGTGCTGTACGGGCTGCTCATGCTGCCGTTTTGCGCGCTGGCCGCGCTGGCCCCGGAGCTGGCCACGGTGTTCGGGGCGCTGCTGATGCTGGGGCTGGCCGTGCCGTATCTGCGCTCGCCCGGCACTCCCCGGCTCGATTTGCGGCCGTGGCTGCCCTACGCGGCGCTGGCCCTGCTGCTGCTGCTGCCCAAGCTGCTGCCGCCCCTGCGCAGCTGGCTGAGCTGGGAGCTGGCGTTTGCCGATATGTTCGGGTCGGGCATCGGGGGCAGCATCCGGCCCTTGCAGTCGCCGTTTTTGCCGTTTGTGGTGGTGGGACTGGGCGTGGCATATTTCCGAAAAAGCATTTCGCTGCCGCTGCGCGAGCCGCTGGGCAAGATGGGCAGCGTGCTGGTGGTGCTGTTTCCGTCGGTGGCCATCGCGCAGCTCATGGTGTACTCTGGCGAGGGCGGACAGCCGTCCATGGTGGCCTACCTGGCCACGCTGCTGAGCCGGCTGGGGCCGGCCTACCCGGTGGCGGCCCCCTTCATCGGGGTGATGGGCACCTTCATCACGGGCAGCACCACCATTTCCAACGTGGTGTTCGGGGCCTCGCAGCAGCAGGCGGCCACGGCCCTGGGCCTGCCCCTGACCGGGGTGCTGGCCCTGCAAATGGCCGGCGCCTCGCTGGGCAACGCCATCTGCCTGTTCAACATCATCGCGGCGGCCTCGGTGGCGGGCATCAAAGACTACCGCGCCGTGCTGGCCAACAACCTGCTTCCCACGCTGCTGGCGGCGCTGCTGGTGGGCGGGCTGGGCCTGGCCTGGCTGCTGGTGGAGGGGTAAAGCGGGCGGTGTGGCATTCATCATTTCTTCGTTTGACGAATGTCATGCGCCGGGGCAATTCTGGTCATAGGGCGGGCCGCCGCCTGGGCGGACTTTTGCATCAATCCAGTTTTCGATTGACTCATCAAGCCCCCAACTCATGACTACGCCCTATCTCCTGGCCGCACCCGCCTCCGCCGAAACCATGGCCGACGCCGACATCACCACGGCCATCGAACGGCTCTTTACCACCCAAAAAGGCCTGAACGAGCATTGGCTCGACGTGGCCACGCACGAGGGCCTGGTTACGCTGACCGGGTTTACCGACAACCTGCTGGCCCGGCAGCGGGCCGAGGAAATTGCCCTGGCCGTGCGCGGCGTGCGCGGCGTAACCAGCACGGTGACCGTGCAAACTCCCGAACTGCCCGACGCGGACTTGCAGCGCGATGTGTGCGGGGCCCTGGCCGATGACCCCGCCACCGGCGACTACCAGGTGCACTGCACCGTGGCCGGGGGCGTGGTCACACTCACGGGCATGGTGCAGTCGTGGACTGAGCAGCAGCTGGTGCTGCGCGTGGTGCAAGGCGTGCGGGGCGTAACCACCTTCGTGACCGAGCGCCTGACCATTCAGAAGGGCAAAATCCTGAATTCCGACGAAGAAATCACCACCCAAATCCGCGAGCTGCTCGACTGGGACATTCGGGTGAACAGCGCCCTGGTGGAAGTGCGCACCCACGAGCACGTGGTGCACCTGGCAGGCACGGTGGGCACGGCCACGGAAAAGGACCACATCATCGCCATCGCCTACCAGACCGGGGCCACGCGCGTGGATGCCCGCGACCTGTTCGTGGCCTACTGGGCCCTGGGCAGCGAGCTGCGGCGCGAGAAATTTGCCCCCCGCGCCGACGCCGCCATTGTCAACGCCGTGCGCGGGGCCCTCCACCGCAACCCGCGCGTGCGCGGCTCCGAAACGCTGGTGCAGGCCCACGAGGGCAGCGTGACGCTGGCCGGCACGGTGAGCAACCTGCGCGCCCGCCAGGAAGCCGAGCGCGACGCCCGCCACGTGGTGGGCGTGCATGACGTACATAATCTGCTGAAGATTAGGCCCAAGCGCCTGGTGCCCGATGCCGACATTCGCCAGACCATCCTGGCCGCCCTGGCCCGCGACCCCTACGTGGGGCACTTCTATTTCACCGTGAGCGTGAGCCACGGCCAGGCCACCGTGCACGGGCAGGTGGGCAGTGCGTTTGAGCGCGAGCGGGCGGGTGATGTGGCGGCCGGGGCCAGCGGTGTGCTGGCCGTGGCCAACCACGTGCAGCAGCCGACAGTCCACCCCGACGAATTTCCGGCCAGCCGGCCGGGAGCGGCGCAGCCCCGGCCCACGGGCCCCGACCCCGACCACGCGCTGGCTGGCCGCATTCGGCAGCGCCATTTCTGGTCGGCCGGCCTGCACGACCAGGATATAGAAGTGCAGGTAAGCCACGGCCGCGCCACCCTCACCGGCACCGTCGATACCTGGCCGGAACGGCAGCAGGCCGCCTTCGACGCCTACGAGGCCGGCGCCCGCGACGTGAACAACCACCTGCGCGTGCTGGCCCCGGCAGCAAGCACTGCCCCTGAACCCCTTGAGCTCCTTGTCGATGCGCACCGCTAGCGGCACCGCCTGGAGCGGCCAGCCGTGGGGCCGGACCCAACTTCTGCCGCCCCTGGACCCGGCCAGCCGGCAAACCGAGCGGGACGCCGACGCGACCATGACGGTAATGGAGCGGTACGAGTACACTGGGTTTAATGCGGACCCAGACCCTGTGGCAGCGCGCCGCGAAGCACCTCACGCGCCGCCAGCAGGTGCGGGACCTCATTGAACGATACCCGCGAGGGGCTTTGCCGCGGCTTGATGCGCAGCCGGCGTTGCCTGGCGGCCCGCCGGTTTTTCCATTCTCCCACTTTTTCCTCCTACTCCTATGGTTTCCCCCCTTGTGGTATTGACCGATTTTTATGCCGTCACTAACCGCGCGCTGTCCTACGCCGCCGGGCTGGCGGTGTCCCTGAAAGCGGAGCTGGTGCTCCTGCACGCCCGGCACGACGTGCTGCTGGCCCCCTCCGACCACGGCCCTTCCTCGCCCATCAGCGACCACACCACTGACCAGGCCCTGCAAACGCTGGCCGCCGAGCAGCCCGTGCCCACCCAAGTCGACGTGTCGGAACGGGAGCTGCCCGAGGCCGTGAAAGAAGCCGTGCGCCGCCACCACCCCCTGCTGCTGGTGCTGGGCCGGCCCGGTGGGGCCGATACGCCGGTGGAAATCATGACCGGCACGGCCATGGACCTGCTCACCACAGTGCCCTATCCGCTGCTGGTGGTACCGGCCCCCGGCTGGGATGCCTTCCCGCCCCGCCGCCTGCTGCTGGCCGTGGACGGCGAGCCGTTCGTGCTGCGCCAGCACCAGGACGTGCTCCGGCAGCTGCTGCGCGTGGCGGAAGGCACGCTGGCCGTGGTGCGGGTGACCGACGACAGCCACGCCCGCCTGGGAGCCGAAACCGTGCTCCGCACCGTGGCCGCCAACGACCTTACCGAGGAACTGCCCCACAGCCAGCTCCACGAAGTGTATAACCGCTCGGTAGTGGGCGGCGTGCTGGCCGAAGCCGCCCAGCAGGATGCCGACCTGCTGGTAATAGTAGCCCGGCACCACAGCCTGCTGGGCAGCCTGTTTCATCGCAGCGTCACGGCCCAGCTCCTGGAGCGCAGCCCCATTCCGGTGCTGCTGCTGCCCGCCGAAGATTAGCCCCCCGGACTTTACCCTGTTGCCCAAGTACTTGCCATGACCCCATCTTTCATTATCCTCACCGATTTTTTTGCCGTTTCTCCGCGGGCCCTGGCCTACACCACCGGCCTGGCCGCCGCGCAGCAGGCCCGCGTGGTGCTGCTGCACGTGTGCCACGATGGCCTGCGCGGCCCCGGCGAAAAGGGCAGCCCGCGCACCGAGTGGAACAAGCAGCACCAGCGGCGGGAACTGGCGCAGCTGGCCAGCGCCCAGCCGGTGCCCCCGGAACTCGTCGTATCGGAAGAATTTTTCCCCGATGCCGTGCGCCAGACCGTGCGGGCGCACCAGGGCCAGCTGCTGGTGCTGGGCCAGCCCGGCGTGGCCGAGCAGCCCGTGGAAGTAGTCGCCGGCGTGGCCCAGCAGCTGCTGGAACAGGCGCTCTGCCCGGTGCTGGTGGTGCCGGCCGCCGCCTCGGAGGTGGTGCCGCCCCGTCGGCTGCTGCTGGCCGTGGACGGGCAGCCCTTTGACCTGCACCCGCTCCCGGACCTGGTGCGCCAGCTGCTGGCCAGTCCGAAGACCGCGCTGGAGGTTGTTTGCATAACCGAAAGCGCAACGTCCCGCCCCGACCCTAGCGCCGTGCTCAGCACCATCCGCATCCACGACGTGGGACCGGCCATGCCGCTCAACGGGCTGCATCTGCGCCACGCCCCCGACGTGGCGGCCGGCATCCTGGCGGAAGCCGTGGGCCAGCGGGCCGATATGCTGGTGGTGGTGGCCCGGCGCCACAGCCTGCTGGGCAGCCTATTCCACCGCAGCATCACGGCGCAGCTCCTGGAGCAAAGCCCTGTTCCGGTGCTGGTGCTGCCGGCCCGCGACTAGCCCCGAACCAGCCCGACTACATGCCCCGCATGAGCCGACAAGCCGCGCCGCCGCTTCTACTTTTCATTTCCCCCCACCCCGGCTGAATAAAGCCCATTACTTCCTGATAGTATGCTACTTCCCACTTTTCTGTTTTCGGCCCTGCTCATTGGGGCCCTGGTCGCGGTGCGCATGCGCCACCTCTCCACGCGGCTCCAGCCTGTACCCCTACCCCGCCGCTGAGCCGGACCGCGCCGCGCACCATCCCCGATTTTCAGCTTGCCGGAAGTCGGGGATTTTTGGTTTGCCGGCCCGCTTCGCCAGGAATATGAATAGGCGGCCAGCGCTTGATGAAAATCAGCTATTAGGGCAATTCTCGTCATGCCGAAGCCGGCGGACAGGGCGGAATTTTGCCTACGTCCCTTTGCGGCCGCCGTTGACCATCATGCTGAAGCTGGCGGCTTCCCACACAGCTTTCTTATGAAAAATTCCTTGTTAATCGGTCGCCTGGCCGGCATCCGCATCTTCCTGCACTGGACCTTCCTGCTGCTGCTGGGCTTCCTCGTGTTTGCCGAGGTGCGGCGGGGCAGCAGCTCCGGGGCAGTGCTGGCGTCGGTGGGCTTCGTGCTGGCGCTGTTTGCTTGCGTGGTGCTGCACGAGCTGGGGCACTCGCTCACGGCGCGGCGCTTCGGCATCGGCACGCGCTCCATCACGCTGCTGCCCATCGGGGGCGTTGCCACGCTGGAGCGCATGCCCGAAAAGCCCCGACAGGAACTGCTGGTGGCGCTGGCTGGCCCGGCCGTGAACGTGCTGCTGGCGCTGATAATTTACCCCTTCGTGGCCCCGGTGGGGGCGTTTGAGGGCATCGGCATCAGCCACAGTGCCGTGGGGCCGGGCTTTCTCATGGCCCTGTTTTGGGTGAACGTGATGCTGGTGGTGTTCAACGCCATTCCGGCCTTTCCGATGGATGGCGGGCGGGTGCTGCGGGCGCTGCTGGCCATGCGCCTGGGCCGGCCCCAGGCCACGGCCATCGCGGCGGGACTGGGCAAGCTCATTGCCGTGGGCTTTGTGTTCTACGGCTTGTTCAATGCCCCGTTTCTGGTGCTCATCGGCATCTTCGTGTACTTCGGGGCCCACACCGAAAACGTGTCGGTGCAGCACCGCGAGCTGCTGCGCGACTACACCGTTGGCCACGCCATGATAACCAATTACCTCACCCTGGCCCCCACCGACAGCGTGCAGGACGCGGCCAATACCCTGCTGGCCGGCTCCGACCAGGACCTGATTGTGCTCGACCAGGGCCAGGCCGTCGGGGTGCTGACCCGGCCCCTGCTCATGGCCGCCCTGCGCGACAACCGCCTGACTACGACTGTTGCGGAGGTGATGAGCCGCGAATTCGACACGGTGGAAATCGGCGACAGCCTGGCCCAGGTGTACGCCCGCGCCCAGCGCCAGCCCAACGCCTTTTACCCCGTGCTGGAAAACCACCGCCTGCGCGGCGTCATCGACCAGGGCAACCTCACCGAGTTCCTGACCATCCGGGCCGCGCTCAGCCACTAGGCACCCCGGCCTCCGGCCCGACGAGCCTACCGCAGGCCGGCCCGGCCTCGCGGCTGCCCAGGAATGCGGCCTGACCCCCGCCCTGGCCGGCAGCAGCCTGTACCGGGTGGTGGCCGAATCGCCCGCCGCCGGCCTACGGCAAGCCGTGGAGGAGCTTTCGGCCGATGTGCTGGTCCTGCTCGACCCCGGCCACGGCTGGGTAGCCAAGCTGTTCGGCGACAGTGTCATCGACGAGGTGCTACGGCACACCCAGGTGCCGGTGCTACTGCTAGCCACGCAGGAAAACGGTCTGGGGTAAAGAGCTGCCATAGTTTGACAAGCGGACGACAGATGAAGCATGGCGGCCTGCTTATCTGCCTTACCTCCAACGACCATTTCACCCCACCACCCCACTTCCTCATGGCCCTTTCCCTCATCGTCTTCGCGGGCTTCTACCCGCCCGCCCGCCGCGCCATTCAGTACGCCGACATCCTGGCGCAGGCCCTGGCCGGCCGCCTGGTGCTGCTGCACGTCAACCGCGCCTCCCTGTTTGACCCCTACGATTCGGTGGCCCAGGGCTACCACCAGCAGGAGCTGCGCGCCAGACCGACACGGCCGCCATTCTCTACCAGCACGCGGAAGGCTTGCAAACCACCGCTACGGTGGAAGTAGTTACCGACCTGCTGCCCACCGTGGCCCAGGATTTGGCCCACCGCTACCAGCCGGCCCTGTTCGTGCTCAGCCAGGCCGATGAGGACCGCCCGGCCGCCGCCGACCTGCTCACCTCGTGCGTGGAGATTCTGCGGGCCGGCAGCTACCCGCTGCTGGTGGTGTCGCCCACGGCCCTGGCCGAGCACCCGCCCCGCCGCATCCTCATTGCCGCCGACCGTGAACCGTTTGCGTTGGATTCGGAAGCCTCCGCCCTTCGCCCGCTTTTGGCGTTGCCCGGCGTCGAGGTCATCGTGGCCCACGTTTCGAGCGGCGTGGAGGATGATGAAGGCTGCGCCCTGGCGCTGCGGGCCGTGCAGGCCAGTGGCCTGGTCGATAACATGCCCGTACCAGAATTGCGGGGCTACCAGCACGAGCATTACGCGCAAGGGGTGCTGGCCGCGGCCCTCGACACGCGGGCCGATTTGGTGGTGGTGCTGGCCCGCCAGCGCAGCTACTTCAGCGACTTGTTTCACCGCAGCGTCACGGCGCAGCTCCTGCAAACCTGCCCCGTGCCGGTGCTGGTGCTGCCCACCGCCGCGCCGGTGCCCGTTACCGAAACGCCCGGCTTCGCCGCCGCCGCCGGCTACACCAACACCGTATTCACCGGCCTCACGCCGGCCTCCTAACGCATGGCACCCCTGACTCCCCTAACGTTTATTGCCTTCGCCGACGGCCAGGCCTCGCCCCACCACTGCCTGCGCTACGCCAATACGCTGGCCCGGGCCGTGGCCGGCCAGGTAGTGCAGCTGCGCGTGAGCGAGCCCTCGGTGACGGTGCCCGGCCGGCTCATGGCCGAACCCTGCGCGCCCGACGACCTGCTGTGCCAGGCCACGACCGCCGCCGAGCTGGCCAGCGTGGCCCAGGAGCTGCGCGCCCGCTGCGTCGCGCAGGTAATACCCGACCTGCCGCCCGCGCTGGTGCGGGAGTTGGCCGACCGGCACCACCCGCTCGTGTTCGTGCTCAGCCAACGCTACCCCGACGATGAAGGGGACGAGAGCTTGGCCACCACCTGCGCCAAGCTGCTGCAAACCTCCTACCCCGTGCTGGTGGTGCCCCTCACGGCCCCGGCCGGCCAGGTGCCGCGCCGCATCCTGATTGCCGCCGACCGCGAGCCGTTTCGGCTGGCAGCGAACAGCCAGCCCCTGCGCCAGCTGCTGGCCCTGCCCCATTCCGAAATCCTTATTGTGCACGTGGCGGGCGCGCTCGAAGATGGCCGGGGCTACGACCTAGCCGAGAAAGCGGTGCTGGGCAGCGGCCTCGTCGAGGGCCTGCCCGCCCCGGAGCTGCGCGGCTACGAGCACGGCAGCTACCCCCACGGCCTGCTGGCCGCCGTGCGCGAAACCCGGGCCGACCTGGTGGTGGTGCTGGCGCGCCAGCGCAGCTATCTCAGCGAGCTGTTTCACCGCAGTGTCACGGTCCGGCTGCTGGAAAACTGCCCCGTGCCCGTGCTGGTGCTGCCCACGGCTCCTGGCGGATTTGAATAACCCCTGACGCCGTGATCAGGCACCCGCTCCCCACGCTTGCGGAAACGTTGGCCCGGCTCAAAGCAGCGGGCTACACCGAAGATTTCGCCCTGAACGGGGATTGCCTGGCCGGGCAGCGCCCGGCCAGGCAACTGGCCCCCGACGAGTTTGTGGTGGACCAGCGCTTCCGCTTCGAAGGCCCCACCAACCCGGCCGATGAAGCCATGCTCTATGCCGTTTTCTCCGCCCGGTTCAACCTCTACCGAAGTGACCGGGCCCGCCTTTCCCTATGGCGTGCCGCTGGTGTACGAACTAGACGACGACCTGAACCGCCTGCGCCACTACTACCTTGAGTGACGGTGCAACCGCGTGATTCGCGCAGTTTGTTGCTGATAATCAGGAGTTTTGTGCGTAATACCGGTTAAACCATAGGCCTGCCCGTTTAAAGAAAATTACTTGCCCGACTTTCATCCCGCCAGGTGGTAGTTACTTCCCCCGATTTGCTGTGAAAGTCGCCTACATCTCCACCTACCTGCCCCGCGAGTGCGGCATTGCTACCTTCAACCAGAACGTGGTGCGCGCCATTGCGCTGAACCTCGCCCGGCAGGGCCAGACCGGGCCGGAAAGCGGCTTCGGCGTGGCCATGAACGACTCCGACGACGAGGACGAGTACGCGTACCCGCCGGACGTGCAGGTGGTTATTCGGCAGGATGACCAGAAGGATTACATCCAGGCCGCCACCTACCTCAACACCAGCGACGCCGACGTGTGCCTGCTGGAACACGAGTTCGGGATTTTTGGCGGGGAGAGCGGCATTTACCTGCTGCCGCTGCTGCACCGACTGGAAAAACCGCTCGTCACGGTGCTGCACACCATTCTGCGCGAGCCCTCGCACAATCAGAAAATCATCATCCAGGAAATTGCCCGCCGCTCGGCCCGGCTGGTGGTCATGAGCCGCCGGGGCATCGACTTTCTGACTGATATCTACGACATAGCGCCGGAGAAAATTCAGCTCATCGAGCACGGCGTGCCCGATTTGGAAGCGCCCACCGTCAACCCGCTCCTCGCCCAGTTCCCGTTTCGCCACCGCCGGGTGCTCTTCAGCTTCGGGCTGCTGAGCCGGAACAAGGGCCTGGAAACGGTGATTCGGGCCTTGCCCGCCATCGTGGCCCAACACCCCGACGTGGTGTACGTGGTGCTCGGCAACACCCACCCCGGCGTGGTGCGGCGCTCGGGCGAGGAATACCGCGAGCAGCTCAAGCGGCTGGCCATCGAACTGCACGTCGATAAGCATTTGGTGTTCATCAACAAGTTTGTGGAGGAAGTGGAATTGATGAACTACCTCACGGCCGCCGCTATCTACATCACCCCCTACACCAACGAGGCCCAGATTACCAGCGGCACGCTGTCCTACGCCGTGGGCGCGGGCGCGGCCGTGGTATCCACACCCTACTGGCACGCCCAGGAGCTGCTGGCCGAGGGCCGGGGCCAGCTGTTCCCTTTCAAGGACGCCGAGGCGCTAGCCGAGTCCGTGAACGAGCTGCTCACCCACCCCGACAAGCTGGCCGCCCTGCAACGCACCGCCTACCAGTACGGCCTGCACCTACGCTGGCCCAAAATCGGGGCGGAGTTCCTGGACGTGCTGGCCGCGGCCTGCGCCCGTCCCGAAACGGGGGCCGCGCCGGCCCCCCGCCCGCTGGTGGACCCCGAAATCATCCCCGAATTCAGCCTGGCCCACGTGTGCCGCCTTACCGACGACACGGGCATCGTGCAGCACGCCAAGTACGGCATCCCCAACCTTAAGGAAGGGTACTGCCTCGACGACAACTCCCGGGCCTTGATTATGACCCTGATGGCCTACCAGCAGCACAACAGCCCGGAGGCGCTGAAATTGCTGCCCATCTACCTCAGCTACCTGCACTACCTGCAGCGCGACGACGGCAACTTCCGCAATTTCCTCAGCTTCCGAAGGGAGTACCTGGATGAAATCGGCTCCGAAGACTCGTTCGGGCGCACGGTGTGGGCCCTGGGCTACCTCATTCACCGGGCCCCGAATAACTCGTACCGGGAGTTTGCCGGCGAGCTGCTGGCGCGCTCGGTGCCGCATTTTCGGGAGCTGCACCACCTACGCGGCATCGCCAACACCATGATTGGCGTGGCCTACTACCTCAAATCCCACCCCGACGACGAGGCCCTGGTGGAAGAGCTGACCCGGCTCACGGCGCGGCTGCTGAGTGCCTACGCCACCCACCGCACCACCGGCTGGCATTGGTTCGAGGAAAAGCTGACCTACGACAACGCCATTCTGCCGCTGGCCCTGCTGCACGCCCACGAAATCACGGGCCACGCGCCGGCCCGGGAAGTAGCCCTGGAGGCGCTGGCCTTTCTGGATGAGCTGAGCTTCCGCAACGGCTTCCTCAACCCGGTGGGTAACCAGGGCTGGTACCACCAGGACGGCCCACAGGACAGTACAATGCCGCTCTTCGACCAGCAGGCCATCGAGACGATGGCCATGGTGCTGGTGTATTTGCAGGCCTACCGCATCACCCACGAGCCCAACTTCATCCGGCGCATGTTTGCCAGCTACCAGTGGTTTCTGGGCGAAAACCTGCTGCGCGTCCCGCTCTACGACCAGGAAACCAAAGGCTGCTGCGACGGCCTCCAGGAAACCGGCCTCAACCGCAACCAGGGCGCGGAAAGCACCCTGGCCTACCTCATTTCCCACCTCACCGTGCTTAAGGCCCTGGAGCTGGAGCACGAGTACGACCAGTCGGAGCGGGCCGCCGTGCCGGAGAAAGTGGCCGCCGCCGGATGAAAGTAGCCATTCTGGCCCCCGTGGCCTGGCGCAGCCCGCCCCGCCATTACGGCCCCTGGGAGCAGATGGCCTCCAACGTAGCCGAGGGCCTGGTGGCGCTGGGCGTGGACGTGACCCTGTTCGCCACCGCCGACTCCGCCACGGCGGGCACGCTGGCGGCCGTGGTAGCGCAGGGCTACGAGGAAGACCGCACCCAGGACGCCAAGGTGCTCGAATGCCTGCACATCAGCCACCTGATGGAGCGGGCCGGCGAATTTGACGTGATTCACAACCACTTCGACTTCCTGCCCCTGACCTACTCCCGGCTCATTCCGACGCCGATGGTGACGACGATTCACGGCTTTTCGTCGGCGCGAATTCTGCCCGTTTACGAGAAATACGCGGCCACCACGGCCTACGTCTCCATCAGCCACGCCGACCGCAGCCCGCGCCTGCCCTACGTGGCCACGGTGTACAACGGCCTGCGCCTCCCGGACTTCCCCTTCACCGCCCAGCCCGACGACTACCTGCTGTTCTTCGGGCGCATCCACCCCGACAAAGGCACCGCCGAAGCCATTCAGATTGCCCGGCAAAGCCACAAGCGGCTGCTCATCGCGGGCATCGTGCAGGACGCTGCCTACTTCCGGGAACGGGTGGAGCCGCTGCTGAGCGAGGACGTGGTATTCCTGGGCCCCGCCGGCCCCGCGCAGCGCCAGCAGCTGCTGGGCCAGGCGCTGGCGCTGCTGCACCCCATCGGCTTCGACGAGCCCTTTGGCCTGAGCGTGGCCGAAGCCCAGCTGTGCGGCACGCCGGTCATTGCCTTCGCCCGCGGGGCCATGCCGGAGCTGATTCAATCCGGCCGCACCGGCTTTTTGGTCGATACCGTGGGCCAGGCGGTGGAGGCCGTGCAGCAAGTCGGGCAGCTCAGCCGCGGTGCCTGCCGGGAGTGGGCCGCCGCCAACTTCTCGCAGCAGAAAATGGCAGCCGACTACCTAGCCGTCTACCAACGCATCGTGCGCCACTGAGCACTTGACCAGCAGGGTCCCTTGGTTGCCTTTGAGGGCCAGCAGGTAATCGGCCCCTTGTTTGCCAATCTGGGCCGCGATGGCGGGCTGACACCCCAGCGCATCCAGGCTGACGAGGCAGCCCCGCACGTCGAGCAAGCGACACCACATGCAGGGCCTGCGGGCCACTGCCGCGCAGCGTTTTGCCGTCGATGCAGACCGGGCTAAGTTGCTCGGCGGGCAGAAGTTGCCGCATCCAGGCCAGAAACGCGGCGTTAAACGCCGCCTCGTCCAGGCCCTGAAATACCCACCGGAAGGTATCGTCGGACGGAATGCGAGAGCATCAAAAAGGGTGGGGCAATCCTGTTCCAGGTTAAGTTGCTACTGGCTGTGCTTGCATCCAGACCAACCAATAACGTGGATTGTCCCACCCTTTTTGCTGCTCTCGTGGTGAAGAACCAGCAATCGGGTAGTGGGCACTTCGCCGCCGTTGGCGTGAACGGCTGGGCTGGGAGGGCGAAACGAGTCTTTTGCAGCCAGGAACACGGCGGCCGGGCGGGATGAAGGACATACCAGCGGCTACTCTACCCTATGATTTTTTCAATCCACTATCTTTCAGTGCGTTGCAAGTTCGAAGCAAACAGGCCTTTTGGGGCTTTATCTGCCGAAAAACCGCCCTCAGAAGCTGGAATCGCAGCTGCTACGGATGAGTCAAAGAGCCGGAAAAAAAATCATAGGGTAGAGTAACCAGCGGCAAAACGGCTGGCATCCGGGACTCTTTTTAGGGAGCTGTTCAAATCGCTGCCTTACTCGCCTGTAGTAGATGCAGCAGCAACTCCCGCGCCCGGAACAGCTGCGCTTTTACGGTGCCGAGGGGCACCTGCAGCTCCGTCGCCACTTCCTCATAGCTCAACTCCTCGAAGTAGCGCAGGCGGACGAGCCGGGCATAATTGGCCGGCAACTGGGTTACCACCCGCTGGACCGCCTCCAGGCGCTGCTGCCGGATAAACGCCTCCTGCGGATTGGGGGCGTGGTCAGGCAAGTCCAACAGGATGCTTTCCCCATCACCTAACCGTACCGCGGCATTCAGCGACTGGGTTTTCAGTTTTTTGCGCCGGACAAAGTCGATGCAGCTATTGGTGGCGATGCGGAACAGCCAGGTGCTGAACGCGAACTGGGGCCGGTAGCGGGACAAGTACCGAAAGGCCTTGGCAAAGACTTCCATGGTCAGGTCGTCGGCATCGTCGGGGTCGCGCACCATGCGCAGCGCGATGTGGTAAACGGACTTGTGGTAGCTGCGCAGCAAGGCATCATAGGCCTTGGCGCTGCCGTCCAGGGCCGCCTGAATCAGGACAAAGTCCCGTTGGGCTTTGAGCGAAAACCCGCGTTCAATTTCGGCCTCAACGATAGGTGCAACGGAAAGCATAAGCAGCAAAAAAAAGAAGTAAGGTGAACGGCATCGGCCGCCGATTGACGTGGTGCCGGCGGGCTACGCCGGCGGGTGCTCGGCGGCGTGCAGAACCGCTACAACTTCCTCGTCGGTGACCTGGGTGAAGTCTTGATAAAACTGGCCCACCGCCTGGAAATTGGGCGGGGCCAGCAGGCACACCACCTCGTCGGCCGCGGCCTGCAGACGGCCCAGCGCCTGGAGCGAAGACACCGGCACGGCGACGACCACGCGCGCCGGCGACTGCTGGCGGACCAGCTCGACGGTGGCCAGCAACGTATGGCCCGTCGCCACGCCGTCATCGACCAGGACCACCGTGCGGCCCGTGAGCACCAGCGGCGGGCGGTTGCCCACGTACGCTCGGTGGCGCTGTTGCAGCCGCTGCCGGATGCGGGCCACCTGCTCGGCCAGGTACCCGGCGGGCAGCACGAGGCCCGGCGTGAGGACCACGCTTTCCAGGCTTACGGCTCCCACGGCGTACTCCGGATGGGCGGGATGGCCAATCTTCTTGGCTAGCACCACCTCCAGCGGCCAGCCCAATGCTTTCGCCACAATGGCCCCCAGCGGCACGCCGCCGCGCGGCACGGCCAGCACCACCCCCCGCGGGGCCTGGCGCAGGTGGTGCAGGCGGACGGCGAGTTGGTGCGCCGCATCGGTTCGATTCGCAAAGCCTGGGGTCATCAGCAGCGGTACCAAAGGGGAAAAGAAATGCCGCTCAGCGCAGGTAGCGGCGGTACCAATCGGCGTCGGCGTCGGCTACCTGTTTCAGGGTGCCGGGTTCCTCGAACAGGTGCCCCACGCCCGGAATGATGCGCAGCTCACTGGGCGGGCCGAGTATCGCCCAAGACAAGCTGGACGGATTGGATTGACACAAGCATACGCTCGATGCGTTAACGAAAGGGCGGCAACACCCGATTTTTAGAAGGAATGACGGCTACCGGACCCGGCTGAATGGCCCCAAGGACGACCTGCCCGTATAGAATGACCTCCAGGCAATCAGGATTATGAAGCTTCCCACCAAACCCGAGCTGCCGGCCTGGGTCTTTCTGATTCTTCGTCTGGCATCCGTCGCCCTGGTGGGCATCGTCTTCTGGGTCGTTACGCGCTGCAACCCCTGAGCCTGCGCGTTGCACCCCGGTTACCCAACCCCAACGTCATGGCGTTTGAAAAAAAGGGTAAGCGTTGGGAAAAGGGGAATTGGTGAAAGGGCGGAAGGCGGCCACGAGCGGCCCGGCTTCAGTTCTCGGTCAGCAGGCGGTTGGGCTGCATCGACAAGTCAGCCGGGTGCTTTGGAGCAGGAACGGCCCCGTGCCGGGACCAGCGGGCCAGCGGCCAGGGGGTCCACAGGTTCCAGCGGCCGGCCACGGTGCGCGACCAGTCGCGGAAGCCGGCGGCCAGCCGCGTGCGGGAGTGGAGGCCCGAAGCCGGGGCCCACAGCACTCCTGCCGTGAGCCCGGCCAGCAGGCTCGCCCCAAAGGCCGACCACTGCGTGAGAGCTGGGTTTCGCGTTAGCAACGGTTTCATGGGTGTTTTCATAACAATTGAGAAAGAAGGTGAAAGGCTGAAAACTGGCAATTTGGATACTTGCATCAGCTTGGCAGGGCCCGGCGGGTGCTGATGCCCAGCAGGCCGTAGAGCGGGCAGTACCCAAACGTGCCCGTGCCCAGCAGCAGCTGCGCCAACACCACCAGCCAGAACAGCAGCGGCGTCCCGGTTCGCTGCTCCTGCCAAAGCACCCCAAGGAGGATGAGCGCGAGGAAGATGCGCAGCATTGGGTCAGGAGAACCAACGTTTTTCCGTATGATTAAAAAGTGCTTAAGTGAGTGAAGGTCTGCGCCCAACCAGCGTCGGGCAGGCAGATTTACCACGGCAAGCCCACCTGCATTCGGCCGTGCCAAGCCCGGTGGGGCCGGCCCATGCACTAGCTATGCAAGACAGGCCAAAGTTGCAAAGACCGCCGGCCGCCGGGCATGACGCTAATCAAGTTCCACCGCTGATTTTAGTCATGGCGCCTACAAATCCTCAACTATTACCTTGGAGAGCAGCTTGTCTTAAAGCATCGTCTTGGCACCATCCATGAAAACTGAGCCCGATTCCCATGCTGCCCCACGGCCCCACCTGGTGCCTGTCGGTGCCCCGGCCGATGCCGTGCTCATTGCCTGCATCCTGAGTGGCGAGAAGGAATACTTCGAGCTGTTGATTCGGCGCTACAACGGCGCGCTCTACAAAGTGGGGCGCTCTTACGGCTTCGCCCACGCCACGGTGCAGGACCTGATGCAGGACGCTTACGTGGCCGCCTACCAGGCCTTGGGCAAGTTTGAGAAGCGGGCCGCCTGAAGTGCCGGCCTGAGCACCCGGCCGCTGCCTGAACTGTTGCATGCTCTCCTGTTTCTCACCTTTTGAAATACCGTCTGATGGCTTCTCCCGAAACACCCACCGGCCCCGACTTTGCAACGGCCGGCATCGCGCTGGCCGACTTGGCCGACGGTATCATGCTCCGCGGCCACGCCCACGGCGAGCCGGTGCTGCTGGTCCGGCGCGGCGATGAGCTGTTGGCGGTGGGGGCGCTGTGCAGCCACTTCGGAGCGCCCTTGGAAACGGGCCTGCTGGTCGGCGACACCGTGCGCTGCCCCTGGCACCACGCCTGTTTCAGCCTGCACACCGGGGCCGCGCTGCGGGCCCCGGCCCTCGACCCGCTGCCCCGTTGGACGGTGGAGCGCCGCGACGGCCGGGCCTATGTCACCGAGAAGCAGGAGCGCGACCCGCTGGCCCCCGAATCGCCCCCGGCAACCGCCAAAAATGCCCCTCATCCGAAGCAGGTAGTCATCATCGGGGCCGGCGGGGCCGGCAGCGCGGCTGCCGAGATGCTGCGCCGCGAAGGCTACCAGGGCCGCATTACCCTGCTCGATGAGGAAGCCGACGTGCCGTACGACCGCACCGTGCTTTCCAAGAGCTTTTCCCCCGACGACGCGCAACACATTGCCCTGCGCCCGGCGGGCTTTTACGCCGCGCACGGCATCGACATTATCCGGGGCGAGGTGGCCGCGCTGGATGTCAGCGGCCGGCGCGTGCGGCTGGCCGATGGCATGGCGCACGCCTATGACGCGCTGCTGCTGGCCACCGGTGCCGAGCCGGTGCGGCTGGATATTCCCGGCCACGACCTGCCCCACGTGCACGTGCTGCGCTCCCTGGCCGACCACCGCGCCGTCATGGCCGGGGCGGCCCAGGCCAAACGGGCGGTGGTGCTGGGGGCCAGCTTTATCGGGTTGGAAGTCGCCGCCGCGTTGCGCGGCCAAGGGCTGGAAGTACACGTCGTGGCCCCCGACGAGGTGCCGCTGGCCAAGGTACTGGGTGCGGAGCTGGGCGCGATGGTGCAGCAGCTGCACGAGGAAAAAGGCATCGTTTTTCATTTGCAGCAAACGGCGACGTCCATCGAGGCCGATGCCGTGGTGCTGAAAAACGGCCGGCGGATGCCCGCCGACTTGGTAGTGGCCGGCATTGGGGTGCGGCCCCGGCTGGCGCTGGCCGAGGCCGCCGGCCTCGCCCTGGACCGGGGCGTGCTGGTGGATGCGTATTTGCAAACCAGCAGCTCCGGCATCTACGCCGCCGGCGACATTGCCCGCTGGCCCGATGCCCACACCGGCGAGGCCATTCGGGTGGAGCACTGGGTGGTGGCGCAGCGCCAGGGCCAGACGGCCGCCCGCAACATGCTGGGCCGGCGGGAGAAATTCGACGCGGTGCCCTTTTTCTGGAGCAAGCACTACGACCTGTCGGTGCGCTACACGGGCCACGCCGAACAGTGGGACGAGCTGACCGTGGACGGCTCGCTGGCCGAGCGGACGGGCAGCGTAGCCTTCCGCCGAAGCGGCCAGACCCTGGCCGTGGCCAGCGTGCAGCGCGACGGGGACAACCTGAAAGCCGAAGTAGCCCTGGAAGCCCACGACGAGGCTGCCCTGGGAAAATTGTTGCACCAGCCGTAAGTTCTTTTCTCAGGTGACCTCCTGCACCGCTGAGCACTTGTCCAATAGCTTGGCCAGAAGCGAAGCCAGGTCCACCGTCACGAACGACGAGCAGTAGTCGGACAGGCCGTAGGGAATGACCAGCTTGCCTTGGTGGATGATGGAGCCGCAGGAATACAGCACGTTAGGCACGTAGCCTTCGCGCTCCTCCTTGTTGGGAATGAGCAGGGGCTCGCTGAGCCGGCCGATTTCGATGGCCGGGTCGTTAAGGTCCAGCAGGCTCACGCCCAGGCAGTAGCGGCGCATGGGGCCCACGCCGTGGGTGATGATGAGCCAGCCGTGCTCCGTTTCGATGGGTGAGCCGCAGTTGCCAATCTGAATGAACTCCCAGGTGCTTTTGGGCTCCTGAATCTGCACGGGTTCCTGCCAGATGTTGAGGTTGTCGGAGTACATGAGGTAGTTGCGCCAGCCATCAATGCGCGAGAGCATGGCGAAGCGCCCCCCGATTTTGCGCGGAAACAGCGCCAGGTTCTTGTTGTGGGCCCCGGTGCCGTGCAGCGGCATCACCCGGAACGTAATAAAATCCTCGGTGCGCAGCAGCTTGGGCGCGACGGTGAACCCGTCGTAGGCCGTGTAGGTGGCGTAGTATACCACGCGGCCGTCGTCGTCCACGAAGCGCACGAACCGGGCGTCTTCCATGCCCCGGCGCTCGAAGTCGGCCACCGGAAACAGCACCCGGTCCGAAATGTCGGTATCCAGCGAAAACGTCAGCTCGTGGTAGGCTTCGGCCAGCCAGAGCACCGGGGGGTAGTCGGGCTTAAGGGCCGCATCGGGCTGCGCGGCCTGGGCTTCCAGCACGATTTTCTGCAGCAGGTTAAACTCGAACCGGTCGGCGAGCTGGCCCGCCACTTCCGCCAATATCTGGGGGTTGAGTTGGGCGGCCAGGGGCTGGGCGAAGAAAGCGGCTTTGTGGTACTCCGCGCTGCGCACCGTCTCGGCCTCGTCGATGTAACCGCCGGCCGGCAGTACGTGGATGTTGGCGTCCTTGTCGAGCAGGGCCCGGCGGAACACGATGGAGGAGATGTGCCCTTCGCCCACGGCCCGGAAGCTGATGATGACGCGCTTCTCGCCCTCCTGCAGCTCCGACTGGTCGGGGTCCTCCACGATGGAGGGGTTGAAGAACGCGGCCGACTCGATGGAATACTCGTGGGTGAAGTAAGACCCCAGCAGCAGCTTGCGGTAAGGCGTCAGTTGCTCAAAATCGAGGCCCAGGGCCGGAAACAGCGGTTGCAGCCGGGCACAGTTGCGGCTGAGCACCCGCGTAATGTTGCGGTGACGCTTGGAGTACTCCTGCAAAATGGGCGAGATAGTGCCGTAAACTTCGTCGTCGCTCAGCTCCATCACGCGGCGGATGACCTGCCGGGCCCGCTCCTCGCCATAAAAAAAATAGCGGGCAATTACCCGCTTCATATCCGGATAGACTTTTTCGGATTCCCGTTCGATGGATAGGCGCATATGCTTGAGTTCAGGGATGTCAACAAACCCAACCTGCCTGGGCTTTATTCAGAAGGGGACAGCGCACTACCGAAAGTGCCGGCCCTCGTTGCATCCGCTCACAAGGTACGCGCATTTACGTGGCGCGGCGCGCTGAAATGGTACACTACGCGGCAGGCTCCCCGGTTTCGGCGTCGAGGGGTTTTTCTTCCAAAAGGGCCGTATTCTGAGACCGCCGCCCACGCAAATTTTCCCTACCGATACTTTCTGTTCCTACTCTTGTGCGACCCTCTCCGTGAGAGAGCATCAAAAAGTGTGGGGCAGCCAAATCAGATTACCTTCCGTGTTACCTTGACCATCATCATTAGGAACCTGGCCAATCGTTTATTGACTCCACTGCCCCACACTTTTTGATGCTTTCCTGAATGATATCGGGAATGAGTAAGTGTTAAGTGTAATCTCAAAAGGCTGGTTTCAGGCTATTCCACGACAGCGGAAACCAGCTGCATAATTGCTATTGAGCGCCAAGCCCCTTTGTTCGCAGCCAGCCAATACTGCACTTTGCGGGGACTCAGTGAAATACTTCTTGCTTATTTCGCTCTGGGCTCATGATAGCGATGATAAAGGCCGTTGCGCTATAGACCACGGCCTCCAAGAGGCTAGTCATTGCAGGACCATTGGCGAAAGGATGTACCAGCACCTGGGGCAAATGCACGAGAAATGAGGTGGTCTAGTTATGCTGGACAGTTTAGGGCGTTAAGTGTAAGAAGCTGTTGATGAGTGTGACATGGTATGTGGTAGTCAATGCTGGAGTGCAACCGCTCGTGATTGTAATAGTCAAAATAATCGGCGACGCTGCGCTGGGCATCCACGAGGTCGGCAAAAACGGGCCGCTCGCGGACTTCGAGTACTTCGGTTTTCAGGCGTGACCAGAGGCTCTCGGCCTGCGCATTATCGGCCTTGGTTAAAAGTATGGTCCAAAAGTTAAGTGGACGGAGGCGGAGTTTGCTCCCAGTTGAAGGCGAAGAGGGCTTCGATGTCAAAGCGGAGGGAGT
>NZ_MDZB01000105.1 GCF_001816145.1 Hymenobacter lapidarius | reverse complement strand
GGCGAAGTTCTTCATGAAGTTGAGCGGGTTCTGCAGCTCGTGGGCGATGCCCGCCGTCAGCTCCCCCAAAAACGCCATCTTCTCCGCCTGTACCAGTTGCGACTGCGTTTGCCGAAGCTGGTCGAGCGTGCGCCGGTTGGTGCATAGCTGCCAGTAGATAAATGCGCCCAGCACCGATACCAGCACCACGGCCAGCAAAGCCCCCAGCAATAGCCAGTTGCCCAGCCGCAGGCGTTCGGCCTGCACGGCTTGCGCTTCGCGCAGGTTGCTAATCTGCGCATTTTGGGCCTGCTCCACCCGTTCGCTCTCGTACTGCGCCACGTGAAAGGAGTTTTGCAGGGCGCTGATGGTATCGACCAGCTCAATGTAGATGCGGGCGTAGCGCTGGGCTTCCGCTGGCCGGCCACGGGCGTCGTAGAACGCGGCCAGCTCCTTGAGGTATCGGGGGCGCAGCCGGTCGAGCTGCGCGGCCGTGGCTTTGCTATAAGCCCGCAGCCAATGTGTTTCGGCCCGGGCAAAATTCTTCTGGGCTACGTGGTAGCGCGCCAGGGTGGCGTCCAGCTCCAGTTCGCCGGGCTTGTCAGACATGGGCAGTTTCAGGGAATCGGCGAGGCCCTGGGCCCGCTGGAGCAGGGGGGCGGCGGCTTCTACTCGCTGCATTCGCAGCAGCACAGCCGCTTTTTGTACCAAGCCGTGGGCCAGCGTCATGCCCCGCTCGCTGGGCTCGGCGACGCGCGCGGCCAGGGCCGAATCGGCGGCTTGCAGCGCCGCAGGGTATTGCTGCTGCTGCAGGTACAGCCGCGACAAGGCCACGAAGGTGAACACCCGGTTCTGGCCCTGCACCCGCCGGAATTCGGGCAGGGCGCGTGCCTTGTTCAAGTAATACACCGCCTTGTCAACGTTGTCCCAGTCCGCATAAATAGCGCCGGTCACAATCAGCTCGTGGATGTACAGGGTGCGGCTGAAGCCCTGGGCCATGTCGGCCGCCCGCAGGCTGCTGTTGATGGCGCGGTTGTAGTCGCCCATACGGCGGTAGTACCCGCCCTGCGATACGTAGCAGGCGGCCGCGTTTTCGGTGGCACCGTGCACCCGGTAATAGGCCAGCTTTTCCTCGTAGTACTCCTTGCGGGCATCCATGGCCAGGGTGCGGTTGTAGAGCGCCACCAAATCAATCAACAGCCAGGGAATGGGGCGCTGCAGACTATCGAATTCCGCCACGGCGTTCTTCATGGTGTCCAGGGCCGCGGCATCGGCGTTGCCGCGGTACCACAGCACCAGGCCGGCGCGCAGGCGGCGGTAGGGCACTTCGTTCAGGGATTGGGTACGCTGGTTTAGTGCTAGCAGCTGGTCGAGGAGCGGCAGTGCCTGCGGGTTGGTGGGGTGCAGGTCGAGCAGGTGCACCACGGTGCGCAGCCGGGCGGTGTCGGTGCGCTGCTGGGCCAGGGCGCGGGTCAGCGAATCGTAGTTGGCATCCCAGTAGCGGTGCTGCGCCAGCACGGTTCCGCTCGCCAGCCACAGTGCCCACGCCGTTAAAAACCATTTCATAGGCTTTGCGTCGGGTTAGAAACAGCAAAAAACTGGTCGGCTGGTTTACTTTCCCGCCTTGTCGCCCAAGGATGCCGGGGCCCACGCAAACAAGGGTAATGGTCGAAAATCATCACTGGTAGAAGGGAAGAGCCATAGGAAGCCGAAACGTAGCGAAGCTCATTCGGCAGGGAAGCTTCACCGGGCTTCACTCGTACTTCTTCACATCGTAAAGATTGTTTATTTCCAGAACATTTCGGCGAACGAGTGCGCATATTCCACCACGGCATTTATACTTCATCCATAAAGTGCCACAGCACTTTTCCGGCAGTTCGCTCTGATTTGCAGCATCATTACCGCAAAACCCACGTCCTGCGGAGTGCCCTTACTATATTCTTGATTTATTCAAGTATTAAATATTTATTTTCTAAAGTAAACCAATTATGCCAGTTGCGATAAGCGGCGTTGCAGCGGCGGTTTCTTTCCGGGCCCAGCGCAGCCAGGGGCGAGGGCGTTCGGATTTGCCGCGCTGTTTCTTGCAGCGGGAACGTCCGGCGGGGTATTTGCTACGTCCCCAGCCTGTCACATCACCGGTTTGAAACGTTTTTCTTACAAGCGCCGAGGCCAACGGCCGGGGCCTGCATTTTCCTGCCATGCCCTTCCAAGTTTCAGCCGCCGAAGAGTTTATTGTGAACGAGTTGCGGCGCGGCCTTTCGCCCACGCTCTACTACCACGGCCTGCACCATACCCTTGACGTGGCCGCTGTGGCCACCGACCTGGCCGCTGCCGAAGGCGTGACGGATGCCGAGTCCCTGCTTTTGTTGCGCACGGCGGCGCTCTACCACGATGCCGGCTTTTTGCACGCCTACCAGGGCCACGAGGCGGCCGGCTGCGGGCTGGCCCGCGCCACCCTGCCGGGCTTTGGCTACCCGGCGGCGCAAGTGGAGCAGATATGCGCTATGATTATGGCCACGAGGTACCCGCAGGAGCCCTGCAGCCACCTGGACCAGATTCTGTGTGATGCGGACCTGGACTACCTCGGCCGGCCCGACTTCGAATCCATTTCCACCAGCCTTTACCACGAGCTGACCGCGCGCCAGCTCATTGCCAGCGAACACGCCTGGTTCCAGCTCCAAGCCTCTTTCCTGAGCCACCACTGCTACTGGACTGCTACCGCCCTGGCCCGGCGGGCAGCCCCCAAACAGGCGCGACTGGACCACATCCTCACGCTGCTGGAGAACTGGCCTGCCTGCCTGCCCCGAGGCTTCTTAGGAGAGCACGGGGCGCCAATAGCTCAGCATGACGTTCAACTGCTTCTAAACAATACCTTAATAATCAGCCAGTCCGTTACGGAGCGAATACACTTCTGCGAAGCCCTGGGCCAGCAGGAGTTGAGCGGCTTGCTGGCTGCGTACCCCGCTGGCGCAGTGCACCACCACAGGCACGGTGGTGTTCAAGTGGGCCAGCTGCTCGGGCAGTTGGGCCAGCGGCACCAGCTGCCCGCCGATGTGGCGGAGGGCGTATTCGTGCGGCTCGCGCACGTCCAGCAGCTGCAGCGGCCGGCCGCTGTGCTGCCATTCCTTCAGCTCGTCGGCACTGAGTTCGGGTGCCCGCACTGGCATAACTTCCGCGGGCAGCTCCCCGCAAAAAGCGGCGTAGTCGGGCGCCAGGGCCGTGAGCTGCTGGTTGGCCGCAACGGCGTTGAAGCGCATAGTTTGAAAGCGCATGCCCAAGGCATCGACCAGCAGCAGGCGCCCGCTGAGCACCTCGCCCAGCCCCAGAATTATCTTCAGGGTTTCGGTGGCCTGCATGGTGCCCACCAGACCGGGCAACACCCCCAAAACGCCGATTTCGGCGCAGCTGGGAGCCTCGCCGGCGGCCGGCGGCTGCGCATAAAGGCAGCGGTACGTAGGGCCGCCCTGGTAGTTGAAGACCGATACCTGCCCTTCAAACTTGAAGATGGCGCCAAATACCAGCGGCTTGCCCAGGATAACGCAGGCGTCGTTGACGAGGTAGCGGGTGGCAAAATTATCGGAGCAGTCCACCACGATGTCATACGCCTGAAACAAGGCCAGCGCATTAGCGGAGGTGAGGTGCACCTGATGCGACTGTAGCGCAATGAACGGGTTTTGGGCCTGCAGCTTTTCGGCGGCGGCCACCGCTTTGGGCCGTCCCACATCGGTGGTGGCGTAGAGTACTTGCCGCTGCAGGTTGCTGTCGTCCACGGTATCGGAGTCCAGCAAGCCGAGCGTGCCCACGCCAGCCGCAGCCAGGTACTGCAGCACCGGGCAGCCCAGCCCGCCGCACCCCACCACCAGCACGTTGGCAGCCTTCAGCTTCTGCTGGCCCGCTGCTCCTATTTCGGGCAGCAGCAGGTGGCGGCTGTAGCGGTTGGTTTCGGCAGCGGAAAAAGCGGGGGTAGCAGGGTTCATGGAGCAGGTATTTGGGGCAAGGGAACAGCGGTTCAATAAACAGCTGCGGAGCCCCGATGGCGTGCGGATGGCGGCAATTTCGTCACGCCCCGCTCCGCAACCGGTCGTGGCAACGGCTCATCCGTAGCGGCCAGGTTCGCTTCCCTCAACCAGTGCCTGTTTCCGAAGGCATTTTCTGTGGGCCCGAACCGCCTACATTTGCCCATCTGCCAGCACGACATTTGATAATATTTCTGCTCGATTTATTACGCCAACTTACTTAACATAATAAATAAATAGCTTTCTTAGAAATTATGTTGCTGATGATAAGCGACATATCTATTGGATGGATGCGCTTTGGGACGCAGGCGCTTGTAAGTAGCCTCGCAAGCTGACCCGGCAACTTGGGGTGGCCGGTGCGTACTTGCCCGCATGAACACCCGCCACTCAGCCCGCACTATCGGCAGCCTATTGCTGGCCTTATGCTCCTTTGCCACACATACTGCCCGGGCCCAGCACAAGCTCGTGCCCACGCCCACCACCGTGGCGTGGGGCTATTACGATGCCGCCGCACCGCCCGTGCTGCGCATCAAATCCGGCGAAACGGTGAATGTCCACACGCTCATCACCTCCACGCCGGCCCGCCTCGAAGGCGCGGGCGTGGCGCCCGCGCAAGTGGAGCCGGCCCTGCGCGACATCACCACGCACGTAACCAACAAAGGGCCCGGCGGGCACATCCTCACCGGCCCCATTTTCGTGGAAGGTGCCGAGCCCGGCGATGTGCTGGAAGTGCGCATTCAGTCCATCAAGCTGGCCATCCCCTACGCCTACAACGCCTTCGGGCCCAAGAGCGGCTTCATCCCGGAGGACTTTCCTTACGCCCGGATGAAAATCATTCCGCTCGATGCCAAAAAGATGGTGGCGCACTTTGCGCCTGGCATCGACGTGCCGCTGCGGCCCTTTTTTGGAAGCATGGGCGTGGCCCCGCCCGCCGCGGCCGGCCGCCTGAACAGCGCCCCGCCCGGCATTCACGGCGGCAACTTGGACAATAAGGAGCTGGTGGCGGGCACCACGCTCTACTTGCCGGTGCACGCGGCCGGGGCACTGTTTTTTGTGGGCGACGGCCACGCTGGCCAGGGCAACGGCGAAGTCGACATTACGGCGCTGGAAACCTCCCTCACCGGCACCCTGCAGTTCATCGTGCGCAAAGACTTACGCCTCAGCCTGCCCCGCGCCGAAACGCCCACGGCCTACATCAGCATGGGCCTGAACGAAGACCTGACGCTGGCCGCCAAAGACGCCGTGCGTGAAATGATTGCCTTTCTGGTAACCGAAAAGGGCCTGACCCGCGACGATGCCTACATGCTGTGCAGCGTGGCCGCCGACCTGAACACCACGCAGGTGGTAGACGGCACCCGCGGCGCCCACATAATAATTCCCAAAAGTATTTTTCAGAAAACAGCGAAAGCTAAAACCAAATAGCAGGACGCAACTGGAAGAAGAGGCGTATTGCATGGCAGTTTGGAGTACCATTGGTTAGCTTCGATTGGCCTCCGCCCAAACCACTCGGCCAAACCCGACCTTGCGGCTGCGCACAGCAGCCGGGTCACCTCACGGCCGCCGGCTACGGCAGTACTCACTCCGTGGCCCCGAACGCAATCCAAGGTGGCCTTTTGGTAAAAGTGGTAGCTGGTAGACTCAGAATTTTGCCGCTTTGCAGCGCCTGGCAACCGGGCGAGTAGGGGCAAGTAGCAGGAAGCATTCTACCTTGTAGGGACAAACGACTGGCTGGCTGGTCGGGCTGCACCCTCTGCTTGAAACTGCTCCTTCATTTTATGTACGCCCGGCGAATGGGCCTGCTCTTGCTGGCCCTGCTGGCGGGGCTGCTCCTGCTCTCGTGGCCGGCCCAGGCCCAGCAGGCATTCATCCGCCAGTTTGGCCCGGCCGAGGGCTTGCGGCCACCCTTTGTTTACTCGCTGCTGCAGGACCGGCAGGGCTACCTTTGGCTGGGTACTGCCGAGGGCTTGGTGCGCTACGATGGCACCAGCTTCACCACCTTCACTACCAAAGACGGGCTGGCCGAAGACTTCGTGGTGTCGTTGCGCGAAGAGCCCGCTACCGGCGAGCTGTGGCTGGGGCATTACCAGGGCCGGTTTTCGGTAAAGAAGGAAGCAAACGGCCCCTTTGCCACCGCCGCCCGCGCCGCTGTTTCCGCCCGCCTGGGCCTCACCGCCGATGGCACGCCGGCCGTGGACACGGCCGCTATTGGGCGCTACCTGCGGCGGTACCGCCTGCGCCTGCCCAGCGGCGTGGTGCCCATTTGCCTGCTCGAAGACCGCGAAGGCAATACCTGGTTTGGCACAGCCGGCCAGGGACTGTGGCGGCATTCGGACCGGCATTTGCGCCGCTATCCTACTCCGGCTGGGGGCGCGCCGCCGGTGGCCCTGAGTCCGGGGCCGCAGGGCACCTTGCTGGTGGGTACCGCGGCCGGTCTGCAAACCACCGACACCAATGGCAAGCCGGGGCCCCAGCTTAGCAGTAGTCCTGCCGTGCCCGTGCGGGCACTATTGGCCGCGCCGGGCAGCGGGCGCGGCTACTGGGCCGGCACCGACGGCGACGGCCTGTGGCAGTACGCCCCGCCCCGGGCGCCGCGCCGCGTGAAGGGCCTGCCCGCCACCCTGGAGGTCTCGGCCCTGGCCTACGCGGCCAGCAGCGGCCTGTGGGTGGGCACCACCGCCGATGGCCTCTACCTGCTGCCGGCCGACACCACGCAGCCCGTGCGCCACTTCACCACGGCCGAAGGGCTGCTGCAGAACAGCATTTATGCGCTGCTGGCCGACCGCACGGGCCGGGTGTGGGTGGGCACCCACGGCACCGGTCTGGCCGCCTACACTCCCGCCAGCCAGCAGTTTGCCCATTACCGCCTCGGGGCCAGCGGCGTGTCCATCAGCAGTTTTGCCGAGGACGCGGCGGGCCGCGTGTGGGTGGGCACCGAGGGCCAGGGCCTGTACTGCCTCACCGGCAAAACCTGGCAGCACTACGACGCCGGCCACAGCCTCTCGACCAATTACGTGTACGGCATGCTCGCGCTACCCGCCCTGGGCAAGGCCGCCGATGCCGGCAACTGGCTGCTGCTCTCGCACCTGCAGGGGCTCACCCTGTTCAATGTGCGCACCCAGAAATTCACGCCTTTGGCAGCGGCCAGCGACACGCTGGTACGCGACTGCCGCGGGCCCTTGGCGCTGGCCTCGGGGGCGCGCCCCGCCGCCTGGGCCGCCACCCGCGCCGGGCTGGTGCGCATCGACCTGCGCGAAGCCCTGGAGCGCACGCGCGAACTGCCCCCCGGCCTGGTGTTGGCCGCCGCCGAAGTAGACGGCGACCCGCAGCCCGTGGCGGCACTGGGCGAGCTTTCGGCCACCCGGCACCGGCTCCGCTTTGCCTTCACGGGCCTGAGCCTGGCGGCCAGCAGCGAGCCCCTGGAATACCAGTACCGCCTGCGGGGGCTGGCCGACACCTGGAGCCGGCCCAGCGCCTCGCCCGAAGCGCAGTTTCCCGGCCTCGACGCCGGTTCCTACACCCTGGAGGTGCGAGCGCGGCACGGTGCTGCGGGCCCCTGGAGCCCTGTGGCCCGGGCCTCGTTTGGCATTGCCACGCCGTTTTGGCGCACGTGGTGGTTTGCGGGGTTGGTGGTGCTGGGGGCGGCCGGCCTGCTGTGGGGCGTGGTGCGGTATCGGGAGCGCGCCCTGCGCGAGACCCAAATTATTCTGGAGCGCACGGTGGAGGAGCGCACCGCCGAGCTGCGCCAGCAAAAAACGCACATTGAAGCCATCAACGCCGATTTGATGGTGGCGCGCGACGCGGCCGAAGCTTCCCAGCGGGCCAAGGCGCAGTTCCTGGCCAACATGAGCCACGAAATCCGCACACCGATGAATGCCGTCATCGGCCTCACCAATCTGCTGCAGGCCACCCGGCCAAATACCGAGCAGGGCGAGTACCTCACGGCCATCGAGTCGTCGTCGCAAAACCTGCTGGTTATCATCAACGACATCCTCGACAGCTCGAAGATGGAAGCCGGCAAGCTCACCCTGGAGCAAGTGCCCTTCCGCCTGCCCGAGGCCGTGCGGCGCCTGGCCGCCATGTTCAAGTTCGCAACCGAGACCAAGGGCCTGTTTTTCAGGGTTGATGTGGCGCCCAACGTGCCCGCCGCCGTGCTCGGCGACCCCGTGCGCCTGAATCAGGTGCTGGTGAATCTGGTGGGCAACGCCATCAAGTTTACCCGGCAGGGCGGCGTGCTGGTAACGGTCACCACCGCGGTCTTTTCGCCGGAGCTGGCCGCCGGCTCTGCATCTGACGGTCCTCCCCGAACCGCTATTCGCTTTGCGGTGCGCGACACGGGCATTGGCATTCCGGCAGATAAGCTGGGGGCTATTTTCGAAGATTTTTCCCAGGCCAATACGTCTACCACGCGCGAGTTTGGCGGCACTGGCCTAGGCCTGAGCATAGCCCGCAACCTCGTGCAGCTCCACGGCGGGCAGCTGGGCGTGACGAGCAAGGAAGGCCAGGGCTCTGAGTTTTTCTTCGAGCTGGTGTACGAAACGGCCGACGCCAGCGCGGCCCAGCCCGAAACGCCCTACGGGCAGTTGGAGCCGTTTGAGCCCGCGCTGCGCGTGCTGGTGGCCGAAGACAATGCCCTCAACCAGCTGGTGGCCCGCAAAACCCTGGAAGCCTGGAACGTGCATGTGGTGATAGCCGAAAATGGCCGCCTGGCCGTAGAAGCCGTGGTAGCCGCCGAAACGCCGTTTGACGCCGTGCTTATGGACGTGCAGATGCCCGAAATGGACGGCTACGAAGCCGCCCGCCAGCTGCGCCAGCGCTTCCCCGATGCCGACCGGTTTCCCATCATCGGCCTCACCGCGTCGGTGCTGCCCGAAGACCGGGTGCTGGCCCTGGCCGCCGGCATGAACGACACGCTGGCCAAGCCCTTCGAGCCGGCCGTGCTCTATGCGCGCCTGGCGCACTTCACGGGCCGCAGCATTTCGGCGGCCCCGGCGGCCGGCAGCGCACCCAGCGCCAACGGCGGTGCCCCAGCCCACGGCGCGGCCACCAAACCCGACTGGCACCTGCTGGAGGAGCTGGCGGGCGGCAACGAAAACTTCCTGCGCCAGATAGTGGGCACCTTTCTTGTGGAGGCCCCCACGCTGGAGGCGCTGCTGGCCGCCTCCTGCCTCAGCGACCCGGCGGCCCTGGCCAGCACGGCCCATAAGCTCAAAGGGCAGGTGGCTTATTTTGGCGTGCCGGTGCTCCACACCCAGCTCGACGAACTGGAGCGGGCCGCCCGCCACCCGGCTTTGCCGTACTGTGAGCCCCTGGTAGCTGCCATCCGCCAGCAACTGGCCGAGCTCTATCCGCAGCTCGAAGCCCGGGCCAACGCCTGATACTGCGCCGTATAACCTACATTCGTCAGCCTAACATCCAATTACCTTCCTATGCCTACTACTGCTCTGCGCTGCCTGGTCGTCGACGACGACCCGCTCTCAGTTCAAGTGGTGCTCAACTGCATCGCCAACACGCCCTTCCTCACCGCTATTGGCAGCTACACCAACCCCGTAGAAGCGGCCGAAGCCTTGCGCACCCAGCAAGTCGACTTGCTCTTTCTGGACGTGGAAATGCCCCTCATGTCGGGCATTGAACTCTTGCGCACCCTCCAGCACCCGCCCCTGGTGGTGCTCATTACCAGCAGCAAAGACTACGCGGTGCAGGCGTTTGAGCAATCGGTAGTCGACTATTTGGTGAAGCCCTTGAGCTACCCGCGCTTCTTGCAGGCGTCGCAAAAGGCCCTGGCAGTGGCCCAGCGCCAGCCTCTGGCCAGTCCCGATGCCATTCAGGCGCCCGCGCCCGATGCGGATTTCACCTTCGTGAAGGTGGACAACAAACTGGTGCGCGTGGCCTTCGACGAAGTGTACTACATCGAAGCCCTCGGCGACTACGTGCACATCGTGACGGGCCACAGCAAGCACATTGTGTACAGCACCATGAAGGCCGTGGAAGAAAAATTCCCCACCAGCCGCTTCGTACGCATCCACCGCTCGTTCATTGTCAACATCAACCGCATTCAAACCCTGGAAGACAACTCAGCCAATGTGGAAGGCAAGCTCATCCCCGTGGGCCAGACCTATTTGCGCGACGTGATGCAGCGCCTCAATAAGTTTTAGATACCACCAGCGTGAGCTGCGGCCCGCCCCTACCCCTGCTGCTGTGCGTCGACCTCGACGGCCGCGCCTCCATCAACCTCGTTCAGCAGAACATCGTGGACTTCACGGCGCTGCCCAGTCGCGTGAAAGTGGGCGAATCCGTGGCCTTTACCGCCCCCGACGCCCAACTCCCTGCCTGCCAAAACGTGCAGTTGCTCTGGGACTTTCGCGACGGCACCCTTGCCAGGGGCCGCACCGCCCAGCACATCTTCCGCCGCCCGGGCAAGTACCTGGTGCGCTTCAGCATGCGCGGCTACGGTTCCAACGATTGCATTGGCAGCCACTGCGTGACCCACGAAGTGGTAGTAGAATAGGAGCAAAACCACGTCGCAAAGCAGCCAGCCGAGTCCCAATGGGGTCGTACCCGACCGGCCGTTTCATCGTTTCGGCGTAGTTGCCTACGCTTCGTTTGCTACCGGCACTCCGTCGCGCAGCAGCTCCAGGACCAGTTCCCACAAATGCTCGTAGGGAATGATTTCCACCTCGGCAAAGGCCTCGCCGGGAGGCGGGGTATCGCGCAGCTGCTGCAGCAGCGGCCCGCTGCGCTCAGCGGCCTGCGCGGCATCGAAGTTGCTTTCCACAATCAGCTGCAGCAGGCGTAGAAACAAGCGGCTGCGCAACGTGGTAGGTTCATATAAGTGCCGCTGCTGGTACTTGCGCAGGCGCTCCAGGCGCAGCAACACGGCCTCCAGGTTGCGCTCGCGCAAAAAGTGCAACAACTGCAGCACCAGAATGGCCACGTTGTGGCCCCGTTTGTCGCGGCTGTATTCGGGCAGCTGCAATACCCATTGGGCCATTTGCCGCTGCCGGGCCGTGGTCACGCGCTGCGGCGGCAGCACAAAGTCGATGTACGACTTATACAGGTCCCAGCGCTGCAAGGCCGCTTCCCGCTGAATGAGGTAAGAGGGGTTTTTGGTGATGACGACGAGCAGCTGCTGCGCCCGCTCGTATTGCTGGGCGTGCAAAGCTAGCAACACATGGTGCTCCTGGAAATAAAACCAGTTGCTGGACGACGGGTGAAAGTCCCGGTTGTATTCCTCAGCCAGGCGCAGCCCCTGCACAGGCTGCCGGCTGCGCAGGTAGGCATAAATACTCATGAAGTGGTTGAAGCGAATGTCAAATCGCCGGGCATTCTGCTTGCCCTCTCGCATCCGCCGGGAAGCGGCCGCCGTTACACGAATGATTTCCAGATAGTTGCCTTGCAGCTCTTCGTGCGCCAGCCTCGTCCGGTACACAATGTTGTACGTCGTGAAGCTGCGGGCCCGCCGGTGCAGGCTTTCCAGGTGCACGATGCGCTCCGGTAGCAGGCTCAGCACGGAGCGGCGGGTGGCAACCGTGCCGCTTAGGGCCAGTTGCGTATCGGTGTATAACTGTTCCGCCTCCTCTTCCAAAGCCAAAATTTGCTGCGCCCGGGCTAGGGTTTTAACCACTTTTTTATAAGGAATTGCCTGGCGTTGCTCGGCGTATAAATTCCGTAGCATCCGGGCACTCTGCACCACATAGTGGGTGAATTCGCCCGTTTCGGCCAAGCGCAGGCAGCGCTGCAGCAACCGTTCCGACAGCTTGTACTCGCGCTCAGCGTACAGGATGCTTACCTTATGCAACAAATCCAGGCACTCCAGTTCGTAGCGCCGCGACACCAAGTGCCGCGGGTCGGTATGGTCAAGAAAATACAGTTGATTCAGTAGCTTGCTGCGTACCCGAGACTGCAGCTTCTGCAGAGCGCGAACGTTTGCAGCGGTTGCCTTGCCGTATAAAGTTTTTACTACTTGCAACTGGGTCGCTTCCGGCGAGGCCGTCAAGGCGGCCACAAACTGACTCTCCTTATTCCCCTGATTACTTCGCAAGTCTAAAATTGGCAAAGAACCCAAAGACCTGGATGTCACAATTCGCGCCAAATTTGCAATCTCATTCATCAAAAAAGTGGCTTACGAGTATATGTTAAAAGCATTGATTGAAAAAAGGTGTTCAGAACTGGCGTCACAATTACGGGTATTCTTTCCTTTTTTGGCTGCGGCAATGCGCTGACCTTTGTATCGTGGATAATTCACTGCATTTTGGTAGTTGGAAGTCACAAATTGATGCTTTTTTTTTAAAGCATCATTCAAAAAGATTCCCTAGCGATTAGCTGAGCGAGAAAGATATTTTTATTCTCTATATAGTTACTATTTTTATCAAAAAAGCAATAGTCAACTTTAGGGCAATAATGTCCTTTTACAGGGGCATGGGAAGCGTCAACTTTGTGTCAATCAAACACCTGACACACCTTCTAAACTCTTTATACCGTGCTGAACCTCCTCGCCATCGCTCTATTCCAAGTTGCCAGCTTCTTGCCCAGCGCCACGCCAGCACCTTCTAATTCTACAATAAATAACACGGGCATCATTGGCAGCGGCGGCTGGGGCGGCGACTTCGCCACCATCGGCAGCGGCGGCTGGGGCGGCGACATCGCGCCGATTGGCAGCGGCGGCTGGGGCGGCGACTTCGCTGCCGTTTAGAAGCGCAAGAGTAGCCTCACGTTTCATGCCTATCTTGCCCTCCTGCTTTCGCAGTAGCTGTTTAGGCACCTCGCATGACGCAACACTCGCTCGGAAAATTGCTCTGTACCACAATCGCCGGATTGCTTTACAGCTGCTCTCCTCAGCGTACTGACACTGATGCCATTCGGATACGCTGGTCCCATGACCCGGAAACGCTGGACCCGTTTCAGTCTCCCAATCAGGTACCCTTGGATGCCGTCAACTTATTACACCTCGGGCTGCTGGAAGTCGATTTAACCCGACTCAAATACGCGCCCGTACTGGCCGAACGCCTGCCCACAACCCACTTAATTGGCGATTCGCTCACGGAGCTTCGCTACACCCTTCGGGCTGCGGCCGCCTGGGACAATGGGCACCCCGTGCTGGCCAGCGACGTAGCCTTCACGCTGAAGCTGATGTTTTGCCCGGACCTGCCCAACGAGGCCGCCCGCGCCCGTTTCGGTTTTATTGAGGAAATAACGACTACTGCGACCGCCCCGCGCCGCTTCACGCTGGTGTGCCGGGGGCAGTCGCTGGAGTATTCGGTGGCCTCGGGAGACTTCCCCATTCTGTCCGAAGCAGCCATTGACCCGCGCAGGCAGCTGCGCCGCTACTCGTTGCGGGCTTTGCAACGCCGGCCGGTAACGGCGCCGGCTGATACTGTGCTGCTGGGCGTGGCCCGGCGCTACCGGGCAGCCTCGCCGGACCGGTCGCCCGGTCTTTTGCCGGGCTGCGGCCCATACGAACTGGTAAAGTGGGAGAAAGACCGGTACCTCACCCTCCGCCGCAAAACCAACTGGTGGCCTGACGCCGGGCTGCGGCCCGTGCCCGCGGTGCTGCAGGCCCTGCCCAAACGACTGGAATACGTCATCATTCCCGATGCGGCCACGGCCACGCTGGCCCTGCGGCGCGGCGATTTGGATGTGTACCCGCAGATGCCCGCGCGGGAATACGCGCGCCTGCAAACTGCCCCCAGCACCAGCAACGCACTCAGGCTGTATTCCTCGCTTTCTTATAGTGTGGTGCTGGCGGGCTTCAACACCCGGCAGCCTGCCTTGGCCGACGCCTTGACCCGCCAGGCTCTCAGCCACTGCTTCGATGCGGCCGGCCTGCTAAAAGCTACACAGATGGGCGCGGGCACGCGCACCGTCGGCATTCTGAGTCCGGCCAACCGCATGAATTACAACGATAGTTTGGCGTTGGTACCCTTCGACCTCAAACGCGCGGCAGCCTTGCTGCGTCAGGCCGGGTGGCAGCGCGGCTCCGACGCCGAAGCCGGATGGGTGCGCACAGTTGCCAACCGCCCCCGCCAGCAGCTGGCCCTCCGGGTGCGGTACCGGGCCGAGGAGACATTATTTGCGACCGCGGCCCTGCAATTTCAGGCGGCAGCGGCCCAAATAGGAGTGCCGGTAACGCTGCTACCCACCGAATCCGGGACTTTTTCGGCTTCTATGCAGACTGGCGACTTTGATGTGTATGTGCGCACGCTGAACGGCAACCCCTTCATGTTCAATTTCACCCCCATATTTCACTCCGAGGGCATTGGGGCGGGAAACACCACGGGGTTTAATACGCTAGCCAGCGACCGCCTTATTGAGGCGATTACCACCGCAGAAACCGAGCAGCGCCGGGCCCAGCTGCTGCGCCAGTTCCAGGCCCTGATGCAGCGGGAGATGCCCGTGGTGCCGCTGTTCTTTCTGCCCAATCGGGTGGCCGCCAGCAGCCGCATCACCGGCCTGCAGGTTTCCAGCCTTAAACCCGGCTATTCGGTGAAGACATTGGTGCGCGCGCCGCAGCCTTCGCCCGCTCCGTAAGCATGGTCGGCTTGGTATTCCGGCGGCTGGCCCAGACGGGACTTGCGGTGTGGGCACTGGCTTCGGTGGTGTTTCTGCTGAGCTACCGGGACCTTGATGCGGCGGTGCGGCTGGCTCTGCCCGATGCCACCGAAGCCACGGCCGGCCCGGGTGCCGGCCGCGCCGCCGACCAGGCCACCCGGCAGGCCGCCTTCCGCCAGCGCCTGGGGCTCGACCTCCCCCTTTTTTACCTAAGCCGCACCACCGACCCGCAGCTGCACTGGGTGAAATGGCGCTGGAACGGTGCACACAACCAGTACCACCGCTGGGCAACGGGACTCGTGCGCGGCAACTGGGGCGTTTCGTTCCGAACGGGGGAAGCCGTGACGGCCCGGCTGGGCCGGGCCTTGTCGTTTACGCTGCCGCTCACGGGCACCGCCGCTTTCCTGGCGGTGCTGTGCGCTTTAGGCCTGGGGCAGCGCCTGGCCAGGCGGCCGTGGGGGCATTCTTTGCTGCAGGCTGCCCTGGTGGGACTGCACGCGCTGCCCTTGTTTGTGGTGGCCCTGGCCCTGCTGCTCACCTTGGCAAATCCGGAAGTAGTGGCCTGGTTTCCAGCCTACGGCCTCAGCCAGGCCACCGATGCCGACCTGGATACCTGGAGCCAGACAGGCCGGTATGCGCTGCACCTGGTGCTGCCCGTTGCGGCGCTCACGCTCACCGCGCTGCCCGAGCTTACCCTGCACCTGTCCGGGGCCCTCGCCCGGGAGCTGCGCAGCGACTATGCCACCACCGCCCGCGCCAAGGGCCTGGCCGAGCCGGCCATTATCCGCCACCACGCGCTACGCAATGCCCTGCTGCCTACCATTACCCTGATTGCGGAGCTGCTTCCGGCCCTGGTAGCGGGCGCGGTGGTGGTGGAAGTGGTATTTGCGCTTCCCGGCATGGGTCGGCTGCTGGCCGATGCGGCGGCCGCCCGCGACTATCCCGTGCTGGTGGGCGGGATACTGCTGATAGGAGCGGCCCGGCTGCTGGCCCTGCTCCTAGCCGACCTGCTTTATTTTTGGGCTGACCCGCGCATCCGGTGGCACTCCTGACCCCTGCTTTCCGCCTTTGGTCGCAGTGGCTGGCCGTGCTGTGGCTCGGTGTGGTGCTGCTGGTGGCCGCGCTGGCGCCGGTGTTGCCGTTGCCCTACTCGCCCAATTCGCCGGACTTGGCCAACATTGCCACCCCGCCGCTGGGGGCCGCGGGGCATTGGCTGGGCACCGACCCGCAGGGGCGCGACGTGCTGAGCATTCTGGTGTTTGGGGCCCGTACGGCGGTGCTGCTCACCCTGCCCGCGGCGGTGCTGGCGGCGGTGCTGGGGGCTTTGGTGGGCGGCGCGGCGGGTTTCTGGGGCAATGCCACCCGCCTGGCCGTGCCGTACTGGCTGCTTGGCGGGGGTGTGGGGTGGTGGGCCCTACAGCTGCCCATACCCCTATTAGGGCTGGGAGTGGCTGCCGGGGGGCTGGGCGTGGGCCTGCTCTTTGGAGTGCGCAAGCAGCGTTTTCCCAGCTGGCCCATTCCGCTCAATGCGGTGGTAATGGGCACTGCTACTACCCTGGACACCGTGCCCCGACTGGTGCTCGTGGTGGCCATGGCGGCGGGCACGGGCGTTTCCATCCCGGGCCTGCTCGTCTTACTCACGCTCACTTCCTGGCCACTGCCGGCGCGCCTGGTGCGAGCCCAAATGCTGCGAGTGCGCATCCTGCCGTTTGTGGAGGCCGCGCGGGCGGCCGGCATTTCTCCGCAACGTGTGTGGTTGCATCATGCCTTGCCCCATGCCCTGCAGCCGCTGCGCACGGCCCTTCCGCTTAGCATGGCGGGCCTTTTGGGCCTGGAGAGTACGTTGTCGTTTTTGGGCATTGGCCTGCCGCCCGATGTAGCCAGCTGGGGGAGGCTCATGGCCACCATCAGGAACGAACCCAGCGCCTGGTGGGCTTTCACCTTTCCCGCTTTATGTCTAATAATAAGCATTATAAGCCTAAATTCATTGAGCCGTCTCCGTTCTACCCTGGAAGAATAGCCACCGTAGAAACGTCCCTGCAGCCCGCAAAAAAAGCTCTAAATCTGGGGCGGTCCGGGTGGCGCCAATGTCGCAAATGGCTGTTTTTTCCGAGTGGTAGCGGCTTCAATCTTCCCTTTATAATCTCAATGCTACTTATTGTAAATCAAATTCTTAATTACACATCTTAGTTGCAAGACATATATAAAACTCGGTTTTAAGAAGCAATTAATTGTGTTTTTTCAGTAGAAATGACGGGGTTTGCTTGTCTCATTTTCAGCGGTTATGTCCTTTTTCTGGCTGCAATACGCCTGTAACATTGTATGGCCTTACGGATGATTCGTCCTGTCAGACCGCGCTACCTACTCTCCACCTTCTACCCAATGTCTATGTATTTGCTTATTTACCCCTCCTCAATCACTCCCAGGCGCATGAATGCACCTGTCCAGCCCGCTCGTGCTGCCTCCGTGAGCGTCGACTTTGTTACGCCTGATGGCATGATTGTGCCCCGGGCTTTGGCCGAAGCCGCGCTACATGCCCGCACTGCCGTGTTGGTGGGGGGCCTGCTGGTGGGCGTGTGGCCCCAATCCTGAACTTCCTTTCCAGCTACTACTCCAGCCTATTATTTTTCAGTTTCTACCTCGCTCTATTTGCTGTACTACTCTACCCGCTCTATCCAAGTATTGTAACTTCTGCTCACCGGCTACCCCTGTTGAGTTTTAACCCGCCGTCTACCCCGGCGGGTTATTTTTTGCTCAATTCGTGGAGCTTTGGGCCGCTACAATGGCCACCCCTTCGGCAAACGTGCGCGGGGCGTAGCCCAACTCGCGGCGGGCCTTGCCGATGAGAAATCCCGTGCGGGCCGGGCGCCGGGCCGGCTGCGAAAACGTGCTGGCATCCACTTTGGTAAGTAAGCGTTTGTCGAGGCCAAAATAGTCGGCCACGTGCACCGCCATGTCGTAGGGCGTCAGCATTTCGTCGCCGCTGAGGTGGTAGATGCCCTGTGCGCTTTGGTGAGCCAGGAGCCAGCAGCCTTCGGCTAGGTCCTCGGCCAGGGTGGGCGTGCGCCACTGGTCGGCTACCACTTTGATGGGGGTGCCAGCGCGCAGGGAATCCCGCACCCACAGCACGATGTTGGTGCGGCCGTAGTCGTGGGCCACGCCGTACACCAGCACGGTTCGGGCAATGGCCCACGGGCCGGCACTGCCCTGCACCACCCGCTCGGCAGCCAGCTTGCTTTCGCCATACACGTTGATTGGGCCGGGCACGGCCTCCTCGGACAAAGGCCCGGCGCTGCCGCTGAAAACAAAGTCGGTACTCAGGTGCGTGAGGTGGATGCCGGACTCCGTGCAGGCCTGCACCAGGTTTTCCACGGCCGTCACGTTTTGCAGCCAGCACGCGGCCGGGTGCAGCTCGCACTCATCCACATTGGTCATGGCCGCCGTGTGGATAAGGTGGGTGGGGCGCTCCTGCGCCAGCACACGCCGCACCTGGGCGGCATCGGTTACGTCGAGGGGCACAAAGCGCACGTCGAGGTAGAGCCCGGCAAGCTTATTTGCGCCGCGCGAGGTGGCTACCAGCTCCACCCCGGCTTGCTGCCAGAGCCGCCCCACCAGTTTCTGGCCCAGCAGCCCGTTGGTGCCCGTGAGGAGTACTTTCATGGTTGCCGCGGGCTTAGGTGTTAGGTATTACCGACTCAGCGGTACGTGTAACCGTAAAGCTCCGCTATTTTCTTGCGCTTGAGCTTTTCCACTTTCAGGGTCATGTTGATGTCCGCAATGGGGCGGTCGCGGCCGTCGCGGGCAAAAGCCGCAATTTTGCCGATGACGTCCAGGCCCTGTATCACCTGGCCAAAAACGGTGTACTGCCCGTCGAGAAAGTGGGTACCCTCCCGGTTCTCAACCAAGTAAAACTGGCTGGCGCTGCTGGCCCGCTCGGGATTGGCAAAGTCGCCTTGGCGGGCGGCGGCCAGGGCGCCATAGTTGTGCTGGTGCCCGGCGGTGAGCTCCGCGGGGATGGTGCCCTCATCGGGCTGGCCCAGGCCGTCGTTGCTGGGGTCGGCGTCTTTAGAGTTCGCATCGCCGCCCTGAATCATAAACCCGGGAATGACGCGGTGAAACGTGGTGCCGTTGTAGAAGCCGCCCTTGGCTTTCTTCAGAAAATTGTCTTTGTGCCGCGGGGTGTCGTCAAATAAAATCAACCGCATGACGCCCTGCGAGGTGGTGAGAGTCACCACTTCGTCCTTGTTGCTTTTTTTCCCGGGCTTGCCGGGTTTGCTGGCAGCCAAAACCGGGCCGGCTAGCCAAAGCAGGGCCATAAACAGCAGTCCCAGGCGTTGAAAAGAAAAACTCATAGCGGGTATAATGAAATAAAAACAACGGCAAAAATACAGCCAGTACCGAACAGCGGCACCGAGAACTAGCCCCGGTGCTGGCGGATGCTGGCCAATATCTCACGCCCGCCCCGGTTCAGTACCGAGTCGGCAACGGCGACGCCCAGCGCCAGCACATCAGCGGCGGGCGCCTCCCGAATCTCCTCCACGTACTCCTCGCCGCTGAGGCTGATGAGGCCGCCGTGCAGCCGAACCACGCCGCCGGCCAGGGTGGCGAGGGCGAAGGACGGAATGCTGCACCCGCCTTCCATGGTGTGCAAAAAGGCGCGTTCGGCCAGCAGGCAGGTGTGGGTTTCGGGGTGGTCCAGGGCCGCTTTGAGTTGGGCTTTGAGGCCTTCGTCCAGGCTGGCGGCGCATTCGATGGCAATGCTGCCCTGGCCCGTGGCGGGCACAAACTGGTCGGTGGGCAGGGTGTAGCGCACCAGGTGATGGTAGCCCATGCGGTGTACGCCGGCATAGGCCAGTACCAGCGCATCAAATTGCCCTTCCTCCAGCTTGCGGAGGCGGGTCTGGAGGTTGCCGCGGGCTTCGGCGGTGCTGGCCTCGGGGTAGAAGCGCCGAAGCTGGGCTTTGCGGCGGGTGCTGCTGGTGCCCAGCACAATGCCGGGCTTCTCCAGCGAAAACGCTTCGTTGTAGCTCAGCACCACGTCATTCACCTGCTCCCGCTCCAGGAACGCGAGCAGCTCCAGGTCGGGCGGAATGGTGCTTTGCACGTCTTTGGCTGAGTGCACGGCCAGGTGGGTCTCGCCCCGGCGCAGGCTTACTTCCAGCTCCTCGGTGAACACGCCCTTGGCCCCGATTTTGGCCAGCGACCGGTCCTGAATGGCGTCGCCAGTGGTTTGCATGGGCACGATTTCGGTGGCAAAACCGGCTTTTTGGAGCAGGCTGGCCACGTGTTCGGTTTGCCACATGGCGAGGCGGCTGGCACGGGTAGCGAGGCGGATGGTCATAATTTAAGAGAGGAGGATATTCAGAACGTCATGCTGAGCGCAGCCGAAGCATCTCTACCGCAGTAGTAACTATAATTAGTGTTGCGGTAGAGATGCTTCGGCTGCGCTCAGCATGACGTTCTGTTTAATATGATATGACGTGCTGTGATTTACGTTCTTCAAACCTTCATGAAGCCGCCCAGCCGCAGGGAACTGTCCACGAATACCATGCGCGGGTTGGCGTTGCGCTCGATGTGGTAATGCGCATCGGTCAGCTCTTTGGTCAGCAGGTCGGCGTTGCGGGGCGTTACCAGCTTGGAAAACTTGGTCACAAAATTCTGCTCCCCGGCCGGCAGATGGGGCACAAATTTCGGGTCGATACCAAAGAGCAACACCTTGCGTATCAGGCCCAGCGAGTAACTCAGCAGCTCCTTCTGGCTTTCGCGGCCCAGCTTTTGAAATTCTTCGCTCTGCTTCAGGATGTCGGCCGCTTTCCAGCTGTACGCCATGCGCATCCACTTCACGAAGAACTCGAAATAGTTGTGGTCGGCGTTGGCGTCGCGGCTGGCGATGGCGGCACCCAGGCTGCCCTCGGCCAGCTGCGCCACCTGGCGGGCCTTGGCTTCGGGCACGTGGTAGTGGCCGTGGAGGTAGTCGGTGATGTCGTTTTCCGAAAACGGACGCACCACCACCGGCTGCACCCGGCTGATAATGGTAGGCAGTAGCTGCTCGGGCGCGAAACTCACCAGCAGGAAGATGGTGGAAGGCGGCGGCTCTTCCAGCAGCTTGAGCACGGCGTTGGCGGCGGCCGGGTGCATTAGCTCGGGCAGCCAGAGAATGACGATTTTGAAGCGGGCCTCAAAAGCCTTCAGGCTCACCAGCTTCAGGATTTGCACGGCTTCGTCCTTGGAGATGTTGCCCTGTTTGTTTTCGGCCCCAATGTGCTGCATCCAGTCGTTGAGGCCCTGATAGGGATTATCGAGTACGAATGTGCGCCACTCGGCCATGAACTTGCTGCTTACCGCGTCCTTCGTCACCGATTTGGTGGTGGTCACGGGCAGCACGAAATTGAGGTCGGGGTGCGCCAGCTTGGCGGTTTTGGTGCAGGCCGGGCAGTGACCGCAGCTATCCTCGGCATCGGCGGGGCGCGCCTCGCAGTTCAGAAACTGCGCGTAGGCCAGGGCCAGGGCCAGCGCCGCGCCGCCCTCGCTGCCCCGGAAAAGCTGGGCATGCGCCACATGCTGCCGCTGCACCGACTGGCGCAGGAGCTGCTTCACAGCCGCTTGGTTGGGGATTTCGGCGAAGGTCATGCGTTTGCCTTTTCCCAGATTCTATCCTTGGCGGTTTCATCAAAAACCACCTGCATGATGCCCTGCTCTACCTTATCATAAGGAAGCGCGCGCCGGGCCATCACCCGCTCGGCCACTTCGGCTACTTTAGGCAGCTTGAATGTCTCAAAGCCGGCCGCGCCGCCCCAGCTGAAGCTTGGGATGAACGTGCGCGGGAAACCCGCCCCGAAAATATTGGCCCCCACGCCCACCACCGTGCCGGTGTTGAACATGGTGTTGATGCCGCACTTGCTGTGGTCGCCCATCATCAGGCCGCAAAAGGTCTGGCCGGTATCTACGAAGCGGCCCGCTACATGGCTCCAGACCTTCACGGAGGCGTAGTTGTTCTTTAGGTTCGAGGTGTTGGTGTCGGCGCCCAGGTTGCACCACTCGCCAATCACGGAATTGCCTAGGTAGCCGTCGTGGCCCTTGTTGGCGTAGCCCAGCAGGATGCTGTTGCCCACTTCGCCGCCCACTTTGGAGTGCGGGCCCACGGTGTTGTCGCCGCGCATTTTGGCCCCAGCGTTGATGTGCGAGCCTTCGCACAGCGCCAGCGGCCCCTTGATGATGGCGCCCTCGTGCACCTGCGAGTTTTTGCCCAGGTAAATGGGGCCGTCCTCGGCGTTGAGAATGGCCGCCCGGATTTTCACGCCGGGCTCAATGAAAATGTTTTCAGCGCCGTACACAATGGTGTGCGGGTCGTTCACCGGCTCGGAGGTGCGGCCGTGGGTGAGCAGGGCGAAGTCGCGGCGGATTTCGGCGCCGTTGCGCAAAAACAGGTGCCACGGCCGGCTAATTACGGTGACGGGCTCGGCTACCTGCCGGGTTTCGGGCAGGCCGTCCTGTATCAGCTCGGCCACCAGCGAGGCATCGGCTACGCAAGCTGCCACCAGCAGGTCATCGCTGTAGAGGGCCTGGCCGGGCTGCAGGGCCTGCACCTGGCGCGTGAGTAGGTCGTCGGGGCACACGGCGCCGTTGATGATGAGGGCCGGGCCGCTCACATCACCCGCTGGGAACTTGGCTTGCAGGTAAGGCTGGGTGAGGTAGCCCACCGACGCTACGCCCAAGCGGTGCTGCCACTTTTCGGCCAGGGTGAGAATGCCGCAGCGCAACGCCGCCACCGGCCGCGTGAACGTGAAAGGCAGCAGGTGCGGCCGAATGGCCGGGTCGTCGAAGAGCAGAACGTGCATGGTTGGAAAGCTTCAGGCCGCAAGCTACAAGCTGCAAGCGGGCGGTAGGGGCCGCTACCACAGTTCGGGGCGGGAGACACAAAAAATCAGTAACAAAAAAACTCCTGCCAGCTTCTGCCAACAGGAGTTCTATCAAAAGCTTGTGGCTTGCAGCTTGACGCTGATAGCTAACAGAAAGCTATTCTTTGTTGGCGCTGGCCTGCTCTTTTTTGGCGTAGCGGCTGCGGAATTTCTCCACGCGACCAGCGGTGTCGATGAACATGTTTTTGCCGGTGTAGAAGGGGTGCGAGGCGGAGCTCACTTCAATCTTCACCAGGGGATAGGTTTTGCCGTCTTCCATCGTGATGGTGTCGGTCGGCTTCATCGTGGAGCGGGTGATGAACTTAAAATCCGAGGACGTGTCCTGAAACACGACTTCCTGATACTCGGGGTGGGTCTCTTTTTTCATATCGGGGCCAGTTTTACCAGTTGAACCCTGCCGATTTTGCGGAAGGGACTGCAAAAGTACGGCTTAGCTCGTAAATACCCAACTCCGAACCCAATAATTCTCGTCTAAGCGGCGCTGCCAGTGGGCGTTGCCGAGCGGGCTGGCCTTTCCCAAATGGCCGGATAGTGGGGCCCAGCACTGCTGCGAGCAGGGTCGTTGCGCTCCCGGCGCATTTTGATTGGGGTCGAGATTACGCCGCGCAGTACTTCTACGCAAGTATCGTTGCGAACCATTTAATGGCACGGCCTGTGGCTGAGTCCGGCCGGAGGGCACCGCACGGCGCTACTTTTGCCGCACCTTTGCTCTTCCACTTCCCGTTTCCAGATGCCAACGCCCACCCAACTCTGCTTTGCCTCTAATAACGCGCACAAACTGGATGAAATCCGGCCGCTGCTGCCACCCGGCCTCACGCTGCTGAGCCTGGCCGACATTGAGTGTGCGGAAGAGCTGCCCGAAACCCAGGACACCTTGGAAGGCAACGCGCGCCAGAAGGCCGAGTACGTGCTCCAGCACTATGGCGTGGCCTGCTTCGCCGATGATACCGGCCTGGAAGTGAATGCCCTCAACGGCGAGCCGGGCGTGTATTCGGCGCGCTACGCCGGGCCCCAGCGGCGGGCCGAGGACAACGTGGCTAAGCTGGTGCAGGAGCTGCACGGGACTACCGACCGCTCGGCACGCTTCCGCACCGTGGTGGCGCTGGCCGGGGCCGATGGCACCGTGCACGAGTTTGATGGCGAGGTAGACGGCACTATCATACAACAACCACGCGGCGCGGGCGGCTTTGGCTACGACCCCGTGTTTGTGCCAACCGAGGGCGACGGCCGGACTTTCGCCGAAATGAGCGGCACCGAAAAAAACCGCATCAGCCACCGGGCCCGCGCCGTGGCGAAATTGCTCGCGTATTTGAATGCGAGATGAGGAATGAGGAATTTTGGCCCCATATGGTCATGTTCCAATTCCTCATTCCTCCTTATTAATTCTTCATTGAGCGAAGCGTTACCTTTGCCCGCTATGCACACCCCTTATCTTATTGGCATCACTGGCGGCAGCGCGTCTGGCAAAACCACGTTTCTGCGTCGGCTGTTGGCAGCTTTCCCCGAAGACCAGATTTGCCTCATTTCCCAAGACAACTACTACCACCCCCGCGAAAAGCAGATGCGCGACGACAAAGGGGTGGAAAACTTTGACTTGCCCGCCAGCATCGACGCCGCGGCCTACGCCGAGGACGTGCTGCGCATCAGCCAGGGCCACGAGGTGCGGCGCAAGGAATACACGTTCAACAACGCGGCGGCTACCCCCAAGGAGCTAGTGTTTCGGCCGGCGCCCATCGTGGTGGTGGAGGGCATTTTCGTGTTTCACTTCGAAGAAATTGCCAAGCTGCTCGACCTGAAGGTGTACATCGACGCTCAGGAACACGTGAAGCTGCACCGCCGCATCATCCGCGACCGCGACGAGCGGGGCTATGACCTGGCCGATGTGCTCTACCGCTACACCCACCACGTGGCGCCCACCTACGAGCAGTTTATTGCGCCATACAAGCACTACGCCGACATCGTAATCCCCAACAATCGGCACTTCGAGAAGGGCCTGGAGGTACTAGTGGGTTTCCTGCAGGGCAAGGTGGTGGCGGCAGAGTAGGCTGCGTTTCCTGGCTTAATAATATAAATGAGGACGAGGCTCCGGTGGCTCCAGTAGCGGCCGGAGTCTTTTCTTTGGCCCATCTATTTGCCCACCCCGGGCCTGCGTCGTGCGGGCTCGCGTCTTCGTTCCGATGTATAGCAAAGCAGAAGTAAACCAGCTACGCCAGGCTTTCTGGACGGCTTTTGGCCAGTACATGGCGCCGGTGCCCTCAGCCGAAGGCGACACGACCAACTGGATAAACTACAAGACCGGCCTCAAGCACGTGTATTTCCGGATGCAGGCCGACAACCGCCGCGCCACCATCGCCATCGAACTGACCCATCCGGACGCGGGCATTCGGGAGCTGTTTTTTGAGCAGTTTGAGGAAGTGAAAAACGTGCTGCACGAAACCCTGGGCGAAGCGTGGACCTGGGAAGCCCATGCCACCGATGCGCAAGGCCTGCCCTTCAGCCGCATTTATAAGGAATTGAGTCCGGTGAACCTGTTCAACCGAGACGACTGGCCGGCGCTTATCTCGTTTTTTAAGCCCCGCCTCATTGCCCTGGATGCTTTCTGGACCGATGCCCAGTACACGTTTGAGGCGTTGAAATAAGGCCTGAATAGGGCTTTGAGGCGGTTTATGACGTTGTTTACCAACTTTCCCCGCAAAGGATTATCTTTGTAGTCCCCGTTTACGCCCATGTTGGTTTTGCTCTCCCGCTTTTGGTTTTCGTTGCGCTATGCCCTGCTCGCCGTCTCGGTGCTGCTGGTGCTGGGCCTGAACCAGCGTGCCGTGAGTGTGCTGCGCTTGCCCGTGAGCAAGGGAGAAACCCGGCTAACGGCCCCGCCCAAGGCGACGGTGGTCAAGCAAAAAGTAATACTGGAAGCCACCGCCACGCTGGACCATTTTGTAGCCCCGCTCGCCATGGCCTGGCTGCCGGGCGCCGTACCCGCCATGTGGCTCCCCGCGCTGCGGCGGGCCCTGGCCGTGCCGCGCCTGCTGGCCGGCGTGCGAGCCGGTGAGGTTTTCCGGGCGCGGTTGCTGGCCGTGGCGCTCTCGCCGCAAGCACCCTAAGGGGAGTTATGAGTTATGAGTTAAAGGTTATGAGTTGGCTGCCTGGGCGGAATTTTTACTTTCCCGCGCTGCCAATACGGCTTCTATTCATAATTCCAACCCGCCCTCAACTCATAACTTTTAATTCATAACTCAATTTCGATGCGTAACAAAGGATTAATCATCGCCCTAACCCTCGTGGTAACGGCGCTGTGCGCGTACTTTCTGTTCTTCACCTACGTCTCGCGTGGGGTGCAGCAGAAGGCCGTGGACTACGCCACCACCAACGGCAAACTCAACGAAGCGGCCCGCCAGCACTACCTCGACTCGGTGTGGCGCGCGCCGGTATACGGCCCGTTCACGTACCGCGAGGTGCGCCAGAGCGAGCTGGGCCTCGGCCTCGACCTGAAAGGCGGCATGCACGTCACGCTGGAGGTTTCGCCGGTAGAAATTGTGAAAGCCATGAGCGGCAACAGCAAAGACGTGGCCTTCAACAAGGCGTTGGAGCAGGCCCAGCTGGCCCAGAAAACCAACTCGGGTACGCCCTTCACGGCGCTGTTTTCGCAGGCTTACCAGGCGGCGGCCCCCGGCAAGCCATTGGCTACCATTTTTGCCAACACCACCAACAAAAGCCGCAACATCGACATCAACTCGTCGAACGATAAGGTGCTGGCCGCCATCAACAAAGAAGTGGACGAAGCCATTGACCGCTCGTTCAACATCCTGCGTACCCGCGTCGACAAGTTCGGCGTGAACCAGCCCAGCATTCAGCGCGTGAAGGGCACCGGCCGCATTCAGATTGAGCTGCCCGGCGTGGACAACCCTGACCGCGTGCGCAAGCTGCTGCAGGGTCAGGCCAAGCTGGAGTTCTGGGAAGTGTGGAACCAGAACGAAGTAGGTCCTTACCTCGTGCAGCTCGACCAGCAGCTTTCGGCCAAAGAAGCTGCCCGGAAAGCCGGTGGCGCTACTGCCACGGTTGCTGATACCTCCAAAGCCCTGGCTGGCACTGCCGCTACCGCCGACACCACGTCGCTGGCTGCGCAGCTCGCCAAGAAAACCAAAGACGCCGCCGTTGATTCGGCTGCTACTTCTACCAAAGGCGGCCAGCTGGCCCGCCTCTTCACCATGCCCGGCCGCCTGGGCGTGAACCTGCGCGACACCGCCCGCATGAACGCCATCCTGCGTTCGCCCGAGGCGAAGGCCGTGCTGCCCCCCACCCTGGCCTTGCTCTGGAACCTGAAGCCGACCACCGTCGACAAGCAGGAATACCTGGAGCTGGTGCCCGTGCGCAAAACCCGCGACGGCGTACCGCCGATGAGCGGCGAAGTTATCAGCGATGCCCGCGCCGACATCGGCCAGAACGGCCAGCCCGAAGTGCTGATGAACATGTCCCCCGCGGGCTCGCGCAAGTGGGCTAAGATGACGGCCGCCAACATTGGCCAGCAGGTGGCCATGGTGCTCGACGAATACGTGGTGTCGGCCCCGGTGGTACAGAGCGAGATTACCGGCGGCGGCACCAGCATCACGGGCAGCTTCGCCATCGAAGACACCCAGGACCTGGCCAACCAGCTGAAGGCGGGTAAGCTGCCCGCGCCCACGCGCATTGTAGAAGAAGCCATTGTGGGTCCTTCGCTGGGCAAGGAGGCCATCAACCAGGGCCTGTACTCGTCGCTGGCGGGCCTGGTTATCATCATGATTTTCATGGCCGCTTACTACGGCCGCGCGGGTCTGGTGGCCGACGTGTCGCTGCTCTTCAACATGTTCCTGATTATGGGCATGCTGGCGCAGTTTGGCACCGCGCTGACGCTGCCCGGCATCGCCGGTCTGATTCTGGTTATTGCCTCGGCCATTGACGCCAACGTGTTGATTTTTGAGCGGATTCGGGAAGAGCTGGCCCACGGCCTCACCGTACCCGACGCCATCAACAAAGGCTACTCGCGCGCTTTCTCGGCCATTTTCGACTCGAACGTGACCACCATGCTCATTGCCGTTATCCTCGGCTTCTTCGGCACGGGTCCCGTGCAAAGCTTCGCCATTACCCTGGGTATTGGCGTGCTCACCTCGTTCCTGTCGGCGGTGTTCGTGTCGCGCCTCATCATCGAGTGGATGGTGAAGGGCCGCGATGACCACAGCCTGACCTTCGATACCTTCCTTTCGCGCGGCCTGTTCAGGAACCTGAACTTCGACATCGTGGGCAAGCGCAAAATTGCTTACGCGACTTCTGCCATTGTCATCCTCATCGGTTTTGGCCTGATGGCCTACCAGGGCGGCCCCAACTTGGGCGTGGACTTCAAAGGCGGCCGTGCTTACGTCATCGACTTCAACAAAACCATGGTGGCCTCGGACGTAGCCCAGCAGCTGCGCCCGGCCTTTGAGGGCTCCGGCCTGGAGGTGAAGCAGTACGGCGCACCGTCGCGCCTGCGCGTGACCACCGGCTACCTGGCCAACGACGAAAGCGTGGAAGCCGACCAGAAAGTGCGCGCCGCCCTGGACAAGGGCCTGACGCAATTTGCTTCGGCCAACCCGCAGGTGCCGTCGGCCTCGAAAGTAGGCGCTACCATTGCCGACGACATCAAGCGGACGTCGGTGCTCTCGCTGGGCCTCACGCTGCTGGGCATCTTTGTCTACGTATTGCTGCGCTTCGACAAGTGGCAGTACTCGATGGCCGCTGTGGTGGCGTTGTTCCACGATGCCCTGCTGGTAATTGCGGCCTTCCCCATTGCCCGCGCCTTCGGCGTGGTGTATGAGATGGACCAGATTTTTGTGGCCGCTGTGCTTACCGTGCTGGGCTTCTCCATGAACGACACCGTGGTTATCTACGACCGCATCCGGGAGTACCTGCACGAAAACCCCAAGCTGACCTTCGCCCAAGTGGTGAACCCGGCGCTGAACTCGACCTTCTCGCGGACCATCATCACGTCTTCGACCATTCTGATGGTGGTAATCGTGCTGTACATCTTCGGGGGCGAAACCCTGCGTTCGTTCTCCTTCTCGATGATCATCGGGATGATTTTCGGCACGTACTCGTCGCTGTTCATCGCCACGCCGATTATCCTCGACACCTACGGCAAGAAAGAGGAGCGGGAGCGCCGCGCCGCTGGCGAGGACATGACTCCTGCCACCGGCGATGCTCCCCAGCTGAGCAAGGCTAACGTGTAAGCAAGCAGACGAGGCAAGCGTCTATTGCCTTTGAAAAAAAGCCCGGCCCCGTGCCGGGCTTTTTTTATGGCTCGTCATGAAGGCCGGTTCAGGTTTTTTTCAATCCAATGGCAGCCCCACTTGGGCACACCACCATAAAACCGACCCGCGGGAACAGCACGTAAGCAACAACGACCCGCAGGTACTTGTGGAAACAGAATACCGCTATCAGGTCAACCCGGCGGTTGTGGCCCTACTTTATTCAGCTTTGTTATCCCGATGGTATTTTTATTCATGAAGACCCCGCTATCATCCATCTCCGCGCTGCTAATGCTGGGCTCAACCATGGTGCTGCTGGCAAGTGCCGGATGCACAGATTCCAAGGGCGGGCAGCCGTCGCCGTGCAACGTGGAGGCGCAGCCCGTCACGTACGCTGCCGTGGTTTCACCCATTTTTGATGCCAGGTGCCGCGCTTGCCACAGCAGCCAGGTGGCGAACAGCATGGGCGGTGGCAATGATTTCAGCACCTACGAAGCCATCAAGCGCTTCCCCTCCAATGTGCTGTTGAACTCCATCCGGCACGCGCCCCGCGCCCGGGCCATGCCGCCGGTTGGCAGCAAGCTCTCGGACTGCGACATCGAGCGCATTGAGCGCTGGACAGCTACCGGCTTCCCCGAGAAATAACCCGCGAGCAGCGCCACGCACGCCCAAAGCAGGCACAAGACCAGAACCGGGCAGATGTCGCTTTTTTCGGCCAGCCCATCGGAAGTGCAGAACCCAAAAGAGGCCGCCTGAATCATCAGGCGGCCTCTTTTAAATTTGATTATCAGCTGAGCTATACGGTGATGCCTTCGGCTACTACGCTTTGCACTTCGGGCACCATGCGCTTGAGCAGGTTTTCGATGCCGGACTTGAGGGTGACGGTGGCCGAGGGGCAGCCGGAGCACGAGCCCTGCAGGTTCACAGTCACGATGCCTTCGTGGTAGCTTTTGAAAGTAATGTTGCCGCCGTCCTGCTCCACGGCGGGGCGCACGTAGTTATCGAGCAGGTCGATAACTTTTTGGGCAATCTGGCCGTCGTGCTGGGTGGGGTCGCCGGCGGTGGCGGCCTGGGCGGCCTTCTGCTCGGCGGCGGGGTCAACCAGGAAAATAGGGCCACCGGCCTCTACGTAGCTTTTCAGGAACTGGCGCAGCTCGGGAATGAGCTGGGTCCAGGCCATTTCGGGCTGGCTTTTGGTGACGGTGACGAAGTTCTGGGCGATGAACACGCGGCCCACGTAGTCGAACCCGAACAACTCCTGCGCCAGGGGCGAGTTGGCGGCGGCTTCGAGGTTGGGGTAATCCACGCTCACGCCGTCGACCAGCAGGTTGGAGTTCAGGACAAATTTCATGCTCTCCGGGTTAGGGGAGGCTTCGGCATAAATGGAGACAGCGGACATAGGAGTATTTTCTAAGGTCAAGTAGCAGATTCTTGGTTGTCAGGGGCGGGGGGCGGCAATGCAGCCAAAACGCGCAGCTGATTTACTTCGAACTTTGGCTACAACAGTGCTGGGATAGCAGAGGTTGCAAAGGTACGCCCCGGCGCCAGGTTCTGTGTAGTTAAAGTTGTGAAGCTCTATTTCACGGCTGGCCATCGTATAATACGCTTCTACCTCTTCACCGCTCCACCCCCGTGCATCCTCCCTTTTCATCCCCAGCGGCGCGCCTGCGCCACGCCCTTTTCCGGCCCGTTGACATTGCGTGGCTGGTGTTTTTCCGGCTGGGCGCGGGCGTGTTCATCGCCACCGAGCACGCCGGCGCGGTGGTGCTGGGGCATCCGCAGCGCTATCTGGAGGCGCCCCACCACTTCACCTACCTGCTGGCGCCCCTGCCCGACTTATCGGCGCCGGTACTGTATGGCCTCTACGCCGCGGTGATAGGCGGCGGGCTGGCGGTGGCGGCCGGCTGGCGCTACCGGGCCGCGGCCCTGCTGCTGTGCTTGGGCTGCTGGTGGCTGTTTCTGCTCGATTCCACTACCTACATCAACCACCACTACCTTTTTTGCCTTATTGCGAGCCTGCTGGTGGTGCTGCCGGCCCACCGGGCGGCCTCGCTCGATGTGCGCGCCGGCCGCGTGGCACCCGCTGCCACCGCCCCGGCCTGGACGCGCTTCCTATTGCTGGGCCAGCTGGGAGTGGTGTACTTCTTCGCGGGCCTGGCCAAGCTCAACACTGACTGGCTGGCGGCCCGCCCGCTCACCGTATGGCTGGGCAACAAGGGCCACTGGTGGCTGGTGGGGCCGCTGCTCATCCAGTCCTGGCTGGCCTGGCTGATGAGCTACGCGGGCCTGTTGTTCGACCTGCTGGTGGTCCCCTTGCTGCTGTGGCGGGCGGCCCGGCCCTGGGCCTACGGGGCGGCTGTGGTTTTTCACCTCAGCAACGTCGTCATCTTCGGCCTGGGCACGTTTCCGTGGTTTTCCCTGCTGATGACGGCCCTGTTTTTTGCCCCGGACTTTCCGCGCCACTTGCCGGGTGCCGTGGGGCGGTGGTTCCGGCGGCGGGTACCCGCGCCGGGGCCGACTGCTGTTGCAGAGTCGCCATCGCGCAGCTGGCGGCAGGTGGCCGTAGTAGCTGCGCTCACCGCATACGGCGCGGTGCAGGTGGCCGTGCCGCTGCGCCACTTCCTCTATCCCGGCTCGGTGCACTGGACCGAACAGGGCCACGATTTTGCCTGGCACATGATGCTGCGCAGCAAGACCAGCACCGCCACCTTCCGGGTGCGCTTTGCCGATGGCCACGAGGAAACGGCCGACCTGGGCAACGTGGTCACCCGCGCCCAAAGCCGGTTTGCCAACTACCCCGACGGCCTGTTGCGGGTGGCCCACTGGCTGGCGGCCGACTACCGGAAGCAGGGCCGGCCCCCCACCGCCGTCTTCGTCGATTCCAGGGTGGCGCTGAACGGCCGCCCCGAGCAGCCCCTGGTGGCTCCTAGTGTCAATTTACTGCGCTACCGCCCTACCCTGCGGCCGGCGGCCTGGGTAGCGCCCGCCCCGGACTGATTCGCGCTTCGTTGGCCTCGGCCGCGGCGTGTTGTAAGCGCCCAGGTGGGGACTCAGCATTCGGCAAGCCGGACCTAGCGAACTGGGCCCGCAAGCGAGCGAAGCACCAAGAGTGAGAGCACGGTTGCAAAGGCACCGAAGAGCACCTGCCGGTTCAGTTCTCAGAGACCGCCAGTGGGACTTCCGCAACCGTTCTACGTTCATCTTCGGCGGAGCCCTACCCGGCATGGCTGAATGTGGAACGGTTGCGGAAGTCCCGTATACTGTTGTTTGTGGCTAGCCGGCGTCACCGGCCCGGTGGTGCGTCCTTGAACGTTTTCCCCGCCCTGGCCCGCCAGCCAGACCTGCATCGTGCCGTTGCCCACGGGCTTGCGGCTCTGGCGCTGCACCACCACGCCTTCTACCCGGGTCGTGCCCGACGTCGGGGCGTCGCCACAGCCCGCCAGCAAGCTGACGCCCGCAGCTGATAACAGGGCAGGACATAGGCTCTGGCGCACGGCAGACAGGAGGGACACGATAGAAAGGAATGCGTACGGTTACGGTGTCCAAGGCGGCAGGCTGAATTAATTGAAACGACTGTTTGCTTTGCCCTTGGTCATTGATAAACCACGCGATACTTGGGGTAACGCCTGCTAGTATTGGCCGCACCAAAAGGGTGTCATTTGGAAAGCGTAGGGTTTCACCCGAACCAGCGTAACCGGTAATGGTAAGTATAACCCGGCTTTTGGGCGGTTCGTCGACGAGCACGAGCCGCAGCCAGGCGGGGGCCAGCACGGGCACCGTCAGGCCGGTGTTCTTCCGGCCGGCCGTCAGTGCCGGGGCCTCGGCCCAGTCGGTGAGGTAGCCGGGCGGGGCTTGGGCTTTGAGCAGGTACCCCGTCTCGTTGGTCGCGTCGAAGTCGAACGAAAAGCGGCCCTGCGCGTCGCAGGGCTGGGGGGTGCCCACGGGGCCGTAGCCCCCGCCCTTGCCGGCCAGCCAGACCTGCACCGTGCCGTTGCCCACGGGCCGGCGGCCCTGGCGCTCCACCACCTGGCCGTCCACCCGCGTGGTGCCCGTGGTCGGGTCGTCCTTACAGGCCGTTAAAAAAAAGAAGACGCCCCCGGCCACGAGCCGCAGGGCAATTGAAAAAGACCTGTTCATGAGTGAAAATTGTTAGGGGAGACAGTGCCACAAGAAAGGGGGCGCGCCCGCGGTGAAGTGGCGGGCGCGCCCGATTGCGAATCAATGCACGATGCTGAGTTGCCGCCGGGTAAGGGTCTTGTCGCGCTGCACCGTGACCTGGTACAGCCCCGCCGGCCAGGCTTGCGTGTTCACGCGCAAGGTCGCTGTTTTGACGTCGCCGGCCTTGAAGATTTCCTTGCCTTGCCCGTTGTGCACGCTGATGTGCATGGGCTTTTGCTGCTTGTTGGCCGAAGACGCGGCCCGGCTGCCGGCTTTGGCGGCGCTTTGGCTCGCGAAGCCGCTGGGTTCGTCCGGCGCTTGCTCTTCGCTGCCAATCTCCACGTAGCTGTCGGCGGGGTTCGGATAGACGGCCTGCGCCTGTTGCGGCTGCCCGTAGTAATTCGCCGTGGCGGTTTGGGTTCCGCTGGTCACCCGCACCTGTACCAGTACCGCGGAAGGGTAGTTGTTCAGGCAGATGCCGTTTGTATCTGAACACAACGTTGTTTTTCCCTCTGGTTGAGATGCCTGGCAGCGCGTACGCGTGGTTGGGGCACGCGATAATCGCTGAAAGACCAATGGCAGTGTATTGCGTCTTCAGCAGCTCCATGCCCGGCACCATGCCCGACTGGGCCACGGCTTGCCCACTGCCATTGGCCACGGCCACCTTGCGCAGCAGCGAGGGGTAGCTGTTCGGGGACTGCTGCCAAGCCTGCCAGTCATTGCGCAGGGGCGCCGCGTCGCCGTTGCGGTGGAAGTTAATCACTGTTGTTACGCACGCCAGCCCCGGCACCCTGCGTAACAACAGGTTTTTAACAGTGAAACGGTTCAGCAAGTCGTACGTGGCCACCTATTCAGGCAAATTGGGGCGGCGGGCGGCGGTCTGTTTCTCTTACAGCGCCTGCCGCCTTACCGAACGCGCCAAGGTTCGTTCCTACAGCCGGTTGGCCCGCGCCCGCAGCAGCAAGTCGGCTAGGACCAGCTGGGTCATGGCTTCTACGATGGGCACGGCGCGGGGCAGTACGCAGGCGTCGTGGCGGCCGCGGCCCACCAGCGTGATGGCCTCGCCCTGGTCGTTGATGGTTTGCTGGGGCTGCAGCAGCGTGGCCACGGGCTTGAAAGCCACCCGGAAATTGATATCCTGCCCGTTGCTGATGCCGCCCTGGCTGCCGCCGCTGTGGTTGGTGCGGGTACGCACGGTCCCGGCCTCGTCGGTGTAAAACTCGTCGTTGTGCACCGAGCCCGGCAGGCGTGTACCCGCAAAACCAGAACCGAATTCAAACCCTTTCACGGCATTGATGCTGAGCAGGGCGTGGCCCAGCACGGCGGGCAGCTTGTCGAACACGGGCTCGCCCAGGCCCGCGGGCACGTGGCGGGCCACGCCCGTAATGATGCCGCCCACGGTGTCGTGCGCTGCCTGCGCCTCGCGGATGCGGGCTTCCATGCGCACGGCGGTTTCGGGGTAGGGGCAGCGCACGGGGTTGGTGTCGATGAGCGAGAAGTCGAGGTGCTGGTACTCCACAGGCACTTCCACTTCGCCCACCGTTGATACATAAGCGGCTACTTCGACCCCGAAATGCGCCAGCAGCTGCGCGGCCACGGCCCCAGCAGCTACGCGGGCCGCCGTTTCGCGGGCCGAGCTGCGGCCGCCACCGCGGTGGTCGCGCCGCCCGTACTTGGCGTCGTAGGTGTAGTCGGCGTGGCTGGGGCGGTAGGCGTGGGCAATGTGCGAGTAGTCGTCGGAGCGCTGGTCGGCGTTGGGGATAAACAGGCTGATGGGCGTGCCGGTGGTAAATCCTTCAAACAGCCCGGACTGAATCTGAACGGTGTCGGACTCCTTGCGCGGCGTGGTGAGGTCGGACTGCCCGGGCCGGCGCCGGTCGAGCGCCGCCTGAATTTGGGTGGCTTCCACCCCAATGCCCGCCGGGCAACCATCAATGATAACGCCAATGCCCGCCCCGTGGGACTCGCCGAAGGTGGTGATGCGAAAGAGAGTACCGAAAGTATTGGACATGGGAAACGTAAGAATGAAGGTGCTGCTCCGCTGGCAACACGGCGCAAAGGTCGGCACGCGGCCGGGTTTTAGCGCCCCGTACGCGGTGCCATGGAGCCGCTCGCGCTACGGGCGCCGCCCGGCGCGCCACCAGCCAATGCCTGCCACCCCCACCAGGCCCAGCAGCAGCCAGTACGCGTAGCGGCGCACGTCGCGGTACACGTCCAGCGACTGCATGGTGCCATCGGCACTGGCCAGCGCGGGGCCGTAAAAGGGGTCGTCGGCGGGCTTGGGCAGGGCCGCGGGCGGCGCGTTAAGGCCGCGCACCTTGGGCTGGATGCCCGGCCGCAGGGTGTCGTAGCGGGACGTTATCGGGTTGAATACCACGAGTTGTAGCAGGCTATCGAGGGGCACGGTGCCGCGCCGGCGGGCCACCAGGCGGTACCGGAACAGCTTCCGGCCACCGCCGTTGGCCACTTCTTCGCGCACTTCAGGCCCGTACACATCCAGGCCGGGGTAGGGCTTGAACACGGGCGCGAGCACGGCGGCCAGATTGCCCCGGCCTTCCAGCCCAAACGTGTAGGTAAACGACTGCCCCACCCGAAAAGTGGTTCGGCTGATGGCTTCGCGCAAGCGGTAGGCGCCTACGGGCAGTACGTCGCGCTCGGCCTGCTGTGGCAGCGGCCGTACCTGCACCGTGACGCCGGTGGAGTAATAGGTTTTATAATCGGCCAGCCGGTTTTCCTGGCCAGCCTCGGGCTTTTTCAGAAACCTGAACTTGACCATGGTGAGGGCCAGGGGTGGGAAGCGCAGCGGCGCGGTAGTGAGGGGATAATACACGCTTTCGGCCAGCCGGAAGCGCAGGTAGAGCTGGCCGCGGCTGCGCACGGTATCGGGCGTCACGCTGGGGTCGGGGCCGGGTGCCTGCCAGGCCGTGGACTGCTGCAGCTGCCGGATGAGGGGCGTGAGCTGGTCGTTGAAATCGTGAAAGGCCAGCATGGCCTGGTCGGGTGGGGTGAGGTAGAAATAGAGCCCCACCCGCACGCCCTCGCCCAAATACACGCTGGGGCGGTCGGCAACCACGGCCAGGAACGCCCGGTCGGGCAACTCTTGGTAGAGCGCGGGCTTGGGCTTGCCGAAGAGTTTGTCGAGGTCGCCCACGGCTTGCAGCGGAGCGGCCGGGTTGGCGGACTTTGTGAGGGCCGGTGGAGTAGCCGGTGGAGTGGTCGGCGCCGGCTGGGGCGCGGTGCCGCCCGCCGGTGGCGTAATGGCCGGCGCCGCCGCAGTGGGAGCGGCCGGCACTGGCGTGGTGGCGGGCGGCGCAACGGAAGGCACAGTAGCGCCGCCCGGAGCCGGCCCCACCCGCACGGTGGTGGCCACGCTGCGCAGCAGCACCCCGTTCACGGTGAGCTGGAAGGGCTTGATAACGTACTCGCCCTCGCCGTAGGGCACGTAGCGCTGGGTAATGATGAGGTCAGTAAAGCGGCGGCCCTGCACAATGCGCGTGGTGGTGGTGCTGGTTTTGCCGCTCTTTTTGAACCCCTCCAGCTCCGGGAATTCGGAGTACCGCTCCAGCACTCCGCCACGCAGCCGAAAAGCCAGCGTGAACACCCCCGTGACGGGCAGGCTCGTGGGACCTGGCAGCAGGGCCACATCGCCGGGCAGGGTGGGCAGGGGCCTGGGCTTGAGAACCGCAACGGCCGGCGTGGGTTGCGCAGCCGTACTGCCGGGCTTGGCAGACTGTGCCCCGGCCAGGTGCGGGCCGAACCAGCCCAGCAGCAATGCCATCCAACCAAAAAATCTTCCCATAGCCCCGGTCATCGTTTGCGCCCCCTAAAAGTAGCCTTAAACCCCGGAATCCGCTTTCTTCACAAAGTCACAATTTACTATATCTGCAACAAAAAAGGGCCAGTATTATAAATAAATGCGCTTTTCAAATCCTTTTGCCCCCCTACTCACGTATCTGGCTTCAAATGTCCCATTTTGCCTGGACTTGTTTCCCGAAACAATAAGTCTTCGATAGCATGGGGCATCATATTGTCATTCCGCACTCTACCCTACTATTTTAGGGAATTGATAATAAGTAAGTTGTCGAATAAACCAGTCTAGCAGGGCCGTAATTTTACGGGCTATTGGCTCTTGCGGCC
>NZ_MDZB01000104.1 GCF_001816145.1 Hymenobacter lapidarius | reverse complement strand
CCAGTGCGGGCCTGCTGCATCTGGCAAAGCTACCGAAAGGGAGTAGCAACTAAAGTCTTGCCCTAAAGGGCATAGCTTTAACTAGCGTGCTTGAAAAGTAAAACCGCACATGGTTCTGGTAGCTTAGCCGGCCTTTTCAACCAAAAAGCCCCTGCCAGCGGCATAGCGGCAAGGGCTTTCGTAAAAAGCCAGAGTAGCAACCTTGTTCTTTTCCTACGGGTTGGTGAGCTGCCCCATAAACAGAATGGCCTTGGACTCCTTCTCGCGAATGAGGAACAGGAAAGGCCGGTCGACCTGCACCACAGGCGGCAGCGACGTTTTGATGATGCCTATCGACGTCACGGCCGCGGCTTCGGTGCCTTCCTCGTTCACGTCCAGGTACGTTTTGTGCTTGACGCTGCTGATGGACAGCCCGCCCGAACCACCCGCCAGCATGCGGCTGAAATCGGCTTGATTTGAGAAGGCCACGCCCATGCCCAGCTGCGTGAGGACGTCGTTGAGTTCCTTTTCGTACTCAAGCCGGAACTTGGGCAGGCGCAGCTCCAGCGTGGTGGTATCGGCCGCGGCCAGCCAGGTGGTAAGCTGAGCTTGGGTGAGGCGGCCAGCTACCTCGCTCAGAGTGGCATTGCCCTGGGGCACCACCAGGGTCATGCTAAAGTGGCGGTTGCCGTAGGGCAGGTCAATGAGCTGCTGCCGGGCATCGGCGTAGTGCCGGTACTTGCCCTTGGCAAGGCGCATCATATCCACGGTACGGGTTTGGCCGTTTTCGAGGGTGAAGGGCGCCGGGCGCGTCTGCTGCGGGTCGAAGCGGTAGGTCCAGCTGCCCTTGAAGTAGAGGGCATTGACCAAATACAGGACATCGTTGGCCTGGGTCTGCTCCACGATGCTGGCAATCTTGCCCTGGGTTTTGGTATTCACCCAATTATTAATGGCGTCCTTGGCCGTGGGCAAGGCGAAGTTGAGGCCCTGCACCGTGGCCCCGAAGGACGCCTGGTTTTGCTGCACAAACGGCGCGGCCAGCTGGTACTGGTGCCCGTGCCAGATGGAGTTGGCCGCAGTGAAATTTACTTTGTTGTCGATGCCCGTGAGCAGCTCAAACAGCGACCTGAACGAGTCGTTGGTTTCCGCATCGGTTTGCGGCGTGAAGCCCAGCGTCTGCCTCATGTCGGCTTTGGTGCTGCCGTCGGCCCCGTTGTAGGCCATGGTGAGTGCGGCCGAAATACTGAGCGGCGACACGCACATGTTTTCCGCCGCCGCGGCCCCACTCCGAAGCTTGGCAAACGCCCGAAACGCAAAAGCGTTGGAGCTGGACACGGTGCTTTTCTCGGCGGACGTAAGCGGCCGCATCGGCACTACGGGCGCCTCGGGCACAGCGTCCGTATTTTTTTGGCAGGAGCCCAACAGCAAGGAGCCCGCCGCTACGCAGAGCAGCACCGACCGATACAAGGCAAACGACAAGGACATAACAAACAGAATTAGGGTGAGAAATGCGAAAAGGCCGCCCCGGGCGGGGCCACCAGCTTCCTGACCGGTGGCCCGCCCGAAGGTTGCAGCATCCATTTCGCACGCCGCTGCAAGCCCGCGGCGGCGCCCTTTTCTGCTGCTCCTAGCCGCGCTTCAGGCCCAGGCGCTCCACGGTTTCGCCCTCAAAGTCGAACTCGATGAGAATGGCCGGCTCCTCGCCCACTACCCAGCCGTCGTGGGCCGGCGCGATGGCCACGGCCTGCGGAGCCACAAACTTCTCAACAGTGCCGTCGGCGTACTGAATATCGAACTCGCCGCTGGCCAGGAAACCCACGTGCGCGTGCATGCAAAGCGGCGTGCCCACTATTTCCTTCATGTTGCTGGACCAGCGGAACCCCCGCGGGTACACAATGCGCTTGACGCGGGCGTTGCCGGTTTGCACCACGTCGACAATTACCCCACCGACTTCGCGGCGCGTGGCGCCCTTCAGCGGGCCCAGAAGTGTGTTTGTATCCATGCCCTAACTTACTGATTTTATTCGTTTCAGGTTGTTTCGCAACGCAAAGTGTCAGGGCCCGACAAACTACGACGGCCACCCGGCGCGCTGCCGCCAAGCGCCGCCTTGCGCTACACGCCGGGCTATTGCTTCGCCGGGGGCGCGGCCACTACCTGGGTGTTGGCCGGCAGGGGGATTTCGCGGGATGTTTCGAAGGCACCGGGCTCGGTGGCGGTTTCCTCTACCCGGCGCTGCACCACGCGCAGGCGGTTGCCATCCACGTTAAGCACGGCCAGGTCGGAGCTGGTGCCCGAGGCGGCGTGGTAGCTGCGGAACCCCAGGAGCATGCCCCTGGGAAAACCGGCCAGTTTGGCCTTAGCCGCGTCCACTACATCGGGCTGGCCGGCAAATTTGCCCAGGTCGATGTCCATGGCCTTGGCGCCTTGCAGCAGCAGGTGGGCGCTGGTTTTGGGGTGAGCCGGGTCGTCAGGATTAGGGTCGGGCTTGAAAGAGAAGGAAAGCCGCAGGATACCGAGCTCCTTCGGGGACGGGATGGCCGCGGGGGCAGCTGCATTATCGGCAGGTGGCGCGGTGGCAGCGGCCATGGCCGAATCGAGCCGGGCAGTATCGGCCGGGACTACCGCATCCGGTGCGGCAGCCGTGGGCGCGGACGTAACGGGGGCGGTCTGGTTGCAACCAGCCAGTACCAGCACAGCCGCGAACAGGAGTAAACACAGGAGTTTCATGAGTGAAAATACTGAAGAAGCCAATGGTAATTCCTTGCGGGAAGGGCAAGCAGCCGACCTTATTTAATTACGAAGCCATTTAGAAAGTTAAAAAGCCTGTCATCCTGAGCTTGCGGAGGACCTTATCGCGTCTGCAGCCGCTGGGATTAGACTTGCTGACGTCGGGAGCCGTGATAAGGTCTTCGCAAGCTCAGGATGACAGGGCCTATTCAAATAGCTGCTCAACTGCTACTGATTCTGGCGCGGGCCGCCTGGGTAGCCAGCAGGCCCAGCACGGGGCCGGGCACCAACAGCAAAAACAGGTAGCGCGCCTCCACCTGGCCCTGCAGCGCCGCAAAGGCCTGCAGGCTGACGATGGTAAGCGCAAACCCCAGGCAGGTAACGAGCGTGAGCGCCGTGCCCGTAGCCGTGGCTGGCGCCCGCTGCGCCACCACGGCCGAGAACTGCGGCGAATCGGCCACCACGGCCATGCCCCAGACCAACACCACCGCGCCAAACGCCGGCCGCGGCAACGCCAGCAGCAGCGGGCTCAGCAGGCAGCAGGCCCCGGATATGGCCAGTGCCCCCCGGGCCGTGCCCAGGCTGCCCCAGCGCTGCGCCAGGTAGCCGCCCAGCACGCAGGCCGGCGCCCCGGCCGCAATCAGCCCAAAGGCCCAGCCCGGACCAAACGCGCCACTTTCGGGGTGCAGCTGCGCGTGCGTGGCCAACAGCAGCGGCACAAACGCCCAAAACGTGTACAGCTCCCACATGTGCCCAAAGTAGCCCAGCGCCGCCCGCCGAAACGGCCCCTCCCGAAACACGGCCCAGGCCGCGCGCAGCTGCAGCCGCGCGCCCGGCCGGCGAAACGGGCCATTGGGCACCAGCAGCCACAGCAGCAGTCCCCCCGCCAGGGCCAGCCCCGAGGTGGTGAGCACCACGGCTTTCCAGGACAGGTCGGCTGCGAGCAGGCGCAGCAGGTGGGGCAGCGCGGTGCCCAGCACCAACGCCCCAACCAGGTACCCCAGCGCCCGCCCCAGGCCGTTTTCGTAGTAGTCGGCAGCTATTTTCATTCCTACCGGGTAAATGCCGGCCAGGCACAGGCCGGTAGCGAAGCGGAGCCCCAGCACCAGGGCGGGCGTGGGCTCCGGCAGCAGCAGCGCGGCATTGGTGAGGCTGCCCGCTACCGCGCACCACAGAAAGAGGCGGGCCGGCGCCACTTTATCGGCCAGCTGCAGCAAGCCAAAAACCAGCGTCCCCACGATAAAACCAAGCTGCACCGCCGACACCACCGCACCCAGCGACGTGCCCGCCAGCCGGACTTCGCGCAGCAAATCGGGCAGCACGGCATTGCCGGCAAACCAGAGGGAAGTGCACGCAAACTGCGCAAACACAACGGTGGGCAGTATCCAGCGGGGCCGTTGGTAGGCAGTAGCGGAAGAAAGAATGGATACAGTAGACAACGCAGAATTATTCGGAACGAAAGCGCCCCAAACGTACGCCGAAAGCGCCGATACCCTATTTTACGTTCCTTCAACCGCCTTCTTTTCCGGGCTAGCCGCCCGGGCGGTTTAGCCAGTGCCGAAAAGCCAGCGTGCCCACTGCGTAGGCCACTACGTCCCACGGGTCGGCCACGGCAGTGGCGCATACGTACGGCAGCAGTCCCTCAAACCAGACCGAGGCATACGCCCACGCCGCCAGCAGCCAGGAATCGGGCAGCACAAATGTGCGGGAGCGCATCACCAGGCGCCGTTGCGCGGCCAGGGCCACGCTCAGTATCACGGGCATGCCGGCCGTATCGGCCAGGTAGCTGGTGAGCAGCTCGGGCAGGGGCCACTGCAGCACGTGCCGGTTGAGCTGATAGGCGCCATACAAGGCCGCGGCGGCCACAAACAGGGGCTGGCGAAACTCCGGCCACTGCTTCATGCTAGCCCGCCACGGCCGCTACCAGCCACAGGATAAACGTCATGATAGCAGCGAAAGCCAGCTGCCCGCCCCGAACAATGGTCTTGAAAAAGCGCATTACCGGGCTATCCGTAGGCTTTATCTCCATCAGAATCACCGACGAGGTTTTTTGATTGGCCAGGGCTTCGCGCGCGATGGCGCTTTCCAGCGCCCGCGGGTCGAGGAGCGCGCCGCAGTGCTCGCAACGGTCGTCGGGCCGTTGCTGCCACGCCGACCACTGCTGGCAGGCAGGGCACTTTTTGGAAGCAAATAAGGGGGAATCCGACATGTGGTAAAGAGTGCGGCGCAGAGGCGCTTTTCGTAGCCAAGCCGCAACCGATGCGGCCCTTGGTACCACCCAAAGGTCAGAAAAAAAGCCCCGCCGATGCACGGCGAGGCTTTTGGTAATCTGATTGCAACCAGGCGCCGGCTTATCGGCGCCGGCCGTAGTGCCCCCGGTGGCCATGGTAGGCCCGGGGCGGCGCATAGTAGCGACGGGGCGCGTAGTATGGCGCTGGCACCACCACGGGCCGGGGCGGAGCGGCATACACCACCGCAGGCCGCGGAGGCGCATAGTAGCGCGGCGCGTAATGTACCCGCCGCGGAGCATGGTAGCCGGCGCGTATTACCACCTGCGCGCTGGCCGGGCTACTGGCTACCAGCTGGCCGGCAAAGAGCAGGGCCACGAGCAACAGAAACGAGCGAGTCTTCATAGTTGAAATGGTTTTAAGTGGAATCCTGAGGGTTGCGCTGCATTTGACGCAGCGCAGCAGCCCAGGTTTAACCCACTTCAACTATTTCGGCAATCACCCGCGGGTTGCTCGGTCAGTTACTTCCGGTACTCGGCGTTCAGGTAGGCCAGCACCGGCGTGGTGATGTCGAGGTCCTTCTGGCCGTAGGCAATGGTGCCGCTGGGGGCCGCAATCAGAATCAGTTTGTAGCCGTTGGCTTTGCCATAGGCTTCCACCTTCTTGTTCACGCTTTCGAGCACCTTTTGGGTCAGCTTGGCTTCTTCCTCCTGGGCCTGGGCCTGGAGTTGCTGCTGCTTTTGGCCCACTTGCTGCTGCTGCTCCTGCAATTTCTGCTCGGTGGCAGCACGCTGCTCGGCCGAGAGGGTCGGGGCTTGCTTCTGGTAGGCTTCCACGGCGGCTTTGAAGTCGGTCAGCATGGATTGGTTCTGGCGCTCCCAGCCGCGGGCTTTGCCCTCAAAGGCTTTGCGGGCGTCTTTCATGCCCTGGTAGCCGTCCAGCATTTTGCTCGACTCCACGTAAGCAATCTTGCCGTCGGCGCTGGTGGTGGGAGCGGTGGTAGCAGCAGCCAGCGCGGGGGTTTCGGTCGCTTCAGCGGCGGCAGTGGTATCGGCCGTGCTCAGGTTGGGCGAGGCCATCACGGCCATGGATTTATCGGTGGCAATGGCGGGGGCAACCACCCGATTGCTGAAATGCAGGAAATACAAAACGGCCACCGCCAGCAGCAGCGCAATGTTAATGGTTAATTGAATCGGGTTTTTCATTGACAAAGAAGATGAGGAAAGGACAAAAGTAAGGGAATAGCGTGCGCTTAACGGCACGCCTCGAACTTCAATTTTCGTCCCGGTGGCTGCCCCGCCCTCCTTACTCCGGCACCGCTATGTGCAGCAGCGCATCGCCCTGGTTCACCACCGGCATGTGGTTGAGGCCGATGACGTAGCCACTCACCGGCGACTCCAGCCGCACGGCCTGCTGCCCGTAGGGGTCGGCCACGGAGCCGTATATCTGACCCTTCTTAATGAATTGCCCGTTCTCAACCAGGGCCCGAAACAGGCCCGCAAACCGGGCCCGCAGCCACGTATGGCGCCGGCACACAATGCCGGGCCGGCTGGGCACGGGCGCCGCCGGCCCCATGCCAAGGTGGTGCATCACGCGCAGGGTACCCGCCAGCGCTTCCTCAATGCCGGGCTCGTCGAGGCGCAGGCTTTCGCCGGTTTCGTACACGATGATGCGCTTGCCCAGGCCCTGCGCCGCCTCGCGCAGGGAGCCGGGCCGCAGGGCGGAGTGCACCGTGAAAGGCGCCGCAAAGGCCGCCGCCAAGGCATCCACCAGCGGGTCGACGCCGAGCTGGCAGCGCACCTGCGGGAAGTTGGCCCGCGCGGCCCCACCGGTATGGAAATCGATGCCGTAGTCAATCAGGGGCATGATTTCGCGCATGAAGCGGTGAGCCACGCGCCCGGCCAACGACCCGCGCGGAAACCCCGGAAACGAGCGGTTCACGTCCTTGCCGTCGGGCACGTCGCGGCTGAAATTCAGGAACCCGTAGATGTTGAGGATGGGAACGGCGATGACGCTGCCCCGCAGCGGCATCAGCAACTCGCGCCGCACCAGCCGCCGAATGGTTTCGATTCCGTTCACCTCGTCGCCGTGCATGCCGGCCATGAGCAACAGCGTGGGGCCGGGCTCGGTGGCGCGCAGCACATGTACCGGCACGTCAATCACCGTGCCCGAGGGCAGCTTGGAAATCACCAGCCGCGTGAGCACCTGCTCGCCGGGCTGAATGACGAGGCCATTGAGGTGAAACGGCGGTGCAGGGGCAAGCATAAGCAACTGTAAGAATGGCAAACTCCCCTCCTTTTTTAAGGAGGGGACGCTTACGCAAAACGTAAGCTGGGGTGGTAAAGTCGTTGAACGACACCCGAACAACGGCCGAATAATGTACCCTCTCATCGTTCGCCCATCGTGCAACGAGGGGCACCACCCCCGTCCGGGCCGTTGGCCCGAACATCTCATCCTTAAAAAAGGAGGGGAGCGGGCTAGGTGCCGGCCGGCACATCCGACTGCGCATCCACGGCGCGACCGGTGGCTTTCTTGGGTTTGGGCTTGGCTTTTTCTGCCCCCCCCAGCATGGCAGTGTACTCAATAATGCGGCCGGCAATGTCCTGATTGGTGGCTTTTTCGATGCCCTCCAGGCCCGGCGACGAGTTTACCTCCAAAACCAGCGGCCCGCGCAGGCTCTGTAGCATGTCGACGCCGGCCACGGCCAGGCCCAGGGCTTTGGTGGCGAGCAGGGCGGCGGCTTTCTCGGCCCGGCTTAGCTTCACCAGCGTGCCGGTGCCGCCGCGGTGCAGGTTCGAGCGGAACTCGCCCTCCTTGCCCTGGCGCTTCATGGCACCCACCACTTCCCCATCCACCACAAAGGCGCGGAGGTCGGCCCCTTTGCTTTCGGCAATGAATTCCTGCACAATGATACGGGCCTTGAGGTTGTGGAACGCCTCAATCACCGACTGGGCCGCTTTGGCCGACTCGGCCAGCACCACGCCCAGGCCCTGCGTACCTTCCAGCAGCTTGATGATGACCGGGGCGCCGCCCACCTGATTTATCATGGCCGGCACATCGGCCGAGAAGTTGGTAAACGCGGTTTTGGGCATTCCCACGCCGGCGCGGCTCAGTATCTGCATCGAGCGCAGCTTGTCGCGTGAGCGCACAATGGCCTGGCTGTCCACGGCGGTGTGCACCTTCATCATCTCAAACTGCCGCACCACGGCCGTGCCGTAGAACGTGACCGAGGCGCCAATGCGCGGAATGATGGCGTCGATGTCTTCGAGCCGCTCGCCCTGGTAAATAATGCCGGGCTGGCCCTTTTCCAGCACCAGGTTGCAGTGCAGGTGGTCGAGCACCACGGCTTCGTGGCCCTGTGCCAGGGCAGCCTCCACCAGCCGTTTGGTGGAGTATGATTTCGGCTCACGCGAGAGAATGGCCAGTTTCACGGGTTGGCAACGGGTTGGTGGATGGAAAGAATAGGGCGGGGTTCCGAACAGCAAACTACGGCACAAAAGGGGTCAGCGCCGGGCACGGCGGGCGGCCGAGCGGGCCATGGCTTTGTAGGAAAGGTTGCGTTTGGCCACGTCCACCGCAAAGCGGCCCTGCTGCAACAGGCTGCGGCCCAGCAGTACGGGGTATTTCATATCGGACCGGTCGGAGAGGGAAAAGTCGACTTCAAAATTCTCACCATACAACTGCACCACCGCCCGAATAACGTACCGTTCCTGCACCTCGCCGTTCGACGAGCGAATGTCGCGCAGGGCAAATTCGGTAAAGGCCAGCGGCCGGCCGTCGGCGCCTTCATGGCCGGGGTCGAGCAGTTCAACCACCAGCAGGGGCTGGCCCTGGCCGTTGGTTTCGAGGTGAATGTTAGTGCAGTGAATGGCGCTGGTGTAGGCCCCGGTGTCGACTTTGGCCTCCACGCCGCCCAGCGCAAAGGCCGGGAAATCAACCAACTCGCGGCGGCCGAGCAGGCGCTTGGGGGGTCGGTTCATGCGGTGAATATAGGAGGTGGGAGTGATGCAAACCTGCATAACCCACCGCGCTGCCTTGGCCACCCAAACCAAGCCGGCCGAACCCGTCGGGCTCGCGGATATCTCCGCAGGCAATTTAGATTTGGCCGGAGCAGAAAAAAGGAAGGATTCATCATAATGGAGCGCCGGCTAAACGCCCGGCACTGTCTAGCGGTAGCGGTCGAGCGGGTCGGTCTGCGCGCGGACGAGGCGGGCGTACTCGCGCTGCGTGCGCTGCTCGTAGGTGAAGCCGCCGTAGGCCACGATGCCGCGCTTAATCAGGCCCAGGCCCCAGAAGAAGGTCACCCACAGCGGCCAGGGTACTTCGGTGCGGAAAGGCCGGCCCGAATGGTGGGGCTCTATGAAAGCCCAGATAAGCCACAGCGTCGCGTTCACGAACAGAAACGAGAGCAGGTTCGCCTGAAACTTGGCGCGGGCTTTGGCTTTTTGCCACAGGTCGGGGTCGCGTTGCAGGGGTTCCATGTGCTTGATGTTGAAGTTGGTTGGATTTGATGATTTAAAGGTAGCCAGTTGGCGAACCCGGCCGCAAACGACTGTTGCCGAACGGTCGGAAAAGGCTCCCCAAGCACCGAAAGCGGGAGCTGAACCGCCATGCCGCCACGCCCATATCCGATGCTGGGACCGACACCCAAGGCCTGAATCGCTGACCTTCGCTATCCATTACAACCCGCTTCTTCATGCCTGCTCCTCCCCTTTCTACCCGCGTCCAGCTTGTGCAGGGCGACATCACCCGCCAGCCAGTGGCGGCCATTGTGAACGCCGCCAATTCCAGCCTGCTCGGTGGCGGCGAGGTCGACGGGGCCATTCACCGCGCCGGCGGGCCTAAGATTTTGGAGGAATGTCGATTTCTGCGCGCCCGGAAATACCCTTCCGGCCTCCCGCCCGGGCAGGCTGTAGCCACAACCGGCGGAAACCTACCAGCAGCTTTCGTCATTCAAACCGCCGGTCCAGTGTGGCACGGCGGTAATCAGCACGAAGCCGAAGAACTGGCTCAATGTTATCAAAGCTGCCTGAAAATCGCGACGGCGCGGGAATTTGAAAGCGTCGCCTTCCCCGGCATCAGCACCGGCATCTACGGCTATCCCAAACCAGCCGCCGCCGCCCTAGTCGTACGCGAGGTGCGGCAGTGGCTGGCGGCCCACGCGTGGCCGCAGACGGTGACGTTCGTGGTGTTTGATGAGGAGAGCCAGAGGTTGTACGAGCGGAAGTTGAAGCCCTGATATCTCGAAGCAAGCTGGCCTACGCAAGCAGCAGGAAGATTCCAGAAAACCTTCCTCATTATAGCCTGGATATCTGCTATTTGACTGGGTCTGCGCACGCAGAAAAGCTCAGCTATTTTCCATAAAAAATGCTCCGACCAACTGACCGGAGCATTTTTTGTGCGCTTCCCTGTCTGCCTATATCACTGTAGGACAAACCTGGCAGCAAGGCGGCTATTGCTTCACGACGCGGCGCGAATCGAGGCCGCCTTCGGTTTTGGCGCGCAGGACGTAAATGCCCGCAGGCAGCTGCGTCAGGTCGACCACCTGCTTCGTTGTGCCCGACGCGGCTGGTACCGTGTTCGAAAACACCGTCTGGCCCAGGGCATTGAGCACGGTCAGCTCCACGGCTTTGTGGTAGCCGGCAAGCTCCACGGTGAGCAGCCCATTGGGCGTCGGGTTAGGATACACGCTCAACGTGCTGCCGGCCAAGGGCTTCGCAATGGAGGTAACCACGAGCGAGGCCGAGGGCAGCGAGGTGCAGCCGTTGGCGTTGGTGGTGGTCACGGTGTAGGAGCCGAGCTGGGCGGGCGCACCGTTGACGACGTAGGTCTGGCCCGTGGCACCGGCGATGGCCGTGCCGTTGAGGGAGAACTGGTTGCCCGTGGCCGCGCTCGAGGTGAGCGTGGTCGTCGTGCCGTTGTAAGCCGCCGACAAGGTCGGAGTGGCCGGACGCGGATTCACCGTGAAGGTGGCCGTGGCCGTGGCCGCCGCGCAGCCGTTGGCCGCCGCTACCGTGTTGGTCACGGTGTAGGTGCCCGCGGTCGACGTAGCCGGGTTCACCTCCCCGGTCGTGGCGTTAAGCGTCAGGCCCGTGGTCGAGCTGAACGTGCCCGCCGTAGCGCTAGCGGCGAGCGTGGGCGACACCAGGGCCGTTGAGCCCGCGCAGGCCCCCGCGGTGGGGTAGCTGAACGTGGCCACCGGCGCGGCCGTGATGGTTACGCTGGTCGTGGCCGTGGTAGCGGCGCAGCCGTTGGCGGCGGCCACCGTATTGGTGACGGTGTAGGTGCCCGGCGTACTGCTCGACAGGGTAATGTCGCCCGTCGTGGCGTTCAGGCCAAGGCCCGTGGTGGACGAGAACGCGCCCGCCGTGGACCCCGTGCCCAACACAACGGCCGGGTTCGTCGGGCCGCTCACGCAGTAGGTCGAGGTGGGGCCGTAGGAGAAGGCGGCCACCAGCGCGGCCGTGATGGTCACGCTCGTCGTCGCCGTAACCGGAGCGCAGCCGTTGGCTGCGGCAATCGTGTTGGTCACAGTATAAGTACCTGGAGTAGACGACGACAGCGTGATGGCGCCGGTCGTGGCGTTAATCGTCAGGCCCGTAGTCGAGCTGAACGTGCCAGCCGTGGCCCCCGTGCCCAGCACGACCGCCGGAGCCGTGGTGCCGCTTACGCAGTAAGTCGAAGTCGTGCCGTAGCTGAACGTAGCAATCGGCGCAGCCGTGATGGCCACCGTGGCCGTCGAGGATACCGCAGCGCAGCCGTTGGCGGCGGGCACCGTGTTGGTTACGGTGTACGTGCCCTGCGTGCTGGTGCTCGCCGTGATGGCCCCCGTCGTGGCATCGAGCGTCAGGCCCGCAGTCGAGGTGAACGTGCCCGCCGTGGCCCCCGTCGCCAGCGTGGGCGAAACGGCCGTGGCATTCGAGGTGCAATACGAAGCGCTGGCATAGCTGAAGCCCGCCTTCGGCAGCGCCGTAATGGTCACGCTCTGCGAGGCCGACGAGGGGCAGCTGCCGCCCACGCTGTAAGTCACGCTATAGGTGCCGGGCGTGGAAGCCGCCAGGTCGATGGTGCCCGTGGAGGCGGTGATGGTCAGGCCGGTGGTCGAGGAGAACGTGCCGCCCGCCGTGCCCGTCACCGTCGGCGTGGGGTTGGTGCCGTTCTGGCAAAAGGGCGAGCCGCTGTAGGCGAACGTGGCCGTGCTCTGCGGGTTGACCGTGACGGCCACGGGGGCCGAGGTGGCCGCGCAGCCGGCGGCGCTGGTCACCGCCACGGTGTACGAGCCGCCGGCCGTGGCCGTGAGCGTGTTCGTGGCCGAGGCCGGGCCCTGGCTCGTCGTCCCGTTGAAGAACTGGTAGGTGGCCCCCGCCGTCGGCGCGGCGGTCAGCACCACCGAGCCGCCCTGGCAGAAGGTGGTGGGCCCGCCGGCCGTGAGCGTGGCCGCCGGCAGGGCGTTGATGGTGAAGGGGGCCGTGGCCGACACAGCCGGGCAGCCGCCGCCGGCCGGCACTGTGTTGGTCACGGTGTAGGTGCCCGGCGTCGAGGTCGAGGGCGTGACAGCCCCCGTCGTGGCATCGAGCGTCAGGCCCGTGGTCGAGGTGAACGTGCCCGCCGTGGCCCCCGTCGCCAGCGTGGGCGAAACCGTGCCCGTGTTCGAGGTGCAGGTGTTGGCCGTACTGGCGTAGCTGAAGTCCGCCTTCGGCAGCGCCGTGATGGTCACGCTCTGCGTACTGCTACAGGTAGAGGAAACCGTGTAGGTCACGGTGTAGGTACCGGGCGTGGAGGCCACTAAGTTGATGGTGCCCGTGGAGGCGGTGATGGCCAGGCCCGTGGTCGAGGAGAACACGCCGCCCGTCGTGCCCGTCACCGTCGGCGTGGGGTTGGTGCCGTTCTGGCAAAAGGGCGAGCCGCTGTAGGAGAAAGCAGCGTTGCAAGCGTTGCTCGCGCCGGCCGTGATAGAGAAATCGTCGATGGCCAGGCCATCGTCGGAGCCCGCCGCGTCAAAATCAGAGAACCGAATGTAGAAGGTAGCGCCGGGCGTAATCGACAAACCGGTGATGATGCCAGTAACCGTGGTGCGGTTGGCGGGGTCGTTGCCGTCGTAGCCCGTGCTCGTGGTATTGGAGTTTACCGGCCCGGTGTAGTCCAGCGCGTCCGCGTCCGTGTAGGTGCCCGCCGAGAGCGACGTAGCGGTGGTGCTGTACTGAAAATCCAGCCGGTCGGCCCGCGCAGTGGTCGTGCTGGCCAAGCGGTACACTTCGCCGGTATAGCTCACCGTGACGCTGTTTACTGCCGCTCCCGTGTTATTGGTGAAGGCAAAGCCGAACTGCGGCACCAACGAGCCGCTGCGAATGCTGCCGAACGCCCGGTCGGTGGTGGCCGATGTGCCGAAGCCGAAGCTGTAGGTATCGCCGGCGCTGGGGGCGCTGGTGGCCGTAACGGTTACGGCCGTGTACGTGTCGTTGGCACCGGTGCCCGTGCCGGCGTTGGTTTCCACAAACCCGAAGCCGGCCGGCACCGCCGAGCTGGTGCCCGTCGAGGCCAGGGTATTGAAATCCTGCGTGTAGGCCGTATTGCCCAGGCTAATGGGCGTAATCGTGGTGGGAGTCTGCACCTGCGCCCACGCAAAGGCGGGCAACAGCAACAGCAGTAAAGCCAGCAGCCGGGCTGGCGGGGTCGCGAAGCGGGAAAGCTGGCGGGCGGCTCTGGTATTTGGAAGGGCAGGTATGGGTGTTCGCATGACCGTTTGGGTGAGATGAATGGATGAATGGAGAGAAGTAAAGCGGAAAGAAAGGGCGGGAAAATGATAAGAAGATGATGCCCGGCAAATCTACCGCTGCCCAAACCCAAAGCCGCACAGCCATGCGACTTGGCAGCAACTCATCAGCCACAAACTATGTAATTATAAAAAGTGCGCGGGGCAGCGTACTGAAAACAGCGGTGGGGTCGATGGGACAGCATCCTGCCGTCTGAGTTTAAGCCCTCCGGAAAAAGAAAATAGCAGCGAACCCATGTCCGCTGCTATTTTCTGCACAAGAAGTCCACAAGTCCGCAGGAGCCGAAAAAACACTCCCCAAGTCTGTTAGCCAGCCGCTGCCAGCCGGCCATACTCGCACCGCCTACGCCAGCGCACCCACGCCTTCAATGCGCTGGGCCACCTGCTGCATCAGCCAGAGCGGCGTGCTGGTGGCACCGCAAATCCCCACCGTGTGCGCCCCCACCAGCCACTCTGCTTCCACCTCGGTCTCGTTCTCGATGAAGTAGCTGCGCGGGTTGATGGCATTCACCACTGAAAACAGGGCTTTGCCGTTGGAGCTTTTGCGGCCGCTCACAAAAAGCACCACATCGTACTCGGTGGCAAATTTGGCCAGCGCGGGCTCGCGGTTGCTCACCTGCCGGCAAATGCTGTCGTTGGCATCAAAGCTGTCGAGCTGGCCGCCGGCGGCCGTGATGCGGGCTTCCATCAGGGCCTTCATCTTGTAGAAGCCGGCCGTGCTTTTGGTGGTTTGGCTGAACAAGGTAACGGGGCAGGCAAAGTCAATCTGGTCGAGGTCGGCTTCGTTCATCACAATGATGGCGCGGTTACCGGTCTGGCCCGCGAGGCCGGCTACTTCGGCGTGGCCGGGCTGGCCATAAATAACAATCTGGCCGTCCTGGCGCTGGCTCAGGTCGAAGGCGTGCTTCACGCGGTTCTGCAGCTTGAGCACCACCGGGCAGCTGGCGTCAATCAGTTCCAGGTTGTTTTTCAGGGCCAGCTGGTAGGTTTCGGGCGGTTCGCCATGGGCCCGAATGAGGACTTTGGTGTCGTGCAGCTCGGCCAGCTGTTCGCGGTCGATGATGCGCAGGCCCCGCTGGTGCAAGCGCTCCACCTCCATGCGGTTGTGTACGATGTCGCCCAGGCAATACAGCTGCTGGCCCTGCGCCAGCTCGTCTTCGGCCATCTGAATGGCGAATTCTACGCCGAAGCAGTAGCCGGAATTCTTATCTATCGTGACGTTCATGCTGAGAGTCTAACACCGCGCGGGCCCCTGGGGTTCGCCGGGGCAAAGGTACGGCCTGGGCCGTGGCGCCCTCCGCAAATGTTGGCCCAACTTTGGGGTTCCGGCCCTGCAGCTGGCGCGCGTCTGCGACGCGCTGCCGATTGGTGCCGAGCCTGCGGCTCGCTGGCGAACGACTCGCAGGTAGGCCGGCCAAACCGCTTCACCCGAGCCCCAGGCTCGACGCCAGGAGGTCACGCGTCGCAAACGCGCGCCAGCCCGGAATCCGCACCAGCCCGGAAAATTGCATTATAATTAGCTTGACTTTAGCCCTACGCAGCCCATGCCAGGGCCTCTTGCCAGATGTGGAGCTGGTGGCGTGGAATTTTGAGCAGGACGGTGTCCTTGGGCGAGTTGTCAAAAATCGTTTCGGCCCACAAATAGCGGCGTACGGCCGCCAGTGCGTCACTAAAGCTCGGCGCCTGCTTCTGATACCAGGCGCAGGCCTGAGCCCGTAACAAGCCCCGGGCGTGCAGGCGGTTGGCCAGCAACGTGACGAGCGAAAACAGGCCCAGCAGCACGGGCGTGGTGCGGGCGATGGCCCGCTCGCTCCACTGGCGTTGGGTTTCCACGCCCAGGTGGGCGCGCACCTGGGCGAAGGTCACTTCCAGGGCCCAGCGCTGGGCGTAGGTGGTCACGATGGTGGCCGCTTCCAGGGCCAGGTCCGTGCTCAACAACGCCTGCAGCGTTGCCAGCGGCTCACCGGCCGGGCGCACCAGCACCCAGCGAATGGGCACGACCGTGCCAGCCGAGTACCACAGGGCCGTGCCCGTGGCCAGCGCCACCGTTCGGGTCTGCCCCCGGGCATCGACGGGCAGCGTGAGCGTCTGCCAGCCGGTGCTGGCCGCGGCCGCCACCTGGGCCAGGCCGGGCAGGCGTGCGCCCTTGACCCGGGTGCGCCCCCGCTGGCCCGCCACCCGCTCCGGGACCGGTGCATACAGGGCCGCGTCCAGGCGCAGGCGCGTGAGCCAGCTGGCGTGGGCGCGCGTCGCGGCCAGCAGCGTGAGCACGCGTAGCCGCTGTCGCCCAAGCAAATGAGCTGGCGGCCGGGCAACCAGCGGGCCAGTTGGCAGACCGCTTGCCGGGCCCAGTCCGTGACTTTTTTTATGGCGGCGGCCCTGCGCCTTCGCCCAGCCGGCGGAGGGGGCCAGTAACGTGAGCACGGGCAAGGCCCAGACCCGCGCGGCCCAGGGCAGAGGCGTAAGCAGACAAACGCTGAGCCAGCGCAGGCCGCTGCACTTGACCAGGTGGGAATCGCTGCTGCGCACGGCATCGCGGTAGATGCCGCGGGCGGCGATGCGCGGCCCCCAGCGGCGCTCCAGCGTTTCGTCCAGCCCGAAAACGAGCGGGCCGGCGGGCAAAAACGTGTCCACGAGCTGGCCCAGCAGCTGGCGGCTGGCGGCGCGGGCGCTCCACTTGGCCCGGCTCAGTACCCGGTGGTACTTGTGCCAGGCCGGCTGCTGGCCCAGGCCCACGATGCGCAGCACCGACGTGATGGTGCGTTTACCCGGGGCTAGGATGGCCCCGAGCAGCAAGAGCTGCACGTGAGCGAAGACGCGGCAGCAAAAGTGGCCGGAATAGGGTATTATTACGGCTTGAAACTCGCGGGGGAAGGTGGGCATAGCAGCACGGTGTCGTTACCCAAAGCTAAGCCTGCCCCACCCGGCGGGTTTCTTTTTTGTCCCTACCCAACCTCCAAAAGGCTAAAGTCAAGATTAGCAAAAAACCGCATCTTGACCCCTGATTCTGCCCCTTATGAAAATCAAACACGCCGTTATCTTCCTGCTCCTGGGCATATTGACTGCCCTTGTTGGTGCTTTGTTCAAAATCGAACATTGGGCCGGTGCCGATGTCCTGCTTCTAAGCTCAATAGCCCTCACTGTCGCGGGTTTCGTGCTGCTGGCTGTAAAGCTGCTGACGCGCCCAGACGCAAAACGGTTCCTGAATTCCTAGCCGCTACGCCTGCGGCGTAAACAGCGCGGCCGATACCCGTTCCAGCACAAAATCCACCTGCTCTTCAATCACAAGGTGCGTGGTGTCGAGCAGCACGGCGTCGGCGGCGCGGCGCAGGGGGCTTTCGGTGCGGGTCGAGTCGAGGTGGTCGCGCTTGCGGAGGTTTTCAATAATGTCGTCGAGGGCGACCTGCTCGCCGTTCTGGGCCAGCTCTACTTGCCGGCGCTCGGCGCGCACCACCACATCGGCGGTCATAAACACCTTCACTTCGGCGTCCGGAAACACGGTGGTGCCAATGTCGCGGCCGTCCATCACCACGCCGCGCTTGCGGCCCATGCGCTGCTGCTGGGCCACCATGGCGTGCCGCACCATGGGAATGACCGATACTTCGCTCACCGAGTTGGAAATCACCATCTGGCGGATGTCGTCTTCGCGGTTTGCGCCGTCGAGGAACACCTCGTTGCGGCCCGTGCGGCGGTTGCGGCGGAAGCTGATTTGCAGGGTGTGCAGGGCCTGCTCCACGCCGGCCAAATCCTCAAAGGAAATGTGGTGCTCCAGCAAGTACAGCGTCACGGCGCGGTACATGGCGCCGGTGTCCACGTAAGCGTAATGCAGGGCCGCGGCTACGGCCTTAGCAGTCGTGCTTTTTCCGCACGAGGAGTAACCATCAATGGCGATAACGAGTTGTTTCATAACGACGCGGGCGGCCATTGGCCCCGCAAGATTACGAAATCCAAGCCTTACGCGCGGCGGGTGGCGTCTTTAAGCGAGTGGGCACCGAAGCAAAAAAGGCCGCTACTGACGCGCTTTCTCCCTCATTCAGTTGCGCATTGACTAAATGGAAGGGGTTAAAAAAATAGTTTCCGGCCAGCCCCACGCCCGTGGTACCGTCGCGGCCGGTGCCCCATTCGCCCCGGTACACCTGCACCAGGCACTGCCCCAGAAAGCACCCCATGGCCATCACCACGCCTTCGCGCTCGGCGGCGGGCAGCTTGCCTCGCTGGGCCTCAATAAAGTTGGCTAAATGAGCCACGGCTTCGGCATCGAAGGCCTTAAGCTTTAGCTGTACCCGCACCTGTTCGGCAGCGGCTAGAATGGAAGCGAGAGGTGCGGAAGTTTCGTCGGCCATTGTAAATTATAATAATTGCAAGGGTGCCGTAGTGGCTGAAACCACCGGCTGTAAGCGTTGAAGCTGTTTAGAAAGTCGTTGAATGTAATGAGAACGTCATGCTGAGCGGAGCCGAAGCATCTCTACCGCTTCGTTGGATTACTAATGCTACGAAGCGGTAGAGATGCTTCGACAAGCTCAGCATGACGTTCTTTTGACTTTCTAAACAGCTTCATTGAGTGTTGCGAGCAAAGGCCCGATTTTCTTAGGTTTCAGCCAGCGGCCGGCCGCAGCTCCTGTAATATTGCCCCCACCCAGCGGCGGCTTGCAGCTTGTAACTTGTAACTCCCCCCCCCCAGCCTACCGGTCACAGGGACAGGGCTCGGCTTTGCCGCGGCCGTGTTTCTTGTACCAACTGGTTTTCTTTTGCTGCGTGGTGCGGCGGGCGCAGCTGCTCAGGGTGCTGGCCCCCAGGCTGAGCACCAGAACCAGCAACAGCAGAAACGACAGGGACTTCCTCATGGCAGGTATTTTACTCAAAGTTAAGGTTCTTTGCGGGCTGAGCCGATAGGCTTGCTCCCCCATCCTTTGCTTTTCGCATGACTCCCACCAATTTTTCTCTCCTCGCCAACGTCGTCGACGTTTTTGCTCGTTCCATTCAGCCCGCCGTTATTTCCGTGGAGGCGGGCCGCATCGTCAGCATTGCCCCTACCAGCGAGGCCGAGCCCGACCCGACCTTGCCTTACGTCCTGCCGGGCTTCGTGGACGCCCACGTGCACGTGGAAAGCTCCCTGCTGGTGCCCACCGAGTTTGCCCGCCTGGCCGTGACGCACGGCACGGTGGCCACCGTATCAGACCCGCACGAAATCGGCAACGTGCTGGGCGTGGCCGGCGTGGAATTCATGCTGGAAAACGCCAGCCACTCGCCGTTCAACTTCTGCTTTGGGGCCCCCAGCTGCGTACCGGCCACGCCATTTGAAACCGCCGGGGCCGAAATCACGGCTGCCGACATCGCCAAACTCTTTGAGAATCCCAAAATCGGCTACCTGGCCGAGGTGATGAACTGGCCCGGCGTGCTACACCGCGACAGCGACGTAATGGCCAAAATTGCCATTGCGCAAGCCGCCGGCCGCCCCGTAGACGGCCACGCCCCCGGCCTGCGCGGCCACGACGCGGCCCACTACGCCAGCGCCGGCATCAGCACCGACCACGAGTGCTTCACGGCAGCCGAAGCGCGCGACAAGCTGGCCGTGGGCATGAAAATCCTCATCCGCGAAGGCTCGGCCGCCCGCAATTTCGACGCCCTGATTGAGTTGCTGCCCGAGCACTACGCCAACCTGATGTTCTGCTCCGACGACAAGCACCCCGACACGCTGGTGCTGGGCCACATCAACCAGCTGGTACAGCGCGCCGTGGCCCTCGGGGCCGACGTGTTTCAGGTGCTGCGCGTGGCCTGCATCAACCCTGTGAAGCACTACAACCTGCCCGTGGGCCTGCTCGAAGTGGGCGACGCGGCCGACTTTATCGTGGTCAGGGACTTGCAGAATTTCGATGTTTTGCAAACCTACCTAAGCGGGGTACTGGTAGCCGAAAACGGCCAGTCGCTGCTGCCGGCCGTTCCCATTGCGGTGGTCAACAACTTCCACGCCCAGCCCGTGCGGGCCGAGGACTTCCAACTGCCCGCCCCGCACGGCGAGCAGCCGGTGCTGCGCGTTATCGAGTGCTTCGATGGCCAGCTCATCACCGCCCGGGTAGACTTGCCAGCCCGCGTAGCGAGCGGCCTTGTAGTACCCGATGTGGCGGCAGACGTGCTCAAGCTGGCCGTTATCAACCGCTACCAGCCGCACGTGGCGCCGGCCGTGGCGTTTATCCGGGGCTTTGGGCTCCGGCACGGGGCGCTGGCCAGCAGCGTGGGCCACGACTCGCACAACATCACGGCCGTGGGCTGCGACGACGCCAGTCTGGCGCGAGCTGTCAACCTGGTGATTGCGGCCAAGGGCGGACTGGCCGCCGTGGGCCCCGATGGCCAGGAAATACTCGTGCCGCTGCCCGTAGCCGGGCTCATGTCGGACCAGGATGGGCAGCTGGTAGCTCAGGACTATGCGGCGGTTGATGGGCTGGCCAAGCAGCTGGGCTCGCCCCTGGGGGCTCCTTTTATGACCCTCTCCTTCATGGCACTGCTGGTAATTCCCAGCCTAAAGCTGAGCGACAAAGGGTTGTTTGACGGGCAGCAATTCGCGTTCGTGGACGCGGTTGAATAGGCCTTTTTTTCCTATTTCTGCGGTTAAAAGGCAATTTCCACCGGTTGCTCTACGTAACAGGTTTCCGGCGGTGCCGGTACCGGCACCCATTTTAGGGGCGGCAGTGCTCCGTATTACCCGACATTATGTTTTTGTTAACTCTGCTTCATCAACGCCACTTTAGTAGCCGCACGCTTCGGGGGGCGGCAGTAGCATTGCTGCTGGCCGGAGGCTTCATCCCCGCACCGGCGCGAGCTCAGAAGTACCGCACGGCGGCCGGCATCCGCGCAGGCGGTGGCGCTTACGGCCTCACCATCCAGCAGCTGGTGCTGCCCAAAACCACGCTGGAAGGCTTGGCCGTGCTTTCCCCGCGCGAGCGCAGCGCCACGGTGCTGGCCGAGCGGCACTTTGGCATCCTGGGGCCCAGCCTCAACTACTACGTTGGCGCGGGGGTACACGTGGGCTCGCACAAGGACGATGGCAGCTTCTGGGGCTTCGACGGGATAGTGGGCGCCGAGTACAAAATCCCCTTTGCCCGCGTCGTGCTCGCCGTCGATTTCAAGCCCACCATAGAATTCAGGTCCGCCGACTGGAACCGCTTCCCCACGGCGTTTTCGGTGCGCTACATCCTTGTAAAGCAGAAAAGCGAAGGCGTTAGAGGGCTGTTTGACAAGATTAAGACCAAAATAAAAGGCCCCAACTCGGATTGAGTCGGGGCCTTTTAGCTGGAAGTATGGCTGCCTACTGAAACCGCTTTTCGAGCAGCTTGCGCATCTTTTCTTCGGTCAGCGGCTTGGTGAGGTATTCTACGTTGGGGTATTGGGCCACGCGGGCCGTGTCGGCGCCGTGCATGGAGGTGGTGAGCACGGCCATCACCGTCTTGTCCTGCACGGGCTGGGGCAGGGCATTGTAGAGCTCCAAGAACTCGAAGCCGGAGATACCGGGCATCTTCAGGTCCACAAAAACCAGGTCGGGCGCGGGGCTGCCAGTGTCTCCCCACAGCTTCTCAAACGCCTCGTCGGCGCGCGAAAAGGTGCTTACCTGGTCGGCAACGGCCAGGCGGCCCAACAGCCGATTGTTGAGAAAGCTGGTGGTTTCGTTGTCGTCAACGAGTACGATATGGTTCAAATTCGCGGACATCTATAGAGGTTAATTTCTAGCTTTTACGAAGATACCAGTCCGGACGCACTCCTGCAATCGTGGCGGTTTATTACAACCAGCCCTGGGCGCGCATCCAGTCGTCGTTGTAGATTTTGCCGAGGTAGCGGGTGCCGTGGTCGGGCAGCACAATCACCATGGTGTCGTCTTCTTTGAGGTGCTCGCGGGCGTATTCGAGGGCGCCGAATACAGCTGATCCGCACGACCAGCCCACAAACAGGCCTTCTTCCCGGGCCAGGCGGCGCGTCATGAGGGCGGCGTCCTGGTCGGTCACTTTAATGAACAGATCAATCTGGTCGAAGTCCACGTTCTTGGGCAGAATGTCTTCGCCGATGCCTTCGGTCTTGTAGGGATAAATTTCGTTCTCGTCGAAAATGCCCGTCTCCTTGTATTTCTTGAATACCGAGCCGTAGGTATCGAGGCCCACCGTGACGATAGCCGGGTTCTGCTCCTTCAGATACTTGCTGGCGCCGCTGATGGTACCGCCAGTGCCCACGCCGCAGGCGTAGTGCGTGATTTTACCTTCGGTGCCATTCCAGATTTCCGGGCCGGTGCTCTCGTAGTGAGCAGCCGCGTTCGAGAGGTTATCGTACTGGTTGGGGTAGTAGGAATTGGGCGTTTCCTGACTCAGGCGGCGCGCCACGGAGTAGTAGCTGCGCGGGTCCTCGGGGGCCACGTCCACGGGGCACACCACCACTTCGGCGCCCACGGCGCGCAGGATGTCCTGCTTTTCCTTGCTCTGCTTGTCGCTCATCACAAACACCGTTTTGTAGCCTTTGGCAATGGCGGCCAGCGCCAGGCCCATGCCGGTGTTGCCGCTGGTGCCCTCAATGATGGTGCCGCCGGGCTGGATGAGGCCGGCCTTTTCGGCGTCCTCAAGCATGCGAACGGCCATCCGGTCTTTCACCGAGTTGCCGGGGTTGAAGTACTCTACCTTGGCCAGAATGGTGCCTTTGATGCCGTCGGTTACCTTATTGAGCTTGACGAGGGGCGTGTGACCAACGGCCTCGATAACGTGATTGAAATACATTGAAACGTATTTGGGGTTGCTTTTGAAATAGAAGGCAAAGGTAAGGGGTAGCGCGCCGGGGAGGAATTATCTGTCATCCTCAATCTGGCGTTCGCGGAGCGCAGGACCTTCTCACAGCAGAAGAATTTATGGTAATTCAACCGGCGCGGGCGCGATAAGGTCCTTCGCTTCGTTCAGGATGACAAACGCTGGCCTTGCCCTTGCCCTAAAAAGCCCTACTTTTGCACCACTGTTGCCCAGCCGGGCCACCCTCTCCTACTCCATCAATACCCCCAAAAACACCTCCGAATGAGCGTTCTGGTTAATAAAAACTCCAAGGTTATCGTGCAGGGCTTCACGGGCTCCGAAGGTTCGTTCCATGCCCAGCAAATGATGGACTACGGCACCAACGTGGTAGGCGGCGTGACGCCCGGCAAAGGCGGCTCCGAGCACCTCGGCCGTCCCGTGTTCAACACCGTGGCCGAAGCCGTGGAGAAGGCCGGTGCCGACACCAGCATCATTTTCGTGCCGCCGGCTTTCGCCGCCGACGCCATCATGGAAGCTGCCGACGCGGGCATCAAGGTGATTATCACCATCACCGAAGGCATTCCTACCAAGGACATGATTGCCGTGAAGCACTACCTCAAGGACCGCAAGGGCGTGACCATGATTGGGCCAAACTGCCCCGGCGTGATGACCGCCGGCGAGTGCAAAGTGGGCATCATGCCCGGCTTCATCTTCACCAAAGGCAAAATCGGCATCGTATCCAAGTCGGGCACGCTGACCTATGAAGCGGTGGACCAGCTCACCAAAGCCGGCCTGGGCCAGACCACGGCCATCGGCATCGGCGGCGACCCCATCATCGGCACCACCACCAAGGAGGCGGTAGAGCTGCTGATGAACGACCCCGAGACCGAAGGCATCGTGATGATAGGCGAAATCGGCGGCGGCATGGAAGCCGAAGCCGCGCGTTGGATTAAGGAAACCGGCAACAAAAAGCCCGTGGTGGGCTTCATCGCCGGCCAGACGGCCCCTCCCGGCCGCCGCATGGGCCACGCCGGTGCCATCGTAGGCGGCGCCGATGACACGGCTGCCGCTAAAATGGCCATCATGCGCGAGTGCGGCATCCACGTCGTGGATTCGCCCGCTGAGATTGGCGACACCATGCTGCGCGTGCTGGGCGGGAAGTAATTATTGCTTTCGCATTTGACACTAAAAGGGCCTCTGCTTGCGCAGAGGCCCTTTTTTTATTCATATTAAATACTCGTGCAGATAAGAGTATACTGAACTCAGAACGGTCATGCTGAGCTTGTCGAAGCATCTCTACCGCGCAAGTAATTCATTTTACTATTGCGGTAGAGATGCTTCGACAAGCTCAGCATGACCGTCTTTTTCACTTGGGTTACTTTGCGCCACTACTTAGAGCGCGGCTACTGCGTTAGAAACCCGTCGCCAATATTCACGATGATGCCGACTTGGAACACCGAGTTGGCGGCCTTGAGGTATTTGTTGTTGCGAAAGCCGAACATCTGGCCGCTCAGAAACTGCAGCTGCACGGGGCCCGCAATCTGGGTGCGGGTGAAGGTGATGGGTTCGAAAAAGAGGTTATTTTCGCCGGGAGCTACCTGGCCGTTGATGCGAAAGTCGTTGAGCTGTACGTAGCTCATGCGCAGGGCCGCGCCGTAGGTGAGCGGGAAATCGTGGTTGAAGAGGCGAATGTTGTCCTTCTTTTTACGGGCGTAGTTTACTTGGGCAAATACCTTGGACAGGCTGCCGTTGAACTTATCGGTGACGACCTGCTCGCTGTTGCGCTCCAACCGCTCGGTGCGGCCGCCGCCGCCGCCCACGTACACTTCCAGCACGCGGTTGTCTGACAGTTTGGTGAAGTAGCCGAGGCTGGCTTCGCCGAAATCGATGTTCTCCGTTTTGCGGGATTTTTTGCGGTGCATGGAGGAAAACGTGGCCGCGGCGCCCAGGTGGTTAGTCAGGCCGTAGGCGCCCTGCAGGGCCGTATTGCCTTGCAGGTTAGTGCTGAGGCTGCCGTAAATCTCACCCTGCTGGGTGAGCAGCGGCACGTGGGGCGGCGGTGGAAAGTATAGTGACGAACAGCTGGAAAGCCCCGTAATAACGAGAAAAAGAGCCAGTAGCGGCAGGTGCTTCATAAAAAAACGCAGGGTAAATAGAGGCAGAACAACGCCTGATACGGCAATTTCGTGTTTTTGCCCCACTTTTCGGGTTATTGCCTGAGCAATGCCCTGGAAAATGGTCGTTTTGAAGGCCGTCTTGGTTTGTGCGTGATACGCATTTCGGTGGTTGTCAGGATAAGCCTGCGAGGCATCTTATCACGTTCGCACGATTTTGTTCATCGGTGAACGGATGCTTCGCAAGCTCAGCCTGACACGCAGCCCTGCACACGATAAATTCCAGGGCACAATTCGGCGCCTTGCCAAGCGAGACCGTATGTACGGCAACAACCTTGCTTCACTACTTATGCCCGCAACTACTTTCGACGCCATCATTATCGGTTCTGGCCAGGCCGGCAACCCGTTGGCCACTGCCCTGGCTGGCGCAGGCCGCAAGGTGGCGCTCATTGAAGAAAACCGCCTGGGCGGCTCCTGCATCAATTACGGTTGCTCGCCTACCAAGACACTTATTGCCACTGCCGAGCGCCTGAACCAGTTGCGTACCGCCGCCCAGGTAGCCGCCCCCGAAACCGCCAACGCGGCCGACCTGAAAGCAGACCTAGCCGCCGCCGTGGCCCGCAAAGACCGGGTGGTTGCCGCCATGCGCGAAGGCGTGCGGGCCAACCTCACCAAGAAGCAGCCCAACATCACCCTGTTTGAAGGCCACGCCGCCTTCACGGGGCCGTACGCCCTGCACGTGGCTCTGGCCACCGGCCGCACCCAGGACCTCACGGCACCGCTCATCTTCATCAACACCGGCACCCGCGCCGCCATCCCCGACGTCGACGGTCTGGCCGATGTCGGCTACCTCACCACCACGCAGCTGCTCGACCTGAAGGAGCTGCCCGAACACCTCATTATATTAGGTGGCGGCTACATCGGACTGGAGTTCAGCCAGATGTTCCGGCGCTTCGGCAGCCGCGTCACCATCGTGGAATCGGGTCCGCAGCTGCTGGAACGTGAGGACGACGACGTGTGCCGCGGCCTGCAGGAGGCCCTGAGCGCCGAGGGCGTGGAATTTGTGCTGAACGCCCGCGCCCACAGCGCGAGCCGCAGCCCCAGCGGCACCATCACGCTCTCGGCCACTACCAGCACCGGCGAGCGACGCCTGCGCGGCTCCCACCTGCTGGTAGCCACCGGCCGCACCCCCAATTCCGACAAGCTGGGCCTGGGTTTCGCCGGCGTCAAAACCGACGAGAAAGGCCACATCCCGGTCAACAACAACCTGCAAACGAACGTGAAGGGCGTGTACGCGCTGGGCGACATTCACCCCGGCCCGCAGTTCACGCACCTGGCCTACGACGATTACCGCGTGGTGCGCGACGCCCTGCTGCACGGCCGCAAACGCTCGGCCCGCGAGCGCCCCCTCCCCTACTGCGTGTTCACCGACCCGCCCATGGCCCGCATCGGCCTCAACGAAGGCCAGGCCCAGGACCAGAAAATCCCCTACCGCGTGGCTACCATGCCCGTGCGCACCATTGGGCGGGCCCAGCACACCAGCTACACCCAGGGTTTCTGGAAAGTGCTGGTCGGCAAAGACGACCGGCTGCTGGGCGCCACCCTGCTCGGCCCCGAAGCTGGCGAAATCATGGCCGTTATCGAAGTGGCCATGGCCGGACGGCTGAAGTACCAGCAATTGCAGGAGATGATTTTCGCCCACCCCACTTGGGCAGAGGGGTTGAATAACGTATTCCGCGATTTGAAGAAGGGTGGTAAGTAGCAATACGCTGGCATTGCGTGCTGGCGCGCGTCTTTGACGCGCTGCCTATTGGGTTCGAGCCTTTGGCTTGGATTCTGAGCCGGTAGAATATGTTGTTCAATGCTCGGGATAACAGCTCGAAGCCGATAGTCAACGCGTCGCAGACGAGCGACAGCCAAGGCTTGGACAATTTATCCGGGATTGGAAGGAGGCGACAACAATCAAAACTTCAGCTTATTCAATAGCCGTAGCAGGCGAATACCATAGGTAGTGCTGGTATCGGAAATTGCAGGTCCTAATAGCTTATGTTTTCCACCTGGGCCAACTAATACAGCGGTATTACCATTCCGATGTAAAACGCTATGCGTACCATCGGCATTGACAATGACCGTTGGATTAGCGCTCAAATCGGGAATAACGGTTGTCGTACCATTAGAATTTGTGATGATAGCCGTGTTTCCAGTTTGCGTGAGTATAGAGTGCGTGCCGTTGGGATTCACCACCACTCCCGAGTTGCCATTTTGATGAATCACGGAATGCGTACCCTCCGGGTTCACCAGCACTGAAACCTGTGCCTGGACGCTGCCAGCGTACAGTACCAAAGCAAGCAGCAAGTATCGTTTCATTGGATGATAAAATTAGTTAACTCCTGTGAAGCATAGGAAGTATCCGTAAACAAACCCCCCGCGCCAGCCAAAGCCGACGCGGGGGGTTCTGTTGTTGCGTAGGCCGCAGCCAAGCTACTACATATTGTTCACAATCTCCTGGCCGAATTCGCTGCATTTCAGCAGGGTGGCGCCTTCCATCTGGCGTTCGAAGTCGTAGGTCACGCGCTTGCTGGCGATGGCGGCTTCGAGGCCTTTGTTGATGAGGGCGGCGGCTTCTTTCCAGCCCAGGTGCTCCAGCATCATCACGCCGGAGAGGATAACCGACCCGGGGTTCACCTTGTCCTGGTTGGCGTACTTGGGCGCGGTGCCGTGGGTGGCTTCGAAGATGGCGTGGCCGGTCACGTAGTTGATATTGGCGCCCGGCGCGATGCCGATGCCGCCCACGATGGCCGCCAGCGCGTCGGAGATGTAGTCGCCGTTCAGGTTCAGCGTTGCCACTACCGAGTACTCAGCGGGGCGCAGCAGAATCTGCTGCAGGAAGGCATCGGCGATGCTGTCCTTGATGATGAGCTTGCCCTGGTCCTGGGCCTGCTTCTGCAGGGCGTCGGCCACGGCCACGCCCTGCTTGGCCACAATTTTATCGTACTGCGCCCAGGTGAATACCTTGCTACCGAATTCTTTCTCGGCCAGCTCGTAGCCCCAGGTTTTGAAGGCGCCTTCGGTGAACTTCATGATGTTGCCCTTGTGCACGATGGTCACCGAGGGCTTTTTGTGCAGCAGCGCGTAGTTGATGGCGGCGCGCACGAGGCGCTCGGTGCCTTCCTTACTCACCGGCTTGATGCCAAACGAGGACGAATCGGGGAAGCGGATTTTCTTCACGCCCATCTCATCCTGCAGAAATTCCAGCATTTTCTGGGCCTGCGGCGTGCCGTTCATGTACTCGATGCCGGCATAGATGTCCTCGGTGTTTTCGCGGAAGATGACCATGTCGGTCAGCTCGGGCTTGCGCACCGGCGAGGGCACGCCGTCGTAGTAGCGCACGGGGCGCACGCAGGCGTACAGGTCCAGTTCCTGGCGCAGGGCCACGTTGAGGGAGCGGATGCCGCCGCCCACGGGCGTAGTCAGGGGGCCTTTGATGCCCACCAGGTATTCACGGAATGCGTCGAGGGTTTCGTTGGGCAGCCAGTTGTTAGTGGCTTTGTAGGCTTTCTCGCCGGCCAGCACTTCCTTCCACATCAGCTGCTTTTTGCCCCCGTAGGCTTTCTCAACGGCCGCATCAAATACCAGCTTGGAAGCAGCCCAGATGTCCGGCCCCGTGCCGTCGCCCTCAATGAAGGGAATAGTAGGTTTGTCCGGTACGTTCAGCTTGCCATTTTTAATGGTGATTTTCTGCTCTGCCATGTGGGTCGTGTGTTGTATAAATCTGTCATCCTGAGCGCAGCGAAGGGCCTTATCGCGTCAGGCGTGGTTGGTAAGAATTTAACTGAGTGCAGGCGGGATAAGGTGCTTCGCTGCGCTCAGCATGACAATCATCGGGTGGCTAATACCCGAAAATCTCCTTCAGCGTGAGCTGCTGCACCGTCCCGTACTTGGCCAGCTCCTTAAAATTCAGCCGGTCTTTCGAGCCAATAACCAGAATCACCTGATTTTGGCCTTTAATCTTGGCGTTTTGAAACTTCTTCAATTCATCAAAAGTCATTTTCTGGGTGCTGGCGTACACGTCGCGGCGCAGGTCGTAGTCGAGGCCGAGACGACGGGCGCGCTCGTAGCTCAGCAGTACGTTGCCTTTGGTAATGCGTTCGGTGCTGATGCTGTTGCGGATGGCATTCTTGGCTATTTCCAGGTTGGCTTCAGCCACGGGCATGTCGGTGAGCAGCGCCTCCATACCGGCCATGGCCTCGGGCAGCTTGTCGCTCTGTGTGCCGATGTAGCTCATGTTGTAGTTGGAGCGGCCCGCCTTGTCGGCATTGGAATAGCGGGAAGACGCCGAGTAAGCCAGGGCCTTGCTCTCGCGCAAATCCTGGAATACGATGCTGCCCATGCCGCCGCCGAAGTACTCGTTGTAGAGCGCTACGGTGGGCACCATTTCCTTGCTGTACAATTCGCCCTTGGTCAGGAACAGGATTTCGGCCTGCACCATGTTGTAGTCCACCCAATACACCTTTTTGTCCTTCAGCGGCTGCTCGGCGAAATCTTTGGCGTCGGGGGCGGGCGTGAGCTTGGCGGGCGTGCGGTGCAGGTCCCTGATTACCTGTATTATGCCAGTAACCGTGGGGAAATGCGCATGAACTGTAGGTGTCTCCCGCGGCCCATAGTAAAGTACCCGATGCTGATAAGTAGGCAGCTTCTTAATCAGAGCCGTGAGCTGCTCGGGCTTAATGTCCTTTAGCTCTTTCTCGGAAATGATGTTCGTGAAGGGATTTTTCGAACCATACTTCACGTAGTTCACCATTGCCTGATTCAGAATTACACCCTTCTCCAGCTTGGCATCCTGGCGCTGCTTGAGCGTGCCGGACACCATGTTTTTCAAGGCGGCGGCGTCCGGCTTGGGGGCGTTTATCAGCTGTTCGAACAGCTTTAGGGCCGGCTCCAGGTTGGTGTCGAGGCCGTTCAGAGTCACGAAAGTGCGGTCGCCGCCACTGCTCACATTAAAGGAGCAGCCCAGCTTGTAGAACTCCTGCTGCAGCTGCGCTGCCGAATACTGGCCGGCGCCGAGGTACTGCAGGTAATCGGTGGCCAGGCCCCAGCGGGGGTCGTTGTTGGTACCGATGTCCAGGATGTAGTACAGGTTGAACAGGCCGTTTTCGCTGTTTTTGGTGTAGTACAGTGGCAGGCCGGGCTTTATTTCCGTCTCCTGAATGTCCTTCTTGTAGTCAAGAAACACCGGCTGCAGCTCCGAGCTGGGCATGGCCGTGAGTTGCTTGTAGTAGTTCGAAGCCACGTCGCGGTTGGCAGGCACCGGCGTGATGGCGGGCTTCACCACCTTCACCTTGTTGGGGTCGGTACCGGTGCGCTTGAACACGTTCACGTAGTTTGCGCCGTAGTTGTCGTTGGCGAATTTCACCATTTCCTCCTTCGTGATGGAGGCAAAATCCTTCTCCTGCTGGAGGTAGTCCTTCCAGTCGGCGCGCTGAATGAAGGCCTCGTACATGGCGCTGGCGCGGGCCTCGTTGCTTTCGTAGCCCTTGGTGCGCTCCAGTTTGTCGTTGTTGATTATGGCCGGAATCAGCCAGTCGGGGAAGTTGCCGGTTTTAATCTTGGTCAGCTCACCGAGCAGCAGGCTCTTCACTTCCTCCAGCTTCTGGCCCTGCCGCGGCGTGCCGTAGACGATGTGCGTGGAGTAGTCCGAGTTCATGTCCGTGAACGAGGCGGCCTGCAGCACTTTCTGCTGCTGGTTCAGGTCGAGGTCGATGAGGCCGGCCTGGCCGTTGGTCAGGATTTTGTCCATCATCCGCAGGCGCACGCCGTCGCGGGTCGACTTACCGGGCAAGCGGAAGCCCAGCATCACATTTTCGGACTGCGGACCCACGATTTCGCGGGTTATCGGCGCCGTCAGCGGCTTCTCTACGGGCACGATGAACGCGGGAGCCGCCTTGGCGGGCAGCGCGCCAAAGTACCTGTCAATGAGCTGAATGGTAGCATCGTAGTCCAGGTCGCCGCTCAGGCAGAGGGCCACGTTGCTAGGCACGTAGTACTGGCCGAAATACTTCTTAATTTCCGTGATGGACGGATTTTGCAAGTGGTCTATCGTGCCAATGGTCGTTTGCGTGCCGTAGGGGTGCGTGGGGTAGAGCGCGGCATTCAGCGCCTCAAACTCCTTGTTGAAGTCGCTGTCCAGGCCCCGGTTTTTCTCCTCGTACACTGCTTCCAGCTCCGTGTGGAACAGGCGCGGCACCATCTCCTGCATGCGCTCAGCCTGAATGGCCGTCCACTTTTCCAGCTGGTTGCTGGGAATGTCTTCCTGGTACACCGTTTCCTCGCTCGACGTGTGGGCGTTGGAGCCCTTGGCCCCGATGGCGCCCATCACCTTGTCGTACTCGTTCGGCACGGCGTAGGTGGCGGCCACGCCCGAGATGGAATCAATCTGATGGTAGGTGCGCTTGCGCGCGGCAGGGTCGTTGCGCTGGCCGCGGTACACTTCGTACAGCGCCTCAATCTTGTCGAGCTCTACTTTTTCCTTGGCCCAGTCCTGGGTGCCCAGCTTCGACGTGCCCTTGAACACCATGTGCTCCAGGTAGTGCGCCAGGCCCGTGGCGGTGGCGGGGTCGTTCTTGGAACCGGCGCGCACGGCTACGTACGTCTGGATGCGCGGGGCGTCCTTATAATCCGACAGGTAAACGGTCAGCCCGTTGTCCAGCTTGTAGATACGAACCTGCAAAGGGTCGCCGGGTACGGTTTCGTAGCGGTATTGCTTCGGCGCGGCAGGCGTGGTGGCGGGAGCAGTGGCCGCGGCCGAGGCAGTAGCAGCGGGCTTGCCGGATTGGCACTGAGTGGCAAAACCTAACACCGCCAAGGCCGGAAACAGCAGCAAAAAGTTGTTTTTCACGAAGGGCGCGGAAGGATGGCCGGGATGATTCAAAAAACAAAGGTAGCTGGCTGATAGGGGAATTAAAAACGAATTTTTCAACTACCTTGCAGGGTTTTATCAACGCCGGGCATGCGCAGCTGTGCAGCCCTACACTTCCCCCAAACGATTGCGGCATTTCTTCCGCACAAGGTTTTGTAAAGTGCAAAGAGGTTTCGCAAAGCTTGCTCTTGTAGCAGCCCTGCGAAACCTCTTTGCACTTTACAAAACCTTGTGCCTAATAGTCAGCCTCCAAACCCAGGCGCTGCTTGGCTTCGCGCAGGGCGGGAAACCGCTCGGCCAGGTACTCGAACTTATCCGAGGTGGTGTAGAGCTTTTTGGCGGTGGGCGCGGCTACCGTCACTACGGGCTGCACCGTGAGGCGCGGGTGGCCGGTGCGGCGGCGCAGCTCGGCCAGGAATTCCACCCGCATTTCGTTGAACTGGTCCACCTGAATGGGATTGTCAACGGCCAGTTCAATGTTGTGCTCGGCGTTGGCCGTCACGGCGCGGTTCAGCACCCAGTATTCGCTCATGCGGTTCTGGGCGCGGCGCTCCTCGGCCAGCTCTTGCCACACGCGCTGCAGCAGGGCCGCATCAATGGGCGCCACGGGGCCGGTGTTGAACTGCGGCTCGGTTGCGGCCGCGGCGGCCGGGCCGGCCGCCTGCTTGCTGCTGAGGCCTTTCAGACTGGGCATTTTGCTGTTCAGGCCGGGCATTTTGGCAAAGGCCGCCGCGGGCGTGGGCCGGGGCGTGGGCTCAATGCCCTCGAAGCTGGGCACGCCGATTTCGACGTGCGGCAGGGTGTCGCGCATCTGGTGGCGCTCGGTGATGTCCGCCGCCGGGTCGGCCTCGATACTTGGCGTGTCGTGCAGCTCCTCTACGCCGTTTTCGACGGGAAGCGGCTCGGGACCATCAGCCGGGGCCGGGCCGGTAGCGACGGGCGCGCCGGTCGGCATGGGCAACTGGCTGGCCGAAGCCACGGGGCGGGCAGCTGCTACGTAAGGAGCAGCCGGCGACTCGGTAGCGTAAGCAGCCGGAACAGCGTGGGAAGCCGCTGGGGTTATAGCATCGGCGGTGGCTACCGGGGCATGTTGGGCGTGGCCGCTGCTACTCGAATCTAAAGCGCTGGACGTTACTTCTCCACCATTATTTAGGCTACTAGTTTTTTTTTTAGCCTCGCCGTTTGTGGCAGGATTTAGCTCACGCACAAATTGCACGGCCCCGTTCAAATAAGCCAGCTTCATCAGGGCCAGTTCGACGTGCAGGCGCTGGTTTTTAGCTTGCTTGAACTCGCGGTCACACTGGCTGATGAGGTTCAGGGCCGAGAGCAGGAAGGCCAATGGCGCGGCCTGGGCCTGCGCCACGTACTGCTTCTTGATGCCATCGGATACTTCCAGCAGCTGCACGGTCACGGCGTCTTTGCACACGAGCAGGCCGCGCAGGTGCTCGGCGGTGCCCACCACGAAGTTGTGCAGGTCGAAGCCGTTCTGCATCACCTCATCAAGCAGCAGGAGCGCGGCCGAGAGGTTTTCCGTCAGCAGGCTGTCGACCAAACGGAAGTAGTAGTCGTAATCGAGAATGTGCAGGTTTTGCACCACCTCTTTGTAGGTGAGGTTGTTGCCGCCGAAGGTAACCATCTGGTCGAACATCGACAGGGCGTCGCGCAGTCCACCGTCGGCCTTCTGGGCCAGCAGGTGCAGGGCGTCGTCTTCGGCCGTAATGCCTTCCTGAGTGGCCACGTAGCGCAGGTGCCCGCGCATGTCTTCCACCTTGATGCGGCTGAAATCAAAAATCTGGCAGCGCGACAGGATGGTGGGAATAATCTTGTGGCGCTCGGTGGTGGCGAGGATGAAAATGGCGTAGCTCGGCGGCTCCTCCAGCGTCTTGAGAAAGGCGTTGAAGGCCGCGTTCGAGAGCATGTGCACCTCGTCGATGATGTAGATTTTGTACTTGCCGGCCTGCGGGGCGTAGCGCACCTGCTCCACCAGCGAGCGGATGTCCTCCACGGAGTTATTGGAGGCCGCATCCAGCTCGTGCACGTTGAACGAGGCGTTGTCCTGAAACGCCACGCAGGACGCGCAAGCGCCACAGGCCTCGGTTTCGGGGCTTAGGTTGGTGCAGTTGATGGTTTTGGCCAGGATGCGGGCGCAGGTGGTTTTGCCCACCCCGCGGGGGCCGCAAAATAGGAACGCCTGGGCCAGGTGCTGGCTCTGAATGGCATTTTGCAGCGTGGTGGTGACGTGCTGCTGCCCCACCACGCTACGAAACGTGGAAGGACGGTACTTGCGGGCCGAAACGACGAAATTATCCATAAGTTCTGTCTACAAAGTTACCCAGAAATGGGCGGCTGTGGAAGGGGATGAAAGGCAGGTTTGGCTTATCAGAACATTACCCGAACGTCATGCTGAGCTTGCCGAAGCATCTCTACCGCGTAACTAATTCAATTGCTGCAGCGAAGCGGTAGAGATGCTTCGGCTGCGCTCAGCATGACGTTCTCTTTATTCCTCCTTCATCACTTTGTCGTCCCTAACAAACACCCAACCCACCGGAAACCTTCCCTCCTTCCCTATCGTTTCCCATTCACCGCGTACCTTTGTGGCCCGTTGGGGCTGCTGCGGGACTCGTTCTTTACCATTTGGGGATGACCGGAATTGACAGCTCGCGCAAATTGCGGGTAAGCGTGCCAGGAGTTGATGGAAGCTCTCCTGTAAAAAAATCTATCGAACAACAACCGGCGACTATTCGTACGCCATGGCTGCCTAGTTTAGAATTAGGTAATGTCATCGTTCCGCCTGGGTAAGTTTCTACACCTGGGAGTTCGGAGCGTCGTAAGTAGAAAATAGTCTTCGGGGAGCTGTGACCCGGAGGCGAAACTCCACTGCAGCTAGGGGAATTTTAAGGGCCTGACTGACGCCTGAAATTCCATGAAAATTCAAGTCTGGATACGCACGTAGAAAGCACGTTGATTTCCTTGTCTGGACCAGGGTTCGAATCCCTGCATCTCCACTTTAAACCCCGTTTGCGCAAGCAGGCGGGGTTTTTCGGTTTTAGCCTCATGCCGTTGCGGCAGTCCAACTACTCCACCAGCTGCGCATAGAGCCGCGCCAGGGTTTCGGCCGCGTCGGCGCAGAGGCCGGGGTGCACGGGCGAAGTTTGCACAATGGTGCTGCGGGTGGCCGTGAGCCACCGGAACCGCTCGGCCATGCCGAACTGGCCGATGGTACCGCCGGCCGCCCGGCCCTGGCAAATGCGCTCGAAGGCCTGCAGGCGCTCCAGCACTTCGGCCACGTCCAGGCCGGGAGCCACGGCCTGTAGCTTGGCTTCGGGCAGCTTGTAGCGGGTTTGAAGGAAGCCTAGGGCGCGGCAGTAGAGCACCACGCCCACGTTTAGAAATTCTTCGCGCTCCACGCGGGGCACCACGCGAAGCACGGCGTACTCAAATAAGTGCATTGCGGGCATCTTGAGCTTCCTGAACAAAGGAGGTGAGGGCCGTCAGGCGGGTTTCGAGGAAGCGCACGTAGTCGGCGCGCTGCGCGGCGGCGGGCGCGTCGCCGTTGGTGAGCCACTCGTCGGGTACCAGGGCCACGATGGCGCGGAGGATGTCGGGCGGGAGTTTGGCGCGGCTTTCGGCGTCGACTTCGGCCAGTTCGCTGGCTTGGGGCAGCAGCACGTGGTCTTTCACCTGCGGGAAGGGGCGCGGGCGCGGCTGGGCCCAGTCGGGGCCGGCGTGGTGGGCGTAGAGGGCAGCGCCGTGGTCAATGAGCCACAGCTCCTTGTGCCACATGAGCAGGTTGGTGTTGCGGGCGGTGCGGTCCACGTTTAGGGTCAGGCAATCGAGCCAGACTATCTGCGAAGCCAGGCGCGGCGCGATGGTGGTGACCAGCGCATCGAAGGTGACGGCGCCCGAGAGGTAGTGCAGGGCCAGGTTGCGGCCGGTACTGGCGCGCAGCAGGTCCTGGATTTCCTCATCGGGCTCGGTGCGACCAAAGGCTTCATCGAGCTCACAAAAGACTAATTCCGGCACGCGCAGGCCCAAAACACGAGCTATTTCGCCCACAATAAGCTCGGCAATGAGGGCTTTTACGCCCTGCCCGGCACCCCGGAATTTGAGGACGTAGAGGAAGTTGTCGTCGGCTTCTACCAGGGCGGGCAGGGAGCCTCCTTCGCGCAGCGGGGTCACGTAGCGCGTCACGGCTACGGTTCGGAGTTCGAGGGGACTGGTAGCCGGCATGGGAAGGAGTTTACGGCACAAAGAACGTCATGTCGAGCGAAGCCGAAGCATTTCGCCCGCCATGCGAGCTGCTTGCTGCGCCTGTAGAAGTACACGTCGTAGCTGACGGATTCGGGTTTAACAAGTGGGTCCTGGAGCAGATACCTCCCCATGGGGTAGTCGCTGCAGTTGCTGAAGGCTACGTCCTGGTTGGAGTATACTTCGCCCGACACTGAGCCCCCTTATCTGGTGCCCTTGAAGACGTTCATCGGCGTGGCTTTGGGGCGCGGCTGCAACAGAATCACAAAGAAGACCTAAACGCCCAATATTGTTAACGTCACTGATAACCTTTTGCCTTTCAGGCACGTAAAGCTCTCCACGCCGACTGTTTCCTTGGGGAGCAGCCGGCGTTTTGTTTTTACCCAGCCCCTACCCTTATGAAAACGTCCTTTTTACTGGCATTGGTCCTGCTCGCGGCTTCGGCCCAAGCCCAAACCGTTCCCTTCGACCCCACGGCGCCTGTGCGCGGCGGCAGCCAAGGCCAGACCACCATCCCGCCCGTCAATCCGGCACTCAACCAGAGCACCATTCAGGGACCACCGGACATGCAGCGCACGCCCACCAACCGCGACGCCCAGCCCAGCCGCCAGCTGCCCGAACGTGGCTACACTCCAGCCGCCACGCCGGAAATGTCTCCCACGGCCGTGCCTGATGTTCGCGAGCGGCCCCTCATCAAGCGGAGCCCCGCGCGCAATTCGACCGAAGCCGTTCCCAGCCGCTCGCGCCGCAGCAACAGCAACAGCAACAGCAACAGCAACAGCAGCAACGTGCCCCAGCCGTAGACAGCTTGTTTCATTTTGAAACACCATAAAAGAGGCCCGTTCAGATAACTGAACGGGCCTCTTTTATGATGGTAATCTTAAATCAGGCAAACAAACCGTCATACCGAGCGCCGCTGAGCGATGACGTGCTGATGAGAAAGGCGCTGAGCGGATGACTCAGGCTATTTGTTGCCCTTTTTATCGGCGTGGGCCAGCAGGTCGCTGCCGTGGCGGCGCAAGGTGTCGGCCAGGTCAAGGAGGGGCTTTTTGAGGTCGGCGGCTGCACCGGCACTAATTTGGCTGGTCTGGTTGCCCAGCATGGTGAGCGAATTGCCGATGGCAGTGGCACTCAGGGCGCCGCTGGTGAGCAAGGATTGCAGGTTGCCGATTTCGCGGGCAATGTCCTGCAGGCCGGGTTCGCCGCTCTGCAGAAATTGCTGCTGCCAGGTTTCGGTGTTGTCCATGGCCGAGCCCAAGGGCAGGCTGGTGAGGCCATTTTTGAGGGCGCTGACGGTGGCGAGAAGGTGGTCGGAGGGCATTGGGCGAGGTCTGAAGTGATAAGAGAAAAAATGAAGCCGCCGGTGCGGCGGTATTAAGTGGCAGTTGCTTTGGGGGTGCGTTTGGCTTTGGGTGGCGCGTTGGGGTCGGGCGGCAGGGTGAGTGGCGGGCTGAGCGCGTTGGGGGCCGGGGCGCTCAGGCCCAGCTCGCGCAGGATGGCCACAGCGCGCAGGGCGCTGGCTTCCTTGTTCTTTATTTCCAGCATCAGGTCCATGTCGAGACCGTGCAGGTTGGTAAGGAATTCGCGGAACCGCTCGTCCACCAAGTCGTTGGTATGCTTGCCTTTGCGCTCGCCCAGGGCCTGCGAGCTGTAGTCCATCATGGGCACGCCGTCGCGGGTGGGGTGCCAGGTAGCGGCGGCCAGGCGCAGGGCCTCGGCCATGGGCTCACCGTGGTTGAGGCACTCGTGGTGGAAGTTGTCGAACAGGATGGGTACACCGGTAAGCTGGTGCAGGTGCAGGCAGTCGCGCAGGGGAAACAGCCGGTCATCGTTCTCCACCACCACGCGGGCCTTTACGGCCGCGGGCAGCGTGGCGTGCACCGCCGCAAACCGGCTGATGGCCAGCTCCCGGTCGCCGTACAGCCCGCCCACGTGAATCTGGAGCTTGGCCGTGCCGTCAAGGCCCATCAAGTCCAGCATCGAGCCCTGGTATATCAGCTCCTCGATACTGCGCCGCACAATGTCGGGACTGGCGAGTTCAGCACCACAAACTGGTCGGGGTGGAAGCTCACCCGCAGGTCG
>NZ_MDZB01000103.1 GCF_001816145.1 Hymenobacter lapidarius | reverse complement strand
ATTGCGCCGAATCTGTTCACTGCCGCAGGCGGCGCAATAGTGTTGCGTATAAACCATAACCCCCAATACGCATTTCACCTTATATCAGACCACCGCCAAAAATTTACATGCAATGGCAGTCAGTCCGCTGGATGCGGCTGCTCACACTGTTGGCGCTGCTGCTGCCCTTGGCGGGGCGCGGGCAGGTAGTTATCAGCCAGGTATATGGCGGAGGTGGTAACACGGGTGCTACCATCAAGCAAGACTTTATTGAACTGTTCAATCGAGGGACCACTCCTGTAGACCTGAGCAGCTACACCCTCCAATACACCAGCGCGGCAGGTACGTTTTCCGTAGCGGCGAATACTAGCTTCACGCAGTTGAGTGGTATTATTCAACCTGGCAAATACCTGCTAGTTCAAGAGGCGGCTGGAACTGGAGGCACCACCAATTTGATGCCGGACATCACCGGATTTATACCTCTGAGCGGTACGGCAGGTAAAGTGGCATTGGCAAACAACAGCACGGCCGTTACGGCCACCGCTGGGCCAAATTCGACCTTTTCTAGCAACGTAGTTGATTTTGTCGGCTACAACACAACAGCAACGTCGTACGAAGGCGCCAACCCCGTGGCGGCGCTTACGAATACTACGGCCGCTATACGGGCTGGTAACGGCTGTACTGATGGCAACAACAACGGCGCCGACTTTGCAACTGGTGCCCCAACTCCGCGCAACTCCGCAACCGCTGCTGCTCCGTGCAGTGCCACGGCCACCCCAGCCGAAATCAACGTGAAGCAGGGCACCACCACCTACCTCACGGCCAGCACCTACAGCGGCTTTGCCACCACCACCATTGGCAGCACCGATGTTAAGGCGTTTACCATTGAAAACCTCGGTGGTACTATTCTTAACATTGCCAGCATTGTGGCCACCGGCGACTTCAGCGTGACGGGCACCGTGCCCACCACCGTGGCTGCCAATGGCATGGCCACGTTCAACGTCACTTTTACCCCCTCGGCTGCCGGCACCCGCACGGGCACCGTCACCATTGCCAGCGACGACAGCGACGAAGCTTCCTACGTCGTGAACCTGAGCGGCGAGGGCCAGGCCAGCGTCCCCAACCCGGAAATCAATGTGCAGGTGGCGGGCACGGACTACCTCACTGCCAGTGCGTACGCATTCGGGTCCACCCAGGTGGGAACCCCTGTTACGGCCACTTTCACTGTGCAAAACCTCAGCACTACAGACGCCCTGAGCGTGACTGCTCAAGGCGTGACGGGCAGCACTGGCGCCGGCTTTAGCCTGAGCGGCACCGCCACCCCTTATGTGGTGGCGGCCAACAGCTCGGCCACTTTCACCGTGACGTTTTCCCCCACTTCAACGGGTGCTAAAACGGGGGTAATCACCATCGCCAGCAACGACCAAAACGAAGCTAGCTACGTTATCAACCTGACGGGTACGGCCACCGCCGCGCCGCCTACGCTTACCGCCGCTACGGCTTCGTCCTTGCTGCTTGGCATTCCCAGCGTGGTGGTATTTACGGGCACGAACTTCACCAGTGCAAGTGTGATAAACTACTCCGGCGGCACGGTTTCCGGGTTCACATTTTCAAGCGCCAGTTCTATTCGGGCCACGCTCACGCCCACGGCCACCGGCGCCGGTACGGTTTCGGTGACCACGGCAACTGGTACCACGGCGACCCTGCCCATGGCCGCCACCACTCCCCCAACGGCCGATTTGTTTGAGCCTTTTGAGAGTGTTTTCCAGAGTTCCTACACCACCATGCCTACGGCATTAGCACTCAGCAGCGGCTCAGTTACAATTCTACAAGCCCTCCTTGGTAATGACGACCCGCGCAACAACAGCCAGTCGGCCCGCATCCGGGGCGGCGGCTACGTAGAGTTTGCCCGCACCGCCGGGGTCGGGACGGTTGGCTTCCTGGCTGCTCCTTTCAATGCCACCGATGCTGCTGCCTTTACCCTGAGCTACAGCATCGACGGCGGCACCACTTTTGTTCCCGTAGCGGGCACGCCTACTCCGGCGGCCTTCACGGGCACTTCGCTCACGGCGTATAGCTACACCCTAAACCAGGTAGGCAACGTGCTGGTCCGCATTGGCACTACCAATACGAATACCGGAAACAACCCCCGCGTGAACATCGACGACGTGCAGCTGAGCAACTACACCGCTCCAGTGGCCTGCGCGGCCCCGAGCACCCCCACCTTCGGCAACATCCAGCAAACTTCGGCCGAGGTGACGGTGGCCCCCGGCCCGAACGGCACCGGCCCCTTCACCGTGACGGCTACGCCCACGGCGGGCGGCCCGGCCATCACCGCCACGGGCGCTTCGCCCGTCAGCCTCACCGGCCTTGCGGCCGGCACCAGCTACTCGGTCACGGCTACTTCGAACTGCAACACCGGTTTCAGCAGCCCCAGCCAGCCTTCGGCGGCCGCTACGCTGACCACGGCGGGAGCTACCCCGGCGCCCACTCTGGCCGTAACCCAGGGCAGCACCAGCTACCCCAGCAATGGCACCGCGTACGGTTTTGGTAACCAAACGGTGGGCTCGACCAGTGCCCCGGTGGCCTTCACGCTCACCAATAGCGGCCCCGACGCCCTCACGATTAGCGGCATCAGCGCCACCGGCGACTACGCCGTGAGCGGCACGGTGCCCACCACGGTAGCTGCCAATGGCGGCACGGCCACGGTCAGCGTTACGTTTGCGCCTACCGCTACGGGCACCCGCACCGGCACGCTGGTAATCAATTCCAACGCTACCAACGCGGCTACTTACACCGTCAACCTCACCGGCAACGGCCAGGCAGCCCCGCTGGCTGACCTCGTGGTAAGCAACACCCAGGCCATCTCGGGTAGCTATAATAACGTGACCGTAACGGCCACGGGCCGGGCCACGCTGAGTGGTACGCTCACAGTAGCCGGCACCTTGCTGGTGCAAACGGGCGGTGTGCTGACGCAAAATTGCCAGGCCCTCAATGGCGCCGGCAACTTCACGCTGCAGGCCGGTGCGGGCCTGGTCATCTGCGACCCGGCCGGCATCACGACCACCGGCGCTACCGGCGCCATCCAGGTAACGGGCACCCGCTCGTACAGCCCCGGCGCGGCTTATGTCTACAACGGCACCGCTGCCCAGGTAACGGGCTCCGGCCTGCCTGCTCAGGTAGGTGGCCTGGGCGTAGCCAATGCCGCTGGCGTGACGCTGAGCCAGGCCGTGGCCGTGTCGCAGCAAGTGACCCTGCAAGTGGGCAACCTGAACACCAACGGGCAGGGGCTCACGCTGCTTTCGTCGGCGGCCGGCACGGCGTTCGTGGTCAATTCGCCCACGAGCGTGGTGAACGGCACGGCCACCGTGCAGCGCTACATCGACAACACCAACCCCGTGGGCTACCGCCATTATGCGGCCCCGGTGAGCAATACCACGCTGGCTGATGTGGCCACCGCGGGCTTCGCACCTACCTTCAACACGGCTTACAACACCAGCCCCACGCCCGGCACCGTCACGCCGTTCCCCACGGTGTTTGGCTACAACCAAAGCCGAATTGCTACGGTAAATTCAACGTATGGCGCGTTCGATAAAGGCTGGTTCTCGCCCGTAGCGGCCGACCCCATGCTGCCTAACCGCGGCTACACGGTGAACGCGCCCAATACAGCCCTCGTCGATTTTGTGGGTACCCTGAACAACGGCCTCCAGCCTTCGGGGCCGCTGGCCCGCGGCACCGATGCCCAGGCCGGCTGGCAGTTCCTGGGCAACCCGTACCCGGCGCCCCTCGACTGGAGCACCGTGGCCGATGCGCAGCGCCCGGGCATGGACGCCGCCATGTACGTGTTCCAGAGCAGCGGCCAGTACGGCGGCTCCTACCGCTCGTTTGCCAACGGCGTGGGCGGTTCGCCGCTCATTCCCATGGCTTCGGGCTATTTTGCCCGCGTAACTACGCCCGGCACCGCGGGCGCCGTGAACCTAACCAATGACAACCGCGTGACCACCGCCGCCGCAGTTCCCGCCTTTGGGCGCGGCACCGCCGATGTACGCCCCCAGCTGCACCTGCAGCTGCGCGGCACCGCGGGCCTCGACGAAGCCTACGTGTACTTTGAAGCCGGTGCCACCGCCGGTCTCGACCCTCGCTACGACGCCGTGAAGCTGGCCAACCCCAGCGGCCTGAACCTGGCGTCGGTTACCGGCAGCGAGCAGCTGGCCATCAACGGCCTGCCCACGCTGGGTGCCACTGCCCTGGTCGTGCCCTTGGCCGTGGCCGTGCCCCAGGCCGGCAGCTATTCCTTCGACGCGGCGGATGTGGCCAATCTGGTCGGTACCACCGTCACGCTGGTCGATGCCCTCACCGGCACCCGCACAGTGCTTGCCACGGGCAGCACGTATGCCTTTGCGGTGGCTGGGACTTCGGCCGCCGGCCGCTTCTCGTTGGAATTCCGCGCCAGTGGCGTACTGGCCACCCAGGCGGCCAAAGCCCTTGCGGCCCAAACCCAACTGTTCCCGAACCCGGCCTCAACGACCTTCCGGGTAGCCATGCCGCTGCTACGCCACAAGGCAGCCGTGGCTGCTACGTTGACCAATGCCTTGGGCCAAACCGTGTTGACCCGCTCGCTGAGCGCACCCGCCGGTCAAGCCATTGCGGCCGACTTTGACGTGCGCGGCCTGGCCCGTGGCGTCTACACCCTGCGCCTGACCATGGACGGCGAACAAGTGGTGCGTAAAGTGGTGGTGGAATAATCCTGCCTCCTGCACGGAGCAAAAACGGCCGGTCCCCATCGGGCTTGTCCTTACCTAAACCAAAAAAAGCGTCGGCCGGTAGGCCGGCGCTTTTTTTGGTTTGCTGGTCAAGTAGTTGCGCGCCGGCTCGCGCAGGCGCAGGGCAAACGTACCGGCGCTGGGCTGGGCCCAGGTTAGGTCGAAGAGTTGGGCGGCCACCACCACCCAGCTCTTGCCCGGGATTCGACGGCTTCGGGCCAGCTCGGCTCGGTCTTGCCCCTGACCAGCAGGTAGCTACCGGGCTCTTGTAAATACGCATGTCTACATGCTGCCGCCTACGTCCAAAAAAAGCGCCGACCCGCTAGCCGGCGCTTTCTCAATGAAGCCGTTTAGCCGAATGCCATGAGCGGCGCTTCGCGCTATTGCCCGGCAGTGCCCCTACACTAACCCACAAACTGCTTTAGATGCTACTGGCCCTGCACCATGCCGCCGCTCAGGCGGCGGAGTACCGTTTCGGCCTGCTTGGCCTGGAAGCGGATGTCGAGCAGCCGGACTTCGGCATCAAGCTGCGTGCGCTGGGCTTCGCGCAGGGCCAGGGGTGTGAGCAGGCCCAGGCGGTAGCGCTCCAGGGCGATGGCCACGTTCTCGCGGGCCAGCAAAATATTGCTTTCTTCGAGGTCCAGCAGCTGCAGCCGGTTTTGGTACCGCGCGAAAGCCTGCTCGGCATCGGCCCCAATCTGCAACTGGGTCTGGCCGAGCTGCAATTGGCTCTGCTCTTCGCCGACGCGGGCGTTTTGTTCCAGGCGGTGGCGGTTGAACCCGTCGAAAATGGGCACGGTGGCCACCACGCCGTAATTAAAGCCATTGGATAAGGTAGTAGCAGTGCCTTGCTCTCGCGAACCGGGCAAAAAAGCTGCGCCGTTGAAATTGCTGGTCCGAATATACCCGGAGGTCAAGTCAATTTGTGGGTAGCGAGCGGCCCGCGCCAGCTTGCGGTCGTACGTTGCCACTTCGGTATTGATTCGGGCTTGCTGCAGCCGTGGATTCGCCTTTTGAATGGCTTGGATGATGGCCGCTTGGTCCAAGTCGCGCGTTACCACAATGGAGTCGGTGGGCTGAAAGTCGAGGCGTGCCGCACGGCCTAGCAAATTATTAAGATTGATTTTGGCCGTGGTAAGCAGCTCCTGCTGCTGAATGAGCAGCGACTGGTCGGCGTTGTAATCTACACGGGCTGTGAGCACTTCCACTTTGGCACTCACGCCCACATCCACCCGGGCCTGGGTGAGGTCGATGCGGGCTTGGCCAATTTTCAGGGCTTCTTCAATGGACTTGATTTTGCCCGCTTCGCGCACCACCGAGTAGTAGGAATCGGTGATGCTGGCCACGGTTTCTTCGGCGGTGGCGCGGGTGAGCTGGCGCTGGCCTTGATTCAAGGATTTCAGGCGGTCGTAGGCGATGAACATTCCAAAACCATCAAAAATAGTCCACCTCGCGGCCACATTGTTGTTGCCCTGGATAGTAGGAACGTTGTTGTTGACGCGTGGGTCTCCCTGGCTAAACTCCTGCCGCAAGTTGTTGCGGTTGTAGGTGCGGGCGAGGTTGCCGTTCACTGTGGGCAGCTGGCCGGCGTTGCCACGGGTCACGTTGTTTTCGGCAATCTCCTCATCGGTGCGCGCAAGCCGGATATTGAAGTTGTTCTCCAGCCCCAGCTGAATGGCCTGCGCCAGCGTGAGCGGCGGCGCGTCGGCCACCGTTACGGGTTTGGCCGTTTGGGGCTTGGCGGTGGGCTTTTCAATGGATTGCTTCGGTATGAACACTGGCTGTTGGGCCTGCGCCGCACCAGTAGCAGCAAAAAGAAGAAGAAAAAGAAAACGGGACATGAGGAGCAGAAAGAACATAAAACTCTCCTCCTTACCAAGGAGGGGACGTTTCAGCGAAGCTGAAACTGGGGTGGTTGTGGCGTTGAGCAAACAGCATCCGCATCGTGCAACAACTTCACCACCCCCGTCCGAGCCTGCGGCTCGAACATCCCCTCCTTAAAAAAGGAGGGGAGTTTGGCCTTATACCGTTGCGGCTTCGGCTGGTTTTGGCTTGTGCTTTTTGGCCGTGGCGAAGTAGGAGTACATCACCGGCACTATGTACAGTGTGAGGACCGTGGCAAACAGCAGCCCGCCCACCACGCCAATGCCCATGGCCCGGCGGCTGAGCGCGCCCGCCCCTGTGGCAATGGCAATGGGCAGAATACCCAGAATAGCGCACAGCGAGGTCATCAGAATGGGGCGGAAACGGGCCGTAGCGCCTTCAATAAGGCCGGTCATGTAGTCCACGTTGAACTTCTCGACGCGCTGGTTGGCAAATTCCACGATGAGAATACCGTTTTTGGTCACCAGGCCAATCAGCATGATGATGCCGATTTGCGAGAACAGATTCAGCGTCTGGTTGAAGTACCACAGGCTGAGCAGAGCGCCGGAAAGGGCCAGCGGCACCGTCACCATGATGATGACCGGGTCGCGGAAGCTCTCAAACTGCGCGGCCAGCACCAGGTAAATCAGCACCAGGGCCAGGCCGAAGGCGAAGAGCAGGGACGAAGAGCTTTCCTCGAAGTCGCGGGAAGTGCCCGATAGCTCGGTGGTGAAGGTATCGTCGAGGTTTTGCTCGGCAATGGCGCGCATGGCCGTGATGCCGTCGCCCAGGGTTTTGCCGGGGGCCAGCGAGGCCGAGAACGTGGCCGAGTTGTAGCGGTTGAAACGGTAGAGCTGGGGCGGCGTGCTGCTTTCCTCCAGGCGAATGACGTTGTCGAGCTGCACCAGTTCGCCGGCGGCGTTTTTCACCGAAAGCAGGCGCACATCCAGCGGCTGGTTGCGGTCTTCGCGGGCCACCTGGCCGATAATCTGGTACTGCTTGCTGCCCCGAATGAAGTAGCCGTAGCGCTGGCCACTGAGGCCGGCCTGCAGGGTCTGGGCAATGCTCTGAACCGAAATGCCCAGGCTCTGGGCTTTCTCACGGTCGATGTTGACGCGCAGCTCGGGCTTGTTGAACTTCAGGTTCACGTCCACGAACTGGAAGGTGGGGTCCTGGCGGGCCAGCTCCAGAAACTTGGGCACCACTTCCCGCAGCTTTTCAAAGTCCTGGGTTTGCACCACGAACTGCACCGGCAGGCCGCCGCCGCCGCCGCCAATGCTCTGGTCCTGCGACACCGAGGTGCGGGCGGCGGGCAAATTCTTTACGCCCGCGCTCAGGGTCGTGGCCACCTGGTCCTGCGTTATTTTCCGCTGGCCGGCCTCGTTCAGCAGCACCCGCGCAAAGCCCGAGTTGGAGCCACCGCCAAAGCCCGGTGAGGTCACTGTGAACACGCTGTTCAGGTTTTCGGCACCCACCGAGTCAATCGCCAGCTTGGTGAGTTGGCTGATGTAGTCGTCCATGTACTCGAACGAAGCTCCTTCCGGGCCGGTGGCGTTCACGTTCACGCGGCTGCGGTCCTCCACGGGGGCCAGCTCCGAGGGAATGATTTTCAGGAAGCCCCAGATGCCGCCGCCCGTTACTACTATCATCACCCAGGCCAGCCAGCGGTTGCGCAAAAACGAGCGCAGGCTGTCCTGGTAAGCGCTTATCATCTTCTCGAAGAACGGCTCGGTTTTGCGGTAGAACCAGTTGTGCGTTTCCTGGCGCTTCAGCAGCTTGGCGCACATCATGGGCGTGAGCGTGAGCGACACGAAGGCCGAAATCAGCACCGAGCCCGCCACCACGATGCCGAACTCGCGGAACAGCCGCCCCGTGATGCCCGTGAGGAACACCACCGGCAGAAACACCGCCGCCAGCACCACCGTCGTGCTCACCACGGCCACCAGAATTTCCTCGGTGCCCTTGATGGCCGCTTCCTTGGGCTCTTCGCCGTCCTCGATGCGGGAATAGATGTTTTCCAGCACCACAATGGCGTCGTCCACCACCAGGCCAATGGCCAGCACGATGGCCAGCAGCGTGAGCACATTGATGGAGAAATCGAGCAGGTACATTACGAAGAAAATACCAACCAGCGACACCGGAATGGCCACCACCGGGATGATGGTGGAGCGCCAGTCGCGCAAGAACAGGAAGATGATGACCACCACCAGCACAAACGCCTCGATGATGGTGTGCTCCACCTCGCTGATGGAATTGCGGATAAAGACCGAGTTGTCGATGCCCGTCTGCAGCTTCAGGTCGGGCGGCAGGTCCTTGCCAAAGACGCGCAGGCGCCGGTTGAACTCGTCAGCGATGTCGATTTGGTTTGAGCCTGGCTGCGGCACCACGGCCAGGGCCACGCCGGGCATGCCGTTCACCCGGAGAATGGTCTGGTCGTTTTCCGGGTACAGCTCGGCGTAGCCAATGTCGGACAGGCGCACGAGCGAGATGTCGTCCTTGCGGATAATCAGGTTGTTGAAGTCTTTGACCGACGTCAGGCGGCCCATGGTGCGCAGCGTGAGCTGGGTGGCCTGCCCCTGCACCGAGCCGCTGGGCAACTCCACGTTTTCGCGGGTGAGGGCCTGCTGCACGTCCACGGGCGACACGCGCAGGGCCGACAGTTTCACCGGGTCCAGCCACAGGCGCATGGAATATTTCCGCTCGCCGTACACCCGTATTTCCGACACGCCCGGAATGGTCTGGAGCCGCTCCTTGAGGGTGTTGTTGGCGTAGTCCGTGAGTTCCAGTAGGGTGCGCTTGTTGGAGATGACGTAGGTGATGACGATGGGCTGCGAGTCGGCGTTGGCCTTGCTCACCACGGGCGGGTCGATGTCGCGGGGCAGGCGGCCTTGCGCGCCCGATACCTTGTCGCGCACGTCGTTGGCCGCCGTTTCCAGGTCGGCGTCAAGGTCGAATTCCACCGTAATCTGGGTACGGCCGTCGCGCGAGTTCGACGTCATATTCTTGATACCGGCAATGCCGTTCAAGGCCTCCTCCAACGGCTCCGTCACCTGGCCCTGCATCACATCGGCCGAGGCTCCGGTGTAAGTAGCCGACACCGAAATAATAGGCGGGTCCACGCTCGGGTATTCCCGAACGCTGAGATACCGAAACCCAATCACCCCAAAAATGATGATAACCAGGCTCATCACAATGGCGAGAACCGGCCGGTTGATGCTGGTGGTGGAAAGACTCATTTGCTTGTTGGATATAGCACGATAAACTCCCCTCCTTACCAAGGATGGGATGTTCGAGCCAACGGCTCGGACGGGAGTGGTTAGGGCGTTGAACGACTCGTAGTGTCCTCGTTCAGGTATCGTTCAACGCCCTAACACCCCAGTTCAGCCTTGTGGCTGAACGTCCCCTCCTTGGTAAGGAGGGGAGCTTGACGTTCAATTACTTAATCACCCGCACCGCGTCGCCCGGTTTCACCTGCAGGATGCCGGTTCGAATTACCGTGTCGCCCACCGCAATGCCTTCCGTAATTTGAATGACCTTGTCGGAGCGAATGCCGATTTTTACTTTCTGCGGCACCATTTTGCCGCCTTTCACCGTGTATACGTTGTAGCCGCTGGCTTCCGGAATCACGGCTTCGGTGGGTACCTGCAGGGCGGTTTCGGTTTCACCCAGCTTCAGGTTTACCCGCACGAAGGCGCCGGGGCGCAGCTCGTTGTTGGTGTTGGCGAAGCGGGCGCGCACGGGCTGGGTGCGGCTCACCGGGTCAATCTGCGGGTCGATGGCGTACACCTTGGAGTCGTAGGTCTTGTTGGTAGTTTCGTCCACTACGCTCACCACGTCGCCCACCCGCACGCTGGCGGCAAAGCGGCCGGGCACGGCAAAATCAATCTTCACGGGCCGCACGCGCGACAGCGTGGTGATTTCGGCGCCGGGGCTCACGTAGGTGCCCACCGTGGCCGTGCTCAGGCCCAGCACACCGGAGAATGGCGCGCGCACGTAGGCTTTGGCCAGCGTGGCCCGCAGGGCCTGCAGGTCGGCCTGGGCCGTGAGCAGCGCGTTGTTCGACTGCTCGTATTCCTGGGCGCTGATGTATTCTTTGTCCAGCAGGGTGCGCTGCGCTTTTCTTGGTCGCGAAACAGTTTGATGTTGTATTGCTGCTTCTGGATGGCGGCCTGGGCCTCGTCGGCATTGATGCTGAACAGGAGCTGGCCCTTGCTCACCGCCTGCCCTTCCCTGATGTTGAGGCTGGTGATTTTGCCCGACAGCTCGCTTTTGATGATAACCGATTCTTCGGCCAGCACGGAGCCCGTGGCGGCTACCTGGTCGGTGAGGCTGGTGGCGGCTACCACGTACACCTGCACCGGCACCAGCTGGCCCTTGCCGCCCGCGCCGCCCGGCCCGCCTTTGCCGCCCTTGCCACCCGCCGCGCCTCCTTTTTTATCGCCTCCCGCATTGCTGGGGAAGTACTTCATTTTTACAAATACCAAGCCCGCGATGACCAGGGCCGCAATCAGCCAGCCCAGCCAGGCGCGGCTTTTGGAAGGCGGGGTTTCGGGCTCGTACTCAGGCAGGGGAGGGGCCGCACTCGGGCCCGGTGTGGTCGTCGTATCCCACTGCGGGGCAGGGGCAACGGTGGTGGTTTCAACTGGCATAGGTGGCAAGAACGCGCAAATAGCGGCGGATGTTTAGGTCGGGGCCCACCGCCCGCGCAAAGCAGCAGGAAGCGAGTAGGGGTAGCGTATATAGTGCAAATTTTGCCCGAAAGGTTGCGCGCCTCTATATAAAATAGACGTAGGCCGGCATCACCCGGACCGAAACCTATCTTCGTCCCGATGAAGCCAACTGCCCAAACCGCCCCCAAGCCCCGCAATTTTTTCCAGGATGTGCACGAAGTGGTGCGCCTCATTCCGGCCGGGCGGGTGAGCACCTACGGCACCATTGCCCACTACCTGGGGGCCCGGCACGGCGCCCGCACCGTGGGCTACGCCATGATGGCCGCCCACACCGCCGACCAGTACGTGCCCGCCCACCGCGTGGTAAATCGGCTGGGCCACCTCACCGGCCGCCTGCACTTCGCCACCCCCTTCGCCATGCAGGAAGCCCTGGAGGCCGAAGGCGTGCGGGTGGAGGAAGACCGGGTGGTAGAGTTCGCCAGGCTGTTCTGGGACCCGGGCGTGGAGCTGGCGTAGCGCCGGCCCGGCGGGGCCGCCAGCATGGCTTTATATTGGTCCCCGCTAAGCTGTATATTTGTTGTCCCCGGAGTGTGCCGGGTGCTCTTTATTCAGGTATGAAGCACTTTTTTACTGTTTTACTTACGGTTCTGTTCGCGCTGCCGGCTCTGGCGCAGAACACGTTTTCCATTCGAGGGCGCGTCCTCGACAAGGTGACCGGCGAAACCCTGCCCGGTGCCACGGTGCAGGTAACGGGCGGCGGGCAGAACACCGGCAGCGGCGCCGATGCCGACGGTTCCTTTAAAATCCCCAACCTGCCCGCCGGCACCTACACACTGCAGGCCAGCTTCATTGGTTACAAGCCGCTCACCCAAACGGTCAGGGTATCGACCCAGAACGTGGTGGCTTCCTTCGCCCTGAGCCCCGACAACGCCAGCCTGGAAGAAGTGACCGTGGTGGCCGCGCAGGCCCAGGAGCGGAGCACGCCGGTGGCCTTTTCGGCCGTGAGCGAGGTGAAGCTCCGCGAAACCCTCTCCAACCGCGACCTGCCCATGATTCTCAACGAGACGCCCGGCGTGTACGCCACGCAGCGCGGCGGCGGCACCGGCGACTCGCGCATCAACGTGCGCGGCTTCGACCAGCGCAACGTGGCCGTGCTCATCAACGGCGTGCCGGTGAACGACATGGAAAACGGCAACGTGTTCTGGTCCAACTGGGACCTGGGCGACGTAACCAAGTCGCTGCAGGTGCAGCGCGGCCTGTCGGCGTCCAAGATTGCTGTGCCCTCGGTGGGCGGCACCATCAACGTGCTCACCAAAGGCTTCGACGATAAGAAGTCGGTGCTGGCCCGCGTGGAAACCGGCTCCAACAACTACCAGAAATACTCGCTCATGCTCAGCTCCGGGCAGCTCAAGGGCAACTGGGCGTTCACGGTCTACGGCTCGCGCCGCACCTCCGACGGCTGGGTGGACAAGGCGTTCGACGACGCTTACACCTACTTCGGTACTATCAGCAAGCGGGCGGGCAAGCACAGCCTGTCGCTCACCGGCCTGGGCTCGCCCCAGAAGCACGGGCAGCGTTCCTTCCCCGCGCAGGTGGGGGTGTATTCGGATGAGAAAGCCCGCGAAATCGGCGCCAAGCCCGTTATCAACGGCAACCGCGGCTTCCAGTACAACCCGTACTGGGGCACGCTGGACCGCTACAGCCTGGGGCCGAATGGCCAGAAAACCAGCCGCGGCCAGGAGGTCCTGAACGAGCGCACCAACTTCTACCACAAGCCCCAGGTGAACTTCAACGACCTCTGGCAAGCCACCGACCGCCTGTTTGTGTCCACGGTGCTGTATGCTTCCTATGGCACGGGCGGCGGCTCCAGCGGCCTCACCGCCACCAACTCCACCACCATCGCCCAAAACAGCGCCACCGGCCAAACGGATTTTCAGAAGATTTACGACGACAACATCGGCCTGCCCACGGCCAACAACCCCAACCCGAACCCCACCCGCCGCGCCACCCAGTTCCTGATTAACAGCGTGAACAGCCACCGCTGGTACGGCTTCGTGGTGGGCGGCGACTACCTGGTGAACGACAAAGTGACCTTCTCGGCGGGCGTGGACGGCCGCAACTACACGGGCCTGCACTACCGCGAAATCCGCGACCTGGTGGGGGCTGATTTCGCGCTGGCGCCCGCCTCGGGCCGCGACCGGAACGCCGACCCCGCGGCCCGCCTGCAGGTAGGCGACAAGCTCGGCTACAACTACGACGGCAAAACCCGCTGGCTGGGCGGCTACTCGCAGCTCGAATACAAGACGCCGCTGCTCTCGGCGGTGGTGAGCGCCACGCTTTCGCAGGTGGCGTACAAGCGCATCGACTACTTCCAGCTCAGGCAAGCCGACGGCAGCCCGGTTGAAACCGACTGGACCCGTTTCACGGGCTACAGCGTGAAGGCAGGTGCCAATTACAACATCACCGAGCACGACAACGTGTTTGCCAACGTGGGCTACAACAGCAAGGTGCCGTTCTTCAACCTGCTGTATACCAACGCCGGCCGCAAGTACGACAACGTGCGCCCCGAAGGCATTTCAAGCGCTGAAATAGGCTACGGTATTTCGTACCCCAGCCTGAAAGTGACCCTGAACGCCTACTACACCCTGTGGTCCAACAAAACCACCACTTCTTTTTCCAACGCTTCCGGCGAAGCTGTGTACAGCAACGTGCGCAACGTGAACGCCCGGCACGCCGGCGTGGAACTGAGCGTGGCGCAGGAAATCAGCCGCCGCCTGCAGCTGAACGCCGCCATTTCCATGGGCGACTGGCGCTGGACCGGCAAAGGACTGCTCAACCAGACCAAGGAAGACGGCTCCTTCGTAAATCCCGACCTGGTGGACCAGCCAGTGTTCCTCGACGGTACCCACGTGGGCGACGCCGCCCAGAACCAGTTCCAGATTGGCCTGCGCTACGAGCCGTTCCGCGGCGCTTACATCCGCCCCTCGTTCCTGCTCTTCACCAAGTACTACGCCGATTTCAACCCCGAAACCATCCTCGACCCCGCCAGCAGCACCGACTCGTACCGCCTGCCCACCACCCGCAACTTCGACCTGCACATGGGCTACGATTTCAAACCCGTCCTGAATAACAAGGTGCGGCTCGGGCTGAAAGGCTCCATTCTGAACGTGTTCAATGAGTTCTACTTCACCGACGTTTCGAACCGTAGCGCTTCCAACAACGGCAGCATCGACCTGCTGCAGGCCTTCTTCAACCGCGGCCGCACCTTCACGGTGGGCCTGTCGGCCACGCTCTAAGCAACGGCTGGCCCTGGCTTAACTACCAAAAAAGCCCCCGCTTCCTACGCTGAATAGGAAGCGGGGGCTTTTCGGTACCCTACGACAGGCGGAGCCGCTACGCACCGGAAACCGCGCAAGTGTCGCGGCCGGGGCCGCTGCCACGGCAGCTACTGGCCGCTGCTGGCGGCGGCGGCCAGCACGGCGCTGCGCATCTCCTCGGGCGAGGTGTTTTTTACGAGGTAGCTATGGGCACCTTCGGCTAGCACGGTGCTCACCAGGGAAGGGTCGTCGTGCATGGAGATGATGACCACGCGCACCGCCGGGAACTGAGTACGCAGCAGGCGGGTGGTTTGCAGGCCGTCGAGAATGGGCATCTGCATGTCCATCAGCACCACGTTGGGGCGGCTGCCCTGGTCCAGTAGCTCGAGGAGCTCCTGGCCGTTGCCGGCTTCGCACACTACCTCAATGCCCGTGTAGCCGCTGAGCAGCGCCCGCAGGCCTTTGCGAAACAAGATATGGTCGTCGACGATGGCCAGGCGAACTGGCACGGTCCCGGCCGCGGGAGTGGAGGTAGGTGTCATGGATTAAGGGTAAAAGAAGGGGCGGGCGTGCCGGCTGGCAGCAGCGTAACAGGCAAAATGGCCTCGACGCGGGTTCCCACACCTGGTTCGGAATGATAATGCAATTGGCCTCCCAGCACCGCCACGCGGCTGCGCAGGTTGATGAGGCCCATGCCCACGGGCTGGCCGTGGGGGCCGGGCGGGGGCAGTTCTTCCAGCGCCGCCAGGTCGAAGCCCTGGCCGTCGTCGGAGTAGGTGAGGGTGAGCAGGCCCGGCACGGCGCCCACGCGCAGCACGATGTGCGGGGCATCGGCGTGCAGCAAGCCGTTGGTGAGCAGCTCCTGGGCAATGCGGTACACCATCAGCTCGTGCGGGGGAATGAGACGGCCCAGCGGCCCTTCCTGCTCCAGGCGCACTTCGGGGCCGCTCTCGGTGGGAACGGCCTGCACCAATGCGCGCAGGGCCTGAGCCAGGCCCAGCTGCTGCAGCGTGGCCGGCTGCAGGTTGCGCGAAATGCGGCGCACTTCGGCCACAGCCTGGTCAATCAGGGCGCTGGCTTCGGGCGCGGGCGGGCTGCCAGGAGCAAACAGGTGGAGCTTGGCCAAGGCCAGAATGGTGCCTACGCCGTCGTGTAGCTCGGCCGCTATGCGCTGCCGCTCGTCTTCCTGCGCTACCAGGGCCGCTGCCAGTGCCTGCTGCTGTGCTGCTTCCTGCAGCTGGGCCAGCTCCTGCTGCTGCCGCAGTTTTATCCGCTGGTAGCGTACCACAAACCACACCAGCCCAAGCACCAGCAAGAGCAGCGTAGGCGTTAGAAGTAATAAGGGTGGAAAGTCAGTCACATGCAGGCACCTGCCGGACAGGTAGCACAAAAGAAGAGAAAAAGAATCAGTCGGTTAATGGATGCGGGTGCAACCTAAGGCATGTAGCATACATGCAACTGTTCAGGTTGCGTTTTCTTCGCAATGGGTTTGGTACAGCGGAGAGAGACACAGGATGTTGCGGCTCGTCGCTGAACAATAACGCCCGAACGGCGCGGCTCCGGTCATTCAACGGCGAGACGCAAGATATTGCGTCGCTACCTCGTGCAAATTGCCATTAACACGCTTGGAAACAATTGAAGAAAAAGAAGTTTGTATTGGAGGCAGGAGTAAATATAAGGATGTAATAGGCACTGTTGGTTGGGCTTCCTACCAGCCGCGGCCGGGCCCGCCGCGCAGGTCGTCGTGCTCGTCGTTTTCGTCCTCATCAGCGCCTTCATCGGCTTCCTGGTCGTCCTCGTCCTCGGCCAGCTCGTCGGCCTCGTCTTCATCGTCCAGGGTGTCGAAAACGCGGTCGAGGGAAGCTTCGGCGTGGCGCAGCTTGTGGCGGCATAGCCGAATTAATTCAGCCGAGCGTTCGACGCGGGTGGTGAGGTCGTCTACGTCCACGGCATCGGTCTCGAGGGCGCGCAGGATGGTTTCTAATTCCTCGATGGCTTCGCGGTAAGTCATTGTTAGTTGCTGGTTGTCAGATGTTCGTGGTCAGCCATTGGGGCTGGCTGTCCGTTATTGGGGTGTGGCTTGCCGGCCGCTGGTTAGCTCCTGGCTGATAATTGCCGGCTGCTAATTGATAGCTCCAGCAGGCGCAGCTCGGCCCGGTGCAGGTGGCGCTCCAGCACCAATTGCAGTTGGAAGCGGCGGCGCAAAAGGTTTTCGCGGCGGCGCCGGTGGTGACGCGCGAAGCGGCTTAGCAGCTGGCGGCCGCGCTGCCGTAGGCCGCGCTGCTCCCGAGCCAGCGCCCGGCGGGCGGCGCGGGGAAGCTGGTGCCGGTAGCGGCCCAAGTACTGGGCCAGCGGCGCAGTTGTTCGCGGGGGCCTTGGGCGGCCTGGCGGACGCGGGTGTGGCAGGGCATCGCGGGCCGCATCGAGCTGCCGATGGGCGGCGTAGCGGCTGCGCCCGCTGAGCTGGTCGAGGCGGGCGTGGCGCTGGCCGAGCTGGCCGCGGGCCAGGGCCACCACCCGCTCGCCATAGCCCATAAAAGCAGCTTCGAGCCGGCCCAGCCGCTCCACCAGGAACACGGCCAGGGCGGTGGGGGTTTTCAGGGCGCGGTGGGCCGTGAGGTCCACCAGGGCCTCGTCGCGCTCGTGGCCAATGCCGGTGAGCACCGGCAGGGGAAAGGCGCCCACGGCCGCCGCCAGCCCGTATTCATCAAAGGCCAGCAAGTCGGTGCGGCTGCCGCCGCCCCGGATAATCACCACGGCGTCGAACTGGCTGCGGCGCGCCCGCACCCCGTCCAGCGCGGCCCGAATGCTGGCCGGGGCGTCGTCGCCCTGCATGGCCGCCGGAAACAGGGTGAGGGCAAAGTCATACGGCGCTTCATCGAGCTGCTGCACAAAATCCTGGAAGCCCGCCGCCGTGGGCGAGGAGATAACCGCCAGCCGCTGCGGGGCCAACGGCAGCACCAGCAGCTTCTGGCGCTCAAGCAGGCCTTTTTCTTCCAGCTGCCGTAGCGTTTTTAGGCGCAGCAGGGCCAGCTCGCCCACGGTGTAGCTCGGGTCGATGGCCACCACGTCGAGGCTCAGGCCGTACTGCTCGTGAAAGCGCACCTGCACCCGCAACAGCAGTTTCAGTCCGGCGCGTAGCGGCTGGCCAGTGTGGTGCTCAAAGGCCGGCGCTAGCTGCTGGTAGCGCTGGCTCCAGAGCGTGGCGCGGGCCTGAGCCTTGACGGGCGTGCCGCGGCTGTCGATGGTTTGCTCGGTGAGGGTGAGGTAGCAGTGCGCCCCGGCAAAGCGCGGCACGGTGAGCTCGGACACCTCCGCCACCACCCAATAGGAATCGGCCAGCTGCTGCTGCAGGGCCTGGCGCACGCGGCCCAGCAGGTCGGCCAGGCCCAGCGGAGCCGGTGGCAGGGTAGGGGGAAGCTCCGGGCGGCGGTTGTAGAGCGGCATGGGCGCAAGTTACGGGCGAGGGACGTAGCCGGGCCGGAAAAAACCGCACTCCTCTCCTTTTTTAAGGAGGGGACGCTGGCGCGAAGCGCTAGCTGGGGTGGTGAAATCGTTGAACGACAACCGGGCGACTGGCCATGGGATAATTCAAGCTCAAACTGCTCTCTAGCCGCTCCCATCCGACGTCCGCGACTCAAGCCTCACCCTCTTTAGACTAAACAGGGAATTACTGTTCTTTATTCTCTCCCTGCAACCGTCGCAAGAGCCAGGTGTCTGTAACTTCACGGCATCATTTCCCATCCCAACACTCTTATATGATTGCAACTGTAATTGCGCGGCGGCTTAGCCTGGCCGTGCTCGGATTAGGTAGCTTGGTCGCTACCACCGCGGTGGGCCAGACCACCCAGAAAGGCGTTGGCATCACTATTGCCAACATCGACCAGTCGGTGAAGCCCTGTGAGGACTTTTTTCACTACGCTTCGGGCAACTGGTTGAAAAACAACCCAATTCCGGCCGCTGAGTCGCGCTGGGGCTCTTTTAATGAGTTAGCCGATAATAACAATGCCACCCTCCGCGCCATTCTCAATGATGCCGCTAAAAACGCCGCCAAGGCCCCCAAAGGCTCCAATGCCCAGAAAGTAGGTGACTTCTACGCCTCCGCCATGGACTCGGTAGCCATTGAAGCCGCTGGCCTGAAGTACCTGCAGCCGCACCTGAATCGCATCGCGGCCATCAAGGACCTCGGCGAGATGCAGCGCTTCCTGGCCGACCCCAAGGCCCACGCCGGCAGCGTGTGGTACGGCTCGTACGTGGGTCAAGACGAGAAAATCAGCACCCAGTACGCGGTGCAGATGGGCCAGGGCGGCCTTTCGCTGCCCGACCGCGACTACTACCTCAAGGACGACGCCCGCTCGAAGGCCATTCGGGCCGCCTACGACACCTACCTGGTGAACACCTTCAAGATGCTCGGCGACAACGAGGCCACGGCCAAAAGCAATGCCGCCGCCGTGCAGCGCATCGAAACCCGCTTGGCCAAGGCCAGCAAAAGCCGCGTGGACCTGCGCGACCCCTACGCCAACTACACCAAAATGACGCTGGCGCAGGCCAACGCCGCCTACCCCAACCTCAACCTGCCGCTGGTGCTGAAGGAAAGCGGCCTGGGCGCTGCCAAAGAGGTGATTGTGGGCCAGCCCGACTTCATGAAGGAAGTGAGCGCCATGCTCAAGGAAGAGCCCATCGCCGACCAGAAGCAGTACCTGCGCTTCCATTTGGTGAGCAGCGTAACGGCCGCGCTGCCCAAGGCGTTTGGCGACGAGAGCTTCCGGTTCTCGCAAACCCTGACCGGCGCCAAAAAGCAGCAGCCGCGCTGGAAGCGCACATTGCGCGCCACCGACGGGGCCCTGGGCGAGGCTTTCGGCCAGCTTTACGTAGACAAAGCCTTCTCGCCCAAAGCCAAGGCCAGCGCCAAGGAGATGATTGAGAACCTGCGCGTGGCCTACGCCGAGCGCATCAAGGCTACGGACTGGATGAGCGAGGCCACCAAAAAGGAGGCCCTGACCAAGCTCAACGCCTTCGTAGTCAAAATCGGCTATCCTGATAAGTGGAAAGACTACTCCAAGCTCAGCATCGGCCGTGAGTCGTACCTCAACAACCTGCTGGCGGCCCGTGTGTGGGCCAACCAAGACCAAATCAGCCACTTCGGTAAGCCCATCGACCGCAACGAGTGGGGCATGACCCCGCCCACGGTGAATGCCTATTATAACCCGCCGATGAACGAAATCGTGTTCCCGGCCGGCATCCTGCAGCCGCCCTTCTACGACCCCAAGGCCGACGACGCGGTGAACTACGGCGGCATCGGCGCCGTGATTGGCCACGAAATGACCCACGGCTTCGACGACCAGGGCCGCCAGTACGATTCCAAAGGCAACCTGCGCGACTGGTGGACCAAAGAAGACGCCGACAAATTCAACGCCAAGGCCGACATTGTGGGCAAGCAGTACGACGCCTTCATGCCGCTGGACTCGGTGCACGTGAACGGCAAGCTGACCATGGGCGAGAACCTGGCCGACCTCGGTGGCCTCACCATTGCTTACGCTGCGTTTAAGAAAACCCCGCAGGCGAAGGCCGGCAAAACCATCGACGGCTTCACGCCCGAGCAGCGCTTCTTCCTGGGCTACGCTCAGATTTGGCGCAATAACTCCCGGCCCGAGGCCCTGCGCCAGCAAGTGCAGACCGACCCGCACTCGCCCGCCGAGTTCCGCACCAACGGCCCGCTTATGAACATGCCCGAGTTTTTCGAAGCCTTTGGCTGCAAAGACGGCAGCAAGATGATGCGAGCCCAGGCCGACCGCTCTAAGATTTGGTAGGCTGCCAAGAACGATTTAACAGTTAAAACAGAACGTCATGCTGAGCGCAGCCGAAGCATCTCTACCGCGAGAGTAATTAATTTCAGTATTGCGGTAGAGATGCTTCGACTACGCTCAGCATGACGTTCTTTCTTTTTTCATTTCTCTCATCCCATTCACTTATGTATCAATTCTCTTTTGTGCGGCGCGCGGCTTTTTCCGCGGCGCTGCTTGGGTTGGTGGCCTCCGCGGCCCACGCCCAAACCAAGGTGAAAACAAAGTCCAGCGCGGGCAAGCAGAAGACCGTGGCACCGGCCGGCACCGGCAAGCCCGGCATTGGCATTAACATCGCCAACATTGACAAGTCGGTGATGCCCTGCGACGACTTCTTCCAGTACGCCTCCGGTACGTGGTTGAAAAACAACCCCATCCCGGCCGCCGAAACCCGGTGGGGCTCGTTCAACGAGCTGGGCAATAGCAACCAGGCCATCCAGCGCCGCATTCTGGAAAAATCGGCCGCCGACCGCACGGCCAAGCCCGGCACCAACGCCCAGAAAGTGGGCGACTTCTACGCCGCTTCGATGGACAGCATGGCCATCGAAAAAGCCGGCCTGAAGTACCTGCAGCCGCGCCTTGCCCAAATCAACGCCATCCAGGACCTGGCCGGCATCCAGCGCTACCTCGCCGACCCCAAGGTTTTTGCCAAAGGCTGGTACGGCTTCGGCGTGGCCCAGGACAGCAAAAACAGCAGCCAGTACGCCGTGCGCATGGGCCAGGGCGGCCTCTCGCTGCCCGACCGCGACTACTACCTAAAGGATGATGCCCGTTCTAAGGCCATCCGCAACGCCTATCAGGCGTACCAGGTGAACCTATTTAAGATGCTGGGCGACGACCAGGCCACGGCCGAGAAAAACGCCGCTGCCGTCACCCGCCTCGAAACGCGCATGGCCAAAATAACCCGCACCCGCGTGGCCCTGCGCGACCCCAACGCCAACTACAACAAGATGACCGTGGAGCAAGCCACGGCCGACTACCCCAACCTGAACCTGCCCCTGCGCCTCAAGGAAAGCGGCTTAGCCAGCGCCAAGGACGTAATTGTGGGCCAGCCTGAGTTTCTCAAAGAAGTAAGCGCCATGCTGAAAGAGGAGCCCATTGCCGACCAGAAGCAGTACCTGCGCTGGAATCTGGTGAGCAGCGTGACCGCCGCGCTGCCCAAGGCCTACGGTGACGAGAGCTTCAAGTTCTCGCAAGTGCTGACCGGCGCCAAGCAGCAGCAGCCCCGCTGGAAGCGCGCCCTGCGCGCCACCGACGGTGCCCTGGGCGAGGCCTTCGGCCAACTCTACGTGGACGAGGCCTTCAGCCCCGCTGCCAAGGCCCGCGCTCTGCAAATGGTGGAAAACATGCGCGTGGCCTACGCCGAGCGCATCATGGCCACCGAGTGGATGAGCGCTGCCACCAAGGCCGAAGCGCTGAAGAAGCTCAACGCCTTCGTGGTGAAGATTGGCTACCCCGACAAGTGGAAGGACTATTCGGCCCTGAACATCAGCCGCGAAAGCGCCCTGAACAACCTTTTCGCCACCGCCGAATGGTCGTCGAAGGAGCGGCTGGGCAAGTTTGGCAAGCCCATTGACCGCAACGAGTGGGGCATGACCCCGCCCACGGTGAATGCCTACTACAGCCCGCCGATGAACGAAATCGTGTTCCCGGCCGGCATCCTGCAGCCGCCCTTCTACGACCCCAAGGCGGATGATGCGGTGAACTACGGCGGCATTGGCGCCGTGATTGGCCACGAAATGACCCACGGCTTCGACGACTCGGGCCGCAACTACGACTCGAACGGCAACCTGCGCGACTGGTGGACCAAGGAAGACGCCGAGAAATTCACGACCAAAGCCGCCGTGGTGGGCAAGCAGTTCGATGCCTTCTCGCCGCTGGACTCGGTGCACGTGAACGGCAAGCTGACCATGGGCGAAAACCTGGCCGACCTCGGCGGCCTGACCATTGCCTACGCCGCGTTCATGAAAACCCCGCAGGCGAAGGCTGGCAAAGCCATCGACGGCTTCACGCCCGAGCAGCGCTTTTTCCTGGCGTATGCCCAAATCTGGCGTTCCAACTCCCGGCCCGAGGCCCTGCGTCAGCTCATCCAGACCGACCCGCACTCGCCCGGCCAGTACCGCACCATCGGCCCGCTGCAGAACATGCCGGAGTTCCACAAGGCCTTTAGCTGCAAGGAAGGCGACAAAATGGTGCGCTCCGGTGCCGACCGCGCCAAAATTTGGTAAGCTTATTGCATAGTGCTGATTGAATCAAGGGTGAGAAATTGTTCTCCCTCTTGATAGAAGAAGGCCCGTTCCCCTTGGGGACGGGCCTTTTTATGTGCCCGGCACCACCGTTCTGGTTGCAGAATCCGGCAAGTGTCCCTAGGTTTGATGGTTAATTACGTTTCCTGCCGCATGCACCACCTTGTTTATACCAGCACCGCCACTGCCCCACTCACCGAGGACAACCTGCGTGGGCAACTCGGGCACTGGCGGGCCACCAACGCCCGTCTGGGCGTGACCGGCGTGCTGCTCTACAGCGAGGGCAACGTGCTGCAGGTACTGGAAGGAGACAGCGAAGTCATCCGCTCGCTCTTCGCCACCATTGCCCGCGACGTGCGGCACCGCAGCATAACCAAAATAGCCGACGGCCCGGTGCCGGGCCGGGCTTTTTCCGACTGGTCCATGCGCTTCCGCGCCGTGGAATCGGCGGATTACGACCGGTTTGTGCAGCAGATACATTTCGCGCCCAACCACGCCAGCAGCCTCGCCCCGTTGCTGGAGGCCTTCATGGCGTCCGACCCGCTGGACTGAGCCGCCGGCCATTGGGCTGAGGCCTATTTCAACACTTCTACCTTGAGCGAAATGTCTTTGATGGGCCACTTATCGGGCTCCACGGGCTCGTTGGCAATTTTGTCGACCACGTCCTGGCCTTCCACAATCTCCCCGAATACGGTGTATTGGCCGTCGAGCGAGGGCACGCCGCCCACGGTGGCGTAGGCTTTTACCTGGGCCGGGGTGAGCTTGCGGCCGGCCATGGCCTGCGACTGGTTGGGGTCGAGCTTTTCGCCCACCACGAAGTAGAAGTCGGTGTTGGAAGACAAGCGGCCGGGGTTTTGCTCGTCGTCGTAGCGGGCCATGCCCAGGGCGCCTTTTTTGTGAAAATGGTCGGGGCGAAACTCCGGCGGCAGGCGGTAGCGCTTCAGCCGGATGGTGCGGGCGCCGTAGGTCTGGCCGCCCTGCACGGCAAAGTCTTTCACCACGCGGTTGAACATGGTTTCGTCGAACACGCCCTTGCGGGCCAGCAGCAGGAAGTTGGCCTTGTGCACGGGCGTGTCGTCGTAGAGCTTTACCCGGATATTGCCCAGGCGCGTTTTAATGAGCACTTCCGAGCCGGGGTACTGGCGCCCGTAGGCCCGCAGCGCGGCGGGCGCGGCGCTGTCGGTGAGGCTGGCCAGGTTGGGGCCGGGGATTTCCCGGGCCGGCTTGGCGGGCGCGGTGGCGGGCGGCGCCTGGTTGCAGGCAGCCAGCAGTAGCAGAAAAACGAGGCGTTTCATGGCGTAAAGTACATCCTGGGCATTTTAGCCCGCAGACGGTGCGGAGGAAGATGCAGAACATTCTGCGGCTTTTGCGCCTTCCTTCGCACCGTCTGCGGGCTAAGAAAAAATAGCACGCTTACTCGGGCGCGTTGCCCTTCTGCTTGATTTTTTCGATGCCGTCCTTGCCTTTGGTCTTCACCTTGAGCTTGTCAACGGCCGGGGCCGCTTCTGTGGCCTCGGGAACCGGGATTGGTTCGGGCGCTTCGTCGGGCGTGTCGGCCATGCTCTTGGCCGATTTGATTTCGTCGACCACTTCTACCTTCTTGGGTTTTTGCTGGGCCAGCAGCAGCTGGTCCTTGCTCAGGGTGTTGCGTTTCCACGCCGCCAGCTCGTTGCTGAGCTTGTCCTTCTCCTCCTTGCTGGTTTTGTTGGGTGTCATCAGCTCGTTGAGGTTCGGCTTGCCTCCGTCTTGCCAGGCCGTCAGCCAGAGCGATGAAATCAGGGTAGGCGCGCCCTTGAGGCGGTAGTTTACCATGCCGCCCACGGCTTTGTCGTAGGAGTCGGCAAAGGCGTCGGAGTAGCGACGCGACGTTTTGCCGTTGCGGTGCGTGAAGGTGAAGCGCACGTCGGGCTTCATCACTTTTTCAATCTTGGTGGCGCGGTCAAACGTCTCGCCCACGAAGCCGAAGCTTTCCTGCAGCACGCCCCAAATGGCCGCCAGCGGGTCCTTCACGTACTTAGCCGGCTCGCCCACCAGGTTGTAGCCGTTGATAAACCGCTCGGGCAACTGGCTTTCCCAAAGGCTGTGCAGGCCTTTCTGGTCGGTGAGCTGGCCGTCGTAGTTGATGGTGGTGTGGAGTGGCACAAAGGCATCGCCCACGTAGTGGCTGAGCTCGGCCGAGTACTTGATGATGGCCACCGTGTCGCGCATCCGGAAGGCCTCGGTGAGGCTGGCCTGCGTTTCCAGCACCACCCACGGCACGGTGCCGTACTTCTTCAGCGTGTCGGCCGAGAATTTTTCCACGGCCTTGTCGTACTGCCGGGGCATGCGCCCAAACGGGTCGGATTCGGAGTAATGGTCGATGTCGATGAAGTGCTTGGGCGCTTCGGAGGGGTCGGTGTTGCGGCGCTCGTCGGGCGACGTGCTCAGGCGCACAATTTCGGCCATGTGCCGGTAGTAAAAAGCCTGCATCGACGCGGGCAGCTCATATACTGCTACCTGCGTAATGGTGCGGTGGCCAAAGAAACCCCAGGCGCCGGCAGTACCGTGGGCAAGCAGTAGCGCCGCAAGCAAGAGCGGCAAGAGGGTTTTTTCATGAAAAATAGAATGATTTTTGGGCGGAAATAAGTTGCCCCAGCCAAAGTTCGGCACTGGCTTTCATATTCACCGCGAATGCCTCGCGTAGTATTCGGATTAAGGTATAACTAGCTGTGAAATACAATAATAGCTGCGTAGCTAGGCGTCACTGCCGCCGCTGCGCCATCAGTTTGCCAGTATGCAGCCATTCAGGCCCACCCACAACCAAAAGCGGGAGAAGGAACGGGCTTTGTTCAGGCCCGTTCCTTCTCCCGCCGTACCGCCGAAGCGCCGCGTTATTCCTGCCGGTACGTCTTCCCGGCCTTCATCACGAAGCGCGGCCGCATCATGGCCGAAATATCCTGCAGCGGGTTGCCATCCACCGCCACAATGTCGGCCAGCTTGCCTACTTCCAGCGTGCCCAGGTCGCTGCTGCGGCCCAGCAGCTCGGCAGCGCTCAGCGTGGCACTCCGGATGGCCTCCGCAGCCGGCATGCCCGCCTCGGTCATGTAGCCAAACTCCAGCGCGTTTGCGCCGTGGCGAAACACGGCGGCATCGGTGCCGAACGCAATTTTAACCCCGGCCTTGTAGGCCGCCCGAAGGTGCCCTGCAGCTTGGGGCCGATGGCCAGCGCCTTGGGCGTGACCAGGGCCGGGTAATAGCCGGGGATTTTGGCGGAGTCGGCCACCGACTTGCCCGCCGTGATGGTGGGCACGTACCAAGTGCCGTATTTCTTCATCAGCTTCATGGTTTCGTCGTCCATCAGCGTGCCGTGCTCGATGCTGGTGACGCCGGCCCGAATGGCGCGCTTCATCCCCTCGGCGCCGTGGGCGTGGCAGGCCACGGCCAGGCCCAGGTCGCGGGCGGTTTCCACCACCGCCCGGATTTCGGCTCGGTCATCTGCGGGGCCGAGCCGTCTTTGGCCACCGAGAGCACGCCGCCGGTGGAAGCTATTTTGATGAGGTCGGCGCCGCGCTTGTACTGCTCGCGTACCGCCTGCCGGCCCTGGTCGGGGCCGTTGATGATGCCCTCGGCCGGGCCGGGCACGCCCATCAGGTTGGAGCGGTAGCCGTTGGTGGGGTCCATGTGCCCGCCCGTGCCCGAAATGGCCTTGCCCGCCGTGACGATGCGCGGCCCCACCACCAGCCCGCGGTTGATGGCGTTGCGCAAGCTCACGTTCACGCCCGAGCCGCCCAAGTCGCGCACCGTGGTAAAGCCCGCCATCAGTGTTTTGTTGACGTGTTCAATGGCTTCGTAGGCCACGTCGGCGGGGTTTTGGGTGAAATCCTTAACGAAATTGTCTTTGCTGGTTTCGCCCTCCACGTGCACGTGGCAGTCAATCAGGCCGGGCAGCACGGTGCGGTTGGTCAGGTTAATAACCTTGTCCTGGGTGCCAGCGGCGGCGGTGTAGCCGCTTTGCACGGCCACAATCCGGTCCTTTTCTACCACAATGGTTTGCTGGCTCAGCAGCTTGCCGCTGCGCACATCCAGCAGGCGCCCGCAGTGCAGGTAGGTCTTTTGGCCAAAAGCAGCGGGGGCCGTGAGCAGAAGCGCGGCCGTAGCCCAGGTGTGAATAAATTTGCGCGTCATACGTTTGCTTAAGTGAGCCGCCAAGGTACAACGGGGCTCCCCACTTAAAACAATAGCATTTCACCCTTTCCTATGACCACCCAGGAAGAATTCGACGCCGCCAGCCAGCGCGCCCAGCAGCTGCCCACCAAACCCTCCAACACGGTGCTGCTGCAGCTCTATGGCCTCTACAAGCAAGCCACCGAAGGCGACGTGACCGGCGACCGCCCCGGCGGCTTCGACTTCAAAGCCATTGCCAAATACGACGCCTGGACCGGACTGCGCGGACGCCAGATGAGCATGACGTTTTCTTATCACCACCTCGCCATTTCACCACCTCACCGCTGTGGACATCTCCCGCAAAAAGCCGCCGTACCCTATCACGCCTGCCCTGCGGGAGTACCTGCGCACCTACGACCGTGAGGCCCCGCTGCCGGTGTCTTACGACGACCTGCGGCACTTCAGCAACTCCTTCCCGCTGCTCGACCGCACCGGGCGCGATACCCTCTGGCAAACGGTATTCTTCGAGCCCCAAACCCTGCGCGAGCTCAGCCAGGGCCTGACGCAGGTGTACGCGCTGCTGAAAACGGCCGGCGACCTGTCCTTCACCGAGCACCTCGTGGCCGACCGCATTGACTACTGCGAGTTTGGCAATTCCCGGCCGTTTCGGGTGCGCATCGTCAATCTGTTCAACGACAATTACGACTACTTCTACGTAAAGCGGGCCGATGCCTCGCGCCTCTATGGTTTGGAGCTGGAGCACTTGCTCTCGCCCAATTCCATGAACTTTCTGGTGAACGGCGATACCCTTGTTGAAGAGCACATTGCCGGCATTCCCGGCGACGATTTTATTCGCCTGCGCCTCAGCCAGCCGCACATCAACCAAGTGCGCATCGCCAAGGAATTCGTGAAATTCAACGAGCGCTGCTTCGTACGCCTCCTCGGCGACATGCGCGCCTACAACTACGTCATCGACGTAACCCCCGACTTTGAGGACGAGCAGTACCGCGTGCGCGCCATCGACTTCGACCAGCAGAGCTACGAAGGCCGGCGGGTGATGTACCTGCCGCAGTTTTTCAAAGACAACGCCGCCGTGGTGGCCCTCTGCGCAACGCTGCTCAAGCCCGAAACCCTGCGCCAGTACCAAACCGAAGAGCGCGCTCTGATGGCCCGCCGCGCCCGCGCCGAGCGCCACCGCCTCCGCGACCTGCTCGACGTAATGCGCCGCCACGAACTCGCCCCGCTCGAAAAAGTGGCCCAGCTCAAAGCCGAGCTCAACCGCTTCCACCGCACCGAAGGCTTTGATAAATGCGACTCGATGGGCGATATCGTGCGCCAGAACCTGTGGCTCATGCTGGGAGCCGGGGCCAAGCTCGCCTAGAAAGCAAGGCCACCGGGCGAAAATGGAGACTAGCCACCGCATGAAATGGTTTTCGGCGGGTTGGGCTAGTCGCAAAAAGCCATCACAGGGCATTCTGAGCTATAAATCAAGCCGCTGCTGCAGCAGGCTAAAAATGGTGGTGCGGGTTTAATTTGAAGCCGGCTGAATTGTTTCAGCGGAGAGCTTTTTATGGGTTATTTGCAATATGTTGGGTTTGAAGTATTTTTTGGTTAAATTTAATTAATTGATTAATTAATAATTTATTCGGGCATTTTTGATAAAAATGTTATTAATATGAAAGATATACCCATACATTGCAAATATCTTTTCAATACCCACACGCACAAATTTTTTCGTCAACCCCAAAAAAATTCTTTTTATGAAAATGAACTACCTCGCCTTAACTGGCAAACCCCTAATGGCTGCGGCCCTGTTTTCCGCCTTCGCTTTGTCGAGCTGCGAAAAGAGTGTAGAAGCTCCCGAGCCCACGACAAATGCCGTGAGCAGCGATGCCAGCCAGTACGGTCAGCCCGGTGTGAATTATATTGCCAACGAGGTGTTGGTGAAGTTTAAAGCCGGCACTTCGGCCACTGCCAGGGATGCTGCCTTGTCTCGGGTAAACGGCCAGGTGGCCGAAACCATCCTCACCAAAGCCATGCAACGGGCGGGTGAGAAAGAAGCCGTGTTGGTGGTGCGCACGCCTCTGGCCGCGGCCGAAGCCATTGGCCGCCTTAAGGGCGAGGAAGTGGAGTACGTGGAGCCCAACTACATCTACACCCACCAGGCCGTATCCACCGACCCCAAGTATACCGACGGCTCCCTGTGGGGCATGTACAGCGCCACGTCCTCGCCGGCCAACCAGTTCGGCAGCGGCGCGGCCAACGCCTGGGCCGCGGGCCACACCGGTTCGGCTTCGGTGGTGATGGGCGTGATTGATGAGGGCATTCAGTTCACCCACCCCGACCTCGACGGTCAGGTATGGACCAACCCGTTTGACAAGGCTGACGGCATCGACAACGACGGCAACGGCTACGTGGACGACATCCACGGCTGGGACTTCGACGGCAACAACAACACCGTTTACGACGGCGGCAGCTCCGGCGGCACCGACGACCACGGTACGCACGTGGCCGGCACCATCGGCGCCAAGGCCAATAACGGCCAGGGCGTGGTCGGCATGAACTGGAGCACCACCATCATTTCCTGCAAGTTCCTGGGCCGCCGCGGCGGCAGCCTGTCCAACGCCATTAAGGCCGTGGACTACCTGAACGACTTGAAAGCGCGCCACGGCATGAACATCGTGGCCAGCAACAACTCCTGGGGCGGCGGCGCCTTCTCGCAGGCGCTGAAGGATGCCATTGACCGTGCCAACACGGCCAACATCCTGTTTATTGCGGCGGCCGGCAACGGCGGCAGCGACGGCGTGGGCGACGACAACGATGCCACGCCGAGTTACCCGTCAAGCTACACGTCGGCTAACGTCATTGCCGTGGCCGCCATCACCAAGCTCGGGGACAAGTCCTCGTTCTCCAACTTCGGCGCCACTTCGGTCGATATCGGTGCCCCCGGTTCGGCTATCTGGTCCAGCACGGCCTTCAGCATCTACGAGTCGTACAACGGTACGTCGATGGCGACCCCGCACGTAACCGGCGCGGCGGGCCTGTACGCCGCCCAGAACCCGGGCGCTTCGGCGGCCACCATCAAGGCAGCCATCCTCAACAGCGCCACTCCTACGGCTTCGATGACCGGCAAGTGCGTCACCAACGGTCGTCTCAATGTGAGCGGCTTCTAAGTCTTGCTGTTTGACTGTTAGAGCCAATTATTTGTAAAAAAAGCCTGCTGAAAAGCAGGCTTTTTTTGTGTTGAGACGTTGTAGTCAAACTACACAGCTGGCTTAGGCGCGGGCAAGTCAAACGCTACGGCGTCGTGCTCGAAATGGCCTTTGTGCGAGCCGTCGCAAAACGGCTTCTGTTTCGAGAGCCCGCAGCGGCAGATGCTGATGCGCTGGCGGCCGCCCAGCCCGTAGGGCTGGCCTTGGGCGTCAACTAGTTCAATGTCTTCGCCTTCTACGCGGAGGGAGCCATTGGAGAGAACGGTGAGTTTGATGGACATTTTAGGAATTATGAGTTGAGAGTTATGAATTATGAGTCGGGCGATGTTTTGGATTTGGTGGTTATCAAAATGCTGGAAAGGATTTTTATAATCTCTGCATTATGGGCGTGTATCGATTCGAAAGCTGCTTCGGGAAGGTAATCATTGTCGCGCAGCAAGCGCAGCCAATAAGAAGTTTCGCGCGCTTCTTTGGCAGCAATGTTTAGTTTGTGAATGAAGTCAGCAGTAGAGCTGGCTGCTAGGGCTTCTTCCACGTTGGCCCCAATCGAAGTACCGCTGCGCAAAAGTTGTTTGGACAGGACATATTCCTGCTGCTCACCCACCAAAAACTTATAAGCTTTGATGATGCGCGAGGCAAAATCATACGTCTTCTGCTGAATAATGCTCGCCTTCATGTCCGAAACAACTCATAACTCATAATTCAAAACTCATAATTCTTTCCGCATGATGTAGTCGTTCATGAAATACGGCCCGATGGCCACGTCCACTTCGCGCTGGCGGGCAAAGCCACGCCGTTCGTAAAACGCAATGGCGGGGTTGTAGCGGTTCACGTTCAGGTCCAGGAACGTGCCGCCGGCCTGGCGGGCCGCGTTTTCAACGGCCTCAATTAGGTGCACGCCCAGGCCTTGGCCTTGCCGGGTGGGCAGCACGTAAATCTTGTGCAGCTTGTAGCCAGTGCCGGCCTCTTCCTCGGCTGGCAAGGGGCTGAAGGACGCGAACCCAGCCGGCTCGCCGGCCACGTAGGCCAGCAAAAACGAGTGGTGCTGCTCGGCCATCTGCCGCTTGAGCGAGGCCGGCGTGTAAATCACCCGGTACATATAGTCTATCTGCTCGCGCGAAATGATGAACCGGTAAGTGGGCTCCCAGGTCGCTTCGGCCAGCTGGATAATGGTCGGGATGTCGTGGAGCGTGGCGGGCGCTATGCGCGGCGGCGCGATGGGGGCGTCAGGAGTCATAAGCAGTAAAACACGAAATTGGGGCCAAAAAACCGAAACCGGCCCGCCCAATTCCATACGATTGGCCCGCTCCTTGCGTTAAAGCGCCCATTCCCGTTTTTCTTTTTGCTTTCTTATGAAATCTGCCTCCTGTCTTTTGCTGCTGCTGGCCAGCCTGCCCGTGCTCAGCCACGCCCAAAGCTCCGCCGCCGACAGCCAGCACCAGCGCGGCGAGCTCACCGGTGCCCGCCCCTCGGGCGACCTACTAGCCCGGCCCCGGCCCCAGGCTGCTCCGCGCCGCGCCGCCGCTTCTTCCGACCTCATCCAGCAGCACCTGCTGAAAACCGACGTGAATCTGGCCCGCGTGGAAGCCCAGCAGCTCCCCGGCCTATATGAGCGGTTCATTGGCACCACCCGCGACGAGCGCCGCAGCTGGAGCTACCCCGACTGGGACAACGCCGCCATCGTGCTGGCCCGCCTCAACCAGCGCTACGAGCAGGTGCGCGCCGCGCTGCCTATTGAAGAGCGGTTGCGTATTCGCACCATGCAGGGCGAGTTTCATTCCCTGCGCGGCGCCCGGCAGGCCAAAGACAGAACCGACAAATAATCCCTGCTGCTGCTGCTACGGGAGGGGCGGCGGGGCAGCGGGGCGACTGCCGCCCTGCTGCTGCAGCCAAGCCAGGGCCACATCCCAGTCCTCAAACAGCTCAATGGCCATGTGCGGCCGCAGCGCCGCCACAAATTTTTGGGTAGCGAACTGGTTCTCCAGGTCCGGTGAAAACACATAGGCCAGGGCTTTTACGCCGGCCGCCACGGCCACCGGCAGCCACTCGTATTGCAGCCAGGGCAGGGCGTCGCTCCAGTCGCCCCCGGTGTTGCTCTTGTCGTTCAGAATAAGGGAGAAGCGGAGCTGGTCGCGCCATTGTTCCCCCTGGCGCACGCCGCGGATGACTTCTGCCCCGGTGAGGTGGCCGTGCCAACGCACGTGCAAGAGCTCATCGGCCGGGTAAAAGGAGTATTCGGCCAGGGCCAGGCCGTGGTCGTCCTGCAGGGTAAGCAACTGGGTAGAAGGGCCGGAGAGCATGGGTAAGGCAGCAAAATTCCCCTGATGCTGGTAAATATAGCTAGTGCGCAATGATTGGGGTAGTATAGGGCCGTGCTGCTACCTTTGGGTCTCTGCTTTTCTCTCGTCTTTTTCGTTCATAGCGCATGCACATTGCCATCGTCGGCAACATTGGGGCCGGTAAAACCACGCTGGCCCATAAGTTGGCCCAGCATTTTCGCTGGGAAGTATTTTTGGAAGACGTGGACGACAACCCTTACTTGAAGGATTTCTACCACGACATGCCCCGCTGGGCGTTCCACCTCCAGGTGTACTTCCTTAATGGCCGCTTCCGCCAAACCCAGCGCATCAAGGAGCTGCAGAAGGCCGGCAAAGGCATCATTCAGGACCGCACCATCTACGAAGATGCTCACATTTTCGCCGCCAACCTGCACGATTCCGGCCTGCTCGAAACCCGCGACTACAACAACTACTACGCCCTGTTTGAGTCGATGGTGGACCTCGTGGCTCCGCCTGACCTGCTGCTGTACCTGCGCGCCGATTTGCCCAAGCTCATCAGCCAGATTGAGAAGCGCGGCCGCGACTACGAGAACAGCATCAGCATCGAGTACCTCAAAAACCTCAACGAGCACTACGAGCAGTGGATTAGCACCTACAGCGCCGGCCGCCACCTCATCGTAGACGTGAGCGAGCTGGATTACGTGCGCAACCCCGAGGACCTCGGCAGCATCATTGACAAGATTAATAACACGCTCTTCGGCTTGTTTTAACTCCTTGGAGCGCCGCTAAGCTTCACTGTTTGGCACGAAAAAAGTCTCGCTTTCTGCATCAGAAAGTGGGGCTTTTTTCTCGTTGCTCCAGTCGGCCCGGACCGTTCTGAAGGCGTGCTAAAAATTCAGGTAAGCTACCTCGTTTCAGCACCAATGCCGTTTCGTTCCGCTACCGGCAGCGCCTCGTTTAAAAAATCCACCAGTGGGCGGGCCGCGGCGATGCCGGCCACAATTTTCGCCACAAAATCAGGGGCCAGCACTTCCGCATCGGTGTAAAAACGACCCGCACCGTAGGTTTTGAGGCGAAGCCACGCCAGGTCGGGGTCCTGGGCCGAGTAGCCCCGTGGCGGGCGCGTGAGCTGCGGGCCGGTGGTGTCGAGGCCGTCGGGAAAGTGGGCGAGCAGCGCCGGTGTTTGCCGCCGCCGGTGAAACTCGTCGCCGTTGTAGTGAATTTCCTGCCGGATGGCCGCCAGCATGGCCGGCGTGGGGTGGAAGGTGCCCGCCCCCAGCCAGTTGCGCCCCTCGGGCTGAATGGCCACAAAATAGCCCGCCCGGGGCGCGTGGCGGCCGCCCAGCTTCAGGCCCGCACCCATGCGGCGCTTGTAGGGCTCCGGGTCGCGGTGGGCCCGGTCGTTCTTATGCAGCCGGAACAGGACCTCCGCCGTGGTCAGGTCCGCCAAATCGGGGTCGGTGGGGGCTACTCCGGCCAGCACCTGCCGCACCAGTTCGGTGCAGGCAGCGCGGGCCCGTTGGTAGTCGGGGCGGTGGGCCGCCATCCATTCCGTGGTGTTGTTGGCCGCCAGCCGGGCCAGGAAGTGCAGCAGATAATCGAGTTCCATGCGAATTGCCAGGCATGCGGCCCGGAAAAGCAGAACGCCATTGCCGCTCCTCAAGTTGCAGTCCGCAGGTACCAAAGGCACCGTCTGACGCGTTATTTGCGGCTGAGGACCGTCACGGCATCGCCCACGCGCAAGCGCCCCACCCCGGCCCCGGTCACATTCTGGCCGAACATGGTGCTGCCTTCTACCTGGCGGTAGGTGGCCAGGGTGCGCAGTGGGTCGCCCACGGGGCTTTTGGTGGCCGACTGCTGGTCGATGGTCGTGAGCACGCAGCGGCCGCAGCCCCGCACCGCCCGAAACGGCACGGCGCCAATCTGGAAGTTTTCCCAGGCATCGTCCTCGTAGGGCGCGCCGCCCCCAAACACCAGGTTGGGCCGGAAGCGGTTCATGGGCACGGGCTGGGCGAGGCGGGTGTTCAAATCGGCCAGTGCAGCGTCGCCAATGAGCAGAAAGGGGTAGCCATCAGCAAAGCTCACCAGCTGGCCTTCGGGGTTGAACTCTGGCTCCACCTCGCGCCGCACCATGTCCGACATGTACACCAGCCGGCAGGTGCGCCCCAGGGCTTCGGCCAGCCATTCGTCGGCTTCGGGCGTGCCGCGCCAGGCCCAGGCCATGTCGTCCCAAATCGTGACGAACAGCGTGCGCTCCGGCGTAGCCTCCAAGGGAATGAAGAGCGGCAGCAAATCGGGCCGCTGGCGGTGGCTAATCATAAAGCCATTGTAAGCCGGGGCCACCGTCAGCAGGGCCAGCTCGGGCAGCTGCCGCTGGGTCATGAAGCGGTTGCACTCGTCCACCAGCAGCCAGCGGCGGTCGTGCCGCAGGCCTCGGGCCGTCACCTCGGCTTCGGGTACGGCATACCCCCCAAGGGATTTGACAGGGTAGAGGTACAGAGCAGTAAGAGTGAGCGCAGCAGACATGCCACAAAAGTACCCGCTGGGGGTGAAATGGTGAGGTGGTGAGTTTGACGTTTTAACCGCGCCGCTTGCGCGAGCAAAACGTCAAACTCACCACTTCACCATCTCACCTCATTCCACCACCAGCACATCGGCTTCGCGCACAAACGCGACCCGCTGCTGCCACTGCACCCGGTACCAGATGTCTTGGCGCCCCAGCACCAGCAGGCGGTCGCCGATGGCCGCCGTGCTCAGCCACGCCGCGCCGGCGCTGGGCCCACCCATGAGCGCGGCCCCGGCCCGGGCCACCAGCCCCGCCGGCTTGGGCCGCAGAAAGTGGAGGTAAGCCCCCAGCAGGCCCAGGTACACCGCGTAGCCCACCCACGCCGTGCGCGGGCTCCGGCGCCACAGCAGCCAGATGGCGCTCACCAGCGCGCCGCCCAGCAGCAGCTGCAAGCCCGGGTAGTAGTAGCGCTGGGCCTGCACCCGCAGCTCCTGCTGCCACGTGATGGGGTAGCCCACCAGGCGGTGCTGCGCCGCCAGAGTGGCCAGCTGTCGCCAAGTGCGCACGCGGGGCTCCCGCGCCTGGGCCAGGCTCAGGTAGAGCAAAGCTGCCGGGTAGTGGCCCAGTTGCTGCTGCGCGTACGCCATTTTCAAAAGCAACTCGGGAGAGGCCCGGCGCTGCTGCCACACCTGTTGCTTGTAAGCTGGCAATGCCACCGCGTATTGCCCCTCCGAAAACAGCGAATCGGCTCGTTGCAAAGCCACTGGAGGGCTGGATACGGAATCCTTTGTAATTTTTTTTTGGGGCAGGTTTGCACCCAACCCACAGACAGGCAGGAAGATTAATCCCAGTAAAAAGGGCCTTAAAGAAAGAGAAGAGACTTTTTTTTGAATCAAGGTTGTGTAATCCGAGAGGTGCTTGTACTTTTGTGCCCACAAACAGGGTATCGCCCTTGTGAAGTGCAAGGTACCGATTCTGTAGCTCAGCTGGTAGAGCAGTACACTTTTAATGTACGGGTCCTGGGTTCGAATCCCAGCGGGATCACAGCAAAAAGCCCCAATCTGGAAACAGGTTGGGGCTTTGTCTTTGGGGAAGTAGCCACAGCTGCGGCAAGTTTTCGGGCACGGGGTTTTGAGTGCCAGCCACACCCGAAAAGGTCCCGCAGAGGAATCTTCTGCGGGGCCTTTTCATGGCATCGTGCAAACGGCTACTTCAGCAGCTCGTGCAGCACGGTTTGCATGGAGATGGTGCGGTTGCCGGCTTCCTGGACGATGAGCGAGCCGGGGGCGTCGAGCACGGCATCGGATACTTCTACGTTGCGGCGCACAGGCAGGCAGTGCATGAATTTGGCCTTGTCGGTATAGGCCATGTGCATGGGCGTTAGCATCCAGTCGGCGTCCTGCGTCAGAACTTGGCCGTAGTCCTGGTAGCTGCTCCAGTTTTTGGCCTGCACATAGTCGGCGCCTTCCAGGGCCCTGCGCTGGTCGTATTCGATGCGGGCGCCTTTGGTAAATTTGGGGTCCAGCTCGTAGCCCTGGGGATGGGTGATAACGAAATCAATCCAATCGATTTCCGAGAACCAGTCGCAGAAGGAGTTGGGCACGCACTGCGGCAGTGCCCGCACGTGCGGGGCCCAGGTGAGCACCACTTTCACGCGCTCCTTCTGCTTGGTTTCGGCCACGGTGATGAGGTCGGCGAACGACTGTAAGGGGTGCAGCGTGGCGCTTTCCAGGCTGATGACGGGCACGGTAGCGTACTGCAGAATCTTGTTGAAGACGACTTCGCCGTAGTCCTCGGCCTTGTCTTTGAGGGTGGGGAAGGTGCGCACGCCCAGCACGTCGCAGTACTGGCTCATCACCGCGATGGCGTCCTTGATGTGCTCCTGAGTGCCGCCGTTCATCACCGCGCCGTCGGCCATTTCCAGGGTCCAGGAGTCGGCTCCGGCGTTGAGCACCCAGGCTTGTGCGCCCAGGTTGTAGGCCGCCTTGACGGAGCTGAGCCGGGTGCGCAGGCTGGGGTTGAAGAAGATGAGGCCGACGGTTTTGTTGCGCCCGATGTGCTGGTAGCCGTAGGGGTTGGCCTTGATTTCCAAGGCTTGCTGCAATAGAGCTTTGTAGTCGCCCGCATCGGCGAAGGAAGTGAAGTTTTTCATGGTTTTAGGAGAGTGGCCGAGGCCCAAAGAAACGTCATGCTGAGCTTGCCGAAGCATCTCTACCGCTTTGTTGAACTCTGATAAAGACCAGCCATGCGCTGGCAGAACAACATCAGCCCAAAGTAGCTGAGTTATTCTGACTCGTCCGGCTTGAAGTCATTCCAAGGCTCCGCAGGTTGGTCATTGATAAATACTTCGGGATAATCATATTCACCATCCACAAACAATTGAATATCCGCATCGCGCCACACCTTGACATGATAGTAGCCGTGCAATCCTTCAGGTTGATGCAGCTTTAACGTATCCCCTTTCCGCAGATAAAATACCTCTGCCCAAGGTTCAATTTGAACAGCTAATTTAATTTTTTCTGCGTTTTCAATGGTTAAAATATTCATCTGAATGAAGCGAAGATTAGAAGCTGTTTGGGCTAATAAAAACAGTCATGCTGAGCTTGTTGAAGCAACTCTACCGCTTCGTCCTCACGACAGGAGTTAGCCAGAAGGTAGAGATGCTTCGACTGCGCTCAGCATGACGTTCAATATTACATCGCCTTATACTCCCCCCAACTCTTAATCTTCAAATCCTTCATTCCCAGCGTGCAAAACGCTTTGATAAACGCCTTGGCCAGCCGCGCATTCGTCAGCAAGGGCACGCCGGAATCCACGGCGGTGCGGCGGATTTTGTAGTCGTTATCCAGCTCGCCTTTGGAGAGGTTTTTCGGGATATTAATTACCAGGTCGATTTTCTTCTCTTTCAGATACGTCAGCGCGTTGGGCTCCTGCATATCATCGGGCCAAAATAGCAACGAGCTGGGGATGCTGTTTTCGGCGAAGAAGCGGTGGGTGCCCTGGGTGGCGTAAATATGATAGCCGCGCTTCACCAGTAGCTCGGTGGCGGAGAGCAGCGCCACTTTCGACTGGATGGGGCCGCCGGAAATGAGCACCGTTTTCGCGGGGATTTTGTAGCCTACGCTCAGCATGGCTTTCAGCAGGGCCTCCTCGGCGGTGTCGCCCAGGCAGCCCACTTCGCCGGTGCTCACCATGTCCACGCGCAGCACCGGGTCGGCGCCGGGCAGGCGGGTGAAGGAGAACTGCGGGGCCTTCACGCCCACGAAGGGCAGGTCGTAGACCCGCTCGCTCTCGTCGCGGGGCACTTGCTTGCCCAGCAGCACTTGGGTGGCCTTTTTGATGAGGTTGTTGCCCGAGATTTTCGACACGAAGGGGTAGCTGCGCGAGGCCCGCAGGTTGCACTCAATCACGCTGATGGCCCCGTTTTTTTCCAGAAACTGAATGTTGAACGGGCCGCTGATTTCGTAGCGGCGGGCCACCTTCTCGGCAATGATTTTGAGCTTGCGGATGGTGCCCACGTACACCCGCTGGGGCGGGTAGTACATGGTGGCGTCGCCGGAATGCACGCCGGCAAACTCGACGTGCTCGGAAATGGCGTAGCTCACGATTTCGCCCCGGTCGGCCACCGCGTCCAGCTCAATTTCCTTGGCTTCCTGCATGAATTCGGACACCACCACCGGGTATTCGGCGCTCACTTCCCGGGCCGCTTTCAGGAATTCTTCCAGCTCGAAGGCGTTGGAAACCACGTTCATAGCCGCGCCCGACAGCACGTAGCTCGGCCGGATGAGCACCGGGTAGCCCACTTCGCGCACAAACTCGTTCATGGCTTCCAGCGAGGTCAGCTCCTTCCAGCGCGGCTGGGCAATGCCCAGCTCGTCCATGATGCGCGAGAACTTGTGGCGGTTCTCGGCCTCGTCGATGTGGGCGGCCGTGGTGCCCAGAATGGGCGCCTGGGCTTCTTCGAGGCGCATGGCCAAGTTGTTGGGAATCTGGCCGCCGGTGCTCAGAATCACGCCGCCGGGCTGCTCGAAATCCAGAATGTCCATCACCCGCTCGAAGCTCAGCTCCTCGAAGTAGAGCCGGTCGCTCACGTCGTAATCGGTCGAAACGGTTTCGGGGTTGTAGTTGATGAGGATGGTTTTGTAGCCCTCCTCGGCGGCCGTTTGCACGGCCTGCACGCCGCACCAGTCGAACTCGACCGACGAGCCGATGCGGTACACGCCCGAACCCAACACCACGATGGACTTCGCGGTTTCGCGGTCCAGGTCGTTTTCGGTGCCGTGGTAGGTGGTGTAGAGGTAGTTGGTTTTGGCCGGGAATTCGGCGGCCAGCGTGTCAATCTGCTTCACCACGGGCAGCACGCCCAGGGCCTTGCGGCGGGCGCGCACACGCAGCTCATCTGCCTTCACATCACCTTCGCCCAGCAGCTGCACGGCAATCTGCTGGTCCGAGAAACCGGCCCGCTTCACCTCGCGCAAGAGCTTGTTTTCCAGGCCATCGAGGCCGGTGGCGCGGCCGGCGGCCAGCCGCTGGCCCAGCTCGAAAATGGTGAACAGGCGCTGCAAAAACCAGTGGTCAATCCTGGTCAGCTGGTGCACCTGCTCCAGCGAGTAGCCGGCCTCGAAGGCGCTGTTTATGGCGAAGATGCGCTCCTCGTTCGGCTCGCTCAGGAGCTGGTCGATGGTGTCGGGTTCAATGCTTTCGGGCCGGTTGGCCACGAAGCCGCGCTTGCCGGTGTCGAGCATCCGCAGGCCCTTCTGGATGGCTTCCTCGAACGATTTTCCTATCGCCATCACCTCGCCTACGCTCTTCATGGCCGAGCCAATCTGGCGGTTCACGCCCGAGAATTTGCCCAGGTCCCAGCGCGGCAGCTTCACCACCACGTAGTCGAGGGCGGGCTCGAAAAAGGCCGTGGTGGTCTGCGTGACGCTGTTTTTCAGCTCGGCCAGCGAGTAGCCCAGGCTCAGCTTGGCGGCCACGAAGGCCAGCGGGTAGCCCGTCGCCTTCGAGGCCAGCGCCGACGAGCGCGAGAGGCGGGCATTCACCTCAATCACGCGGTAATCTTCAGAAACGGGGTCGAGGGCGTACTGAATGTTGCACTCGCCCACGATGCCCAGGTGCCGGATGGTTTTGATGCCGATGCTGCGCAGCTTGTGGTACTCGCGGTTGCTCAGCGTCTGGGACGGGGCCACCACGATGCTCTCGCCGGTGTGGATGCCGATGGGGTCGAAGTTCTCCATGTTGCAGACCGTGATGCAGTTATCGAACTCGTCGCGCACCACTTCGTACTCCACTTCCTTCCATCCCTTCAGCGATTCTTCCACCAGAATCTGGTCCGAAGTCGTGAACGATTGCCGGGCCAGGGCCCGCAGCTCGTCCATGTTGTTAGCGAAGCCGCTGCCCAGCCCGCCCAGCGCAAACGCGGCCCGCACGATGATGGGGAAGCCGATGGTTTCGCCGGCGGCCAGGGCGGCTTCCATGGTCGTGCAGGCCACGCTGCGGGCCGAGAGCACGCCAATCTGGTCGAGCTTGACCTTGAAAATCTCCCGGTCCTCGGTGTCGATGATGCTCTGCACGGGCGTGCCCAGCACCCGCACGCCGTACTGCTCGAACACGCCGGCGCGGTACAGGGCCACGGCGCAGTTCAGGGCCGTCTGGCCGCCAAAGGCCACCAGAATGCCATCGGGCCGCTCTTTTTTGATGACTTCCTCCACGAAGTAGGGCGTCACGGGCAGGAAGTACACGTCGTCGGCCATGCCGTCGGAGGTCTGCACGGTGGCAATGTTGGGGTTGATGAGGATGGTGCGGATGCCTTCCTCCTTCAGCGCCTTGAGGGCCTGCGAGCCGGAATAATCGAACTCCCCGGCCTCGCCAATTTTCAGCGCGCCGGAACCGAGGATGAGTACTTTGTTGGGTTTGGTCATTAGGTCGTGCAACGTTCGCCTCACCCCCCGGCCCCCTCTCCGAAAAGGAGAGGGGGAGCCAGACGTTTAAGGAAATGCTTGTTAAGTGATTATTGGCTTACCTTCTTGCTTATGTATCTTATGTTCATTGTTTCACACTCATAGAATATCATTTCAGCGTCACCAAAAACTAGAAGCGTACCCATTCCGTGACCCACTGTTGCCGCTATAGTTTCTTTTGTATCTAAAAATTTAGCATCTATTCTTTTGTTTTCACTGATAACATAACAAGTAGTATTAGCTATGCCGTTATTTTCAGTAGACGCTAGAATTTCGTGTTCTTCGATACCTCGTACAGGAGTAAATAGCGACGATTCAAGAAAATTATAATGAGATAAGTCTTTAATAAATTTCGCTCTGTTCTTTTCCGATGAGACGAATTGAATGTAACGTTCGCGCTTAGCTTTATTCACAAACCTTTTAATTACTTTGATTTCTAGGTTGATGTTTGAAGCCATAATGTAGTCCAGTAATTAAATTAAAATGTTTGGGTGGTCGCGGCTCCCCTTCTCCTTTTCGGAGAAGGGGCCGGGGGATGAGGCGTTTCGCTAGGCTGTATGCCCCTCCTTATACTCCGTCACCGCTTTCAAAAAGTCATCAAACAGAAACTCTGTATCCTCCGGCCCGCCGGCGGCTTCGGGGTGAAATTGCGTGGAGAAGAACGGCTTGGACGTGTGCCTGATGCCTTCGCAGGTGCCGTCGTTCAGGTTCTCGAACAGCATCTGCCACTCGGCGGGTAGTGTTTCGGTATCCACCGCGAAGCCGTGGTTCTGGCTGGTGATGTAGCAGCGCTGGGTGCCGGTGAGCTTCACGGGCTGGTTGTGGCTGCGGTGGCCGTATTTGAGCTTGAAGGTGTCGCCGCCCGCCGCGAGGCCCATGAGCTGGCTGCCCAGGCAGATGCCGAAAATGGGCCGGTCCTGGGCCAGGGCCTTTTGCAGGTGCCGGATGGTGGCTTCGCACATTTTGGGGTCGCCGGGGCCGTTGCTCAGGAACAGGCCGTCGTAGGCCAGGGTCGTAAAATCGTAGTCCCAGGGCACGCGAATCAGCTCCACGTCGCGCTCCAGGAAGCAGCGGATGATGTTGGTTTTGGTGCCGCAGTCCACGAGCACGATTTTGTGCCGGCCGCCGCCGTAGCGCCGGATACCGGCCGGGCTCACCTGCGCCACGAGGTTGTCGCGGTTGGGGTCGTGGAAGGGCACGTCGTCCTCGGCCACGATTTTGCCCAGCATAGCGCCTTGCTCGCGTAGCTTCTTGGTGAGCATCCGGGTATCGACCCCGCAGATGCCGGGAATGTTGTACTCCTTGAGCCAGTAGCCGAGGCTTTTGGCGGCGTTCCAGTGGCTGTGCTCCTCGGAGTAATAATTGACGACCAGCCCGGCAATGTGAATCTTGTCGGACTCGAAAATCTTCGAAATCGACTCGTAGAGTTCCTCGCCGGGTACGCCGTAGTTGCCCACCATCGGGGTGGTGAGCACCAGAATCTGGCCGGCGAAGGACGGGTCGGTGAGGTTTTCGGGGTAGCCCGTCATGGCCGTGCTGAACACGACCTCGCCGGCGGCGGAGGTGAAAGCGCCGAAGGATTCGCCGGAGATGGCGGTGCCGTCGGAGAGGATGAGTTTTACTTGATTCATACGATTGACCCCACCCCCTAGCCCCCTCCCCTCTGGGAGAGGGGGAACTAGTTTCTAGTTTTTAGAACCAGAAACTAGTTGGATGCAAATGGATGAGCAAAGAGGGTGAGACTAGAGACTAATTTTAGAGCTAGTTCCCCCTCTCCCGGAGGGGAGGGGGCTAGGGGGTGGGGTGATGGCATACAGCGCCGCCAAAAACATATCAACCTCCGTCCGCGTGATATTCAGCGGCGGCAGCAGCCGGAGCACCGTAGGGTCGGAAGCATTGCCCACGAAAATATGATGCTCCGTCAGCAGCTTGTCGCGGATTTCCTTGATGGGAAAATCATACTGAATACCCACCATCAGGCCGCGGCCGCGAATTTCCTCGGCCCCGGAATTGGCTTCGAGTTCCGTGCGCAGGTAGTGGCCCAGCTCGGCGGCGTGCGCAACCAAATCTTCCTGCTCAATGACTTCGAGCACGGCCAGGGCGGCGGCGCAGGCCAGGTGGTTACCGCCGAAAGTGGTGCCCAGTAGGCCGTAGGAGGCTGGCAGCGCGGGCGCAATCAGGATGCCGCCGATGGGGAAGCCGTTGCCCATGCCCTTGGCCACGGCAATGATATCGGGCCGGATGCCAGCGTGCTGATGGGCGAAGAACTCGCCGCTGCGCCCGTAGCCGCTCTGCACCTCGTCGGCAATCAGCAGCGCGTTGTGCGCGCCGCACAGCAGCGAGAGGCCCTGCAGGAAGTCATCGGAAGGCCTGATGATGCCGCCCACACCCTGAATCGGCTCGATAATCACGGCGCAGACATCGCCGCCGCGCAGGATTTCGGCCACTGCTTTCAGGTCGTAATTGACAAAGGAAATGGCGTGGTCGGCGTTGAAGGGGGCCACAATCTTGGGGTTGTCGGTGGCGGCTACCGCGCCCGAGGTGCGACCGTGAAACGCGCCCCGAAAGGCGATGACCCGCTTTTTGCCGGTGTGGAACGAGGCTAGCTTCAGCGCATTCTCGTTGGCCTCGGCCCCGGAGTTGCACAGAAACAACGCGTAATCCGGGTAGCCCGACACGCGGCCCAGCTTTTCGGCCAGCTCGCGCTGAATCGGAATCTGCACCGAGTTAGAGTAGAAGCCGATGTTTTGCAGCTGCGCCGTCAGGCGCTGCACGTAGTGCGGGTGGCTGTGGCCGATGGAAATCACGGCGTGGCCGCCGTAGAAATCCAGGTACTCCTGGCCCTGGTCGTCCCAAAGTTTCGCGCCAAGTGCGCGCACGGGCATGATGTTGACGAGAGGATAGACGTTGAAAAGCTCCATGTTGAATTCAGCAGTTAAACTACAAAAAAGGCCTTATTTTGACTTTACCTGCCGTATGCTTGCGTATATTTTCAGTATTAATTCCTGCTTATTATAAGGAATATTTTTGCCTGAAATAGCAAGCCATCGATTAGAGCTACAATTCGAAATAGTTACTTTGGTTATTCCAACACCAGTCTTCACAGGTACAATTGTGATTGCTGCCAGCCCATTAACTGTATCAATTCGTGCTTGATGTAACGTATCTGGCTTGTTCAAATATTTGTAATCACCTCTCGCAACTCGCCGTTTAGCGTATACTGTTTCACTTCCTAAGTCGCAGATTGTGTCGATAACAGATGACTCAAAGCCACTATCAAATTCTAGAATCACAGAATCGTTTGCTGCTAATGCAATACTGCCTGGTGTTGAGTCTATTCCTTGTTGATAAATGATTTTTGCTCCTTTGGGCGCGTCAAACACCCAATAGTCATACAACTTATATGTAATCCATTTTGGGTTGTGTTTGTCAAAACTGTCTTGATTATTGCAACTGGTAAGTCCACAAAAAGCCAGAAAGACGACACTGAGAAGAATAAGGTGCATAGTGTTTCTAAAAAAACGAAGCCTTACTCATCAACCCCGTCGTTTCCGGCAGGCCAAACAGCAAATTCATGTTCTGCACCGCCTGGCCCGACGCGCCTTTCACCAAATTATCAATTACCGAGGTAATTAATAATTGCTTGCCCTGTTTCTGCACATGCAGCAGGCATTTATTGGTGTTCACCACTTGCTTCAAATGAATTTCCTTGTCCGAAACCGCGGTGAACGGCGCGTCAGCATAAAACTGCTTATACATCTCCCGCGCTTCGTCCTGCGTCAAATCGGAGGGCGTGTAGACGCTGGCGAAAATGCCCCGCGCGAAATTGCCGCGGTAGGGGATGAAGTGAATTTCCGCCGCGGATTGCGGCTGCAGTTGCGCCAGACTCTCGCCGATTTCGCCCAGGTGCTGGTGCGTGAAGGGCTTGTAGATGGACACGTTGTTGCTGCGCCACGAGAAATGCACCGTTTCCGAGAGGCCCTGGCCCGCGCCGGTCGAGCCGGTGATGGCCGACACGTGGATGTCGTCGGTGAGCCGGCCGGCCTGGGCCAGCGGCAGCAGCGCCAGCTGGATGGCCGTGGCGAAGCAGCCGGGATTGGCAATGCTCTGGGCCTGCTGGATGCGGCTTTTGTTCAGCTCCGGCAGGCCATAGACGAACTCGCGGCCGGCAAACTCGGCATCGGCCGTGAGGCGGAAATCGTTGCTCAGGTCGATGATGTGCGTGGTTGCGGGCAGGGTGTTTTTGTGCAGCCAGGCTTTGGAATTGCCGTGGCCCAGGCACAGAAACACCACGTCCTCGTCGCCGGCCAGCTCGGAGGCAAAGGTCAGGTCGGTTTCGCCCACCAAATCGTCGTGCACCTGGTGCACCGGGTTGCCCGCGTTCGATGAGCTTACGATGCCGCCCAGCTCCACGAAGTCGTGGTGCAGCAGAATGCGAATCAACTCGCCGGCCGTGTAGCCGGCCCCGCCCACGATGCCGGCCTTAATTTCCATCGTGCAGACTGGCGCTAATTTTCAGCTGGTTACCGAAAATCTTGATGAAACCACGGGCGTCACGGGCATCCCAGGCGTTATTTTCCTCGCCGTAAGTCGCCACTTTCGACTGCATCATATCATATTTCGACTCGATGCCGAGCAGGTCAAATTGGTAGGGCTTGAGCTGCACGAACACCTTGCCCGAGACGTGGCTTTGCGACGATTCCAGGAAGGCTTCCATGTCGCGCATCACCGGGTCGAGGTACTGCGCCTCATGCAGCAGCGTGCCGTACCAGTTGGCGATGTAGTCTTTGTGCAGCAGCTGCCAGCGGGTGCTGATGTGCTTCTCCAGCAAGTGGTGCGCCTTGATGAGGATGAGCGGCGCGGGTGCCTCGAACCCCACCCGGCCCTTGATGCCCAGGATGGTATCGCCCACGTGCGTGTCGCGGCCGATGGCGAAGGCCGCGCCCAGCTCGTTCAGCCGCTGAATCAGGGCCACCGGGTCCATCGTTTCGCCATTCAGGGCCACCGGCTCACCGCGCTCGAAGGTGATTTCCATGCGCTCCGAATCCTGCCGCTGCAACTGCGAGGGGTAGGCGCTTTCGGGCAGGGCCTCGTGCGAAGTCAGCGTTTCGACGCCGCCCACGCTGGTGCCCCAGATGCCTTTATTGATGGAATATTTCGCCTTCTCCCAACTCATTTCGAAACCCGCTTTTTGCAGGTATTCAATCTCGGCCTGGCGCGACAGCTTCAGGTCGCGGATGGGTGTTAGGATTTCGGTTTTGGGGGAAATGACCGAAAAAGCCACGTCGAAACGTACCTGGTCGTTGCCGGCCCCTGTGCTGCCGTGAGCAATATAATCGGCCTCGTTGGCGCGGGCGTACTCGGCAATGGCCAGCGACTGGAACATGCGCTCAGCGCTCACGCTCAGCGGGTAGGTATCATTTTTCAGCACGTTGCCGAACAGCAGATAGCGCAGGCAATCGTGGTAGAAGCGCGTGGTCACGTCAATCACCTCATGCTTCACCGAGCCCAGCTCGTAGGCCCGCGCCTCGATGGCGGCCAGCTCCTCGGCCGTGAAGCCGCCGGAATTGACAATGACGGTGTGTACTTCCAGGTCCAGGTCGCGAGACAGATAAACGGCGCAAAACGAGGTGTCGAGGCCGCCGCTATACGCTAGAATGGCTTTTTTCTTCATTTTCAATGTGCGGTAAGCGTTAGCTTGCCGTTAGATAAATGGTGAGTTAACGCTTGGCATTCAGAGTACGGCAAGCTATAGCTTACCGTACAGTGCTATACTACCGCGCCTGATTCAGAGGAGCTTGGGACAACATTAAACTCGGGCACCTGCAGCTGCACCAGCTGCTTCTCAGGTGTGTCATAAAGCATGCCGGTGCAGAGGCACAGCTTGCGCTCGTTCTCCATCAGGATGCTGTAGTTTTTGCAGCTTTTGCAGCCCTTCCAGAAGTCTTCGCTGGTGGTCAGCTCCGAGAAAGTGACGGGCTCGTAACCCAAGTCGGTATTTATTTTCATCACGGCCAAGCTGGTCGTGATGCCGAAAATTTTGGCCTGCGGGTACTTGCTGCGCGACAGCTCGAACACGGCCTGCTTGATGGCCTTGCCCACGCCGCCCTTGCGGATTTCGGCGTTTACAATCAGACCCGAGTTTACGACAAAGGTCTTGTCATCAAAGGTTTCGATGTAGCAGAAGCCCGCCAGCTCGTCGTCCACGAAGGCGATGATGCTATCGCCGCTGGCCATTTTACGGGCCACGTAATCCGGCTCGCGCTTGGCGATGCCGGTGCCCCGCGTTTTGGCCGATTCAACGTACCATTGGCATAATAAGTCAGCGTACTGAGCGTCCGCTGCTGTTGCAACCCGAATTATCATTGATTTTTAAGAACTTAGGGATAGATGCGCGGCTGTCCGGACCACGCGTTTCTCCCGCGTGATTCCTGCTAAAGCCCAAACCTGTCTGTAAGTAGAGCGGATACTATCCTGGCTCAAAGGGGCTGGCCAAGGGGCCAACATGCGGCTGCTGAAGCCGCTAGGGTCGTCGCACCAAGGCGCAAGCCGTTCTGCACACGCCTGCTCCACCCAGCCAAACGGCGGCAGCGAGCAAAGGAGAAGAGCAAACGGGGAGGGGCATGGCGGGTAACTTTCGATTCGGCGCTTTAACGAACGGCCGAACCAAGAGGTTCAATTCTGCTGCAAAGCTAAAAGCCCCTACTTTTGCCTGCAACATTTCCCGGTTATTTTTTGGAATCAGTGCTTTTCGCTGTTGGGTTTGCTGAACTGTGAAGAAATAATGAAAGCGGCGTTAAAAATTTATAAGATTGGCGGCGGCATCATCGACCGCGTATCCGACTTGCTGGAATTCCTGCGCCTGTTTGCCAATGTGAGCGGCCCCAAAATACTGGTGCACGGCGGTGGCAAAGGCGCCAGCGAAATGATGGCCCGCCTGGGCATCGTGCCGCGGATGCTGCACGGCCGCCGCATCACCGACGCTGTGACTCTCGACATCGTGACGATGTTCTACGCGGGCAAAACCAACAAGCAAATAGTGGCGGCACTCCAGGCAGTTGGGGTTAATGCGCTGGGCCTCAGTGGTGCCGATGGCAACGTGATTCTGGCCACCAAGCGCCTGGTACGGGAAGTTGACTACGGCTTTGTGGGGGATTTGAGCGAGGAGAGCATCAATGCCGATATGGTGCGCCAGTTTTTAGAAATAGGGCTGACTCCTGTCTTTTGCCCGATTAACCACGACGGCCAGGGCCAATTGCTGAATACCAATGCCGACACCATTGCCGCATCGTTAGCAAAAGCCCTGAGCAAGCAATATTCAGTAGAGCTGCACTTTTGCTTCGAAAAACACGGCGTATTAGCCGATATTATTGATGAAAAATCAGTTATTCCAACTATTACATTGGCTAATTATGCCGAATTGAAAGAAAGTGGAATAATTGCCGATGGCATGCTGCCCAAATTAGAAAATGCATTTGATGCCTTGCAGTTTGGCGTAGAAAAAGTAATTATTGAGCATGCGCTCTACATTGATGGAGCACTGAAAACCACCTTATGTCTGAATTAATAAATCAACTGAGCGAGGATGCCGTTGATTTACTGATTCGGCTAATTAAAACTCCCTCGTATTCACGTGAGGAAACGGATACGGCTGGCCTGATTCAGGCGTTTTTAATTGGGCACGGCATAGCAGCGCAGCGGCAGCAGAATAACGTGTGGGCCACTTCCGCGCACTTCGATGCGAATAAACCGACCATTCTGCTCAATTCGCATCACGACACGGTGAAACCAGGCGTGGGCTGGACGCACGAGCCATTTGGAGCCGTACGGGAAGGCGATAAGTTAATTGGCCTCGGCAGCAATGATGCGGGTGCTTCGGCCGTTAGCTTACTGGCAGTTTTTCTGTACTTGCAGGGGCAGGGAAACGCCTTCAATCTAATTTGCGCGATTACGGCGGAAGAAGAAATTTCGGGTGTTAACGGTATTAGAAGCGTGCTGCCGCAGTTTGGAGAAATTGCCTTGGGAATTGTGGGCGAACCCACGGGCATGAATCTCGCCATTGCCGAAAAAGGCCTGCTGGTGCTGGACGCCACGGCCTACGGAAAAACCGGCCACGCCGCCCGTGAAGAAGGCGAAAACGCGCTCTACAAAGCCCTGGATGACGTGCAGTGGCTGCGGCACTACCAGTTTCCCCGGCTGTCTCCGCTGCTGGGACCAGTGAAAATGACCGTGACGCAGATAAGTGCTGGCCAACAGCACAACGTAGTGCCCGACCGCTGCCACTTTGTGATTGATGTGCGCACCAACGAGCTATACCAGAACCAGGGAATTCTGGACGTTATTCGGGCTAATGTGCAGTCGGAAATTGTGGCGCGGTCCACGCATCTGAATTCTTCCAGTATTAGCGAGATTCACCCGCTAGTGCGCCGGGGGGTGGCCATGGGCAAGCAGATTTATGGCTCGCCCACGCTCTCCGACCAGTCGATGATGCCCTTTGAAACCCTCAAAATGGGGCCGGGACAAAGTGCCCGCTCACACACGCCGGATGAGTATATTTTGCTGAGTGAAATACGCGCCGGTATTCGGGATTATATCGAATTACTGGCTGGATTTACGTTTTAAGTAGTGTATTATGAAAATTTGGGAGAAAGGTTTTTCGGTTAATGAGACCATTGAGAAATTTACGGTGGGCCACGACCGGGAATTGGATGTGTACCTCGCGCCCTTCGACCTGCTGGCCTCCAAAGCCCAGGCTAATATGCTGGCCAAAGTGGGTCTGATTTCCGAAACCGAGCGTCAGCAGCTTATTGGCGGGCTCGATGAGTTGCTGGCGCAGGTGGCCGCTGGCACGTTTCTGATTGAAGCCGATTTTGAGGACGTGCACTCGAAAATAGAGCATTACCTGACGGAGAAGTTCGGGGATGCGGGCAAGAAAATTCACACCGCCCGCTCGCGCAATGACCAAGTGCTGACGGCCATTCAGCTTTTCATTAAAGACTACACGGAGCGAATTGCGGCGAAGTTGCTGGCGCTGGCTAAGGTGCTGCTGCAACAGGCCGAGGTGCACAAAAACGACCTACTGCCGGGCTACACGCACTTTCAGGCGGCTATGCCGAGCAGTTTCGGCCTGTGGTTTTCGGCCTATGCCGAGCATTTGCTGCTGGACTTGCATTTGTTTGAAGCCGCATACGCGGTGGCCGACCAAAACCCGCTGGGTTCGGGCGCGGGCTTTGGCAGCAGCTTCCCCATTGACCGCGAAATGACCACCCGGGAAATGGGTTTTGGCAGCGCGGCCGTGAGTGCGGTGGGCGCCCAGATGCTGCGCGGCAAAACCGAGAAAACCCTGGCCTTTGCCATTGCCGGCGCGGCGGGCACGCTGGGCAAACTGGCCTATGACCTGGTGCTCTACAATAGCCAGGACCTGGGCTTTGTGACGCTGCCCAAGGAGTTCACCACGGGCTCGAGTATCATGCCGCACAAGAAAAACCCCGATGTGTTTGAACTGGTGCGCGCCCACGCCAACCGCCTGCAGGCGCTGCCCAACGACATTATCCTGGCCACCAGCAACCTGCCCAGCGGCTACCACCGCGACTTCCAGCTGCTGAAGGAGCTGCTGTTTGGGCCCATGATGCAGTTCGCGGACCTACTCGATATTTTGCTGTTTGCACTGCCCGAAATCAAGATTAAGCCCGGCGTAATTGAGCAGGCCAAATACGACCCCATTTTCTCGGTTGAAAATATCAATCAACTAATTATTGCCGGCGTGCCGTTTCGGGATGCGTACCAGCAGGTGGGGCGGGCCGTGGAAGATGGCAGCTACATGCCGCACCGCGAGTTCCAGACCACGCACCTGGGCAGCATTCACAACCTGGGGCTGGCCGAGATTGCGGGCAAAGCGCAACGGTGGAAGGAGGGTAGCCGCCTGTTTGCACGAGCCGCGTACTAGCGAGCACCCGGCGCCGGCAGTGGGATTCGGGCTTGCGCAATGGGGCGTGTTAGCGCCACACCAGCACAACGGTACCGGCCAGAATAAGCCCGGCGCCGAGGGCACTACGCACCGAAATGGTTTCGCCCAAGAACACGACTGCCAGCAGCAGAGCCAGCGCCACACTCAGCTTATCTACCGGGGCCACTTGGCTCACGGGCCCCAGCTTGAGGGCCCGGAAGTAGCACAGCCACGACGCGCCGGTGGCCAGGCCCGACAGCACCAGGAAAAGCCAGGTGCGCCCCGACAGGTCCGACAGGCCGGCCGTGGCCCCGCGTGCCAGGGCTATGGCCCAGGCCAGCAGCAAAATGACCACCGTGCGAATGGCCGTGGCCAAATCGGAATCGACCCCTTTGATGCCGATTTTTGCGAAAATGGCCGTGAGGGCCGCAAACAATGCCGACAGGAGGGCGTATGGAATCCAGGAAGCCATGGTGCTATGCATTGAGGTTTTGAGAGCCGGGCGCGCAACCCGCTGAGCCGAAGTACGAACCTGCGCTCAAAACCGCCGCCTGCCGCTCGCGAGGGGACCTGCGCGGAGCCATCCTGTGCTTTTATCTGTTACCTTTTCACCTATGCCCGAATCAGCCGTTCCCTACCGCCGCCCCGACTTGTTGCGTCTCGATTACGATACGTACCGCGCCCTGCCTGCCATTGCGAACTCGGACCTGTCGCGCCTGCGCGATGCGCTCGACGGACGGCCCCCGCGGCCCCAAACCAGTTCCAATGAGGGCGCCCTGAGCTTTGGTACGGCGTTTCATACCGCCCTGCTCGAGCCAGCCGACTACGTGCCCGGTCTGCCCGGCCTGAACGATACGCTGGTGTGGTGGCTGGTGGAGGGCGTGAAGCTCGATACCCGCCTGGTGGAACTGCTGGCGCTGGGACAGCCGGAAACCAGCGTGCTGTTTACCGAGCCCGAAACCGATACGCTCTGCAAGCTGCGCGCCGACCTCATCGTGGACCAGCCCGACCAGCCGTTCACCATCATCGACTTCAAAACCACCATGGCCCGCGACGCCGACCATTTCCTCTGGCAATGCTCGGCCTACGACTACGACCGCCAGGCCGCTTTCTACACCGACGCGCTGCGCGCCGAGCGGTTTTTATTGGTTGGCGTGCAAAAGGTAGAGCCCTTCGGCGTGTTCACCATTGAAGTGAGCGAGCAGATGCTGACCGAAGGCCGAACGAAATACCAGCGCCTGCTGCGCCTACTTAAAGCCCCCGCCACCGCGCCGGCTTACCGGGCCGAAGCCGTGCAGGCGGCCGTGGACGCCCTGGGACTAAGCCAGGAAGAATAGCCCGGAGTTATAAAGCCGACGAGAATTACCAAAGCCTCTCCTGACAACAAGAGAGGCTTTTTTTGGAGCAAATTATTACTTACTGATTAGTAAGTAAGTTGTATATTTGCCCCGTCATGTCAACTCCATCAGCTACAAAACTATCGCCCGATACCCGCACGCGCATCCTCGACCTGGCCGAGGAACTGCTGCTGGAGCGGGGCTTCAATGCCTTCAGCTACCAGCACCTGGCCAAAGAGCTGGGTGTGAAGCCGGCGGCCATTCACTACCATTATCCCAGCAAAGACGACCTCGGCACGGCCATCGTGACCCGGCAGCTGCGCCGCTTGCGCAAGTGGCGCGACCTACCCCGCGTAGCCGACCTGTCCCCCAGGGAGCAGTTCGACGCCCTGCTGGCCGTGTATGAGAACCACCTGGGCCACGACCGCCGGGTGTGTCTGTTCGGCGCCCTGGCAGCTGATTTCCGCACCTTGCCGGTGCCCATGCAGGCCGAGCTGCGCACCTTCAACCGCGAGTTGACGGAGTGGCTGGCGCAGGTGCTGGCCGTGGGCCGGGCCACGGGCGCCCTGCGCTACGTGGGCAGCCCGGCCGCCAAGGCGGCGCAGGTGCTCACCACGCTTTCCGGGGCGCTGCAAGTGGCCCGGGTGCACGACGAAACTCCTTTTCAGGTTATTGTAGGCCAGCTGCGGCTGGAGCTTTTTTCTTGAGCCATGGTTAATACTTATTCGCCCGTCTACACACTGTGCGCCGCCGAGGCGCAGGTAGTAACAATTTCGCAGGTCCGCTATCCATCACCGCCCGCCGGCCTGCGGTGGCTGCGGTGGCAACTCAGAATACTGTGGGCTGTGGCCCCACCGCTGGCGTTTCGGCAGGCGTGGCGGCTGTTTTGCACGCCGCGCCGGCTGCCGCTCAAAGCCTGGGAGGGGCCCGCCCTGGCGCTGGCGCGCCGCCGCACCGTGGCCGCCGAATCGGGGCAGGTGGCGGTGTACGGCGTTGCGTGGCGTAATTTTGGGCCTTGCTGTTTCTCTATAATACCGCCCTGGGTCTATACGGCCTGCTGCTGCGCC
>NZ_MDZB01000102.1 GCF_001816145.1 Hymenobacter lapidarius | reverse complement strand
TTGGCGGGCCGCCATCACCCGCTCACGCAGGTCCTGAGAATACGCTTGCATCCCGGAAAGATAAATCAAAACATGTACGCCAACCTGGGAACCGCTCTAAAAATAACCGCAGCTGGTGGGTAGCTTTGCTCCATTGGTGAGCCAGGCGTTGCGGGCGTGGCCGTTGCCACCGTTTTGCGCACTCGTTGGCAGCCTTACTTAGCCCCTGCTTTTCTATGCGTTTTCTTCTTCTCGCCGCGTTGCCTCTGGCCTTGCCGGTGGCCGTGCAGGCCCAGGCTCCCACCGCCGGAAACCCCACGCTGGCCCCGCTCACCGTTGAAAAAATCATGCGCGAGCCGGCGCAATGGGTGGGCGCTTCGCCATCGAACGTGTATTGGGGCGAGGATGGCAAGCGCATCTACTTTAGCTGGAACCCCGAAAAGGCGCGGCGCGACTCACTGTACAGCGTGGCGCCGGGCGGCGGCAAGCCGCAGAAAATCAGCCTGCGCGAACAGCGTGCTTTGCCGGCCAGCCGTGGGCAGTATGACCAGCGCCACACCCGCAAGGTGTATGAGAAAGACGGCGACATTTACCTGCTGGACCTGAAAACCCAGAAGGCCCGGCGCGTGACCAACACCGCCGAACGCGAAACCGAGGCCGATTTTGCCCTGCTCGACCGCGTGGTGAGCTACACTCGCGGCGGCAACCTCTTTACCTGGGACCCCGCCACCGGCGAAACCACCCAGTGCACCGACTTCCGGCGCGGCCCCCGGCCCGCCGGCACCGACCTCAGCCCGGCCGAGAAGTACCTCAAAGCCGGGCAAATGGCTTTATTTGAAGTAATTCGGCAGCGCGACCAGGACGTGAGAGCCCGCGAAAAGCAGCAAAAAGCCCTGGCTCAGCTGCGGCCCAAAGCCATTTACTTGGGCGCTAAAACGGTGGAAAACCTGCAGCTCAGCCCCGACGGGCGGTTTGTGACCTACTCCATTCAGGCGGCGCCCGACAAGCAGAAGGTGGCCATTGTGCCCAGCTTTGTCACGGCATCGGGCTTCACGGAAGACATTTCTACCCGCACCAAAGTGGGCGCTACCCAGACGGCCTACGAAATGGGCATCTACGATATTGGGCGCGATACCACGTTTGTGCTGGGCTATAAGGAGCTGAAAGGACTGGACGAGCTGCCGGCGTACCGCAAGGAATACCAGCTGCCGGCCAAAGCGCCCCAGCCCGCCGACAGCACCAAGGCTAAAAAAGAAAAGAAACCCACCGAAACCCGCCGGGTGGTGCCCTTCCGCCCGGTGTGGTCGGACAATGGCCAGCGGGCTTTTCTGGTGATGCGCTCCGCCGACAACAAGGACCGGTGGCTGGTGGCCCTGGACCCCGCTACCCAGAAAATCAGCCTGCTGGACCGGCAGCGCGACGAGGCCTGGATTAGCGGGCCCGGCATTGGCAACGGCGCGGGCAACGTGGGCTGGCTGGCCGACAACCGCCGGGTGTGGTTCCAGAGCGAGGAATCGGGCTACTCCCACCTCTACACCGTGGACGTGACCACGGGCCAGAAAAAGGCCCTCACCAGCGGCAAGTTTGAGGTGCAGCAGGCCCAGTTGAGCCAAGACGAGAAAACCTGGTACCTCAGCACCAACAAGACCAACCCCGGCGAGCAGCAGTTTTTCCGGATGCCGGTGGAAGGCGGCGCCCTCACCCAAATCACGACCAAGCCCGGCGCCAGCGAAGTTACGCTTTCGCCCGATGAAAAGACCCTGGCCGTGCGCTACAGCTACGCCAACAAGCCCTGGGAGCTGTACGTGATGCCCAACAAGCCCGGCGCGGCCATGCGCCAGCTCACGCGCTCCACCACCGCCGAGTTTGAGAGCTACCCCTGGCGCGACCCGGAGATTATTACCATAAAAGCCCAGGACGGGGCCGACGTCTATGCCCGGCTGTACCGGCCGGCCACGCCGCAGGCCCAGGGCCCGGCCGTGATTTTCGTGCACGGCGCGGGCTACCTGCAAAACGCGCACAAGTGGTGGAGCAGCTACTCCCGCGAGTACATGTTCCACAACCTGCTGGTGGACAAAGGCTACACGGTGCTCGATATCGACTACCGGGGCTCGGCCGGCTACGGCCGCGACGTGCGCACGGGCATCTACCGCTACATGGGCGGCAAAGACCTCTCCGACCACGTGGATGGCGCCAAGCTGCTAGCTGAAAAATACGGCGTTAGCCCCCAGCGCATCGGCATTTACGGCGGCAGCTACGGCGGCTTTATCACGCTCATGGCCATGTTCACGCAGCCGGAAGTATTCAAGGCCGGGGCCGCCCTCCGCTCGGTAACCGACTGGGCGCATTACAACCACGGCTACACCGACAACATCCTGAACGAGCCCTACCAGGACAGCATCGCCTACGCCCGCTCTTCCCCCATCAACTACGCGGCCGGGCTGAAGGGCGCCCTGCTCATGTGCCACGGCATGGTGGATACCAACGTGCATTTCCAGGACATCGTGCGCCTCACGCAGCGCCTCATTGAACTGAAGAAGGAGAATTGGGAGCTGGCCGTGTACCCCGTGGAAGACCACGGTTTCGTCGAGCCCAGCTCCTGGACTGACGAGTACAAGCGCATCCTCAAGCTATTTGAATCCAACCTGAACCCTGGCGGCATGCCACCTTCCGGCTTAAAAACGGAGAAATAGATAGTTCTGACTCGCTGGCGGTTTCAACCGCCTAGCCTGAAAACTGCGCCAGCAGCTGTGGTACCGAAGCTGTCCGGCGGACTGCCTGCGCCGACTTAATAAGCAGTGGCAACTCCCGCAACGCCCGCGACAGCGGCACCAGCGCCACGGTAGCGTTTGGGGCGGTGGCTACTATGTTATCCCATAGCTCACCGAAGCTGGCCGCTTGCTGCACCTGGGCTTGCAGCGCTGACGCCGCCAGGCCCAGGCGCGTGGCCAGCGCGTGGTTGCGCTGCACGGCCCGGCGGCCCCAGTACGCCCGCAGCTGGCGCCGCACCTGCCACAGGGCGGCCAGCTGGCGGGGGCATTCTACGTGCGGCTCGCGGTATTGCCGGCTCATGTTCAGCCACTCGCGCAGCTGCCACGACAAGCCCACTTCCACCCGGCCCTCCCGGCGCGCCGAGGTGAGCACCTGCACGTGGGGGCTGTGGCGCACCCGCAAGTCGTGGCGGCGCAGGGCCTGGCACAAAGCTTCGTCTTCCAGAAAACGTACTTCGGGCAGGCCGCCCACCCGGCGGTAGGCGCGGGTGGTGAGGGCCAAGCTGGCGCCAAAATGCTGGTGGTGGCGCGGCCACGGGTCGGCGCGGTTGGGGTCGAGCAGGCTTTCGAGCCGGGCGCACAGCAGGCGGTAGGCAGTATCGCGGGTTTGCAGGCGGCGCAGGGGCAGCAGCTCCTCCCCACTGATTTCGCTGTGGATGCGGCCGCCCACGGCATCGGCCCCAGCCGCTATTTCGGCCTCAATAGCGGCTAGCCAGGTGGGGGCCACGCAGGTATCGGCATCGGTGCTGGCAATGATGGCGCCGGGCGCGCCCACCTGCTCCAGACGCGCGCAGGCCTCGTCCATGAGCAGACGCCGGGCGCGGCCCACGTGGGCCCTGGCTGGCGGGAGGCACAGCTCGGCTACGTGCAGCACTACTTGCGGGAAAAGCCGCGCATGCTGACGCACCACGGCGGCCGTGGCATCGGTGCAGTTATTGGCCAGCACGAGTACCTCGAAGCAGCCGGCGGGCAGGGCTTGGCCGTGCCCATCGGTTTGGGCGGCCAGGGCGGCCAGGGTGGCTGGCAGGTTCAGGGCTTCGTCTTTGGCGGGGATGATGACGCACGCCCGCAGCTCGGCGCGGGGCGGTGGCAGCTGCCGGTGCACCCGCGCCGCATCGCGTCCCCGGCGCAGGACCGCAGGTGACGAGCAGGCTGATAGAGACGGGGTAGAAGCAGTGGCTTCGTGAGAGCCGAGAAAGCGGGCAGGCGCAGCGTGGTTCATCAGAGCCGTGTACGGCCGGCCCTGTTGTAAGGATAGTGGCGGAGGCATTTTGAGGGCACCTACTTTTGCTTATCCTCAACTGTGGCAAAGGTCTTTTATTCTGATGACCAACCTGTTTAAAAAACAGGGCTGACCCCAAAATATCTTACAAGACTGTTTAAGAAGGCAAAAAACGCCATGCTAAGCCGCTTCAATCAGCCAAACATTCCTGCACGCAAAAGGCTCCCCTGATAACAGAGGAGCCTTTTGTAAGAAATGCCAGCTTGTGAAGTTGACTTAGAACGCTTCGCCGATGGCGAAAAGGATGCCGGGCTTGCTGCCCGTGCCACCCGCGTAGTCGAGGCGCAGGTTGAGCCGGTCGCGCCGCACGAAGTTGAAGCGGATGCCGGCGCCGCCGGCGTACTTGGTTTGGTTAAAGCTGAACTTGTCGATGTAGTTGCTCACGTTGCCGACGCTGCCAAACACGGCGCCGTCGAAGCGCCAGAACAGCTTCTGGCGCAGCTCGGCCTGGAAGGTCACCATCTGGCGGTCGCGGAAGCGCTGCTCGTAGATGCCGCGCATCAGGTTGGCGTTGTTGTAGAGCGTGCCGCCCAAGTTGGCGCCCACGCCGGCCAACTCCCGGAACGGCACGTCGCCGGTATGGAACTGCCCCAGAAATTGCATGGCCAGAATGGTACGCTCCGAGAACACCGGCTGAAAATGGCGGGCATCAAGCTGGTAACGCACGAACCGGTAGTCGGAACCCAGGCCGGAACCGTTGAACATGACGCTGGCGTCGAGCAGATTACCCCGGAATGCGGCCAGCGGCAGGTCGCGGGTATCATAGCTAATAACAGGGCCCAGGCCCGATACGCGCGTGTTTTCGCGCTGGCGGGGCGTCACGCGGGGGTCGCGCAGAAATACGTTCACGTTGGTGCCCACACCGTCTACCGTACCGGCCGGAATCTCAATGTCGCGCATGCCCGTGAAGCGGTACTGTGCGCCAAAGAACAGCTTGGGAGCTACCTGCTTCTGAATGCGCTGGTTGACGATGAAAAGTTTGTAGGCAGTTTCCGACTCGTCGTTGCTGCTACTGCCCGGCCCGGTGCCGTAGTAGTAGAGCAGGATGTCGTAAGCGCTGATTTCGCCGTTGAGGTAGAACTTCTCGCCGGGCGTGTACACCGTGTGCACCAGCTGAATAAGCGACTGCTTCTTCTGGGTTTGCCAGTACTGCACCCGGATGTTGGAAGGCCGCGTGAGCGTGTCGTCGGAGAAGCGGCCGCTGAGCAGGCCGCCCAGGCCGTAGCCCAAGCCAGTTTCGGCCTGAAAAAAAACAACCGGAATGGGCAGAATGGTGAGGCGCTTGGGCTTGGCGTCGGCGGCAGGAGTGCTGGGTGCCGCGGCCGCTACGGTGGCCGTATCGGGCGGGGCAACGGGTTGGGCGGCGGCAGTAAAAGCCAGCCCTGCCAGGGCGAGGGCTGCGAAGGGGAAGCGCATGTGAAGGGGGTAAAATCTTTTGATTGAGCTAACAACGGATTCTGCCTGCTTTCGGTTGGAAGGCAAAGCGGTGATTGCCCCGGAAGACCCATTTTTTGGGGTAATTGCCACGGGGCTAGTCCAGTCGCAAGCGCTTCACTACCTGGCCGCGGCCCAAGTGCTCGGCTACCAGCTCGGCGGCATCGGCGGGGCGCACGTTGCCGTACACGGTACCTTCGGGATACACTATCAGTGCAGCGCCGGGGCCTTTTTTGCAGTGGCGGCACAGGTCCAGGCAGTTGCAGGTCTGCACCTGCGTGCGCCATTTCTCTCCGGCAATCACTTGGCTTTTCAGGCCCTGCTGCTTCAGCTCCTTTTTCAGGGCGCGGGCCACGTCCTCCCCCACTCCGGATTTTTGTTTCACGCACACAAACAGGCGGCGGTCCTTGCTCATACCAATTCAAAAAGTTGCTGGGGCCCGGCTGGCCGGGCTCATGCCGGCCCGTGCCAGTGCCGGTTTTGCAGCTTATACGCGGCCAGCTCGCGGTTCGACCACAGCGTTTGATACAACTGTTGGTCGTGAAGCAGTTGCGGGTCTTTTTCCATGAAGCCAAGCAACTCCTGCAGCAATTCCGCCGCCTCTGGCTTCAGCGAATAGTACATCCAGTTGTCGAGCCGGCGCACGCTCACCAGGCCGGCGTTTTTTAAGTACGATAATTGCCGACTGGTTTTGGTCTGGGTGAAATCCAGCACCTGCTCCAGGTCGGCCACCACCATTTCGCGGTTGCGCCACAGCAAATGCAGGATGCGCACCCGGCTTTCATCGCCCAGAGATTTAAAAAGTTGCTGACCAAAAGCAACCGTGAAATGTTTCAAACGCATCTGCTTGTATGGAAAGTAGGCGGAAGCGCCGGGTGCTTTCCGTCCAAAGTTACCATCGGCCCCGAACCCGGCGCCGTATATTTGCCCTACCGACTTCCTAACATGCCTGATTTCTTGCGCTTTCGTCGCTTCCCTTTGTTTTTTGCGGTGGCCCTGCTGGGCGTGCTGCTGCTGGCGACGCCCTCGGCGCAGGCCCAGGGCAACCGCAAGGTGATACAGTTCACCGGCATTGTTGCCAGCGGCGATAGCCTGCTGGGCGTGCCCGGCGCCACCATTTACGTGCCCAAGGCCGGCCGCGGCACGTCGTCCAACGCCTACGGCTACTTCTCGATGGCCGTACTGGCCGGCGACAGCGTGGTGATTCGCTCGCTGGGCTACACCAACCAGACCATCCAGATTCCGGCCGATTTTCAGCGCCAGAGCTATTCCGTTATCATTCAGATGCAGGAAGACGCCACCATGCTGGGGGAGGTGCGCGTGTTTCCCTACACCACCGAGCGCGACTTTAAAAGGGCGTTTCTGGCGCTGCAATTGCCCACCGAGCGCGGTAGCTCCGCGGCCGCGAATCTGAACGAGCAGCTCATGCGCCGCATTTTTAATACCCAGCCCATGGGCGCGGTGGCCAACTTTCGCCAAACCATGCAGCAGCAGCAGTTTGAATACGACCGCCGCCAGGGCATGGGCCCCTCCCGCTACTCCAACAACCCGCTGCTCAACCCCTTCAGCTGGCTACAGCTGATTCAGCAGGTGAAAAAAGGCGAGTTCAAAAAGAAGGACAACGACGACTATTAAGGTCCTAATTCAAGGGTTTTTTGGTGCGGCCAACTGGTGCGGCAGCGCCCAAAGTGGCAACATCTTAGGAGCTTTCCGGGTAAAGCAAGGGCTAACTCACGCTTTGCTTTATGGATACCAACCTTCCCGTCTCATCGCTCCCGCGCGTGGTCATCATCGGCTGCGGCTTTGGGGGCTTGCGCCTAGCCAAATCCCTGCGCCATGCCCCGGTGCAGGTGGTGGTGGTGGACCGCAACAACTACCACAATTTTCAGCCCCTGCTCTACCAGGTGGCCACCGGCGCGCTAGAGGCCGACAGCATAGCTTACCCCATTCGTAAGATTTTTGCGGGCCAAAAGAACTTCTTCTACCGCATGGCCGATGTGGAGCAGGTAGACCCGGCCAGCAAAACCCTGCGCACCAGCGTGGGCAGCATTCGCTACGACTACCTGGTGCTGGCCACTGGCTCGCTCACCAATTTCTTCGGCCTGGAAAGCATCGAGCGCAATGCCATGCAGATAAAAAGCATTCCGAATGCGCTGAACCTGCGGAGCTTTATCTTCCAGAACTTCGAGAAAGCCCTGCTCACCGACGACCCCGCCGAAAAGCAGGCCCTGATGAACATTGTAGTGGTAGGCGGCGGGCCCACGGGCGTAGAAATCAGTGGCTCGCTGGCCGAAATGCGCAAGCACGTGCTGCCCAAAGACTACCCGGAGCTCGACCTGCGGGCTATGCAGATTTTCCTGGTTGAAGCTGGAGCCGAGCTGCTGGGGCCGATGTCGAAGGCGTCGCAGGCCGATGCCAAGCGGTACCTGGACGAGCTGGGCGTGCTGGTGCGCCTCAACACGTCCATCAAGAAATTCGAGCAAAACCGGGCCTACTACTCCGAAACCGAGTTTATCCCCACCGAAAACCTGGTGTGGGCCGCCGGCGTGAACGGCGCCGAAGTGCCCGGCCTGCCCCCGGAGGTGGTGGCCCGCAACAAGCGCATCACCGTGAACCGCTGGAACCAGGTAGAGGGCCAGCCCAACATCTTCGCCATCGGCGACGTGGCCAACATGGTGACCGACGACATGCCCCGCGGCCTGCCCATGCTCGCCCCCGTGGCCCAGCAGCAAGCCGAGCACCTGGCCGAAAACATTCAGCTTCTGCTGCGCGGCGAAACGCCCAAAGACTTTGTGTACAAAAACAAAGGCTCCATGGCCATTGTGAGCCGCAACAAGGCCGTGGTAGACCTGCCCGGCAACGTGCATTTTAACGGCATCTTCGGCTGGGCCACCTGGCTGTTTGTGCACCTGATGACGCTGGTAGGCTTCCGCAACAAGGTGGTGGCCTTCGTGGACTGGGCCTTCAGCTACTTCAGCTCCGACCAGGCCCTGCGCCTCATCATCCGCCCCTTCAGCCGCCGTGACGTGAAGGACGACAAAGGCAAGAAAAGCGCCGAGCACCGCACCGCCACGCCGGAGTATAACCCCACGCCACCAGCCATTCAGACGCCGACGGCAAACTAAATAAAGAGAGCACCTGATGGTAAAAGGCCCGATGCGCTTATGCTCATCGGGCCTTTTGCATTATTATTTTTATCACTTTATAAAGAATATTTTCTCCAATTGATAAAAAAGGCATATTTGATAACAATAATTTCATTATGATAAATTTATGAATTATTTATCCTATGATTTGATATAATTTTGTCAACCATAATTTATAAAAGATTTTGTTGTCCTATAGAAAGCACAACCATACTTTCTGAACTAGCTGGGTCTTGTTTCTCCTAAAATCCGTCAAACCGCTCCTCCAACTTTTTTTTTAATCCCACCATATGAAAGAGCTTCTACTTTTCGCAAAGCGGGTTACGCAATTCAGGGCCTGTGGGGTCTTGTTGTTGCTGTTGACAGCAATTCAAGTTTCTGCCCAGACCATAGGTGCGCCGACTATCACAAACGGTAGTGGACCATTCTGCGCCGGAGCGACTTTGAATGTGCAATTCACCATTACCAACGGTAGCGGCAATGGTAAGACATTCGTTTCTACGTCGGGTTTTACTGTGCAACTATCCATTAATGGCAGTAACTCCTTTTCTGATTTTACTCCTGGTATTGTTACCGGAACAATAGACGAAGGCAACAATAAATCCTCCACCTTAAACACAATGGCTACCTTGCCTGCTAGTAGTCTCACAGGGTCATATGTCATAAGAATAAAAAGTACCTCCCCCACCATTACTGGCGCCTCATCAGTTACCCCATTCGCTGTCAATGCCACTCCAGCAACTCCTGTATTGAATGTTGTTAATAATTGCGGCTCTTCAACGGTCACAGCCAGCAATTTCACAGGAACGTTGACCTGGAGCGATGGAGGCAGCGGTAACCCGCGCACAGTCACTGCAACCACGGCGCTTACAGTCACACAAACTTTAAATAGCTGCACCAGCCCTTCAAGCAACTCCGTTACACCAGCACCAAACCCGCGGCCAGCTGCCCCCACCGTAACAGGAACCGGACAAGGCAACCAGAGTGTCTGCTCGGACGGTACCCCAACCCAAACGCTGACCGCAACTGCTTCGGCTCCTGCTGGCGCTAGCGTAGTCTGGTATACCACCAACACTGGAACGACGACGGCTACACCCACCCAAGTTGGAGTGGGTTCTATTATTTATTATGCAGCCTCTAAGTCGACCACTACCAATTGTGAGAGTGCCTTGCGTACGGCCGTCACGCTGGAAATCAAACCCAAGCCCAGCGCAGCTTTCACATACAACGGCACTCCCTTTTGCAAAACGGGCACCAATCCTTCCCCAACCATTACGGGAGCATCGGGTGGGGCCTTCTCTTCTACCCCCGGCCTAATCCTGAACGCTACGAGCGGGCTGATTAACCTGAGCGCGAGCACGGCGGGCACTTACACGGTAACCTACTCCGTGACTGCCAATGGCTGCCCGAGCAGCTCAACTGCTTCCGTCACGATTACAAATGCTCCAGTCGCCACGTTCTCGTACGCTGGCACTCCTTACTGCACCTCCTCCCCTGCCGCCGCTGCAACACTGGGCACCGGCGCCACGGCCGGCACGTTCTCGGCTTTGCCCGCCGGCTTGACGCTAAATGCTTCGACTGGTGAGATTACACCCAGCTCCAGCTCAGCAGGCACGTACACCGTGACCAATGCCATTGCGGCCAGCAACGGGTGTGGCGCTACCTCGGCCACTACTCAGGTAACCATCAATGCGGTGCCTGCCGTCACGGCCCCCAGCTTCCCAGCCTCCGTGTCCAAAACAGTAGGCGATGAAGCAACTTTCGAGGTTGCAGCCACCGGCACGAACCTGACCTACCAGTGGTACAAAGGCAGCGTTAGCACCCAAAACGCCATCGACGGAGCTACTGCAAGCTCCTACTCTCTTCCCTCGGTTACCACCGCCGACGCTGGCAACTACTATGTGGTGGTCAGTGGCACCTGTGCTCCTGCGGCCACGGGCGGCCCGTATGCGCTAAGCGTAGAGAAGGCTACTGCTGTCCTCACGCTAAGCAACCTGAGCTACACCTACAATAACGCAGCGCATGGCGCGACGGCCACTACCACGCCCGCAGGCTTGGGCACCATCGCCTTTAGCTATGCCCCCATCAACGACAATGTGGTGGGTGCTGTGCTACAAGGCGAACCCACTAATGCGGGCAGTTACCGCGTGGTGGCTACCCTGACCAACGCTGATTACAACGGCTCTGCTTCGGATGATTTGGTAATCGCTAAAGCCAACCAGGCCATCACCGTCACCACGCCGGCCCCCGCCAGCGCCGTCTACAACACCACCTTCCCGGTGAAAGCAACTGCTGACTCGGGCTTGCCAGTAGATTATGCCAGCGCGGGCTCGCTGTCGCATGTGCTCACGGCTGTGGGCGCCGACTTCACCATGAACAGCGGCACCACTAGTGGCACGGTGACCTACAGCCAGAACGGCGATGCCAATCACTTTGCGGCAACACCAGTGGTCGTACCAGTTGCGGCCGTCAAGGCACTGGCCACGCTGGCCCTTACGGCCGCTGACTTAAGCCAGGTTTACAATGGGCTGGCCAAGACGGTGGGTGCAACCACCGCGCCGGCTGGTCTGACCGGCGTGAGCGTGAGCTATTCGCCGATGGCCAGTCCCATCAACGCCGGCACTTACCAGGTGACTGCCTCGCTAACCCACCCCGACTACGCTGCAACTAACGCCTCGGGCACCCTCACTATCGGCAGAGCCAACCAGGCCATTACCTGGAATGGCCCTCTAGGCGACATTGTTTACGGCACGAGCCTGACCAGTGCGCAACTCAATGCCAGCACCAGTGGCGATGGTGGGCTGACCTATTTGCCCGTTGCAGGCACAGTACTCAACGCTGGCACGCACACGCTGGAAGTGGTGGCTGCTGCCACCGACAACTACAACAGCGCCACCGGCTCCATCAGCCTGAAAGTGAATACGGCTCCTCTGACGGTGAGCAACGCGGACCGGAACAAAGAATACGGTACGGCACTGACCGGTTCTGACTTCGCCGGCACCATTCTGGGCCTGGTAAATGACGACGTCATCACGGTGACGCGCTCCAGCACGGGCGAGGCTGCCACGGCCGCAGTTACCTCTTATCCCATTGTAGGCACGCTGGTGGACCCCAGTGGGCGCCAGAGCAACTACACCGTAACCAACCCCGGCGGTACCCTGACCCTGACCAAGGCCCTGCTAACGGTAACCGCCGATAATGCAAACCGTCTTTATGGCGACGATAACCCCAACTTCCTGGCCACCATTACAGGATATAAGAACGGGCAGTCGCTGGCTACCAGCGGTGTAACCGGAAGCGCTGCCTTGACCACCACGGCAACGAAGACGAGCGACGTAGGCCCGTACGCCATCGGTGCCGCCATCGGCTCGTTGGCATCTAACAACTACAGCTTTGGCTTTGTGCCAGGCACCCTCACGGTAGGCCAGGCTCAGCTCCTGGTAACGGCGGCAAACAATAGCCGCGCTTACGGTGACGATAATCCTATGTTAACCGCTAATTTCGGTGGTTTCAAAAACGCCCAAACTTTGGCCACCAGCGGCGTTAGCGGCGAGCCCGGCATCAGCACACTGGCTACCCCTGCCAGCGCAGTGGGTACCTATGAAATCTCAGCGAGCCAGGGCACCTTGGCTGCGGGCAACTACAGCTTCGCGTTCGCGCCCGGCATCCTCACGGTGGGCAGCCGCTTGGTTTCGGTGACGGCCACTGCCAACCAAAGTAAGGTGTACGGTGGGGCCGATCTTCCCCTGGCGTATGCCGTCACCAGCGGTTCGGTAGCCAATGGCGACTTGTTCATGGGGCAATTGAGCCGGACTACGAACACGATGGTGGGCACTTATCCCATCACCCTGGGCAGCCTGGCATTGACTCCGAACTACACGCTGACGCTGACGCCTGGCACCACTTTCGAAATCACGCGCAAACCGCTGACCCCGGCAATAACTGCCAGCGGCAAGGTATACGACGGCACCGCCGCCGCTAGTATTACGCCACAGGCACTAGCAGGATTGGTTGGCTCCGACGTGGTGAGCTTGGTGGGCAGTAGCTCGCCCCTGGCCAACTACTTCACTGATAAGAACGTGGGCACGGGCAAAATGGTAACCGCTACGGGCCTCACCCTAAGCGGCGCTGACATGGGAAACTACACCCTCAGCACCACCACTGCTATGACCACTGCGGCCATTGCCACCCGCGCCCTGGCCATCACGGCCACCGGAACAAATAAGGTTTACGACGGAAACACCACGGCTACGGTTAACCTTGCCGATGACCGGGTGGCCGGCGATGTGCTCGCCTCGGCTTACACGACTGCAAGCTTCGCCACCGCTGCTATTGGCACGGGCAAGACGGTGAGTGTAACCGGTATAACCATTACGGGTACCGACACTGGCAACTACGAGGCCAACGCCAGTACTTCGACTACGGCCAACATCACGGCGCGCGCGCTGGCCATCACGGCTACCGGCACGAACAAGGTGTACGACGGCAACACCACGGCCACGGTTAACCTTGCCGATGACCGGGTAGCGGGCGACGTGCTTACTACGTCCTACACCGCTGCCAACTTTGCTACGAAAATCGTGGCCAACGACAAGTCGGTTGCCGTGAATGGCCTTTCCATTAGTGGCACCCATGCCGGGAACTACACGTTCAACGCATCGACCATTGCTACGGCCAGCATCACGGCCCGTGCCCTGGCCGTTACGGCTACCGGGGTCAACAAGGTGTACGATGGCAATACCGCTGCCGAGGTAGTTCTCGCCGACAACCGCGTAAATGGGGATGTACTCACGGCAAATTATGCTACCGCTAGCTTCGCTAATGCTAATGTTGACGTGAACAAGCCGGTGAGCGTAAGCGGCATCAGCATTACGGGTACCGATGCCGGTAACTACACGCCTAATGCCACCGCCTCTACTACGGCCAACATCACAGCGCTGGGCATCGCAGGCTCGTTCACGGCGAACAACAAGGTTTACGACGCGAATACGTCGGCCGAGGTGTTGACCCGCACGGTGACCCCGCTGCCGAACGACGTGCTCACGCTCGACGGCGGCACGGCATCCTTTGCCAACAAGAACGTCGCTCTTGGCAAGACCGTTACCCTAACCGGGGCTACCCTAACGGGTGCTCAAGCCGCAAACTATACCCTCACGTCGATAAACACCACCACCGCTAACATCACAGCGCTGGGCATCGCAGGCTCGTTCACGGCGAACAACAAGGTTTACGACGCGAATACGTCGGCCGAGGTGTTGACCCGCACGGTGACCCCGCTGCCGAACGACGTGCTCACGCTCGACGGCGGCACGGCATCCTTTGCCAACAAGAACGTCGCTCTTGGCAAGACCGTTACCCTAACCGGGGCTACCCTAGCTGGAGACGACAAAGGCAACTACAACCTGACCGGAGTGGCTACCACCGCCGCCGATATCACACGTCGTGATTTAGCTGTTACGGCTACCGGGGTCAACAAAGTATATGACGGCACCACCACGGCCACCGTTACCCTAGATAATAATCGGGTGACCGGCGACGTATTGACGGCTTCCTGCACCACCGCCAACTTTGCGGACGCCAACATCGGCACAAACAAACCGGTGAGCGTGAGCGGCATCAGCATTACGGGTACCGATGCCGGCAACTACACGCCCAATGCTACTACCTCCACCACGGCCAACATTACTTCGGCAACTTCAAAAGTGGTTGTAGCAAACAATTCGCCTGTACAGTATTCCGACCAAGTAACTTTCGTTGCCACCCTAACCTCCAGCACCGCGCAATCAGTGCTGAACACCACCGGTGGAACCGTCGAGTTCAAGATAACCGGTGCGGGGATTCCTACGACCGTCTCGCTCGGCAGCTCGGCATACCCAGCCGACTGGACCATCGTCGGTGGTAAGGCAACGGTCACTAAATCTTTCGTCCTTGGCTACAAACCCGGCACCTATACTGTCACGGCCATATTCACTCCGATTTCAACTAACATTACCGGCTCGACGAACACGGCCAATAGCCCTGCAGACCCTTCGGTTGCGATAGTCACGGAAGATGCTGAAGTGGTATACGCGGGCCTGGAATACTTCGGCACGGCTAACTCTACCTCTCCGGATGCAGCAGTGGAATACATTGCCACGCTGACTGATAAGAATGATGGGTTCCGAGGGAACATCACCAATACCCGCGCGACATTCAAACAAATTGTCGGCACCACCGAGACGACGCTTTTCGCCCCCAGTTATGAGGTCAAACTGCTCAGCAGCACCGACCCCACAGTGGGTGTGGCACGTACCGACATCCAAAATGTCACGCTCAGCAGCAGCGACTTTGGCAACGGCGGTAAGACATTTGATTTGATTACCGTAACGCAAGGCGACTACTACACGGGCCGCACACAGGAGCGTACCCTGATTACCATCGCCGTGCCCGGCCAGGATTACGTGAACGGGGGTGGTAGCGTGATTATCGCGCAGTCGAATGGCACCTATGCAGGCACTGCTGGTTCCAAGATGAACTTTGGCTTCACCATGAAGTGGAACAAATCCGGCAAAAACATTCAAGGCCAGGCCAACATCATCTTCCGCAAAGAAGTAGGTGGCATTGTACGGACTTACCAGATTAAGAGCAACGCCATTAACACGCTGGGCACATTTACGACGGCAGCTGGTAACCAAGGCGACTTCAATACTAAAGCCAACCTGACCGACATCACCGACCCGCTAAACACGGTTTCCTTGGGTGGTGGCTTAGACCTCTCGGTGCAGGCATTTGAGTCCACAGTGTCTTCCAATCCGCATAAAATCGGGGTTACACTTCGCTCGAACACCGGTGAGTTGATGTTCTCTAACAACTGGGTAGCCAGCAAGACAGAGATGCTGGCGCTGAAAGGTGGCAAAATCAGTGTCCGTAGCACTTCCACTATTGGCACCACATCAGCCGCTACAGCAAGCACCAAGAAACGCACCGATTCGGCGGTGACCAGCTCTGCTGCTGAGACGCGTGATTTCTTGGACGTATTCCCCAACCCCATGGCAGAAAACGCTACCATTCACTTCCGCACGGAGAAGGGTGGCAAGGCTCAAGTGTACCTCTACGACCAGCTTGGCCGACTCGTCTCGACGCTCTTCAACGCCGAAGTACAAAGCGGCCAGGAGTACTACTTGCCTCTCAACCGTGAGCTACTAGCCGATGGCGTGTACTTCTGCCGTCTCATCTCTAACGGCAAGGTGGAAAACCAGCGGATTAACATCGTGAGGTAACTCTCAAACTGCTGACACAAAAAAGACGCCTGGAAATTCCAGGCATCTTTTTTTATGCGGTGGGGCCAGTCACTGGCCATCCATTTCGCGTGTGTTTGGCAGCTTAAGTACTCGTGTCAAAGTAACTATAGTAAAAAAGGCAGTCATGCTCATCTGACGTCCGCTTGCCGAATCATCTATATTGCTTCTCCTTTCATACTGACGAAGGAAGCATCCTTTCACCGGAGAACAAATCGTTTCTAGGTGACAAGGTCCTTCGCTAGGCTCAGGATGACTAGAGGCGCGGGAGAGATGCTTCGGCTACGCGGACGCCAGATGAGCATGACGTTCTAAATGCAGTAAGCTTACTTCTGCACGAGTTCTTAAACCCTTGGCGTTGGCATCGGGACCGGGCCGGCAATCACAACCTGCAGCTGCTCCGGGGATAGGTACTGGCGGGCCAGCTCACGGAGCGTTTCCGCATCGGTGGCTTCGGTTTGGTGCACGAAGTCGGTATAATACTGGGCGGGAAGGCCCATAAAAATCAGGTTTTTGTATTTGTCGCACTGCTCAAACACCGTGGACAACTCATTGGCGAACTTGCCCAGAATGTAGTTCTTCACCGCTTCCAACTCCTCGGCCGGAATCAGCTCCTCCTGCAAGCGGCGCATTTCCATTTCGATTTCGCTCACGGCGAAGTCCGCGCTTTCGCCCTTCACATCGGTGCCGATGACGAGCGTGGTGCCGTATTCCCGGGGTGCCACGCTGGCGTAGATACCATAGGTCAAGCCCTTGTCTTCGCGAATGTTGCGCATCAGGCGCGAGCCAAAATAGCCTCCAAACACGTTTACGAGCAGCCGCAGGCGGTGGGTGTCGGGGTGCGTGGGGCCGGGCCAGCCGCGGCCCATGCGCACCGACGCCTGCAGGCTCCCGGCCACGGCCAAGTGGTCTGGGGCACCCGCCGTGGCTTCAATGGCTACTGGGGTGGGCAGTACAGCTGTGGGAACTGCGCCCGCCGCCGCCACAGATGGGGTGCTGAAGGTAGCAGCCACCAGTTCCTGCTCCGCGGCTACGTCGCCGCACAAAAACACTTCGGCATTGCCGAGCGTGTACGCCGCCTGGTGAAACGCCCGGGCGTCGGCACTCGTCACGGCCTGATAGGCCTCGCTGTCGAAGGGCCGGCCGTAGGACGTATCGGAGCCAAACAGCAGCTCATTGAACCGCTCCGAGGCCAGATAACTGGTTTTCTGGCGCTCCACGCGCACGTTCTGGATGGTGCGGGTTTTGAGCTGCTCCAACTCGGCTTCGGGAAAGGCCGGATTGGCCAGCACATCGGCCACCAGGGGCAACAGCGTGGGCAGGTACCGGGTAAGGCAATACAGCGTGAGCGTGGAGCGGTCGAAACCCGAGTCGCACTCCAGCGAGGCACCGTAGAAAGCCACTTCATCGGCTATCTGGCGGGCGGTGCGGGTGGTGGTGCCCTCCAGCAGCATACGCGCCGTGATGGAAGCCACGCCCGGCTGGGACTCGGCTACTTTGCCGGCCCGGAGCACCACTTGCAGGCGCACCACGGGCTGGGCGGCATTGGCCAGCACGTGCAAGCGGGCCCCGCCGGAAAGGGAAAGTACAGTGGCTGCCGGCAAGGTGACGCGGGCCAGCGGCTGAATAGGAGGAGCGACGGTACGGTCGAGCATTCGGAAAGCAATAGTTAGCTGTGGCGTTGAGAACCAACAGGTGTATTATAGAATGAAAACAACTAACAAGACCGTCATGCTGCGCGAAGCCGAAGCATCGCTACCGCGCCACCAACCAGAGTTAGTATTGCAGTAGCGATGCTTCGGCTTCGCGCAGCATGACGGTCTTGTGGTCAGTACGTTGGCGCGCAGCACCACACCACCTACTTAGTTCGAGGGCGTGCCGCTGGTGCCACCGGCCCCGCCCTCGTTAAAGGCGTCGGCTAGTTTGTTGAGGTTGAAGTGCAGCGAAACGCGGATGGTTTGGGCCAGGGGGTTGTTTTTAGAGCCGTCGCCGGTGGGCACCAGGTAGGTGCCATCGATGCCGAACACCTGGTAGCGCACGCCCAAACCCAGGCTCACGTACTGGCGGTCGCCTTTGTCGGGAGCTTCGTAGAAATAGCCGCCGCGCGCATACAGCAGGTCGTTGTAGTTATACTCCAGGCCAGTGGAGAGGTTGATTTCGCGCAGCTCTTCTTTGAAGCCGCCGGGGGCATCGCCGAAGGAAGTAAACAAGGCCTTCACCAGCGGCTGGTCGTTGCGGCTCCGGTTTTCAGCCACCACATTGGGGTCGTTGGCCGGCACGCCTTCCTCGTAGTAAGGCGACGGCACCAGCAGCTTGCTGGCGTCGAACACGAGGGTGATTTTGTTGAACTGGTCAATCTCGCGCGTGATGGCGGTGCCCAGTTTCAGCGTGGTGGGCAGAAAGCTGGGGTTGTTGGGGTCGGTGTAGGTAATCTTGTTACCAATGTTGGTGATGGAAGCACCCAAGGCCAGGTTGTAGAGGCCGGTTCCCACGCTCAGGTCCTTGTTGTAGTACGCGCCCAAGTCAACGGCCGCGGCGTTGCCGGGCTGGGCGTCGTTGCCGTTGATAGCCCCCACCAGGTTGGAGCGGATGTAGCGGGCCGAGACGCCCACACCGAAATTATCGGTCAGGGCCTGGCCGTAGGAAACCGCGAAAGCATATTCTTTGGGGCTGAAGCTACCGAAAGGCAGGTTGTTGGGGGTGCGGTAGTCGATGGTACCCAGGTCGAAGTACATCAACGAGGCGCCGATGGCTGAGCGCTGCCCAATCTTGCCGTAGCCCGACAAGTAGGAAATGCTCATGTCGTCGGTGATGTTGCGCAGCCACGGCGAGTACGACGCCGCAACGGCGTACTTGTAGGGCACAAAGCCCAGTTTGCCCGGGTTGAAGTACGAAGCGTTTGCATCGGGCGAGGTGGCCACGCCCGCATCGCCCAGCGCCGACGAGCGAGCGTCGGGGGCGAGCGTGAGGATGGGCACCGCCGTGGTTATGGTGGCTTGATTCTGGTTTTGGGCCTGGGCCGTGGCGGCGAAGGCCAGCAAACCGCCCAGCATGGCCAGACGCGAACGAGAAAATAGTGCGTGCATAGGGAAGGGAAAAGAGAGCCAGGTGCGGACCAGACGCAAATAAAAGCGAATTAATTGAGGATGACGAGTTTTTCGTACTTCGAGGCGGTGGTGCCCTTCAGCTGAGAACGCACGCTAAGGCGGTAAACGTATACGCCACGGGCCAGTTGGTCATTAAATTCATCGCGGCCGTTCCAAGTAATGCTTCGCTGATGGGGCTCGGTGCTGGAAACAGTAGCGATGAGGGTGCGAACCAAATGACCGGCGATGGTGAAAATCTGCACTTGTACGTCCAGGTTGTCCACTTCGCCGCCCGCCTGGTTGTGGTCGAAGAAGAACGTAGTAGAGTTGGCAAACGGATTGGGGTAGTTCAACACGTGGCCGAGGGCCAGCTTCTCGTTTTTGGCCACAATAAACTCTACTTCCCGCTCGGCCGAGTTGTTATACGTGTCCCAGGCCTTGAGGCGCAGCGAATGCGGGCCCGTGGCCAGGTCTTTAAACAGGTTGTTTACGCGGCCCGAGCGGAAGTCACCTACGCTGGCCACGTAGCTGTCGTTGAGAACGATGAGCTTGGTGGGGTCGTTGTCGAGCACGAGCGTGATATCGTGCCCGATACCTGTGCCCGTCGTGTTGATGCCGCTGTCGTCGCTGAGCTTTGCCAGCAGGGTGGTTTCCTGCCCGGTGAGGCCGCCAAACGCAAACGACTCGTTGTCCATGAACAAGTTGATGAGCGGCGGAATGGTGTCCTGCGGCACGTTGGCAGCAGCGCCGCCCACCGCCTTGAGCTGGTAGCCCTGGGCATCGATGCGGGTAGTCCCATCGAAAGCATAGAGGCTGATTTTGCCCAGGCCGGCGTTATAATTAATGTCCTTGGGCACCACAAACGTGAGGTTGAACTCGCCATTCTTCACCTCAGCCTGCCCGCCGTAAATGACGTTTTCCTGAATGGAAACCGGCCGCGGGCCATCGGCGGAGCCCGCCTGGCCATTGGCCTCGTTGCCCAGAGTCATCACCGTGGTGGGCTTGTCGTAAATGGTGACCTGCGCCCGGCCATTGAAGGTAGAATTCACGGCGCCGTTGTTCAGCAGGCGGCCTTTCAGGCGCACGCGGGCCAGGGCTTGTAGCGCGGGCGCGGGCTCCCATTTGCCGGCCACCCGCTCGTTCACGCTATCCAGTACCATGGTTTGCTTGGGGTAAGCCAGGGTCATGCTGGGGTCGGCCAGCAGCACGTAGTTGCGGTTGTTGATGATGCCCGGTTGCCCGGCGCCGGGGTAGTCGTTCTTGCTCAGCATGATGATGGTGCCAATGTTGGGCATCTTGCCGTTCACGGGCCGCAGCACGCGGTTGAAGTACGACTGGTTCAGGCCGGCGTTCAGACCCGCGTCTACCACGCGCGTGGTGGTAAACAGGCCAACGGCCCCCCCAGTGGGGTTGTCGGTGAGCGACTGCTCGCCCGCCGAAGTAAAATCCGGGTTGTCGTAGGTGCTGAAATCGCAGGTGCCGGTGGTGAAGAACGTGAAGTTGTTGGGGTTGCGCAGCGCCATCACCGACTCATTGGTCAGCACTTGTTCATCGGTCCAGCCCTTGGGGCCACCGTGGCCCAGGTAGTTCACTATCAGCGAGCCCTGCTCCACTGATTGGTCGATGGCCCGGCTCGCCTCGGGGGAGCGCTGCCCGGCGGCCACCACTATTTGCGGGTACAAATCCAAGTACACCTTGTGCAGGTTGTACACCGGGGAGCTGGCCTGCAGGCTCTGGGAAATCAGCTCCGAGCCCTGGCCCACAAACAAGTCGCCGTTGCCGTCGTCCGACACCAGCGTAATGCGGTTGCGCCACTTGCCCAAAGCCGGCGCGCTGTCGTAGCTAATGATTTTATCCACTACCACTTTGGCCTGGTCGGCGTTGGTGCGCTGGCCCTTGGGCGCCCGCACCGGCAGGCGGCCCACGCCGATGTCGAGCAGCTCGGTACCGGGCCGAAGCTCGTCCCATTCGCCCTCGTTGTCGTCGAGCAGGGCGTAGTAGTCGTCTGAGGAGTAGCTGGCTTGCCCGTATGCGCCGCCATAGAAAGGCGCCAGCGACTCACGCGACTCGTAGGTAGGCACGTAGTTCTGGTTCAGGGCATTAAAGTCGGAGTCCGTTCTGAACGGCACCCGCTCTTTCCACCACGCCGGCTGAAAATCCTTGTTATTGAAGGGGTCCGATTTGTAGTCGAAAGAGGCATCACCGAACAGCAGCAGCTGTAGCTGCCGGCCAGCCGGGGCCCGCTCATACAGCTGCTTCATCAGGTCGCGAATGGCCGTCACGTCCTGCCCGCCCGAGGCGTATTCGTTGTACACCTCCGTAGTAGTCACCACGGCCACCCGCATGTTGTCGTGGCTGATGCGGTGGTTGGCCAGCCGCAGCGCCTGCGCCTTAAAGATGGGGTGCGTCACAATAATCAGGTCCAGCAGCGCGCGGGCGTTGCCGTTGAGGGCGTGCAGGTCCTGGTTTTCTACTTTGCCAAATTCGCGGGGCTTGTTGAAGTTGCCGTTCGGCAAAAAGGCCACGTACTCGCGCAGGGTATCGGCCGGCGCCACAAAGCTGCCGGTGCTGCCGTTCAGGGCCAGGGGCCGGGCCACGGGCAGGCGCGGGTTGGTCACGTCCCACACCACTGCGCCGGTAGCATTGGCCACCTCGTAGCGGTTGCGGGCCAGCGGGGCAATGTTGGCCAGGGAGCGAAACTCCAGTTGCGCGCCGCTAAGCCGCAGCTGCCGCAGGGCGTTAATTTCCAGATAGTCGAGATACCCACTGGCCTGGCCGTCGCTGCTCACGTAGGTCAGGCCCACCTTCAGCTCGGTGCCCGGGTTGGCCGGGGCCAGCTGCCGGGTGGCAATGCTCACCGTGCCAATGGCGCCAAATTCGTAGAGCGGCCGGCTTTCCATGCCCTGGCTCCCCAAAGACGCCCCGTTGAGCGTGAGCTGAAAAGCGCTGGGGGCCGCAGATATTGCTACCACCGAAGAAGTTACCCGAATAGGCGCACTCGGCACCAAGTCAGGTATATTGCCAAACGTGAAATCGCGCGGCGTATTCAGCCCAAACTTCTCTCCTGCCCAGTAGCGGCCCGACCCGCTCTGGGTCGAAGCCGTATGCAGCAGGTTTACCAGGTCGTGCTCGTAAAAGTCGCGGTAGTTGAAGGTGGATACCGCCGCCGTGGTGGGCGTGGCCGGCACGGCTGCCGCCGTAGGCACCCGCCGGCCCACCGTGTTGTTCACCGTCACAAAGTAGAAAGTGGTGTCGGTGTAGATGTTGTTGCGGTGCTGAAACAAACCGCCTTTAGCCTCCCAGGTGTGGGCACCGGGCGAGTAAAATAGCAGGTACTCGTTGTCGTTGAATACGTTGTCGCCGTTGCTGCCCACCAGAAGCAGGTTGTTTTCCACCAGGTCGTCGGGGCGCGGCACGGCGTTGGCCTGGGGCAGAATGCCCATGGCGTTGCCGTACACGTGCAGGTTGTTGGGGTTCACCCCGTCCAGGTTGGGCCGTTTCAGGATGCGGGTCAGCGCCTCTTTGTCGAGCTTGTAAATGCCGCTTTCGGACACGCCCATCTTGTACCACTCGCCGGTGGCCAGCACCGAGCGCGGGGCGTAGGTGCGGGCGGCGGTGCCACGGGCTACGCTGGCGCCGGGCGTGTAGCTGTAGTCGAAGGAAACCAGGCGCTCGGGCTGGCCGGTTTGGGGGTTGCGGCGCACGGGGCGCAGGCTCAGGTGCGTAACGGCCTGCTTCATTTCTATGCCGGTGCGCAACTGAGGCTCCGGGCCGGCTGGCAATTTGCTCACGTTGAACAGCTTGGCATCAGCCGCCGGAAAGGGCTCGTACACCAAGTTCACCAGCTCGCCCTGGGTCACGGAGCCGGCCAGGCGCAGGCTGAACCAGCCCACCTGGTCGTCCATAGCCTGGTGGGCTTCGTTGAAGGTGGGCACTTTTTGCTTGCGCGCGCCCAGGGTGGGCACCTCGGCGTAGCCGCCCCACCGGATAACGCCGTGCGCCGTGGCCGCGCCACCCGATTGGGCCCGCACCGGTGCAATGCCCCCCCATATCAATCCCGCAAAAGCAACGAAGAGAAAAAAAGGACGCATACGCAAGTATATTATTGTCAGCAGTCTTCGGTAGCTCCCGGCTGGCTGGTGGCCGGGCAACAGTGCCGGGAAGCATCCGGTTCACCCAACTGTAGGTTCTTAACAACCAAAATAATGTAATTATTGTAGCTGTTGAGGCTACGAGTTTATCGGGCAGCCGTTTTTGGCACCGACAGCAGCACATAAAGCAGCACCACCAGCGGCACGGCGGCGGCCTTCAGCACGAATACCAACCCAACGGCCAGCAGCAGAAACATAAATCGGCGCCGGTTGTCGGCCCACCGCAGGTTCTTGAATTTCAACGCAAAAAGCGGCAGCTCCGCCACCAGCAAGCCCGACAGCAGCACCGTGAGGCCCAGTAGCAGCCACGGGTTTAGGATGAAGCCCGACAGGCCGTACTGGTCGTAGGCCAGAATGAGCGGCAGCGAGGCCACCACCAGCGTGCAGGCCGGGGTGGGCAGGCCAATAAAAGAGGTAGTCTGCCGGGTGTCGTTGTTGAACTTAGCCAGGCGCAGGGCCGAGAAGATGCTAACCAGGAAACCAATGTAGGGCACCCATTCCGGCAGGCCGCCGGACTTCACGCTGCGCATCAGCAACTCAAAAAAAATGGCGCCCGGCACCACCCCAAACGACACCATGTCGGCCAGCGAATCCAGGTCTTTGCCAATGGCGGAGGACACGCGCAACGCCCTGGCCACCAATCCGTCTAAGAAGTCAGCGAGGGCGGCCACGGCCACGAAATAGGCGCCAATCTCCAGCTTCCCGGCAAAAATATTGGTCAGCGCCAGGCAGCCGCACAAAAGGTTGAGGCAGGTAACGGCGTTGGGCAGGTATTTTTTCAAAGGAGAAGGAAAGAATAAGTTAACGAAGGTACGGGCGCGATATGCTGTACGCAGGGGCCGGATTTTTACCTCATCACTACTCAAAATTACTAAAATCGGGCCTGCCGCCGGCCCGGGGCACGGGCGGGCGTGGCACGGCGGCAGTTGCCTGCCGGAGCCTAGTTCAGGAAAGGGTTGCTGCGACGCTCTTCGCCGATGGTAGTGGCGGGGCCGTGGCCGGGGTATACCACCGTAGCGTCAGGCAGGGTCATCAGCTCGGTTTCAATGCTGCGCAGGAGCGTGGCGTGGTCGCCGCCGGGCAGGTCGGTGCGCCCAATGCTGCGCTGAAACAGCACGTCGCCGCCAATGACCGTGGCCGTGGGCTGGTGGTAGAACACCACGTGGCCCGGCGCGTGGCCCGGCGCAAAGCGCACTTCCAGCGCGGTCTCGCCAATGTGCACGGGCTGGCCGGCCACTAGCTCCCCGGTGGGCTCGGCAGGCTGGTACTGCGGGAAGCCGTAGCTGCCGGCGTAGGTGGGCACGGCCCGCAGCGTGGCCAGGTCCAACTGGTGCAACAGGAAAGGCGTGCCCGGCCACGTATTGAGCACAAACTGGTTGCCCAGCACGTGGTCGATGTGGGCGTGGGTATTGAGCAATAACTTGACCTGCAGCTTGTTGTCTTCGATGTATTCGCGCAGTGCCTGCTGCTCGGCGGGCGAGTAGCAGCCGGGGTCCACAATGGCGCACTGCTGGGTGGCCTCGTCAATCAGCAGGTAGGTATTTTCGGAAAAGGCGTTGAAGGTAAATCCGGCGACAGTCATAGTAAAGCAACGTATTGGAGCGGTGCGGCAAAGTACGGCACAAAGGCAGTGTTGAATTTTAAGGGTTGAGTTTTGAGTTAAAATTCAACCGACTTGGCTGAAGGAGAATCCATTTTTACAACTGGTTCTGGTTAATCCTGCTTCAACCAGTGGTTTCAACCGGCTACGCTGGGTTGGCGCGCGTCTGCGACGCGTTGCCAATTGGATTCGAGCCTGCGGCTCGGCAGGCAATTTCCAGGGCCCTGGCGCAAGCCGTTCCTCGGCGAGCCGCAGGCTCGAAGGCAGCCGGCAACGCGTCGCAGACGCGTGCCATCCCACTCAAAAAGCAGTTTATACCGGTCACTCAACATTCAAACCTCAAATCTCACCATTTCTTCCATTACCTTGCCACTGATGACAGACTGTGATTTTTTGGTGGTGGGCCACGGCATAGCGGGCGCCACGCTGGCGTACGTGCTGCGCGAGCGGGGCCACCACGTGCTGGTGTACGACCCCGGCCAGCACAACTCGGCCTCCAATGTGGCGGCTGGCCTCATGAATCCCGTGGCTGGCAAGCGCTTTGCCCTGACGTGGCGCGCGGCCGAACTACTGCCGTTTGCCACCACTTTTTACCGGGAGCTGGGGCAGCGCTACGGACAGCCTTTTTTCACCGAAACTCCCATTCTGAAGCTCTTTTCCTCGCTTGAAGAGCAGAACTCGATACTGGCCCGTAGCGCCGACCAGCCCTGGGAGGGTTTTATGGCCGGCCTCGCCACCGCTGACCCAGAGCTAGCGGGCGTACACGCGCCGTTTGGGGGCGCGTGGCTGCGCGGCGGGGGCCACGTGGCCGTGCGCCAGCTGCTGGCCGTGCTGGCCGCCGAAGGTACCCGCGACGGCTGGCTGCGGCGCGAAACTTTTGACTGGACCCGGCTCGTTACGGACCCGACTGGAGCAGTTTACGCGGGGCAGGTGCGGGCCCGCCACGTGGTGTGCTGCGAAGGCGCGGCGGCCGTGCACAACCCGTATTTTAGCTGGCTGCCCCTCACCCCCAACCAGGGCGAAGTGCTGGATGTGACGTGCGCGGGCCTGAGCACGGCGCAGGTCCTCAATCGGGGGGCCTACGTGGTGCCGGTGGGCGCCGAGCGGTTTCGGGTGGGCGCTACGTACCGGTGGCCGCCATTTGCCGAAGGGCCCACGGCGGTGGGGCGCGAAGAGCTGGCGGCGCGGCTGGCGGTGCTCACCGACCTGCCCTTTGCCGTGGTGGACCAGCAGGCCGGCGTGCGGCCGGCCGTGCGCGACCGACGGCCGCTGGTGGGGACGCACCCCACCGTGCCGTGCTTAAGCTTTTGCGGCGGCTACGGGTCCAAGGGCGTGATGCTGGCTCCGCGGCTGGCCGCCCTATTGGCCGACTGCCTGGAAGGGCACGGCGAAATGTGGCCCGACGCCAGCCTGCAGCGGTACAACGCCTTGCAGCCGGCTGACGTAATTTGAGTACTATTGATACGGCTCCGTCGGCGCCGCTGCCTGTCTGCCAGCTTGAAATGCCGGCTGTAACAATTTCGCTCCAAACGCCTTTATTTCAGCCCGCTCTTGATGCCGTTTCAGCTGCTTCATTTTTTGGGCGGGGATTGCAAAAAATCAAGCGTTTCGGAGGACTAATTTTCGTCTTTGCTCGTTGGCTCTACTATGACCATTTCATTATTCGCGAAGCGCACGCTGGGAGCTCTGGCGCTGCTGTTGCCGTTTCTGCTCGTCCCCACGGCGCGCGCCCAAACCGCGCAGGAGCCTTTTGGGCGGGTACGCATCCAGTACAAGCAGTTCAACTGGCAGCAGCTCAGCACCCAGAACTTTAATGTGATGTACTACGAGGGCGGCCAGGGCAACGCGCGCCGGGCGGCCGAGTACGCGGAGAAGGAGCTGCAGCGCATCACGGCGCTGATTGGCTACTACCCCTACTCCAAAACTACCCTGCTGTTCTACAACTCGGTGGGTGACCTGCGGCAGAGCAACATCGGCCTCACGGCCACCCAGCAACAGATAAATGGCGGCGAAACCCCGCTGGCCCGCATGAGCAAGGTGCAAATTGCCTTCGCTGGCCAGGAAACCGAGTTCAAGCGCGAGCTGAGCACCCAGATTACCGAGGTGCTCCTGAACGACATGATGTACGGCGGCTCGCTGAAGGAAGTACTGCAAAGCAGCTACCTGCTGCAGCTGCCCGACTGGTTTATTGGCGGTGCCTCGGCCTACGCCGCCGAGGGCTGGAGCGTGGACATGGACGGCTACATGCGCGACATGAGCAAGCAGCACCCCACCGGAGCCCGCACCGCGCCGTTCTTTTTGCGCAGCCCCACGCTGGCCGGCCAGAGCATCTGGAACTACGTGGCCGAGCGCTACGGCTACACCACCATTCAGAACATCCTCAACCTCACGCGCATCACCCGCGACGTGGAAGTGGGCATCAGCTCCTCCCTGAACGTACCCTACAAGGTATTCCTGAAGGAGTGGCTGACTTACTACCGCGACCTCAATGGCCAGCCCGTGGCCACGCTGGTCGAGCCGGACAAGAAACTCCGCCAGAGCGGCCGCAACCGCCATTCCGACGTGTTTTCGCAGCCGGTGGTGAGCCCTAACGGACAGCTGGTGGCCTACGCCCAAAACGAGCAGGGCCGCTACCGCGTGATGGTGACGAACCGCGACGGTTCGCGCCGCCGCATTCTGAGCCGTGGCGGCCACAAAACGCCTGACCAGCAGGTTGAAACCCGCCTGCCCGTGCTGGCCTGGCGCGGCAACTCCCAGGTGGCAGTAGCCGAAATGAGCCGCGGCGAAATGGTGCTGCGCCTGCGCGATGCCGACGGCCGGGGCCTGGTGCAACGGGCCCGCGAAGCCATCCGTTTTTCGCGGCCGGCTTCGCTGTTTGAGAACTACGACCAGATTCTGAGCATGAGCTACTCGCCTGATGGCAAGTCCTTGGTGTTTAGCGCCGTGCGCAACGGCCAGAACGACATTTACCTGCTGCGGGCGGGCAGCCGCAAGGCCGAGCAGCTCACCAGCGACCTGTTCGACGATGTGCAGCCGGTGTTCCTGCCCGGCGGCCAGGGCCTAGTGTTCAGCTCCAACCGCTACCTCGACTCGGCTGGCCGGGCGCGCCCCGCCACGTTCCAGAATGTGGTGAACAACTACGACTTGTTTGTGTATCACCTCGATGGCCGGGCCATTCCGGTGGAAACGCTGGTGAGCACCATTTCGAACGAGACGCGGCCCCGCGCCATTTCCGACGACGAGATTCTGTACCTGGGCGAGGAGAGCGGCGTGCGGGCCCTGTACCGCTACTCGCTTAAAACCAAGGAGCGCACCCTGCTCACCAACTGGCTGCCCAATATGCAGGACTTCGACTACAGCGCCCAGACCTCGGCGCTGGTATTTGTGGCGCCGGCTCAGGCCCGCGACATCCTGTACGTGTACCCCACCTTCCCGCTGACCGCGCCGCTGCCCATCACCAAAACGGCCCGCCAGCAGACCTTGGAAAACCGTTCGGCGCCGCCACAGGCGGCAGTGCCCAAGCCAGTTCCGGCCCCACCGCCTGTGGCCGTGACGGTTACGGCCCCGGACACTGCGGCCCGCACCGCCGCAGCCACGCCTCTCACTGACTCGACGCGCGCGGTTCCGGTTACCAGCAAGGCCACCGGCACGGTAAATACCAGCGACTATCAGTTTGAGGAAGACGAGCCCGTGCAGGCAGCTTCCGCAAAGCGGCGCCGCACGGCCGCTGCCGGCACCAAAACAGCCGCCCCTGCCGAGGCGACGAGCATAACCGGGCCGTTCCGGTACGACACGCGCTTCATGGCCGACAATGTGTCGACCTCCATTTACGTGGACCCACTCCTGGGCCTGGGGCTGCAGTTCAAAGCCGCCCTCACCGACGTGCTCGAAAACCAGCGCATTGATGCTAGCTTGTTTGGCCTGTTTGACTTGCGCACCAGCAACATCCGGGCATCCTACACCAACCTCACCAACCGCTACGACTGGGGCGTGGGCTACCAGAAGCAGGCCTACTTCTTCGACATCAACAACGTCCGCTACCGCTACGGCCGCCACGAAGTAGCGCCCACCATTGCCTACCCGCTCACCCATAACCTGAGCGTGCGCGGCGGGCCGCGCTACGTCAACATTTCGCGCACCCGGCTGGGCGACGTGTCGACGGAGGATGATGCCAATTACAACTACATCGGCTCCAGTGGCGAGCTGGTGTTCGACAACAGCGTGGCCACCGGCGTAAACATGGTGTCGGGCACCCGCCTGAAAGCCAGCTTGCAGAGCCAGAACAGCCTCGACGACAAGTCCCTCAATTTCAGCAAGCTGGTGCTGGACTTCAGGCACTACCAAAAAATAACCCGCTCGATAGTGTGGGCCAACCGGGCCAGCTACGGCCAGTTCTTTGGCAAGCGCCAGCAGGTGTTCCGCATCGGTGGTATGGACAATTGGTTGAACGCTGGCTACGAAGGAAGCCGCTTCCTGACCGACTACACCGCACCCGACCAAGTGTTCAACCAGGAGTTTGTGACCAATCTGCGCGGCTTCGACTACGGCGCTCGCAGCGGCTCGCGCTACGTGCTGCTTAACAGCGAGCTGCGCGTGCCAATTGTGCAGTATTTCGCCCGCAAGCCCATCTATTCTGGCTTCTTCCGCAACCTGCAGCTCACCGGCTTCGTGGATGCCGGCACGGCCTACCGCGGCTCAACGCCCCTCTCTGAAGACAACCCCGAGCAGAAGGTGCCGGCGGGAGGCTTTTTCTCGGCCACGGTGGTAAACTTCCGCAACCCCCTGCTGGTGGGCTACGGCGTGGGGGCGCGCACCACCCTGCTGGGTTTCTACGGCAAGGTGGACGTGGCCTGGGGCGAAGAGAACTTCGAAACCAAAGGCCCAAAGTTCTATTTCACCTTGGGCTACGACTTTTAGTTGGAAGAAGAGAAAAACCAATGGAACGTCATGCTGAGCGCAGCCGAAGCATCTCTACTGCAATGCTAAAGTTGATTAGTTGCGCGACAGAGATGCTTCGGCAAGCGGACGCCAGATAAGCATGACGTTCTTTTTTCGTGGCTGCTTGGCGGGGTTCGGTCGTATCTTTGCGGCCCGAAACCGAACCCCTGCCCGTGCCGATGCTCCGCGAAATCACTACGCTGTTAGCCAAAGACTTCCGCCTCGAATGGCGGCAGAAGTCGGCGCTGGGCGGGTTGCTGTTGTACGTGGGCAGCACGGTGTTTGTGTGCTTTCTGAGCTTTAGCCTGCGCGGGGGCCAGCCCCCGGCCCCGGCCTGGAACGCACTGCTGTGGGTCATTCTGCTGTTTGCGGCCATTAATGCCGTGGCGAAGGGCTTTATGCAGGAAAGCCCCGGCCAGCGGCTCTACTACTACACGCTGGTGCGGCCCCAGGCCATTATTCTGGCCAAAATGCTCTACAACGCGCTGCTGCTGATGGCGGTGGCGCTGCTGGGCTTGTTTCTCTACACCGTTTTCCTTGGCAATCCCATTCAAGACGCGCCGCTGTTTGTAGCCAACCTGCTGCTGGGTGCCGTGGGCTTTGCCACCACGCTCACGCTGGTGTCGGGCATCGCGGCCAAGGCCGGCGGCAACGGCGCCACCCTCATGGCCGTGCTCGGCTTCCCCGTGATGGTGCCCATGCTGCTACTGCTCATCAAGGTGAGCAAGAACGCGCTTGACGGGCTGGACCGCAGCGTGAGCGACCAATCGCTGCTCACGTTGCTGGCGCTAAACATGCTGGTGGGCGCGCTGTCTTATGTGTTGTTTCCTTATCTGTGGCGCGGGTAGCCCGTGGCGCTTCGTGCATAGCTTTTCGATATGACTAATGCAAAAATTATTGGCAGTGTGCTGGGGTTGCTTTTCACCGTGCTGGGCGTGTGGGGCGGCCAGCGCCTGATTGAGCAGCGCAGTGCAGGTTGGTTCTGGAAAGCCCTGACGGTGCTGCTGCTGGTGGGCGGCTCGGCGGCCGGCTTTCTGATAAGCGTGCCGCCGCTGCCCATCGTGAACGAGAGCATCCGCAACCTGTTTTTCCACGTGCCCATGTGGTTTTCCATGATAATGGTGCTCATGGTGTCGGTTTGGTATTCCATTCAGTACCTGCGCAATCCCTCGGCCCGGCTCGACATTCTGGCCCACGAATCGGCTAAAACCGGCATTGTGCTGGGCCTGCTGGGCCTGGCCACGGGCAGCCTGTGGGCCAAATTCACCTGGGGCGCGTGGTGGACGCCCGACCCGCGCCTGAACGGCGCGGCCGTGGCCATGCTCATCTACGGCGCCTATTTGGTGCTGCGCGGCTCCTTCCGCGACGACCAGCAGCGGGCCCGCGTGTCGGCCATCTACAACATCTTCGCATTTGCGGCCGTCGTGCCGCTGCTCTTTATTCTGCCGCGCCTCAGCGGGCCGTCGCTGCACCCGGGCCAAACCGGCAACCCCGGTTTCAGCCAGTACGACCTCGACGACACCATGCGCAAGCTGTTTTACCCGGTTGTAATCGGCTGGATTTTATTCGCCTTCTGGCTCACTCAAGTAAGCAGTCGCTTTGCTTTCCTGCAATCTAAATACGATGAAAACTAGCTATTTCCAGCGTCTGGCTGGCTTTTTCCTATTGATGCTGCTATCCGTGACCACGGCCCTGGCGCAGTCGGCCGATGCCCCCGAAATGGCCGATGCCCTGCGCGCCAACGGTAAAATATACGTAGTGGCGGCCGTAGTCGGCCTCATCGTAGCCGGCCTGCTGCTCTACCTCATCACCCTCGACCGGAAGGTTAGCAAGCTGGAGCAGCAAATAAAAAAATAGCCGGGACCCAAAGCCCGTCGCCAACTGTTGTTACCCTGCGAGTAGCTCAGGCATAAAGCCCCACTACTCGCCCAACCGACCACTCCCCGATATGAAGAAGTCGCACCTTTTCGTCATGGCCATCATTGCAGTGGCCGCTGCTATCATCCTCAGCACTACGGCCGATGCCAGCGTGTACGTTGGCTTCGGCGAGGCCCGGCAGCGGGCTGCCGAAGGCAACGCTACCAAAGTACACGTGGTGGGCAAGCTCCTGCGCGACGGCCAGCAGCGCCCCATCGACCTGGAGTACGACCCCATGACGGACCCCAACTACTTCGCTTTCACCCTGGTGGATACGCTGCAGGTAGCCCAACGCGTGGTATACAACAACCCCAAGCCGCAGGATTTCGATGCTTCCGAGCAGGTGGTGATTACCGGCAACATGCGCGGCAAGGTCTTTATGGCCGATAAAATCCTACTGAAATGCCCCAGCAAGTACGTGAAGAAGGACTTGGACGGGGCCACGGCTTCGGTCAAGTAATCATTGATAACTAAGCAGCTGATAAGGCCCAGGAGCACAGAAACGACTTTTCGCTTCTGGTCCGGCGCGCTTTTTCAATTGCTGCTGCTGGCTGCTGGCATTTCGGCGGCCTCGGCGCAGGTGGCCAACGACAACATCGAAAACCGCCGCCTGCTCAAGCTGGAGGAAGTAGTTACCTCCAGCACCACCGGCTGCACCGTGCAACGCGACTGCGTGGACCAGCGCCTCACGGGCAGGTGCATCGAATACCACAACGACCAGTGGTTTGAGTTCACGCCCGCCGCTTCGGGCCGGTATTTCATCAACATCGGGGGGCAAAAATGCCGCGATGTACGCGGGGTGCAATTGGTGGTGCTCACGGGCCAGCCCTGCCAGCCCGCCACCTACCGCATATTGAGCTGCACCTCCCTCGGCACCCAGGACGACGTGTTCGTGACGCTGGATTCGTTGCGCGCCGGCCAGCCTTACCTCTTGAACGTGGACGGATACCTGAAAGATTATTGCCAGTTTACGCTGCAGGTGAGTGCGCAGGCCGCGGGCCTGCCCGTCAGCTACTTTCCGCCCAACCCCACCCGCGTGCTGCCCACCGCCAGCCGCACCGTGGAACTCAGCTGGACGCTGCCGGATTCCCTGGCTACTGCCCCCGCCAGCCGCGTGATGCGCCGCGAGGTACACCAATACCGCAGTACCGAAGTACACCTCGTGCCCATGCGGCGCGATACCTACGGCCAGCCCGTCCTTACCTACACCGTGACCGATACCCTGCCCGGCCCCGGCATCTACGACTACCAGGTGGTGACGGCCCGGGCCGAGGCCGGTCCCGCGCCGGTGCGGCTGCGCCAGTGGTGGTACGGCTACGGCCCCGGTGCTACCCTACCGGGCACGGCCCTGCCCGGGGCCACCGCCGAGCCGGCCGTGCTGGAGCTGCCGCTGGCTAGATACCCCGCCAAATCCAATCTATCGGTGGTCATCAGTAACCCTAGCAACGGCCGCGTGTTGTTGTCTAGGCAGCTCATCAACCAGCCCGCCAACCGGCGCCAGGGCCTTGTGCCGGTGCGCAAGTGGCAGGAAGCCGGAATAGAAAAAATTGCCGTTGAAATCACCTGTCATCCGCTTCGCGGTCACTTTTTCACCGATAAGTTGTTGTTAGTACTGCCGCCTCAGGCGTCGCGGCGGTAAATTTGCCAAATATTTTAATTTATATCCGACGGCCCTTGCTGGCTGCTCACGAATACGGCCAGAATTTCGCCGAGAAAATTGTTGTAAGACTACCCCAATTCATTCGTGATGCAGACGCGGCCCTTGCCATGCTGCGCAAACACGCCTAACCCATGCTCGATTTCCGTCCTCAGGACTTATCGCTGTTGCAACGCTTGGCCGGCCAATACCTGGCTCAGGATGTAGCCGTGTGGGCTTACGGCAGCCGCGTGAACGGCGACGCGCACGAGGGCAGCGACCTGGACCTGGTGCTGCGTGCGCCCAACTTGGTGCCGCTGCCGGACGGCATGCCTGCCCGGTTCCGCGAAGCCCTGACGGACAGCAACCTGCCCATTTTTGTGGACGTGCACGATTGGGCACTGCTGCCAGCCAGCTTCCACCCCAAAATTTTGAACCGTTACAAAGTATTACGCCCCAGCTCGGCTGTGGCGGTGCCTGCCTGATTTACTTGCTGCTTATGAACTTATTAATCGGAAACATTGGCCATTTAAGTGTCATCGTGGCGTTTGCGGCGGCTTTGGTGGCCGCGTACAGCTACTTCCAGGCCACGCGGGGCCGGGCGCTGGGCGACGACGACACCACTTGGCTGCGCGTGGCGCGCGGCGCGTTTTTCGTGCACGGCTTGGCCGTTTTCACCGTCATCGGATGCTTGTTCAACATCATTCAGGCCCACCGCTACGAATACTATTACGCCTGGAGCCACAGTTCCAACCACCTGCCGGTGGAGTACATGATTTCCTGTTTCTGGGAAGGCCAGGAGGGCAGCTTCCTGCTCTGGATTTTCTGGCACGTGGTGCTGGGCCTTTTCATTATGCGCTTCAACCGCAAGTGGGAGGCTCCGGTGATGGCCGTTTTCAGCGGCGTGCAGCTGTTTTTGGTGAGCATGATTCTCGGCATCGTGCTCGGCGACGTGAAAATTGGTTCGTCGCCGTTTATTCTGCTGCGCGACTTCCTGACCGACCTGCCGGTGTTCAAGCTGAACCCCGACTTCGTGCCCAAAGACGGCACCGGCCTCAACGCCCTGCTGCAGAACTACTGGATGGTGATTCACCCGCCCACGCTGTTCCTGGGCTTTGCGCTCACGCTGGTGCCCTTCGCCTTCGCCATTGCCGGCCTCTGGAAGCGCGAGCTGACCTCCTGGGTGAAGCCGGCGCTGCCTTGGACGCTCATTGGCGGCGGCGTGCTGGGCATCGGCGTGGTAATGGGCGCCTACTGGGCCTACGAAACCCTGAATTTCGGCGGCTATTGGAACTGGGACCCGGTCGAAAACGCCGTGTACATTCCCTGGTTGGTGCTGGTGGCCTCGTTGCACGGCATGGTGCTGTGGCAGAAGCGCCGCACCGGCCTGCGTACCTCGTTTGCGCTGGTGATAGCCACCTTCGTGCTTATTCTTTACGCCACCTTCCTCACCCGGAGCGGGGTGCTGGGCAACGCCTCGGTGCACTCGTTCACGGATTTGGGCCTGTCCGGGCAGCTCTTTATTTACATGGCCGTGTTCTCGGTGCTGGCCATTGCCCTGCTGGTGTACCGGTGGAAAGAAATTCCGATTTCCGAGAAAGAGTTGACGCTTTACAACCCGGAGCTGTGGGTATTCGTGGGTGCTACGGTGCTGTGCCTGGGGGCTTTCCAAGTGCTGTTCACCACCAGTATTCCGGTTTACAATTCGTTTATGGGCCTGATTGGCATCAAGACCAACGTGGCCCTGCCCGCCGACCAGATTGCCCACTACTCCAAGGCCCAGCTCTGGATGGGCGTGTCTGTGGCCCTGCTTTCGGGCCTGGCCCAAATCATGTGGTGGCAGCGCAACGACAAAACCACGCTGGTGAACTCCCTCACCGCGCCCACGTTGCTCACGCTGCTGGGCACGGCGCTGGTGATGCTGCTGGTGCGCTACAACGGCCTCACCATTACGCCAGCCTACGTGATGCTCACGCTGGCGGGCCTGTTTGGGGTGCTGGCCAACTTCGGCACCATCTTCACCTTGCTGCGGCGCGGGGTGCGCCTATCGGGCGGGGCGGTGGCCCACCTGGGCGTTGCCCTGATGCTGCTGGGTATTCTGGCCTCCTCGGGCTATTCCAACATTATTTCGCGCAACGTGTCGGGCCTGATTTACTCGCGCGAGTTCGACGAGTCGCTGAACCGCGACAACGTGCTGCTGTGGCGCAACGAAACCACCAAAATGCAGGGCTACGACCTCACCTACACCGGTCAGTTCTTCGACGTGCCCGGCGTGCCCGGCTACGTGGACAAGCAGTTCCTGTTCCGTACCGACGACGAGTACAAGGCGCTGGCCCGGGCACCCATCGTGGCCGGTGGCAAAACCTACTACAAGACCGGTGACACCGTTGAAATCCTGCCCGAAAACACCTACTACCGCATCAATTACAAGGAGCGGGAAACGGGCAAGGAGTTTTCCCTCTACCCGCGGGCGCAGGTGAACGATGAGATGGGCGAAGGCGGCCTGCTGGCCTCGCCCGCCGTCAAACAGTTCTGGACCCACGATATTTACTCGCACGTGAGTTCCGTGCTCGACCCGCGCAAGGAAAAGCAGTGGAGTGAAGAAAAAGACCACGTGCTGGCCGTGGGCGACACCATTTTCCTGAACGACTACTTTGCCGTGTTCCGCGCCATTGAGCCGGCCCACGAAACCGCCGGCCTCAACCTGCAGAAAGGCGACCTCGCCCTGCAGGCCGACATGATTGTGCACGGCGAGAAGCGCCAGTACCACGTGCACCCCGTGTTTGTGGTGCGCAACCGCCTGGTGGGCCGCGTGCCCGACGAGGTGGATGACCTCGGCGTGCGCCTGAGCCTCACCAACATCGACCCCACCGCCGGCAAGTTCACCTTTGCCGTGAGCACCACCCAGAAGGACTATGTCATTCTGAAAGCCATGGAGAAACCCTTCATCAACCTGCTCTGGAGCGGTACGCTGCTCATGACCTTCGGCTTTGGGTTGAGCGTGTGGCAGCGCGGACGCAAGGGCGGCTCACCAGCGGTAGCCGACGCTCCGGCTTCGGCGCGGGCAGAACGCCCGCAGCCGGTAAGCTAGCCATCTTCATTTGGTTTTAAAGGCCGCTTCAATGAGTGAAGCGGCCTTTTTTTCGCCATATCGGGGCCAGGTTCAAGTTGCTCACAAGTCCACTATCACTCGGCGCAGCAAGCCACGTGTTAAATTAAGCCCCGCCTTCATTTACCCTAATGCAGCTTTCCGCAACCACTTCACTTCGCGTTGGGATACTCGGCGCCGGCCGCGTGGCCAACCAGCTCGGCCCGGCGTTGGCCGCGGCAGGCCACGAAGTGGTTTTTGTGTGGAACCGCACCGCGCCCGCGGCCAAAACCCTGGCCGCGCAGCTGCCCGGCGCGCGGGCCCTGGCCCGCTTATCGGCGCCACTGCCTGCTGCCGACGTGTACCTGCTGGCCGTGCCCGATGCCGCCGTGGCCCCGCTGCTGGCCCGCACCACCTGGCCCGATGATGCGGTGGTGGCGCACCTGGCCGGCGCCCTACCCCTGGCCGTGTTTGCGGTGCAGCCTACGGTGCGCGGCGGCGTTTTTTACCCACTCCAGACTTTCAGCCCCGGCCGCGCCATCGACTGGCCGGCGGTGCCGCTGTGCATCGAAGCCGCCGATGCGGGGGCGGAGGCCCTGCTGCTGGGCCTGGCCCACAGCCTCAGCCAGCACGTGCGGCTGCTCGATTCGGCCCAGCGGCTCAAGCTGCATGTGGCCGCGGTGTTTGCCAACAATTTCACCAACCACCTGTTGGGAATTGCTGATGCTTTGCTGGCCGAGGCCGACCTGCCCGCCGCCCTGCTGGCCCCGCTGGTGCGCGAAACCGTAGATAAAGCCCTGGCCAGTCCGCCATTTGCGGTGCAAACGGGGCCGGCCGCGCGGCGCGATGCTCCCACGCTGGCCGCCCACCAGGCGGCGCTGGCCCGTTATCCGGCGTGGCAGGCACTTTATGAGCAGCTTACCGCCAGCATTCAGGCTCAACTTTGATGCCGGGGCCGGGCGGAGTACCTTTGCGGCGGCAAACGCCGTGTCTTTTTTCGCTTTTTCGTTTCTCGTTTTGTCTGTTCCCGCCACTACCATCACCTTCCAGCTCAGCGACGGCCAGCCGGCTCAGACCCACGTGGCGGCTCCCGGCGAGTCGGTCCTCGACGTGGCCCTCAACAACGGCATCCAGCTGCAGCACAACTGCGGCGGCGTGTGCGGCTGCAGCACCTGCCACGTCTACATCAACGCGGGCGGCGACGACCTGCCCGAAATCAGCGACAAGGAAGAAGATTTCATTGACCGCGCCGAGAACCCGCGCATCAACTCCCGCCTCGCCTGCCAGTGCGTGGTAGAAGCCGACATGCAGCTGGTGGTTACCGTGCCGCCCCAGCATTTCCTGGGACACTAGGTTGGAATTATGAGTTTTGAATTATGAGTTATGAGTTGTTCTTGCAACTCCTTACGACGTCATATTCAACTCATAATTCATAATTCAAAACTCATAATTTAAAAGGATGAACCACTTTGAGCCGCCCATGCACTGGGCCGACCACGAGGACATTGCCATGGCGCTCTACGAAAAGTTTGGCAGCGAATTCAACGAAGCCAAAATTTACCGTATCCGCTTCACCGATTTAATTGACTGGGTGCTGAGCCTCAACAATTTCGACGGTACCCGCGAGCAGGCCACCGAAGGCCACTTGGAGCAAATCCAGGCGAAGTGGGTATATGAGTGGCGCGATAGCCAATAACCGCTGGACTTATGGGAACGGGCAGCCAACCCGCCGCTGAGTTCCCGCGTAAGCTGCAACTGAACTGGATTATCAACCATTTCAGGCATTCCTGCAGCCTTTACCCGGGCAGTTTCCCATCTTTCCATTTTTGTTTTTTTGCATGAAAACCGGCATCATTAAATTTTTCAACGAAGACAAAGGCTATGGCTTCGTTACCGACGACGAAACGAAAGAAGACTTCTTCGTACACGTAACTGGCCTGAACGGGGCTACGGTGCAGCAAAACGACCAGGTGGAGTTCGAGACGCAGGAAGGCCGCAAAGGAATTAACGCCGTGAACGTGCGCAAAGTCTGAGGTACCCCCACCGCCTGGGGCAACCCACCAAAAGCTTCTCCCATCCCGGAGGAGCTTTTTTGTTGCCTGTCTGCCGTGCGCCGCCGCCATCGGCCCGCTCTTTCGCCGACCTTTGCCCTTCGCTGCCGCTCCATGCCCTCCCTCCCGTCCAAGCACTCCAACTCATTGCCCCCGCCCCCGGCGGAAGGCCTGGGCACGGCCTTGCCCACGCTGGTACGCTGGCCCAACCTGCTCATCATGCTGCTGTGCCTAGCGCTGGTGCGGGCCGGCCTGCTGCTGCCCGAGCTGCCGGTGCGGGAGGCCTTGCTCCGGCCCCGCTTTGGGCTTCTGGTGGTGGCGGCCTTGCTGGTAGCGGCGGCCGGCTACATCATCAACGACTACTACGACGTTAAGATTGACGCTATCAACCGGCCCGACCGGCTGGTGATTGGGCGGGTAGTGCGACGGCGCAAGGCCATGCTGGCCCACCTGCTGCTGAGCACGGTGGGGGTGCTGCTGGCCGGGTGGCTGCACCCGGTGCTGGGGGCCGTCACGCTGGGCACGGCCTTGCTGCTGTGGGGCTATTCGGCCCGGTTCAAGCGGGTGGCGCTGGTGGGCAACGTCAGCATTGCCACGCTCACGGCGGCGCTGGTGCTATTGCCGGAGCTGCAGCTGCAGCTGGAGCGCAACGACAGCAACAGCGTGGTGTGGCCCTACGCGCTGGCGGCGTTTCTGCTCACGGTGGTGCGCGAAATTGTGAAAGATGTGGAGGACATGCGCGGCGACGCCCAGCACGGCTGCCGCACGCTGCCCCTGGTGCTGGGCGTGGCGCGCACCAAGTGGGTGGCCGGCTTTTTCCTGGCCTGCCTGGCCCTGCTAACCTTGGGCGCCACGGGCCGGTTGTTTGCGAGCGGGCACTGGCCGCTGGGCACGTGGCTGGTGCTGCTGGTGCTGCTGCCCATGGCCCAGCTCACGCGCCTGCTGTTCCGCGCCGACCGCCGCCGCCACTTCAAGTACCTCAGTGCCTGGTGCAAGGGCATCATGCTGGCCGGTGTCCTGAGCATGGCGCTGGCGGGCAGCGTGGGGTGATTTTAGTTGTCAGTTACTTGTTATCGGTTGTCAGCTTGTTTTATTTGAAAAGCAGAATGCCCACAACGAACAACTGACAACGAGTAACTGACAACTAACATTTTAATGAAATACCGTCACCTCTTCTTCGACCTCGACCACACGCTGTGGGACTTCGAGAAAAACGCCAACGAAACCCTGCACCTGCTGTTTGAGCGGCACGATTTTGCTCGTTACCGCAGCTTTCAGGTTGAGGAATTTGTGCGGGTTTACAGCGACGTCAACCACGCTCTGTGGCGCCTGTACCAGAGCAATAAAATATCGCAGCGGCAGTTGCGCGAAGTTCGTTTCGTGCGGACGCTGACCAAGCTGGGCGTGCCCGAAGCGGAGATTCCGGCCACTATTTCGGCCGAGTTCACGGATATTCTGCCCCAGAAATCGGCGGTATTCCCCTTCACCCACGAGGTACTGGACTACCTCAAGCCCAATTACCGCCTGCACCTGATAACCAACGGCTTCAACGATGTGCAGGCCATCAAACTGGCTTCGTCGAACCTGACGCACTACTTCGAGGAAATCATCACCTCCGAGCACAGCGGCCACCTCAAGCCCGACCCGCGCATGTTTGCCCACGCCCTGGAGCGCACCGGCGCCACCAAAGCCGAAAGCCTCATGATTGGCGACAACCTGGAATGCGACGTGCTGGGCGCCTGCAACGCCGGCATCGACCAAGTGTATTTCAACCCCGACAAGCGCCGGCACTTCAACACGATAACGCACGAAATCAGCTGCCTGAGTGAGCTGAAGGCTATTTTGTAAATGACATTGAATAAAAAGGCCGTCATGCTGAGCGGAGCCGAAGCATCTCTACCGCGCAAGTGACTAATTACTATTGCGGTAGAGATGCTTCGGCTCCGCTCAGCATGACGTGCCGGAAATCCTATATCCCATGGTACACCTCATTGGCCTTTCGGGCCGCCGGGGCAGCGGCAAAGACACCGTGGCCCGCCTGCTGCAACAGCTGCAGCCCGAGCGCATCTGGCAGGTTCGCTCTTTCGGCGACTCCATTAAGTCCGTGTGTGCGGCCCTGACCGGCGAGGACGTGGCTCCCTACTATTCCCAAAAAGGCAAAGCCGAGCTGATGCCGACCTTCAACCGCACGCGCGGCGAAATGCTCCAGCAAGTGGGTCAGGCGTTGCGGGTGTGGGAGCCGCTGGTGTGGGTCGATGCCTTCTTCGCCGGCCTGCCGCCCGATGCCTTTGTGCTGGTGCCCGACGTGCGCTACCCCAACGAAGCCGACCCCATTCGGGCCCGCGGCGGCCTCATGCTGCGCGTGGAAGGCGACCCGCTGCGCCAGCGCGGCGACGGCACCCGCGACGACAACCACCCCAGCGAAACGGCAATGGACAACTACCCGCACTTCGCCGCCACGCTGCACAACACCGGCTCCCGCGACGATTTGGTGCGCCAAGTGCGGGAACTGCTGCCGCTGCTTTAAGATTCGCTTTACCTTTGCCCCTGCCCACCAAAACTCCCACACCACCTAATCCGAACCCCATGGCCAACGCCTTTTTCAACGTCCCCATCCCGATTAACGAACCCGTGAAAGGCTACGCGCCCGGCTCGAAAGAGAAGCTGGAACTGCAGCAGCAACTCAAGAGCCTGCGCAACCTGGAGCTGGACATCCCGATGTACATCGGTGGAAAAGAAGTGCGCACGGGCAAAACCCAGCGCATCAGCCCGCCGCATGACCACCAGCGCACCATCGGCCAATTCCACGCCGGCGACGCCAGCCACGTGAAGCTGGCTATTGAGGCCGCCCTGGCCGCCCGCACGGCTTGGGCCGAGCTGCCTTGGGAGCACCGCGCCGCCGTGTTCCTCAAAGCCGCCGACCTGCTGGCCGGCCCTTACCGCGCCCGCATCAACGCGGCCACCATGCTGGGCCAAAGCAAGAATGCCTTCCAGGCTGAAATTGACGCTGCGTGCGAGCTGATTGACTTTTTCCGCTTCAACGTGTACTACATGCAGGAAATCTACAAGCAGCAGCCCGAGAGCCTGCCCGGCATGTGGAACCGCGTGGAACACCGCCCATTGGAGGGCTTCGTGTTCGCCCTCACGCCGTTCAACTTCACGTCCATTGCCGGCAACCTGCCGTCTTCGGCGGCCATGATGGGCAACGTCATTGTCTGGAAGCCCGCCAACACGCAGATTTACTCGGCCCAGGTGCTGATGGAGCTGTTTATGGAAGCCGGTGTGCCCGATGGCGTGATTAACCTTGTGTACGTGGACGGCCCCACAGCCGGCGACGTCATTTTCGCGCACCGCGACTTTGCCGGCATCCACTTCACCGGCTCTACCGGCGTGTTCCAGAACATCTGGCAGACCATCGGTCAGAATATTGCCGGCTACAAGTCCTACCCGCGCATTGTGGGCGAAACCGGCGGCAAAGACTTCATCCTGGCCCACCACTCGGCCCACCCCAAAGCCGTGGCCGTGGGCATGAGCCGGGGCGCGTTTGAGTACCAGGGCCAGAAATGCTCGGCCGCGTCGCGCGTGTACCTGCCCTCCAACACGGCCGATGAAATCCTCGGCTACGTGAAGGAAGACCTCGCCTCGTTCAAGATGGGCGACGTGGAGGACTTCGGCAACTTCATCAACGCCGTAATTGACGAGAAGTCTTTCGATAAGCTGGCCAAGTACATCGACGCCGCCAAGGCCGACCCGAACGCCGAAATCATTACCGGCGGCGGCTACGACAAGTCGAAAGGTTACTTTATCGAACCCACGGTTATCGTGGCCAAAGACCCGAAATACGTGACCATGTGCGAGGAGTTGTTCGGCCCCGTGCTCACGGTGCACGTGTACGACGCCGACAAGTTTGAGGAAGCGCTGGACCTGGTGGACAGCACCTCACCCTACGCCCTCACCGGCGCGGTGTTTGCCCAAGACAGGTACGCTATTGACTTGGCCAGCAAGCGCCTGCAGAACGCGGCCGGCAACTTCTACATCAACGACAAGCCCACCGGCGCCGTGGTGGGCCAGCAGCCCTTCGGTGGTGCCCGCGCTTCCGGCACCAACGACAAAGCCGGCTCGTCGCTCAACCTGATTCGCTGGGTGTCGCCCCGCGCCATCAAGGAAACATTTGTCCCCGTCACCGACTACCGCTACCCGTTCCTGGGGGCCGAGCCCGCCGAGGATTTGAACCGCGACAAAGGTTTGTAATAAAAAAGGGCCCACATCACTCGATGCGGGCCCTTTTTTATTCTTCCGGGTCCGGATGATTTGTCATCTGCGTAACACCCGTGTCTTCGTAGACATCCTGCAAACGCAACGTCATGCCCAGTTCAGGAATGGATAGCTCGTCGGTAAACAGCGTCAGCGGCGTGAAGGACCAGACGCCGCTCTCTTCGCGGCGGTACCACTCCACTAAGCAAGTCGTTTGCGAAACCAGCAGGTAATGACGCAATGAAGGAAGTTGCTTGTACTGATTGAATTTCCAGCTCCGGTCGCGATTGGCAGTTGATTTCGAGAGCACTTCAATCAGTAAAACCGGCGATTCTATCGTACGCTCCGCCAACAAATCACCCGGTGCGCAGGTAACCGCCACGTCAGGGTAGTTGTAGTAGCGGCCTTGCTCTACGGCTAATTGTACACTTTCGGTAAAGACGCGACAAGTCGAACCTCGCAGGCCCATTCGCAACGCCAAGAAGCAATTTCCAATCAGCAGATTGTGCCGAATGGAAGCACCTGCCATCGCAAATACTTCGCCCTCAAAGAATTCGTGCCTGACGTCACTCCGCATTTCGAGGGCCATGTACTCGGCCACGGTATAGCGCTTTGCGGTGGGTTTTTCCTGCTCCATTAGTTCCTGCTTAATATCCAAAGATAACCGGCAAACTCGCCCGCCATTTATAACATTGCGCCCCAAACCCGTGGGCCCTACCTTTGCCCTTCAGCGCCCGTGAGGCCTGTTTGCTATATAATTGACCACTATGTACCTAGCCCTGCCCGTCAACGGTTACCAGCCTGCCGATTACCTGCCCATTCTCATTCAGTTCGGGCTGGCGCTGGCATTCGTGGCCTTTGCCATGATTGTTTCCCACCTCGTGGGTCCCAAGCGCAAGAGTGCCGTGAAGGACGCCTCTTTTGAGTGCGGCATCGAGTCCGTGGGCAACGCCCGTGCGCCCATTTCGGTGAAGTACTTCCTCACCGCCATCGTGTTCGTATTGTTCGACGTCGAGGTTATTTTCATGTATCCGTGGGCCGTGAATTTCCGGGCCTTGGGCAACGACGGTTTCATTGCCATGATACTATTCATGTTCTTTCTGCTGGCGGGCTTTCTGTACATCATCAAAAAAGGCATTCTGCGCTGGAACGAGGCGTAATTCGGCCAAACTTTTGCCGCCAGGCCGGTGTTGGTTACTGAGCCGATAGGCCTCCAAATCTGACTTTTATATGATGGATACCCGCGTTCCGGAAATCAAAACGGTTGAAGCCCCCGATGGCGTCGAAGGCGCCGGCTTCTTTGCCACTTCGCTGGAGAAAGTAGTGGGCATGGCCCGCGCCAACTCGCTCTGGCCCTTGCCTTTCGCTACCTCCTGCTGCGGCATCGAGTTCATGGCCACCATGGGCTCGCACTACGACATCTCGCGTTTCGGCTCCGAGCGGCCCAGCTTCTCGCCCCGCCAAGCCGACTTGCTCATGGTGATGGGCACCATCGCCAAGAAGATGGCTCCCATCGTGAAGCAGGTGTACGAGCAGATGGCCGAGCCCCGCTGGGTGCTGGCCATGGGCGCCTGCGCCTGCTCAGGCGGCATTTTCGACTCGTATTCGGTGCTGCAGGGCATTGACCGCATCATCCCGGTTGATGTGTACGTGCCCGGCTGCCCGCCCCGCCCCGAGCAGGTGATTGATGGCCTGATGCGCGTGCAGGACCTGGCCCGCAACGAATCCTTCCGCCGCCGCAACGCGCCTGAGTATCAGGCCTTGCTCGAATCTTACAACATCAAATAATTAGCTGTTAGCCATTAGCTGTTAGCTGTTAGCTCTCTTGGGCAATCAGATTTTCGGCTCGAAGAGAAAGCTAACAGCTAGTAGCTTACAGCTAATAGCTAAAGAATGAATCCTCAGGAATCTGCCGCCGCTCCCGAAGTCGCTGTTGCCGAAGACCCGATTAAGGTCCAGAATGCGCGGGTGCTGTCTTTGCTGCACCAGTTGTTCGGCGAGGACACCTTCACCGACTTGGAGGAGCAATACGGCCTGCTATCCGTGACTACCACGCGGGAGCGCATCCACGGCATCATTGCCGGCCTGCAGCAGGACCAGGAAATCAAGCTGAACTTCCTGACCACGATGTGCGGCATCAACTACCCGGAGAACGAAGGCCGGGAGTTGGGCATGATTTACCACCTGCACAGCCTGACGCAAAACATCCGGCTACGTCTGAAAATCTTCTTTCCGGTGGCCGACCCGGTGGTGCCGACCCTTACCGACCTCTACGCCGCCGCCAACTGGATGGAGCGCGAGGCCTACGATTTCTACGGCGTCATCTTCACCGGCCACCCCAATCTCATTCGCATCCTCAACGTGGAGGACATGGATTACCACCCCATGCGGAAGCAATACCCGCTGGAAGACGGCACCCGCGAAGACAAAACAGACCTGTTTTTCGGAAGATAACCCTATTTGTCATGCTGACGAAGGAAGCGTCTTATCACCGCTGCTTTCGCCAGAATCCATAGCAACAACCTGCGGCGCGGACGTGATAAGGTCTTTCGCTGCGCTCAGGATGACAAGAATAAAATGGCAGTAAACGACACGCTGGAAGGCACCCGCAAAATCACTGAAGAGGCCGCCGCCCAGCGCCACGGCCAGCTCATGCCCCTGCTCAACGACTTCAGCCAGGAGCTGACGACGCTGAACCTGGGCCCCACGCACCCGGCCACGCACGGCATTTTCCAGAACATCCTGCAAATGGATGGCGAGCGGATTGTGTCCGGCGTGCCCACCATCGGCTACATCCATCGGGCATTTGAGAAGATTGCTGAGCGCCGGCCGTTCTACCAAATCACGACCCTTACCGACCGGATGAACTACTGTTCGTCGCCCATCAACAACCTGGGCTGGCACATGACGGTGGAGAAGCTGCTCGGTGTGACCGTGCCCAAACGCGCGCAGTACATCCGCGTGATTATGATGGAGTTGGCTCGCATTACCGACCACCTCATCTGCAATTCCATCCTGGGTGTGGACACGGGCGCCTTCACCGGCTTCCTGTACTTGTTTCAGGAGCGCGAGAAGGTGTACGAAATTTACGAGGAGGTGTGCGGCGCCCGCCTCACCACCAACATGGGCCGCGTGGGCGGCATGGAGCGCGACCTTTCGCCGGCAGCCATCGCCAAGCTACGCGCCTGGCTGAAAAGCTTCCCCGTGGTGATGAAGGAGTTCGAATCAATGTTCAACCGCAACCGCATTTTCATGGACCGCGTGGTGAACGTGGGCCCGATTTCGGCTGAAAAAGCGTTAAACTATGGCTTCACCGGTCCCAACCTGCGGGCTGCCGGCGTCGACTACGACGTGCGGGTGATGAATCCTTATTCCAGCTACGAAGACTTCGAGTTCGACATTCCGGTGGGTACCAACGGCGATACCTACGACCGGTTCATCGTGCGCAACGAGGAAATCTGGCAGAGCCTGCGCATCATCAATCAGGCGCTTGACAACCTGCCCGAAGGCCCCTACCACGCCGATGCCCCGCACTACTACCTCCCGGCCAAGCCGGAAGTGTACAAGAACATGGAGGCCCTGATTTACCACTTCAAAATCGTGATGGGCGAGATTGATGCGCCCGTTGGCGAGGTTTATCACTCCGTGGAAGGCGGCAACGGCGAGTTGGGTTTCTACTTGGTTTCGGACGGTGGACGCACGCCCTACCGCCTGCACTTCCGCCGGCCGTGCTTCATCTATTACCAGGCGTACCCTGAAATGGCCGTGGGGACCACCCTCTCCGACGCCATTGTTATCCTCTCGTCCATGAACGTCATCGCTGGCGAGCTGGACGCTTAGTTTTTGCTATTGATTATGGAGCCGACCACCGCGCCCGCTAAACCGCAATTTTCTGCCGCCGCCCAAGCGGAAATCAAGCGCCTGCTCACGCACTATCCGGAAGACCGGAGCAAGTCGGCCCTGCTGCCGATTCTGCACATCGCGCAAGCCGAATTTGGCGGCTGGGTGAGCCCCGAGGTGCAGGATTTGGTGGCTGAAACACTGAACATCAAGCCCATTGAAGTATACGAGGTGTCGTCGTTCTACACCATGTACAACCTCAAGCTGGTGGGCAAGCACGTGCTGGAAATCTGCCGCACGGGCCCCTGCATGCTGCGCGGCTCCGACGAGCTGACCGAACACCTGGAGCGCATCACCGGGGCCAAGGTGGGCGAAACCTCGCCCGACGGGTTATTCACGCTTAAGGAAGTGGAGTGCCTGGCTGCCTGCGGCTTTGCGCCCGTGGTGCAGGTGCGCGAGCAGTATTACGAGCAGCTCGACACGCCCGAAGCGGTGGACGCCATGCTCAACGAGTTACGCGAGCAGATTCATCGCCCCATCCTGTCGTGGGAAGAAAACGAATTGCCCAACTCCCTCAAAAACAACTAACGGCTGGCCAACAGCACAACGCTTACCATTATGGGCCGCAAGCTATTAACCGAACATATCAACGTCGAAGGCATCAATACCTTCGAGGTCTACCGCAAGCACGGCGGCTACCGCTCCGTGGAGAAGGCGCTCAAAACCATGACGCCCGATGAGGTGACGGAAGAAGTGAAGAAGTCGGGCCTGCGCGGACGTGGCGGCGCGGGCTTCCCGGCCGGCATGAAGTGGGGCTTCCTGGCCAAGCCGGAGGGCGTGCCGCGCTACCTCGTCTGCAACGCCGACGAATCGGAGCCCGGCACCTTCAAGGACCGGCAGTTGATGACGAAACTGCCCCACCTGCTCATTGAGGGCATGATTACGGGCAGCTACGCCCTCGGCGCACGCACCAGCTACATCTACATCCGCGGCGAGCTATTGTACGTGCTGCGCATTCTGGAAAAGGCCATTGCCGAAGCCTACGCCGCTGGTTTTCTGGGCGAGAACATCCTCGGTTCGGGTTACTCCTTGGATTTGCACGTGCACCCCGGGGCCGGCGCTTACATCTGCGGCGAAGAAACGGCCTTGCTGGAATCGTTGGAAGGCAAGCGCGGCAACCCGCGCAACAAGCCGCCGTTCCCGGCCGTGCAGGGGCTATACGCCCGCCCCACGGTGGTGAATAACGTGGAAACCATTGCGGCCGTGCCAATTATTGTGAACGAAGGCGGCGACGAGTACGCCAAAATCGGCATCGGCAAAAGCACGGGGACCAAGCTTATTTCGGCCTGCGGCCACCTCAATAAGCCCGGCATCTACGAAATCGAGCTGGGCCTGCCGGTGGAAGAATTCATCTATTCCGATGAGTACTGCGGCGGCATCTGGAAAGGCCGCGAGCTGAAGGCTGTAGTGGCCGGCGGCTCATCCGTGCCGATTCTGCCCAAGGAGCTCATCCTGAAAACGGCGGCTGGCGAAAACCGCCTGATGTCCTACGAGTCGCTGAGCGACGGCGGCTTCATCACGGGCACCATGCTGGGTTCCGGTGGCTTCATTGCGATGGACGAGACGACGTGCATCGTAAAGAACACCTGGAACTTCTCGCGCTTCTATCACCACGAGTCGTGCGGGCAGTGCTCGCCCTGCCGCGAGGGGACAGGATGGCTGGAAAAAGTGCTGCACCGCTTGGAGCACGGCCACGGCTCGATGCACGACATCGACCTGATTGTGAGCGTGGCCAAGCAGATTGAAGGCAACACCATCTGCCCACTGGGCGAAGCTGCGGCGTGGCCGGTAGCCGCTGCCGTGCGCCACTTCCGCCACGAATTTGAGTGGCACGTGACCAATCCCAAAGAAGCCACGGTGCCCGGCGCGGTATATCGCGGCGCGGCAGTATTGGCGTAATGCCTGCCTGTCAACAGCCCAATTAAAAAGAACGTCATGCAGAGCAAAGCGAAGCATGACGCTCTAACGAAATTGTAATAAGATAAACCAATGGCTAAAATAACCTTCGACGGCATTGAGATAGAGGTTCCGGACGGCACCACTATCCTGAATGCAGCCCGCCAGATTGGCGGGGGCATCGTGCCGCCCGCCATGTGCTACTACACCCCGCTGAAGGGCTCGGGCGGCAAATGCCGCGCCTGCTTGGTGAAGGTATCGGCCGGCTCGGCCAAAGACCCGCGGCCCATGCCCAAGCTGGTGGCCTCGTGCATCACGACGGTACAGGACGGCATGGTGGTGGAAAACACCATCAACGAGCAGGTAATGGACGTGCGCAAGGGCATCGTGGAGATGCTGCTCATCAACCACCCGCTCGACTGCCCGGTGTGCGACCAGGCTGGTGAGTGTAGCCTGCAGGACTTCGCCTTCGAGCACGGCCTGAGCACCACCCGCTACGAGGAAGAGCGCCGCACGTTCGAGAAAATCGACATCGGCCCGCTCATTCAACTGCACATGACGCGCTGCATCCTGTGCTACCGCTGCGTGTACGTGGCCGACCAGCTAACCCCCGAGCGTGTACACGGCGTGCTAGGCCGCGGCGATGCCTCGGAGATTGGCACTTACATTGAGAACATTATCGACAACGATTTCAGCGGCAACGTCATCGATGTGTGCCCGGTGGGCGCGCTGACCGACAAGACCTTCCGCTTTAAGCAGCGTGTGTGGTTCACGAAACCCGTGAATGCCCACCGCGACTGCGAAACTGATAAGTGTAACGGCCACGTCACGCTGTGGTACAAAGGCAAGGACGTGCTCCGCGTGACGGCCCGTAAGGACGAGTACGGCGAAGTGAAGGAGTGGATTTGTAACACCTGCCGCTTCGACAAAAAGGAAACGTCGGACTGGACGCTGGAAGGACCAGCGCACATCAACCGCGCCTCGGTTATTGCCCAAAACCACTACGAGCTGCCGGTGGTGAACCCGCAAGTGATTCTGGACCTGCCGGAAAGCACCACCCGCGAACTGGAACGTAACCCGCCACTGCGGCTGGGCGGCCTGAATAACTAAATCGTCTGTCGTGCTTCATCTGGCGTTCCGAAGGAAGCGTCATATCGCGGCTACCTTCGCAGAAAATATACATACCCGAGCAACGCGAACCTTATAAGTTGCTTCGCAAGCTCAGCATGACAATTCCTCTATGGATTTCCCACCCTTAGCCTGGCAAGGCGTCGTCGTTTTAGTTGTTTTCGGCGTCTCGTTGCTGATTGCCACATACTCTACTTATGCGGAGCGCGTCATTGCCGCGTTTCTGCAGGACCGGGTTGGGCCGGACCGCGCCGGGCCTTTTGGCCTGCTCCAGCCGCTGGCTGATGCCGTGAAGCTCTTCACGAAGGAAGAATTCTTCCCCGCCGGGGCCAACCGGGCGCTGTTCGTATTCGGGCCGTGCTTGGCGATGATTACGGCTTTGATGTCGTCGGCGGTGATTCCGTTTGGCAACGTGCTGCAGTTTGGCGAAACCGCCATTCACTTGCAGGGCATTGAAATCAACGTGGGCATGCTTTACGTGTTCGGGATGGTGTCGCTGGGCGTGTACGGCATCATGATTGGCGGCTGGGCTTCGAATAACAAGTTTTCGCTGCTCGGCGCCATCCGTGCCGCTTCGCAAAACATCAGTTACGAAATTGCCATGGGCCTCGCCCTGATTGCCGTGCTGATGATGTCGGGCTCGCTGTCGCTGCGCGAAATCACCTTCCAGCAGGCTTCCGACGCGCCTTTCGTGTGGCAGGATATTTTCAACTGGAACGTGATGAAGCAGCCTCTGGGCTTCATCATCTTCATTGTGTGCGCTTTCGCTGAAACCAATCGCACGCCCTTCGACCTGCCGGAGTGCGAAACTGAGTTGATTGGCGGCTACCACACCGAGTACAGCTCCATGAAAATGGGCTTGTACCTGTTTGCGGAGTACATCAACGTGTTTGTGGCTTCGGCCGTGATGAGCGTGCTGTACTTTGGCGGCTTCAACTTCCCGTTCCAAGCTGAGCTGCGCAACTGGCTGGTGTCGGCGCAAGGCCTGGAGTTGGTGACGGCTTCCAACATCATCACCATCCTCGGACTGGTGGGCTTGTTCGCCAAAATCTTCAGCTTCATCTTCTTCTTCATGTGGGTGCGCTGGACGCTGCCGCGCTTCCGCTACGACCAGCTGATGCGCCTGGGCTGGACCATCCTCATCCCCCTGGCCATCTTCAACATCCTGCTGACGGGCGGCCTGATTACGTTTGGCATAATTAAATAAAAATGTCATGCTGACGAAGAAAGCATCTTACCACGGCTACTTTCGTCAGAGATAGTTACCCCCGGCATCGCGAACGTGGTAAGATACCTCGCAGGCTCAGCATGACAGAAACTCTATGGAATCCCTAAGCAAACGCGCTAAAGTCCTCGAAAAGAAGCCCATGACCTTAGCCGAGCGGGCCTACCTGCCAGCTATTTTCCAAGGCCTGAGCATTACGATGCAGCATTTTTTCCGGGCTGCGACCAAAAAGCAGGTCACCATTCGCTACCCCGAAGAGACTCGTCCCTTCTCCCCTGTTTTCCGGGGCTTGCACGTGCTCAAGCGCGACGAAAAGGGCCGGGAGCGTTGTACAGCCTGTGGCCTGTGCGCCGTGGCCTGCCCCGCTGAAGCCATTACCATGGTAGCCGGCGAGCGCAAAAAAGGCGAAGAAAGCCTCTATCGCGAGGAGAAGTACGCCGTAAGCTACGAAATCAACATGTTGCGCTGCATCTTCTGCGGCCTGTGCGAGGAAGCTTGCCCCAAAGCCGCCGTGTACCTGCAAGCCGACAAAATGGCCCCGCCCCGCTTCGAGCGCGACGAGTTCATTTACGGCAAAGACCGACTGGTGGAGCCCGTAACGCCGGACAACCGCTCGAAGCGCGGTATTCAGCTCACGGCCGAACAAGCCGACAAGTTGCGCACGCAATCAGCGTAACTACTTGTCATGCTGACGAAGGAAGCATCTTATCACCGCTGCCTTCGCCAGAATATTTAACCCTCGCGGCGCAAGTGTGATAAGATGCTTCGCTGCGCTCAGCATGACAATCAATGTCTTCCCTCTTTCTCTTTCTTTCGTTCGTGGCCCTGCTGAGTGCATTGGGCGTGGTACTGGCCAAAAACCCGGTGCACAGCGTCCTGTTCCTCATCCTCACGTTCTTTACCCTCTCGGGCCACTATCTGCTGCTGAACGCGCAGTTTCTGGCGGCCGTAAACATCATCGTATATGCCGGCGCCATTATGGTGCTGTTCCTGTTCGTGATTATGTTCCTGAACCTGAACGAGGACACCGAACCACACAAGCCGGCCCTGGCCAAGTTCGCAGCCGCCATTGCCGGCGGCTCGCTGTTGCTGATATTGGTGGCTGCCATGCGTGACATTCAGCCTGAAGGCTACAACGCCACCAGCTTCGACTCGCAGATTGGCATGGTGGACAAGCTGGGCCTGGTGCTGTTTCAGCAGTACGCACTACCATTTGAGCTGGCCTCCATCCTGCTGCTGGCCGCCATGGTGGGTTCGGTAATGCTGGGTAAGCGCGAGACGGGGGAGCGAAATTTCTAGGCTTTCAGGTTTCTTTCTACGCAAAAGAGCCGCATCCAATGGATGCGGCTCTTTTGTTTAATTATAATTTTTAAATCCCTATCGTCGAAGCGTATCGAATAATTGACCCGGTTATAGCAGCCGGACCGTAACTAGTTGAAATTGGTGGCAATGCAGGGCTTGTTGACTTGCACAATGGACGTGGAGCGAACCAGAATAGACCGGAAGGTGGGGACCTTGATAGAGCGCACCGAAGGAGCAGCCAAATGCACGTGCAGCATGGAGCCATAGACCGCTACCCAGAATAGAAAAACGGTGGAAAAGATGTAGAGCTTAGACACGGCAGCAGGCGTTTGGGGTTGTTGAATGATTAAACTTACTAGCCCCAGCCACCCATGGATTTCGGTCTTCGTCAGATGCCATTCCTCACGCGTCGAACCCGGGCTTTTACCCTACCGGCACCGTGCCTTTGCCTCCTCCATAAGCCCATAAAAAAAGCGGCGACTGAGGGTTCATTCGCCGCTTCTGCTTTCACTATCGAATCAAGTTCTCTAAGTCATTTTGGTCGCGTGGGCGTCCGGCGGCGCGCTTGGCTTGCAGCAGGTGTTGGTACTGAATGAGCCGTACGGTTGTTCCGTCCTGTTCAATGTCCGTGGCAGCCACGTAGGCTTCGGCAAATTCCAATCCTTTAAGCTGTGTGATAATGTCGATGGCCACGGGCGGACGACCAAATGTGAACACGTCCATCGCCGGGTTGTGCAGAAAATTGTGCGCCGTCATATCAAAAACGGGCATTCCAAAATGGTTAAAAGCCCTGACTAACTGCTCGTAGTTTTCAGTTGATTTCTCTACCCACAAATCCAGGTCACCGGTGGTGCGGCTGTAGCCGTGCATAATCACCGAATAGCCACCCACCAGCACGTAGCGCACTTCGTGCAGCCACAGGGCGCGCAGAAAATCCTGAAAATCGGGGTTGAACAGATTACCCATTGCGGTGGGCGTGCCGGCGCGTGGCAAAGGCCGTTCGGTCGAGCCGGGGCGGATTCTTTAAGTCGTAGCCATAAGCCACACTGTTGAGGTAGGCGGCGGCTAGCAGGCGCTCGGCGGGTGTGGCGGGCTGGTGGGTGGCGTGGTACTGGGCCGCCTGCTCGTGGGTGCCGGCGTGGTGGGCGGTGCGGTCTAGGCGGAAGGACATCGTGTAAATTTACTTTTTATGAGAAAACTATCTAAAACTTGGTACTCAATCACGGCAAATTTTGGCGGTGGTCTAATATAAGATGATATTTCGATTATAATTATCGATAACTATTTTAATTCGGGCCGTATGCATGGCCAATGATTTGCTGAAGGAGCAGGACTTACGCACGAGCACGCCACAGCGCTGGCGCAAGGAGCAATTAATGGCTTCGACGATGTTGGTCTGTCCCTCGCCCTTTAG